>CADEDU010000062.1:8771-44507 GCA_902826155.1 uncultured beta proteobacterium
ATCGTCGATCAGATGCTCGGTGGCCGGATGGAGCTGGGGCTGGTGCCGGGCATCACCGCGCCCTACTTCATTCCCTTCGAGGTCGATCACGCCAAGCGCAAATCGCCCACGCTCGAATTCGTGCCCTATCTGAAAGCCGCTTTCGGCCCCCAGCCGTTCTCCTTCGAAGGCGAATGCCATCGCACCCGGTCGGCCAAGCTCGCCGTATTGCCGATGCAGCAGCCGCACCCGGAGCTGTGGATGCAGAGCCGCGATCCGCAGACGCTCGCGTTCTGCGCCGAGCACGGCATCAACACCGGCTACTTCATCGTGTTCCCGCGCCATGAGGCGGCACCGCGCTATCGCACGTTTCTCGCCCAATGGGAGAAGGCGGGCCACGCACGCAAGCCCAAGATCGCCTACTCGCTGCCGGTGTACGTCGACGAAACCGACCAGAAGGCGATCGACACGGCGCTGTTCCGCGCGAGCCGCGCCTACTCGGGTTTTCTGAAGGAACCCGCGCCGGGCGAGACCTTCGAGCAACGGCTGAAAGCGTTCGCCGATATGTTCATCGCGCGCGGCGAGGCCGGCGCGGCGCAGATCTTCCTCAACATCTTCGATCCGGATTACATCCTGAAGAACGACCTGGTGTTCATCGGTTCACCGCAGACCGTAGCCGAGAAACTGCACCGCGCCGCGAAGGAAGGTCTGTTCAATACATTCCTGGGCGAATTCAATTTCGACGACCTGCCCGAAGCCGATCTGATGCGCTCGATCCGCCTGTTCGGTGAGCAGGTGATTCCCGCGCTGAAGGACTTCGAGCCGTTTTGATCGGGCATCGTCCGCTCGCCGAGTTGGATTCTTGTATCCAATCCACCCATGGGCTATTCTGGATTTCGAATGATTCATGCCACATGGCGCGCGACCGATGCCATGTCACCCGCTCAAAGGAGAACGTCATGAAAGCTCGACTGCTCGGTTCAGCATTCGCCGCGATCGCATTGGCGAGCATGCCCGGCCTGGCTTCGGCACAGAGCAAAAACGTCAAGTTCGTGCTCGACTGGGCTTTCCAGGGACAGCAGGCGGTGTTCACGATCCCCGCGGACGACGGCGTGTACGCGAAACACGGGCTCAACGTCACGGTCGATCGCGGCGCGGGCTCCGGTGACGCCGTCGCGAAGGTGGCAGCGAGCACCTACGACCTCGGCCTCGCCGACGTCTACACGATGATGAACCACAACTCGAACAACCCGGGGAGCAGGCTGATCGCCGTCGCGCTGGTGCACGACAAATCGGCGCTGTCGGTGGCATCGATGAAGTCGGCCAACATTCGCACGCCGGCGGATCTCGCCGGCAAGAAGCTGGCCGCCCCGCTCGGCGACGCAAGCCGGCAGGTGTTCCCGTTGTTCGCGAGCCTGAACAACATCAATCAGGGTTCGATCGAGTGGATCACCGTGACGCCGCAGCTGCGCGAAACGATGCTGATCCGCGGCCAGACCGATGCGGTGACCGGGCACATCACCACCATCATGATGAATCTGCGCGGCATGAACATCGCCGCGAGCGACATCAGTCTGATGCCCTACGCCGACCATGGCGTCGAACTCTACGGGCACGCGATCATCGCCAGACCGCAATGGGCCGAGCAGAACGCGCAGACCGTGACCGACTTCGTGCGCGCGACGGTGCACGGCCTGAACGTGATGATCCGCGACCGGAACGTGGCCTTCAATTCGGTGAAGAAACGCGACGCGCTGCTGAACGAAGAGATCGAGAAGTCACGCATCCAGATGTCGCTCGATGCGATGTTCATGTCGGCGAACGTCGAGAAGAACGGCATGTCCAACGTCGACAAGGCGCGCCTGGCCCGGACGATCGAGCAGGCGTCCAAGGCGTTCCAGATGAAGGCGACGCCGTCGGTCGACGAGGTCTACATCGAACGGTACCTCCCGCCGCGCGCGGAATTGCGCGTCGTCGCCAAGTAGTCCTGCCGCCAGTCCTGCCACTAGTCCTGCCACTAGTCCTGCCGCCAGACCTACCTCGAGCGTCGCCCACCGAGGCGGCTAAGCCGCCTCGAGTTGTTCCACGGCGCGTGCCAGCACTTCGCACCCCAGGACGATATCGTCCTCGGCGGTGTCTTCCACGATGTCGTGGCTGCGCCCGCCGATGCTCGGAATGAACAGCATGCCCGCCGGCATGAACCTGCCCACGACCATCGCGTCGTGCCCCGCACCGCTCGGCATGCGCATAGCGGGTGCACGCGCTGCGCCTGCTGCTGCTTCGATCATGTCCTGAAGCCGGTCCGCCATCAGCGTAGGCACGATGCGCGCGATCGGCGCTGCTTCCACGCTCACACCGGAGCGGCCATCGACGGCCGAGATCCAGCCAAGCAGCTTCGCTTCGATCGCATCGAGCACAGCGCTCGATGTGTCCCGAAACTCCACGACCATGTCGGCCTCGCTCGGCACGACGTTCGCCGCGCCCGGCCGGACATTCATGACGCCGACATTCCAGACCGTGTCGGACCCCGCCAGCGCCGGGAACTCGCCATGCACCCGCGCGGCAAGCTCGTAGAGCGGTCGTGACGCGTCGCGACGCATCGCAGTCGGTGTGGTGCCGGCATGGTCCGCCTGCCCTTTGGCGAGAACGCGAAAGCGCCTGATGCCGACGATGCCGGTCACCACGCCGATGCGGCGCTGCGCAGCTTCCAATCGAGGCCCTTGCTCGATGTGCGCCTCGATGTAGGCGACATGGCGGGCCGGATCGCTTCGCCACGACGTGCCCGCGTAGCCCACGCGGGCTAGCGCCGCGGGCAAGGACTCGCCGCCCTGTGACCTCGCGCTCGCAAGCATCTGCGACGACAACTCGCCGCAGAACGAGAGGCTGCCCAGACACGGCAGATACGTTCCCTCCTCGTCCTGGAACGACACGACGTCCACGCCCAACCTCGGAGCAGACCCGGATTCGATCCGAGTGCGCGCGATTTCGAGTCCATAGATGACGCCGAGCGCACCATCGAGCCAGCCGCCCTTGGGCACCGAGTCGGTATGAGAACCGATGACCACAGCGCGCGACGCTTGCGTCGTCAGCCCGCGAACGTTGCCGACCGCATCGATGGCGGCGTCGAGCCCTGCTTCGCGCATGCGTTGCAGCAGCCACTGGCGCGCCTCGACGTCCGCCGCGGAGAACGAAACGCGATCCACCCCCGAGCCGAACTTGCCGAACTGCGCCAGCTGGCGCAGATCCGCGACCAGTCGTTTGCCGTTGATAGACGCCATCCGCTCAGCCTTTGGTGTGAGTTCCGAGAATCAGTGAAGTCCAGCAGGCGCTAGGCACGCAGCAAGCGCCCCAGGCCAGGGACTGCGTCGTTCACGCCGGCCGCACGCAACGCCGCATGCAGGATCACCTGGTTGGAAGAAAGCACGCGACAACCCCAACGCTGCTCCAGTCGATCGATGCTCGCGAACGTCGGCAGATCGGTGGCAAGGAGCACGATCGCATCGGCACCATTTCTCTCCAGCCCGGCCACGAACGTCTCGAGCGCGACGCCGTCGATCTTCGGAACGTCGCGCATCGCCAGTACGTCGAGCGTCGCATCACCGACGACCTCGAAGCCCTGCCCCTTGAAGAACGGCAACGCGCGCGCGTGAATCGCGGCCGGATAAGGCGTGCCCAGTGCGAACCGCCGCACACCGAGCGTGGCGAGCGCATCGCGCAAGGCCGTCCACGCCGAGATCGCCTTGCATCCGGTGCGCTCGGCGATGGCCGCTACCTTCGCCTCGTTCCACCCTTTCTCCATGATGAAAGTGGTCACCATGTCGGCGTAGGCGATCACGTCGACGCCGGTGGCCTCCAACTCATCCACAGCACGATCGACCTGCGTTTCCATCCGGTGGATGGCCTCGGGCGTGAGGTCGCCGCGGGCAATTACGCGCGTGCCGTACAGGGCCACGCCGGCGGGCAGCACCGACCACAGCTCCGGTTCGATCACCGAGTTGTTGGCAGGAATGACGATACCGATCTTGCCGCGCGGGCCGTAGACCGGCGACCGCTGCGAGAGTGGCTGGAGCATCGTGTGACGGAGCAAATTGGCTACGAGAATCCAATGTCGTCCAAGCTGCGGCGCACGTCAAGGCGCAGCGCCCGGCGGTGACTTCACCGTCCCGTTCCGCTACGCTCGTGCGAACGACGCGAGTCTCATGAGCACTGCGGCGTTGGGCACACCAAACCCACGAGTCCGCGTCGACCGTTCATCCCGATTAGCCCAAATAGCCCAATCAGCCCGACCAGCTCGATCAGTCCACCCAGCGTTTTGAGCTCCCACTCTCCATCACGGCTTGCCGCTCTCGCGCCGAACGCGCAGCAGCAGGCCTACATTCATCTGCAGGATCAGATCGTCTCCGGCGCCCTGCCCGGCGGCGCCCGCCTGCGCGCCGAAACGATCGCGCAGGCGCTCGGCATCAGCCGCATGCCGGTGCGTGAGGCGCTGCGTCAGCTCGACGCCGAAGGATATGTGACGATCCGGCCCAATCGCGGCGCAGTCGTCACCAACCGCACCCCGGAGGAAGTGATCGAGCTGTTCGAGATGCGCGCGGTGCTCGAAGGCCTGGCCGTGCGCACGGCGGTGAAGAACGCGACGCTCGAAGACTTCGAAGACCTGGAGCTGACGCTGCAGCGCCTGCGGCGACTCGAAGCGCAGAGTGCGCTATGGGTGGAACGGCACGACGAGTTCCACGACATGCTGTGCAGACTCGCCGGGCGCCCGCGCCTCGCCGCGGAGATTCGTCGCCTGCGCCTGGCGGTGCGTCCCTATCTGCGGCTGTTCACGAAGACCCACTCGCGGCCGGAGATCCCGGGCTTCGAGCACGACGTTATCCTCACCGCGATGAAGAAAGGCAATCTCGACCGCGCCGAGCGCGCGATCCGTGAGCACGTGATGGCCAACGCCGAGGCGATCGCGCATTGCCTGCCGCCGCAGATTCCACGCACCACGCTCGCCCCGGCGGCCAAGCGTGCGAGCCGTCCGGTCGCGAAGCAGCGCAGAACTCGAGCGCGGAGGCGATAAGAGCTCCGCAAGGAGCCTGCGCATGACCCTTCGCAGCGATCGTTCAGATTTCCTACAGCTCATCTCCGCCGATATCCAGCACCGTGCCCTTGTTGCGCGCGATCGCGCGGCGCTCGATGTGTTGCGCGGTGACGAGATCCTGAATCGGCACGCCAGAAGATTTGTAGTAGGTGGTCTCGGTGTTGTCGCGCCGACCCGGGCGGGCGCCACTTACCAGTTCGGCGATCTCGGCCACCGAGTCGCGTGTGATGACGCCCTCGTTGATCGGAATGATGAAGTCTCCGGCGCGATCGAGGCAGTCGGCGCGGCTATCGATCACGCGGCAGGTGGCGCTCCGCACTACATCGGTGTCGACCTCACGCGCGTTTGGCTTGTACGCACCTGTCGATGCAACGAACGCTCCGGGCTTCAGCCATTTGCCCTCGACGACCGGCGCCTCCGACGTAGTCGCGGCGACGACGATGTCGGCTGCGCGAATCGCTTGCTCGCGTGAGGCAACCAGACGCAGATCGGCCGGGACGCCGGGCCGGCCACGCATCCGCCGCACGAAATCTTCGCCGCGCGGCGCGCTGCGCGTGGCCACGAAAACGGTCTCGAGTGAGAAGAGCGCCGCCAGGGCTTCGAGCTGGTTGCGCGCCACGCGCCCTGCGCCGATGATCGCCACGACCGAACTTTCCTTGCGCGCCATGTAGCGGGCAGCCAGGCCGGTGCCGGCGCCGGTGCGCAGATCGGTGAGGAAGCCGCCCTCCATCACCGTCTGCGGGAACCCGGTGGTTCCGTCGAACAGCGCCACCAATGCGCTCATGCGAGGCACGCGGCGAGCGTCATTGCCGTAGAAATCCGACACGACCTTCACGCCGTATCCGGCGCCGCCGCGCAAGAAGCAGGGATTGAAGATCGCCACGCCCGGCGGATCCTCCGATGTCGCCAGACTGCGAAGACCTTGCACCGACTTGCCAGCTGCGAGCGTCGCGAACGCCTCCGCCTGGATGTCGATAGCGTCGCGCATGTCGAGCACCGCGCGGCAGTCGGCTTCGGACAGGATACGGAGCTTCATAAGACCTCTCGAATCATCGAATCGCGTCGGTTGCGGGGAGCGGACCCGCGCACTCCGGCGTATCTGGTTGCTACCCCTCGCCCGTGCCGATATAGCGATTGACGCCGATGTCGGTTTCCCACGTGCGCCGATGGGCTTCCATCAGGTACGGCAGCATCGCCTCGTTGCGCGCGACGACGGCCGCCAGGTCGCGACGAAGTTCCACCATCAACTCGGCGACCTCCTCACGCAGCGCGCGCTCGTCGATCGTGGTGATCTTGCGGTCGCGCACCACGAAACGCCCGTCGACCATCACGTGCTGCACGCTGCGGCCGCCCTCGGCGAAGACCAGCTGCCGGGCAACCGAGTTGAGCGGCATCCAGGAGGGATCGTCGAGATCGAGGATCGACAGGTCGGCCTTCATGCCCGGCTTCAGTGCGCCGATCTCTTGCTCCAGGCCGGCCATGCGTGCGCCCGCGACGGTGGCCGCGGCGATCGCATCGGCGGCTGTGGGCGGCCCAGGCTCCGGATGGGTGATGGCTGCTAGCGAGGCGAACAGCTTCATCGACTGGAACATGTTCTGCGAATCGCTGCAGCTGCAGTTGTCGCAGCCAAGCGCGATACGCACCCCGGCCTGCATGTAGGGCCGGATCGGGGCAACGCCGCTCTTGGTCTTGAGGTTGCCGACCGGGTTGAGCACGACGTTGCCGCCGAAGGCTGCGATCTTCTCGATCTCGCTGGGCAGCATCCACACGCTGTGGGCAAGCGTCAGTTTCGGTGAGAGCGCGCCGCAGCGCTCGAGATAGTTGATCAGCGAACCGCCGTCGCGGCCATGGCCGTGGCGGGCCATCAGCGTCATTGCCTTCGACTCGTAGATGTGACTGTAGATCGGCAGGCCTTCGGTGCGTGCCATGTCGCCGAAACCACCAAGCAGACGCTCGCTGCACCGCTCGGGGCTGGTGGGTCCGAGCGCCCAGCTGATGCGCGGATGCAGATTGCGACGCTTGTTCATCACCTCGCGCACGAGGTCGAGCACGTCGACGCCACCGCCGTAAGGCTCGACCGCGCCGGCGAGGCCGGAACGCAGGTGCTCGGGCACGATCTCGTCCCAGAACGGGATCGACTTCACGCCGGGCACGTCGGTCACCTGCAGCGCGAAGACGCAGCGGATGCCGATGTCCTCGTACGCCTTCAACGCCGCGTCGACGTGGGCTTCGTCGTACGGATAGATCGTGCACAGATCCTGCACCGTCGTGATCCCGCTGCGCAGGCACTCGACCGCACCCACCAGCACGCGCGCGCGGATCTCGGCGGTGCGGCGCTTGGGAAACGCAGGCGGAAGCGCCGAGAGCACCCACAGTTCGAGCGGAATGGTTTCGAACGCGCCTTTGAGCAACACGTCGTGCGAGTGATAGTGCGAATTCACGAAACCTGGCAGCACAAGCTTGCCGTGCGCGTCGACCCGTTCCACTGCGAGCCCCGCGGGCAACTCCGGAATCGCTCGGCCTGCATCGAGATCCGCGGCGATCCCGTCGCGAATAGCGGCGATGCGAGTGTCGAGCACGAGAACGTCGCGCGCGGGCGGGAAGTGGATCTCGCCGTCGAGATCGAACGTGCGACCGCCGGCGATCAGGATGGCGCTGCGGTCGTGGGATTCAGCCATCTTTGCCTCCTTTTTCCTACCGCAGGTGGTGCCTTTGCGCTACCGCGGATCGACCTGGGCAGCGTCAATAGCCGAAAAAGCGCGGCAACGCGAGCGGCACTGACGGCACATAGGTGATGAACAGCAGCACGGCAACCTGGATGAGCAGCAGCGGCCAGATGCGCGCGATCAGGCGCTCGATCCGGACCTTGCCGACCTCCGCGGCCAGGTAGAGCGCGACCCCGACCGGCGGCGTCGCCATGCCGATGGTGAGATTGATGCACATGATGATGCCAAAGAGCTTCGGATCGACACCCGCCTGCGTGACCATCGGCAGCAGCACCGGGGTGAGGATGATGATCGCGGCGGTGGTGTCCATCAGGCATCCCACCACCAGCAGCAGCGTGTTGACCAGCAGCAGGATCACGACCGGATCGCGCGATATGGCGACCAGCCCCTGCACGATCGCCTGCGGCACCGCCTCGGCGGCGAGCAGGTCGGAAAAAATACGCGCCGCACCCACGATGAGCATGATGAAACTGGTGATGACACCGGTGGTGAGCAGGCATTCATAAACGTCGCGCCACGAGAGCTTGCGAAAAACGAACGCTCCGACCAGACCCGCGTAGAGCACGGCAACTGCGGCCGATTCAGTGGGGGTCATGACGCCCGCGAAGATCCCACCGAGAATGATGAACGGCATCAGCAGCGCGAGGATCGCGTAGCGAGCGGTGCGGATCACTTCGGCTATGGAGAATTTCTGCTGCGGCCGTTCGCCCACCATGACCGCGCGATAGTAGATGTAGCCCATGAGCCCGAATGCGATCAGCAGCCCCGGCACCACGCCTGCCAGGAACAGGCCACCGACCGACGCGCCCGCGGCCACGGCGTAGATGACCATCGTGATGCTCGGCGGAATGATCGGACCGAGCAGCGACGCGCTGCACGCGATGGCCGTGGCGTACTCGCGCGTATAGCCTCGCGATGCCATCGCCGGAACCATGATCCGGCCGATCGCGGCGACCTGGGCGAGCGCCGAGCCGGTGTCGAGCGCGAGCATGGTGTTCGACACGACCGTGGCGTGTCCGAGCCCGCCACGCACATGACCGACCAGCGAGTTGGCGAAGGCGACGAGCCGCTCGGCGATCCCGCCCTTGTTCATCATCTCGCCGGCGAGAATGAAGAATGGAATCGCCATCAGCGGAAACGAATCCATGCCGTTGTACATGCTGCTGGGCACGATCAGCAGCGGCGCGCTGTCGCCGATGACGAAGGTGGCGGCAACAGCCGCGAGCCCGATGCAGAACACGATCGGGATGCCGAGCAACATGAGCACGAGCATGCCGCCGAACAGCGTCAGTCCGACCATTGCTGCCGCCTCGCCTAGACCTGCACTTCAGTGAGCGGACGTGCGAGCCGCGCCCATGGGAAGACCATGACCGCCATGAGGTGGTAGCCAAGGAGCAATGCGCCCACCGGAATCGCGGCATAGGGAATCTGCATCGAGATGCCCAACGCGATCGTCGATTGCATCGATACGCGCCCGGTCAACTGCAATCCCCACCAGAACACGATCGCGAGGAAGCCGAAGGTCGCGATGCGGCCGGCCAATACGACGAAGGCCCGCATCCGGGGCGACAACGCGTCGATCACGAACTCCACAGCGAGATGAGCGCCACGCCGCAGCGCGAGGCCGCCGCCAATCCACGATAGCCAGATCATCGTGTAGCGCGCCAGTTCCTCGACCCATGCAAGCGAATCATTGAGGACGTAGCGCGTGAACACACCGAGCAGAACCACCACGGTCATCTGCAGCGTGAGATACACGACCAGCCACGACGTAAGAGTGACGAGCAGGTCGTCGAACCGCTTCAAGGCAGCCATGGATCACATCTTGGACAGCTCGCGCTCGGCCTCGGCAACCGCCTTGATCGCCGAGTCGACCCATTCGTTGCCGATCTCCTTGCGGACCAGCGCTTCGGCCGGTGGACGACCCAGCGTGCGGAACTGTTCGAACTCGGCGGCGGTCGGCACGTAGACCTGGATGCCCTGTTTCTTCAGATTCTCGATCGCCGCGCGCTCCAACAGGAATGCCTGCGAACGGCCGATGGTCGTGGCCAGATGCGCACTCGACACGACGAGCTGCTTCAGATCAGCCGACAGCCCCTGCAGGAACTTCTCGTTCACCATCGCGGTGTGCACGCTATACAGATGCCGGTTGAGCGTGAGGAATTTCTGCTGCTCGAAGAACTTCATGCTGAAGAACAGCCCGGGTGGATTCTCCATGCCGTCCACGACCTTCTGCTGGAGCGCGGTATAGACCTCGGTCCAGGAGATCGGCGTCGGATTGCCGCCCAGGCCGCGGATCATCGCCATGTGCACCGCGTTCTCGCCGGTGCGGATCTTCAAGCCTTTCAGGTCGGCCGGCGTCTTGATGACCTGCTTGGAATTGAACAGGCTGCGAAAGCCGCTCTCGATGTGTCCCAACACGCGCACGCCGGCGGCCTTGCGGAATTCTTCCGCGTAACGCTGACCGAACGGTCCGTCGAGCACCTGCCAGGCAACCTGCGAGGAGCTGAACAGGAACGGCATACCCAGCACGAGCGCCGGCTTGAAGAAGAACGGCTGGGTGATCTCGGACACCAGCAGCATCTGATTGATGCCGTTCTGCACGCGCTCGAGTTGCTGGCGCTCGTTGCCGGCGGCGTTGTTGCCGAGGATGCGCACCTCGAGCTTGCCGCCCGAACCGCTCTCCACTGCTTCCTTGAAGACGAGCGCCCACGCGTGTTGACCTGAATCGAGCGCCTCGGGCATGCCGTGCGAGAGCCGGATTACGGAAGGCGCCTGCGCCTGTGCAACGCCCCACGACACCACTCCAGCGAGAAGCACGCCGGCAATACGGATCCACCTTGCCTTCTTCATCGTTGCATCTCCTTTGTTGTGCTCGTTCTTGCGTGCATGCGGTGCGCACTGCGCGTGAATCGAAGGACGGTCGGCGCATCGAATCGCTTGGCCGATGCCTGCGCGATTGGATATCCGTATCCATTTTGCTAGTCTATGTCCGATCTTTCGCGTGCCGCAACAACGCACCTGAAGCGTGCAAGCGCGTACGCCGTGGTGCATTGCTGGCGCAATCGCGCGATCGAGGGCTCGCTCACCGAGCGTCTCGACAAAATCCGACCGAGACCCAAGCACATGAAGGCAGCCGTCATCGAAGCGCAGGGCGGACTCGAGCATCTCGTGTATCGCGATTGGCCCGATCCGGTCCCACGCGATGGTGAGGTGCTGGTGCGTATTCGCGGCTGTGGCCTGAATCATCTCGACATCTTCGTGCGGCGCGGCATGCCGGGCTTTCCGGTGCCGATGCCATTCATTTCCGGCGGCGACATGGCTGGAGAGATCGCGGCGCTCGGGCCGGGTGTGTCGGGCTGGAAAGTAGGCGATCGCGTCGCGCTCCACCCGGTCACGCACGAAGGCATGATGGGCGAAGAGATCCCCGGCGGCATGGCAGAGTTGGTTCGCGTGCCCACCGCCAACCTGATTCGCGTTGCCGATCACCTCGATCTGGTGACGGCAGCGGCCGTGCCGATTGCCTACGGCACCGCGATTCGCATGCTGTTCGAGATCGGCAAGGTGCAGGCAAACGACTTGGTGTTGATTCTCGGCGCCTCAGGCGGGGTTGGCGTGGCCTGTCTGCAGCTATGCAAGATGATCGGCGCACGCGTGATCGCCGCGGCCGGCTCCGCCGCAAAGTGCGCGCGCCTCGCCGAACTCGGCGCCGATCACACCATCGACTACGCAGCCGAGGACTTCAGCAAAGCCGCCTGGCGGCTCTCGGGCAAGGCCGGTGTGGACGTGGTCATCAACTACACCGGCGGCGACACCTGGGTGCCGTCGATTCGCACGCTCAAGCCGCGCGGCAAGCTTCTCACCTGCGGCGCAACCGCGGGCTTCGAGACCGCGAACGACATGCGTTTCATCTGGGTGCGCGAATTGCAGATCCTGGGCTCGAACGGCTACTCGAAAGACGACGTGGCCAAAGGCATCCAGTTCGCGGCCGAAGGTCGCTGCAAACCGGAGGTAAGCCACGTCATGCCGCTGGCAAAGGCGCGCGAAGCCGAGCGGCTGATGGAACAGCGCGATTTCGTCGGCAAGATCGTCCTCGTGCCCTGATCTGGGGCAGGCCCGCTCAATCCGCGATCGGCGCGCCCGCGGCGAGTTGTGCCTTCATCCGCGCTTTGTCAGGCTTTCCCGCTGAACTCAGCGGTATCTCCTCGACGATCATCACGCGGCGCGGATGCGCATAGGCGGGGCCGTTCGCAAGTGCATGCGACTTCAGATCGCCGGCACTGAGCCTGGAACCCGGACGCACCACGACCATCGCCGCCGGCACGAACCCCTTCACGTCGTGCGCAACCGGCACCACGCAGGCATCTGTGACATCCGGATGCTTGAGCAGCACGCTCTCCACTTCGCGCGGATAGATGTTTTCGCCGCCGCAGCTGAACATATCGTCGACGCGGCCCAGGAAGAAAAAGAAACCGTCGCGGTCACGCCGGAACAAGTCACCGGTGCGCAGCCAACCCTCGACGATGCGTTCGCCGGTGAGGTCCGGACGGTTGTGATAGCCGTCGGTCACGCACGGACTACGGGTCCACAACTCGCCTTCGTCAGCGTCGTGCGCACCATCGGCCGAGACGAGCTTGACCTCGTAGCCTTCGCCGATCACGCCAGCGCTGCCCGGTGGGGTATGGCGCCCGTCGGTGGGGGCGCGCAACGGGCCGCCCGCCTCGGTCAGGCCGTAGCTCTCCTTGATCTTCACGTTCGGGAAAAGCCGTTCGAGATTGCGCACGAGTTCCGGCGGCACCACAGCCGAACCGATCGAGAACAGCTTGAGCGCATCGAAATCCAGCGTGCGGATCAACGCCTCGTGCTGCAGGATCATCGAGAAGATCGCCGGCACACCGCCCACGAAAGTGGCGCGCTCCTCAGCGAGCGATTGCAGGAACGCCCGCGGCTCGTACTTCGGCATGAGCACCGCCTTCGCGCCCGCGAACAGGTTCGGCTTGATCGTGCCGCGCATCGCGTTCTTGTGAAACAGCGGCACGGTGACCAGCCCGACCTCATCCGCACTGGTCGGCCAGCGCTCCTCGGTAGTGCGGATGCTCCAGAGCATGCCCGCATGAGTGAGGCGCGCCCCCTTGGGCTTGCCGGTCGAACCGGCGGTATAGGGCTGAAACCCGATGCCATCCGGACTGGTCATCGGAGCGAGCGCCGGCAAACCAGGACGCATCGCATCTTCATAGCCGACCCAGCCTGAAGACGGCTTCACATCGAGGATCACGCGATGCCGAACGCCCAGCCGCTCGGCCAGCGCGATGCCGACGGGGCATACCTCCTGATCGAGGATGACGCCGGTGGCGCCTGCGTCACGCAACATGAACTCGAGATTCGACTCGACCTGGCGCACATTGAGCGGCACCGCGACCAGGCCGGCTCGCATCACCCCGAAGAAGGCTTCGAGGTACTCGTTGCGATTTCCGACCAGGATGGCAATGCGCTCACCAGGCAGTGCGCCGAACGACTGCATGAACGCGCCCACCGCGTCGGTGCGCCGGTCGAGATCAGCGTACGTGAACGATCGTCGCCGACCACCCCAGAGATCCACGATCGCGACACGGTCAGGCACACGCGCCGCGGTGGGAGAAAAGAAAAAACCGAGATTGTCCCGGCGTGGGTCGGACAACGCGTTGACTCCTCGAATCGAGTTTGACGCCTGGAGTTCGCAGGCTGGTGATCGCAACCAGAAATGGATACACGCATCCAGTGCTTTGCTATTCTAGTTTTGAGTTACGGTGACCGTCCATCACACACCATGTCCAATCCCGATCCCGCCGCATCGTTTGCATCGACATTCGAGTTCCTCGCTGCGAACATCGCGCGCCCCCCCCTTCACGGCTGGCTGAAACCGCAGCTCGTGGCACTGGACGAGCAGACCGGCGAAGTACGCATGCGCCTGCCCGTGCGTGAAGAATTTCGTCGCGATCCCGATCGCCCCGATGTGCACGGCGGCATCATCACGGCGCTCGCCGACATGGCCGGACACGCGGCGGTGGCCGCGCGCGTCAAGCACGGCGTGCCCACGATCGATCTGCGCGTCGATTTCCTGCGCATGGCCGCAGGCAGCATGCTCGAAGCCAGCGCGACCCTGGTGAAGTGCGGACGATCCATCGCGGTCGCCGACATTCGCATCACCGACGATGCCGGTCGACTCGTGGCCGTGGGCCGTGGGGCGTTTTCGACGCGGGAGGGATGATGATCGCTGCCATGAGAGACGCCGATCTGATGCAGCCGGCCGTACTGGCCGAACTGGCGAGCCAGCTCGTTCGCGTTCCCAGCCCACAAACCGAGCGCATGGAGATGGAGCCCGCGGTGCAAAGCTTCATCGGTGATTGCGTCGAGCCGCTGCTCAAGGCGTGGGGGCTGACGACGCGCCGCGACACCATGGGCAGTCTGGTGGCTGAATGTGGTCCCGCCAGCGCCCAAGAAAGCGTGATCGTGATGACCTACGCGATGACGCATCCGCAGTCGTCGATGCGCGATCCGTTTGCAGGCGAGTTCGTGCAGACGGCAGAAGGCCAAGCAGTACGCGGGCGCGGCGTATCGGAGCAGAAAGGGGCGCTCGCCGCCGCCCTGGCTGTATTGCAGCGTCTGCTGCCGCAACGGAGCGCGATGAAGCACCGGCTCGTCTTCGCGCTGTGCTCGGCCGGCGAGACCGGGAGGCACGATGCAGTCGACCACATCTTCCGCAGCCTGCCGAATCGTCCCCGGCTCGGAATCGTCGCGATCGGCTCGAACGGCCGCGTCGCGCTCGGCAACAAGGGCCGGATCGACGTCGAGGTCGAGATCGGCGGCAAGGCCGCGCACTCCAGTTCGCCCTGGGCAGGTGTCAACGCGATCGACGGTGCACGTGCGGTGCTCGATCGCCTGGCGAACCTGCCGCTGGGTGATGCGAAACATCCGCACCTGGGCAGCGCTTCGATCACCTCGACCGCGATCGAAAGCTGGCCCAAGGCCACGCACACCATACAAAACCGTGTTCGCCTGGTGTTCGATCGGCGGCTCCTGCCCGGAGAGGATGTCGACACCGCGTTCGCCGCCATCGTCACCGCCGCCACGTCGGCGTCCGGCACATGGTCGGTCGATGTGCGCCGCGGTCCATTCATGTACCCCTGCGCGATAGCCGCCGATGGCGAGTTCATGCGGCACGTCCGCGCGGGTCACGCGGCCCATGGGTTGCCCGCGCCGGACACTTACTGGAGTCACGCCGCGCTCGATGCGGGGTACCTGCAAGTCAACGGCTGCGAGTCGTCGATGTGGGGCCCGGGCCGCATCGAGCAGTTCCATGCCGACGAGGAAGTGCTGCTCGTCTCGGAGCTGTCGGACGGCGCGAAGGCCTATCTCGGATTCCTCGAAAGCGCGCTTCGGCTGCGCTGATCCGTAGCACTGCACCTCGGGTGTGACGCTACAGCTCTGGTGGGACGCGGCACCTATGAACCGGTGAACCGCCCGGTCCGCCCTACTGCGTCACGGCCGCCACTTCCTGCGCCCATTGCAACGCCGCGAGCAACTTGGCGTTCACGGCCGCTTCGTCCAGACCGCACCGGGCCGCGGCCGCCGCGATCACCATCTGATCGCCCTGCTCGCACGAGCGGGCGAACTCAAGTAAGGGCGCAAAGGGGCCGGACTGCGTCAGCAGCGCAGCCTTCACGTCTTCAGTCACGCCGATCTGCGGCAGCACTTGGGCGATCGGTTGCCCCAGGAACTGATCGAGCAGCGACAGCAATCCAGTGAGGAATGCCGAGTCCGGGTCGAGCGTACCGACCGCGAGCGATTCCATCAGGTGTGCCCGCACCAGCACCTGCTCGACGAGTGCGCGCTCGGCGAATCCCCAATCCTTGATGTCGAACACCAGCAGCGACAGCCAGCGATAGAGCTTCTTCGCGCCGATCACCACCAGCGCCTGATCGATCGTCGTGACCTCACGTGCAAAGCCCATCGCCGCCGAGTTCACGTAGCGCAGCAGCTTGAACGTCAGCACCGGATCGATGCGCAGCGCATTGGCGATCTGGGCGTTGTCCGCGCCCTGTCGCAACTGATTCAGGATCTGGAACACGCGCAGTCGATCAACGTCGCTCTTGGGCGCGGTCCAGTTCTCGCGTCGGGTGGCGAACGGTCCGAGGAAATGATCGAACCCGACCTGCGTACAGAGTCGATAGTCATCGGCGGTCTGGACATCGTGCGCAATGAGCGCGAACGGCGCTGTGCCCCGAGCGCGGCCGATCTGGCGCAGTTTGCGCACCAACTCCTTCAACTGGACACCGTCGAACGCCGAGGCAACGACCTGCACGAACTCGCAGCGCGCGAGTATCGAACCGAATGCATCGGGAGTTGAACGCAGCGTCCAACCCACGCGCATCCCCAGCGCACCGAGCGCATCGATGTTCGCGTGCACCGCGACTTCGTCCACCTGATTGTCGAGCAGCGGGTCGAGCATCAGCACCGTGCTCGCGCGCGGTCGCTCCCCGGCAATCACCTTGGCCGCCGCCGGCAACCCGACGTTGACCATGGCGATCTGCCCGGCAAGCACGTCCCCGACACGCGACGCAGCGAGTTCACGCAGCAAGGCTTCGTCGTACACGCTGCGAATACGCGCGGAACGTTCGGCGAAGCGTGACTGCATCTGGCGGTCGAGCGAGAACTCGTAGCCGCGGATGCGTTCGCCACGGTCGAACACCTGATCGCGGCACACGAACGACGAGGTGGCCGAAATTGCCGTCATCGCCTGCGGGCTCGGCGTGCTCGAGGTATCTCGAGCTACGGGTGCGCCTTTGGTGGATGGCACCTCCGGGTTTGGCACCTTCGAGGTTGGCACATCCTTGCTGCGCAGCAAGGAACGCAAGACGGTAAGCATGGGTCGCTCCGCGGAGGAGAACGGCGAGGCAGGAGATGCGGCGGGTGATGCGGCATCCGATTGTCCAGACCACTCCTGGCTATCGATCCGCCGAGGAACTCGAAGAATCCATGCCATCAATCAGCGCAGCCGCGTGACCTGTGCGAAATTCCGCATCGGTTGTCGCGCGACCTATTCCACCCATTCCACCCATTCCGCCGATCCATCCGGAGAGCCCATGCACAACAGCCAGATCCCCGAAGTCGCGATGCGCGTCATCCGCACCCGAGCCAACGGCCTTTCCCTGTTCCCCACGCTCGACCCGGCGAAGACAGCGCTGGTGGTGGTCGACATGCAGAACGCATTTCTGCAGCCGGGGATGCTGCTGGAGGTGCCGATCGCGCGCCAGATCGTGCCGAACGTGAACCGACTGGCGCGGGCGCTGCGCGAGGCGGGCGGGCGCATCGTCTGGTTGCGTGCGAGCATGGCCGGACAGCGCCAGGCGTGGAGCGTGTGGTTCGAGCATCTGGTCACCCGCAGCGCCGCCGACGAGTGCGAAGCGATTCTCACGCCCGGCCATGGTGGCTTCGAGTTGTATGGCGAACTCGATGTACGAACAGGCGACCTCATCGTCGACAAGAAGCGGTTCAGCCCGTTCAATCCCGGCTCGTCCGACCTCGATGCGCGCCTGCGCGAGCTTGCTATCGACACGCTCGTCGTCACCGGCACACTCACCAACAACTGCTGCGAGAGCACCGCGCGCGACGCGATGATGCTCAACTACAAGGTCGTATTCGTCAGCGACGCCACCGCCACGCGCACCGACGAGGAGCACAACGCGACGCTCGGCAACATCGCGCGAGTAGTGGGTGAAGTGGCGACGACGGAGCAGACCATCGGCAAGTTTCAGGCGCCGGCACGCCGCAACGCAGCGTGAGGCCTCACGCTTCGCTTCACCGCGACAGGCGAAGCGGAGATCCCTTCGCCCTCCGACGGATTGCTCTCAGCAGGCGGCCGCCAGATCGGCCGCCCGCAACGCACCCGGGAAATTCACCGGCGACACGGGCAGATAGCCGTCCGACTCGCCACCCTCGGCGACGATTTGCATGCCGAATCGTCCCGCCAAGCGCGCCATGCCCGAGTTCTGCGTCAGGAAGTGGGTGAACAGCTCGGTCACGCCCCACTGCCGACACTGCGCGATGCAGTGTTCAAGTAGCACGCTGGCTACGTGGCGGCGCTGATAGGGTGCGAGCACCGAAACGCCGATCTCCGCGTACCCGAACCCGCGTGCCAGATGCGCCATGCCGATCGGCGTCGCCTCGGCGCCGGCGTCGCGATCGACGAATGCCGCGTAGAGGCGATCGCACGTCAGGTCGATGCTCTGCACATACGAACGGATCCCCTCGTCGCTCATCGACGTGCTGAAGCGCAGATAGCGTTCCTGCGCGGACAACGCCAGCAGATGGGCGCTGTACAAGTCGCGCTCGTGCGGCGCGAGGCGCATGACTCGGATGCTCATCGTGGACCTCCTGCAATGTCGCTTGCTTGCAGCGGCCAGTATGGGCGCGCGCGCCGGCGCGATTCCAATCGTTATTTCGGAACGCGAAGTTCGGGAAATTCGATGGAACTCAGTGGCGTATTGACGGAGCCTGATCGGCGATCAGCGGCCGGCGGATTGCGCCAAGCGCTCCAACAAAGTGCGTTGCGCGCTTACGCCGCTGCCGCGTGGTGCGAGAGGCGGATCGTATTCCCCGTCCGCACGCATGCACCAGGCGCCCTCGGTGTCGTCGCGGTAGACGCGCAGGCCTTCGTCTATCACGCGCGCCTTGATCTGCGCGTCATTCACCGGAAAACAGACTTCCACGCGTCCGAAGAAATTGCGCCCCATCCAGTCGGCACTCGACAGGTACACATCGTCGCGCCCGTCGTTGTGGAAACAGAACACGCGATGATGCTCGAGGAAGCGCCCGACGATCGAGCGCACCCGGATGTTCTCCGACAACCCCGGAACACCGGGGCGCAGCGCGCACACGCCACGCACGATCAGATCGACCTGCACACCGCTGCGACTGGCGTCGTACAGCGCATCGATCACGCCGGGCTCGAGCAGCGCGTTCATCTTCGCCATGATGTGCGCACGTTTGCCCGCGCGGGCATGCTCGCTCTCGCGCCGGATCGCGTCGACGATGTGCTGATGCAGCGTGAACGGCGACTGTAGCAACGCCGCCAGCTGCGTGGTCTTTCCCGGGCCGGTGAGCTGGCGAAACACCTCATGGACGTCGCGGCAGATCGTGGCGTCGGCGGTGAACAGGCCGAAGTCGGTGTACAGGCGCGCGGTGCGCGGGTGGTAGTTGCCGGTCGCGAGATGCACGTACGGTCGCAGCCGCCCGTCCTCGCGACGCACCACCATCAACATCTTGGCGTGCGTCTTGTGTCCGACGATGCCGTAGACCACGTGCGCCCCCACCTCTTCGAGGCGCGCGGCCCAGTTGATGTTCGCCTCCTCGTCGAAGCGCGCCATCAGCTCCACCACCACGGTCACCGCTTTGCCGTTGCGCGCCGCCTGGATCAGCGTTTCCATCAGCGCCGATTGCGTGCCGGTGCGATAGATGGTCTGTTTGATCGCTACCACGGCCGGATCGGTCGCCGCCGCGCGCGCGAACTCGAGCACCGGCTGAAACGATTGGTACGGGTGATGCAGCAGAATGTCGCCGGCAGCGATCGCCGCGAACATGTCGGTGCGCTCGGCGCTCGCCACGCCCGGTGTGAACGGGGCGAATTTCAGATCCGGGCGATCCACCAGATCGGGGATCTGACTCAGCCGCACCAGATTCACCGGCCCTTCTACCGAATACAGATCGATTTCGTCGAGCTCGAACTGGCGCATCAGGAACTGGCCCATCGGGCCCGGGCAGCTCGCGCTCACCTCGAGACGGACGGCGCTGCCGAAGTGTCGGTCGAGAAGCTCACCTTGCAGCGCGGCGCGCAGATCCTTGATCTCCTCCTCGTCGACGAATAGTTCGCTGTTGCGCGTCACGCGGAACTCGCTGCACGAGCGCACCTGCATCCCGGGAAACAATTCGTCGACGAAGCGGCCGAGGATCGCGGCCAGCGTGATGAACCCGTGCGGAACACCGGCGATCTCGGGCGGCACCTGGATCACACGTGGTAGCACGCGTGGGGCCTGCACGATCGCCACGCTCATGTCGCGGCCGAACGCGTCTTCGCCATCCAGCTCGACGATGAAGTTCAGGCTCTTGTTGAGCACCTGCGGAAACGGATGCGCCGGATCGAGCCCGATCGGCGTGAGCACCGGTTCCATCTCGCGCTTGAAATAGTCGTGCAGCCAGGCGAGTTGCGTCTCGCTCCATTGCTCACGACGCTGCAGCACATCGATGCCCTCGGCTTCGAGTGCGGGCAGCAGCACGGTGTTGTAGAGCTGATATTGCCGGATCACCAGCGCGCGCGCACGCTCGGCGATCAACGCCAGCGTCGCCTTCACGCCGGTGCCGTCGGGCAATCGGGCGTCGGGATGATCCCATTCCTCCTGCTGCAGCCAGGCCACCCGCACCTCGAAGAACTCGTCGAGATTGGAGGAGACGATGCACAGGAACCGCAGCCGCTCGAGCAGCGGCACGTTCGGATCCTCGGCCATTGCGAACACGCGCTCGTTGAACGCGAGAATGCCCAGTTCGCGATTGAGGTAACGCGGCGCGGCGGACTCGCCGACTACGCCATCGCTGCTATACGGCTCGAAGCTCGCTTGCACGGTTTGATTCGATGCATCGGCGGCAAACGCGATCGGGGATAGGCCCGAGTTCAAGGCGTCTCCTCCCGGTAGATGTTTGCGCCGATTGTTGAAGTGATTCGTGACCGCAGTATGACAAGGGAACGCGGCATAACCCCACCCAGACAGTGGGGCAATGCCGCGGTCATCGGCAAATCGTCACGACTTGCGAAGGCTCAGGCGCCGATCTTGCCACCGTCGTCCTTGGTGATGACGATCGTCGCCGACCGTGGACGCGCCCCGGCATCGCCGTCGGGCCAGGAACTGAACTCCTTCGGGTTGGCCGGGTTGCCGGGCAGGTCGTCAGGACGCTCACCTGGATGCTGGATGCCCACGAACATGGTGCGCTCATCGGGAGTCACGAACACGCCGGTGATCTCGCACTGCTTCGGACCCACCAGGAAGCGGCGGGTCTCGCGGGAGCGCGGATCGGCGCACAGCATCTGGTTGTTGCCGAAGCCGGCGTACGCACCGGCATTGATGGTCGAGGTGGACACGTCGGTCTGGATCCACAACCGGCCGCTGGGCGCAACGTAGATCCCATCGGGCGAGCCGTACTTGTCGCCCAGGATCGTCGAGCCGTGCGCCGCATTGGCCGGATCGCCGGCGAGCGCGAAGATGTCCCAATGGAACGTGGGCTCGGTCCAGTCGTTGCGGTACGACCAGGTGATGATGTGGCCGTAGTTGTTGATGCTGCGCGGATTGGGCGCATCCACCGGCGGGCGCGCTGAACCCGCAACGGTAGTGCCGTTCGGGTTGTTGACCGACGCCGGCGTGCTGCCGCGCCGATTGTTGTTGGTGAGCGTGGCGATCGCGGTGAGGCTGTCCGGGAAGGTGTCGATCCATTCCGGACGATCCATCATCGTCGCACCGACGGCATCGGCCGCCGCGCGCGTGTTGATGAGGATCTGCGCCAGCGACCAGCCGGCCAGCGCCGGGTTGTCGGGCGTGAGCGGCAGCCACTGCCCACTGCCGTCGGCGCCGAACTTCGCCACATAGAGCGTGCCCTCGTCGAGCGGATGCACGCCACGACGCAGCATGCGGCGCCAACGGTCGGCCGATACGTAGCGATAGATGTACTCGTTGCGCTCATCGTCGCCCATGTACACCACCACGCGACCATCGCGCGCTTCCTGCACCCAGGCCCCTTCATGCTTGAGACGGCCCAGCGCGGTGCGCTTGACCGGCATCGAGTTCGGACGGAACGGATCGATCTCGGTCACCCAGCCGAAGCGATTGACTTCGTTGGGCTCCTCGTCGACGCGAAAGCGCTTGTCGGTGGTGTGCCAGAGATAGCCGAAGCCCGCCGCGTTGATGCCATAGCGTGCCTCCATCGCATTCGGCGCACCGTTCTTGCGGAAGTAGCCATTGAAGTTCTCTTCGCAGGCGAGGTACGTGCCCCAGGGCGTGAAGCCCATCGCGCAATTGTTGAGCGTACCCAGCACCAGCGAGCCGCTCGGATCGGCGCTGGTCTGCAGCAGCGCATCGCCGCAAGCCGGTCCGCCGATGCGGATCGGTGTCATACCGGTAATGCGGCGCGCGTAGTGCGAAGGCCGCACCACGTGCCAGTCGCGCGGGCCGCGGCGCCCGCTCCAGCGCCGATCATCGTCGTTGCGCTCACCCTTGACCTCGATGATCGATACGCCATGCGCGGCGAGCGACTTGTTCGTCTTCTCCTGATTCCAGTTGGCCACGCCGTCGGGAAACAGCAGGCCATCGTCGGTGTACTCGTGGTTTTGCACCAACAGGCCGTGGCGCGAGCCGCGCAGCGGGAAGTACACCATCCCGTCGTTATGCCTACCCCATTGCTGCGCCTGCTCGGCGGCGCTGTTGCTCGCATCGGGCTTGAACACCGGTCCGTTCGAGAGCGGATCGCCCCAGGCAATGAGCACTTCGGCGCTGTAGCCGGGCGGCACGACGACCGCGTCGGCGGCCGATACCGGCACGCTTTCGAAACCGAGCAGCGGTCCGCCGTAACCGCGCGCTTGCGCGGGCACGGCGCTGAGCAAAGCGCCCACGCCGGTTGTCGATGCTGCTGCGGCGCCGGTCACGCCGAGAAATCCGCGCCGCGAGATCCGCGCCTGGATGATCTGTTCGAAGCTCGGGTTACCGGAGGGATTGCTCTGCGGATTGTCGTCTTTCATGAGGATGGGCTTTCTTTGCGAGTGAGCGGACCTGCGTCGGCCGCGAATGTGCGGCGACACCGTTACGGCTTGATGACCTCGCACCGTTCGTCATCCACGATTACGCGCCTGCCCGGCATCAGCCCTATCACCCACCCTTTCGCCCGCTCTCTCGCTCCGCCAATCGCCCGCACTTTGCTTGCGGCCATCGGCGCCGCACAGTGGCGCCTGCCACGGCCGCGAGCTCGATCGCATCGGCGTTCGCGTGCTGAACCAAACTAGAACGTGATGGCCGGGGAACGCAACGCAGCGACGACAACAGCTGCAAGCGCGCTGGAACCAGATCCCCGATCGAACCGCGCTGACAAGCACGCTCCTGCTGCGACGGGCTCCTTCACGGGGAAGGAGGTCGAAGCATGCTCACCATGAACACCACCAACGGCCGCGATGCGGCATTAGGTACGCTCACCCGCGGTACGCTCACCCGCGCGGTACTGCCTGCGCTCGCCGTGGCGATGATCGCGATCCCGCAGCCGGGTGCCGCACAGGGCTTTCGCGGCGGCGTGCGCGATGCACTCGGCCCGCAGTTCGATGCATCGCCCAATACCGCAACCACCGACCGCTCCACCAGCCGCCGGCAGCTTTCCATGGATCGGCTGCGCGATTGGCACTCGATCGCACTCGATGCGACCGGCCTCGATCACACGCCAGTGGCCACGGGCGAGAGCCGCGTGTTCGGCGAGCAGCTCGGACCCGGCCGCTCCAGCCGCGCGATGGCGATCGTGCATGTGGCCATCTTCGATGCGATTAACGCGATCCGGGGCGGCTATCGCGGCTTCACCGATCAACCGCGCGCCTCCGATGGTGCGTCCACGAGCGCGGCGATCGCACAGGCCGCCCACGACACGCTCGTCGCGCTATATCCATCGCAGCGCTCCGCGTTCGACGAGCTGCTTGCACGCGATATGGCCAATCTGCGCGAGAGCGGCAAGGCCGAAGGCATCGACGTCGGCAAGCGCGCAGCCGCCGCCATTCTCGCTCTGGCCGCCACCGACGGCGCACAGCATCAGGAGATGCGCGTCGGCATCGATTTCATTCCGAGCAACGAGCCGGGCAAGTGGCGGCCTGATCCGGTGAGTCAGATTCCGATCGCGCTCGGTGCGCGTTGGGGTGCAGTGCGACCGTTCGTGATGCAGACAGGCAGTCAGTTCCGGCTGCCGCCGCCGCCGGCACTCAACAGTCGCGACTACGCAAGCGCATTCAACGAAGCCAAGCGCATGGGCGGCGACGGGCTGAAGACCGCCACCGTCCGCTCACAGGCGCAGACCGACGTCGGCATCTATTGGGCGTACGACGGCACGCCCAGCCTGTGCGCGCCGCCGCGGCTCTACAACCAGATCATCATGCGCGTGGCCGACACGCGCGGCACGAGCAGCGTGGTCGAACTGGCTCGGCTGCTGGCACTGGCGAATCTGGCGATGGCCGACACCGGCATCGCCGCGTGGGATTCGAAGTATCACTACCAGTTCTGGCGCCCCATCACCGGTGTTCGCGAAGCGAGCCGCGGCGCGGGGCCGACCGGCAGAGGTGACGGCAACAGCGGCACGCAAGGCGACCCGAACTTCATGCCGCTGGGCGCGCCGGCGAGCAATCTGCAGGGTCCGAACTTCACGCCGCCCTTCCCCGCGTATCCCTCGGGACACGCCGCGTTCGGGGGTGCGTTGTTCCAGACGCTGCGCAACTTCTATGGCACCGATCGCATCGCGTTCACGTTCGTCTCCGACGAGATGAACGGCGAAACGCACGATAACCAGGGCAACGTGCGGCCGCTGGTGACGCGTCGCTTCAACTCGCTCTCGGAGGCCGAGGAGGAGAACGGACACAGTCGCGTCTACCTGGGCATCCACTGGTCGTTCGACAAGACCGAGGGCATCGCCCAGGGGCGGCAGGTGGCGAACTACGTGTTCCGCAACGCGTTGCAGCCGCTGCGTACCACCACCCGCTGAGGCACTGCGTATCGCTGCCAGCTGATCGCTTCCACCTCCACCACCCCTGCCGCTGCGGCGCGCGGGGGCATGGGGGGCGTACCGCGCCGCCCGCGGCGTAGACTCGCTCCACAGCCGACTACCACAAGGAGCGAGCACGATGGCCACGACACCGAAGTTCGGCATCGGGCAGGCGGTTCGTCGCAAGGAAGACGAGCGCCTGCTCACCGGCACCGGGCGCTATACCGATGACGTGAACATGCCCGGCGTGCTGCACGCGCACTTCGTGCGCTCGCCGCACGCACGCGCGCGCATCGTCTCGATCGACGTGGCGCAGGCGAAGCAGGCGCCCGGGGTGCTTGCCGTCTACACGCATGCCGATCTCACCGCCGACAACATCCTGCCGTTGCCGGTGCTCACGGATATTCCGGTCAAAGCGCCCGGAGGTGGCGATGTGGCCGGTCCGCCACGACACGCGCTGGCCAGCGGCGAGGTGCGCTACGTCGGCGAAGCGGTCGCGATCGTCGTCGCGCGCACGCATGCTCAGGCGATGGACGCGGCCGAGCGCGTCGAGGTGCGCTACGAATCGCTGCCGGCGGTGATCGATCCGGCCGCCGCGGTCAAGCCGGGCACAACGCCGCTGTGGCCCGCGGCAACCGGCAACGTTGCCGGCGTGTTTGCCGTGGGTGATGCCGCGGCGGTGGACAAGGCGATCGCCGGCGCCGCGCACGTGGTGAAGCTCGATCTGGTGAACAACCGGCTGGCACCCAACACGATGGAGCCGCGCGCGATCCTGTGCGACTACGACCGCGCCGCGCGCAAGTACACGGTGCACGTGGCCAGTCAGGCGAGCCAGGGCTTCAAGATGGCGCTGGCGGGCGCGATCCTGCAGGTGCCGCCGGACAACGTGCGCATCGTCGTGGGCGACATCGGCGGCGGTTTCGGCATGAAGGTCGGGCCGTATCCGGAGTACGTCGCGGTGTGTTACGCCGCGAGCAAGCTGGCGCAGCCGGTGCGCTGGGTCGCCACGCGCAGCGAAGCGTTCCTCGCCGACACGCACGGCCGCGCGCACGTGACGCACGCCGAACTGGCTTTGGATGCGAACGGCAAGATCCTCGCGCTCAAGATCCGCAACCTCGCCGACATGGGCGCATATCTCGCCTACGTCGGTCCGCTGATCCCCACGATCGCCGCCGGCCAGGTGATCACCAACGTGTACGACATCAAGCTGATGCACGCGGAGATCCTGTGCGTGCTCACCAACACCACACCGGTGGATGCCTATCGCGGCGCGGGCCGCCCCGAGTCGGTGTTCATGATGGAACGCCTGATGGATCTGGCGGCGGCACAGACGAAGCTCGATCCGGCCGAAGTCCGGCGCCGCAACCTGATCCCGAAAGCGGCGTTGCCCTATACCACACTGTTAGGCGCGATCTACGACAGCGGCGACTACGCGGCGATTCTCGAGCGCACGTTGCGCGAAGGCGACTGGGCCGGTTTCCCCGCTCGCAAGGCCGCGGCGGCCAAACGCGGCAAGCTCGCCGGGCGCGGCCTGTCGTGCTACGTCGAGATCACCGGCGCGTTCGATCCGGTCGAGCACGTGCAGGTCACGGTGAGCGGCGACGGACGGGTGCAGCTGATCGCCGGTACGCAGTCGATGGGCCAGGGTCTCGATACCAGTTTCAGCCAGCTGCTTGCGGACAAGCTCGGCGTCCCGTTCGAGTGTGTCGACGTCATTCAGGGCGACACCGATGTCGTGAAGGCGGGCAGCGGTTCGATCGGCTCGCGCTCCTCGTTCGTCGGCGGGCAAGCCGTGCTCACCGGCGGCGACGAGCTCATCAAGAAGGGCCGCGAACTGGCCGCCGATGCGCTGGAGGCGGCAGGCGGCGACATCGCATTCGTCGACGGACGCTTCACCGTCGCCGGCACCGACCGCAGCATCGGGCTGTTCGAGCTGGCGCGCAAGCAGACCGCTCAACGCATTCACGTCATGGCCACCTCCACCGCCGGCGGCATGAGCTATCCCAATGGCGCGAACATCTGCGAGGTGGAAATCGATCGCGACACCGGCGAGCTTGCCGTGACGCGGTTCACCGCCGTCAACGACGTGGGTACCGTGATCAATCCGATGATCGTCGCCGGTCAGGTGCATGGCGGCGTGGCACAAGGCATCGGGCAGGCGCTGCACGAGCGCATCGTGTATGACCCCGCGAGCGGCCAGCTCCTCACCGGTTCGTATCTCGACTACACCATGCCGCGCGCCGACGATGTCCCCTCGATCACCACGGCGGCCGACGAATCCACGCCCAGCCCCACCAACATCATCGGCGCCAAGGGAGCGGGCGAAGCCGGTGCAGTGAGCGCCCCGCCCGCGGTGATCGCCGCGATCGTCGATGCGCTCGCGCAGTTCGGCGTCACCCACCTCGACATGCCGGTACGCAGCGAGACGCTATGGCAGGTGATGCAGCGCCGCTAGTCGCGCGAGGCGGCGCCGCAGCGTCGTCGGCGCTAACCGGCGACACCAGCCTGTTTTCTGGCTCCGGTGTGCTGATCGCGCTCGCCTACATCGCGGGCTACGTGGCGCTCGATTGGGTGAGCTACCTCTATCCACTGGCACCGTTTGCGATCACGCCGTGGAATCCGCCACCGGGCTTGAGCATCGCCTTGCTCACGATTGCCGGATTGCGGATGTGGCCGGCGGTGTTCATCGCCGTGCTGGCCGCGGAACTGCTCGTTCGACCAAGCGGCACGCTGCCGGTCGCAGGCGTGACCACCGCGCTGTCGTTCGCATTGGGCTATTGCGCGGCGTCGGCCTTCTTGCACTACGTGCGTTTCGACGCGCAACTGACGCGCGTGCGCGATGTCGTGTGGCTGGTGGTCACCGCGGTCAACGGCAGCGTCATGATCGCGGCCACATACGTCGGGCTGCTGGTGCTCCTGAACGCACTGCAACCGGCCGATGCGCTCGATGCCATCCTCAAGCTGTGGGTGGGTGATGCCATCGGCATCATTGTCGCCGCGCCGCTGGTCATGCTGCTGTTCGCGCGCGGACTACAACCGAGCGAGCCCGCGCGCTGGCCGTTCACCGAGGCGGCGCTGCAGGCATCGGCGGTCATCGCTGCCCTGGTCGGGGTGTTCGCGGTCGGCGCCGGCAACGAGGAGCGCTACTTCTATCTCTTGTTCCTGCCGCTCATCTGGGTGTGCCTGCGACACGGCCTGCCGGGTGCCGTCTGGTGTCTGGTGGCCATCCAGATCGGCCTGCTCATCGGCTTTCGATTCGCGCAACATCCACCGAATAGCGTGCTCGATCTGCAGTTGTTGATGCTCGCCATCGCCATTACCGGTCTGATGCTCGGCGCAGCTGTGAGCGAGCGTCGAGAAGCGCTCGAGACGCTCGGCTCGCGCGAGGCCGAATTGCGAACGGTTGTCGCCACCGCGCCCGATGCCATCCTCACGATCGATTCGGAGGGTCTGGTCATGGCGGCCAATCCTGCCGCTCAAGCGATGTTCGGGGAATCCGCGCAACGCATCGTCGGCAGACCAATCGAGAGATTCGTGATCGGTACGCCCCCGGATATGGATGGCGTCCACAACGTCCCGGTGACAGGCGTCCGCGCCGATGGCGCAGCGTTTCCGGCCGAGGCCTCGTTCAACCGGACCGTGGCGAACGCTCGCACGTTGCGAATCGGCGTCGTTCGCGACATCTCCGATCGGGCGGCCATGGAGGAGCAGCTGCGCGAACGAGAACGCGAGCTCGACCGCACCATGCGAGTGGCATCGGCGAGCGAGCTTGCCTCGGCGCTTGCGCACGAGCTCAATCAGCCGCTCGCGGCGATTGCCAACTATGTGCGCGCCTGCAAACTGATGATCGAGGCGAGGAACGTTGCCGATCCGCAGCTGCAAGCCGCAATGAGTCGGGCGATCGAGGAAGTCGCACGCGCCGGCGACGTGCTGCGCCGCCTGCGTGAGTTCTTCCGCACAGGCGGATCGCGATTGGAATGGACCGATCTGCGAGCGCTGATGGCCACCGTCGTTCATCACTGGTCCGATCGTGCGCGATCAGGCTCAATCGAGTTCTCGTTGCGCACGGACTCGTCGCTCTCGCCAGTGTTCGCCGATCGGGTCCAGATCGAGATCGTGCTGCACAACCTGGTCGGTAACGCGCTCGATTCGCTCTCGATGCCCAGCTCCCACGAGCGCCAGGTTGAAGTCGATGCAGTGATGGAGGGCACCTCGCAGGTGCAGGTGACGGTCCGCGACTCCGGAGCGGGGCTGTCCGACGCGGTCCTTGCGACGCTGTTCCAGCCGTTCGCGACCACCAAACCGGCGGGGATGGGCCTTGGCTTGGCACTCAGCCGCTCGATCGTCGAGAACCACGGTGGCCGGCTCTGGGCAGAACGACTCGCGCGTGGTGTGGCATTCCATTTCACGCTGCCGGTGGGGACGCCACCGGAGCGCGCGCCCGAGAGCGGCGGGCCATGAGCACCGTCTACATCGTCGACGATGACCGCGGCGTGCGCGATTCGCTGGTATTGCTGCTGTCGCTCAAGGGCTACGCCACGCGAGCCTTCGACAGTGGCAGGGCATTCCTCGCTGCAGCGTTACCGGAGTGGGCGGGCTGCGCACTGGTCGATCTGCGCATGCCGGGCATGAGCGGGCTCGAGCTGCAACGCGAGCTCGCCGCGCGCGGCATCGGGCTGCCGTTGATCTTCATTACGGCGCACGGTGATGTGACTGCCACACGCCAGGCGCTCAAGAGCGGCGCGGTCGATTTCATCGAGAAGCCGATCGACGACGTCGAACTGCTCGCCGCCATCGAAGCGGCATGCAAGCGCGACGAGCGCGCACGCCATTCGCGTGCGCATTCGACCCGGTTCGGGGAACTGCTCGCGCGCCTCACGCCCAGAGAACGCGAGATCCTCGACCGCGTCGTCGCCGGCGAGCACAACCGCGAGATCGCGCAGGCGCTTGGCATCAGCGCCCGAACCGTCGAAGTGCACAAGGCGCACCTGATGGACAAGCTGCAGATCGAACGGATTCCCGATCTGGTACGCGCGATGCTCGAACTGCGCCGCGAAGGTCCGGCTGGGTAGCGTCGCTACGGGCAACCCTTAGGGGTGGCCCCAATTGCAAGGCGTGCGCGCTCGTTCACGCTCGGCATCCTCGATTTCCCGAGGACGCGACCGTGCTGGCAGAGCTGGCGAACTGGCTGCAATCGCTGGATCCGGCGTTCGTTTTTCTGCTGGTTCTTCCCTTCGTGGTGGCGCTCGTCGGCCTGCTCACCGAGCTGGCTGAACGCGGCCGTCGCAAGCATCGCGACGTCGACCGCCCGCCCCGTCGGGGACAGTAGTCATCCACCGAACTGTCGCGCACCCTGGACCCTCACCCATGGCCCACGAGCTCTTCGCCTGGCTGCGCAATCTCGATGCGCTCTATCTCGCGTTGATGCTGCTGCCGTTCGTCGTCGCCGCGGTGGGGCTGGCGCGCGAGTCGCTGGTTGTGACGACCTTCGGCGTGCTGATCGGCTTCTGGCTGCTGCTGTCGGGGCACTTCAAGCCGTTCCTCATTGCAGCCGGCGCGGGCTGCGTCGCGGCGGTCATCGTGTTCGCGCGTCGCATGGAACTGGTCGACCGCGAAGGCGTGCCGATCGATCTATGGCGGGCGGTGTTCAGCTACTGGCCGTGGCTCATCAAGGAGATCGTGAAATCGGCACTGCAAGTCACGCGGATCGTGCTGCATCCGCGGCTGCCGATCAGCCCGACGCTGGTGCGCTTCAAGCCATCGCAGCGCACCGTCACCGGGCTGGTGCTGCACGCGAACTCGATCACGCTCACACCCGGCACGATCACGGTCGAGCTCGATTCGAACGAGTTCCTGGTCCATGCGCTGACCGAAGCGGGTGCTGCCGGCGTCGTCGACAGTGAGATGGATCGGCGCGTGAGCCGTCTCGAGGACAAGCGCTGATGTTCGCCGCCGCAGCCCTGGCTCTGCTGATCACGTTGGCGCTGGCCACGGCCCGTGCTGCGCTGGGTCCCACCGTGTTCGATCGGCTGCAGGGCGCAAACACGATCGGCACGCTGGCGATGCTGCTGCTCGCGGTACTCGGTTTTCTCGCCGGCCGGCCGGAATTCCTCGACCTCGCCGTCACCTACGGCTTGCTGAACGTGATCGGCACGATCGCGGTACTGAAGTTCTTCCGTCAGGGCGACCTGGGCGATCCCGGGCGATCCCAGTCATGAGCGCCGCGCTCGATCTGGCGAGTTGGGTGTGCCTCGTGACGGGTGGCGCATTCTGCATCGTCGGCGGGATCGGCCTGATTCGCATGCCCGATTTCTTCACGCGGATGCACGCGGCGAGCGTCACCGAGACGCTTGGTGCCGGGCTGATCCTCTTCGGACTGGCACTGCAGGCCGGCTGGACGCTGATCACCGCGAAGCTGCTGGTAATCGGTTTGCTGATCCTGTTTGCCAGCCCCAGCGCCACCCATGCGCTGGTCAAGGCGGCGCTGGCGCGTGGGCTGAAACCGTTGCTCGCGGAAGGAGGGACGTCATCGAAGCGCTGATCATCAACGCCCTGCTCACGCTGATGGCGATACTGGTGCTGGTGATGGTCGGCCAGCGCAATCTGTTCGCCGTCGTGGTTCTCGCCGGCATCTACAGCTTCCTGATGGCGACGGTACTGGTCGCCCTCGATGCGGTCGACGTCGCGATGACCGAAGCCTCGGTGGGCGCAGGCATCTCCACGGTGCTGCTGCTTGGTGCGCTTTATCTCACCAAAGGCGAGGAAGCCAAGCCATTACATCGCCCAGTCCTGCCGCTGATCGTGTCGGTTGCCGTCGGCGGTGCTCTGGTCTACGGCACGCTCGGACTGCCGGCCTTCGGCGATCCGCAGGCGCCGATCCACACGCACGTCGCGCCGCACTACCTCGCCGAATCGGTCAAGCAGACCGGCGTGCCCAATGTCGTCACCTCGGTGCTTGCCAGCTACCGCGGCTTCGACACGCTGGGCGAGACCACGGTCGTGTTCACCGCGGGCGCAGGCGTGATTGCCTTGCTGCGACGGCGCCGGCGCAACGGGGAGAACGATCGGTGAAAGGCGATCTCATCCTGCGCGTCATCGCGAAGCTGTTGATGCCTTTCATTCTGGTGTTCGCACTGTACGTGCAGTTCCATGGGGAGCTCGGCCCCGGCGGCGGCTTCCAAGCCGGCGTCATCATCGCTGCGGCGATCGTCTTCTACGCGATCGTGTTCGGCCTGCCCGCGGCGCGCCGACTGCTGCCCGATGCGCTGGTCGAATCGATGGTCGCGGCCGGCGTGCTGATCTACGCGGGCGTGGGCCTCGCCGGGCTGGTGCTGGGCGGCAACTACCTCGACTACTTCGTGCTCGACCACGATCCGGTGCACGGCCAGGAGCGCGGCATCTTCTGGGTCGAGGCCGGTGTCGCGATCACGGTGTGCGGCGTGATGCTGAAGGTGTTCTACATGTTCGCCGCGCGCGCGCGCGACCTGGACAGCTGATGAGCGTCGCCAGCCACTACAGCTACTGGATCACCGTGTTCCTGATGGTCGCGGGTCTGTACATCGTGATCGCGCGCGGCAACATGGTGAAGAAGCTGATCGGCCTGTCGGTGTTCCAGACGTCGGTGTATCTGCTCTATATCGCCCCGGGCAAGCTGATCGGCGGTACGGCTCCGATTCTCGATGACAGGTTCACGGTCTACTCCAACCCGCTGCCGCACGTGCTGATCCTGACGGCGATCGTCGTCGGCATCGCCACCATCGCGCTGGGTCTGGCGATCGTGGTGCGCATCCGCGAGGCCTACGGCAGCATCGAAGAAGACGAGATCCTTGCGTTCGAAGCCGACGACGGTGACGACGAGAAAGCGCAACCTCACGGCGTGGCGCGGTGATGCTGCTGGACCACCTGCCCGCACTGCAAGTCGTGCTGCCGCTGCTGTGCGGCCCGCTGATCGTGCTGGTGCGGCGTCAGCGCTTCGCGTGGCTGCTGGCCACTACGGTGAGCTGGTGCTGCCTCGCCATCGCGATCACCCTGGCGTTGCGCGTCAGCGACGTCGGCGTGATCTCCTACGCCATCGGCAGCTGGCCCGCACCACTCGGCATCGAGTACCGGGTCGATGCGCTCAACGCATTCGTGCTGGTGCTGGTCTCGCTGACCGGCGCGATCGTGATGCCTTACGCGCGCGTGAGCATCGCCGCCGAGCTGCCGCGCGAACAGGAATATCTGTTCTTCGCGATGTATTGCCTGTGCCTGACCGGGCTGCTCGGCATCGCCATCACCGGCGACGTGTTCAACCTGTTCGTGTTCCTGGAAATCTCGTCACTGTCGAGCTACGTGCTGATCGCGCTGGGTCGGCGGCGCAAGGCGCTGGTGGCGGCGTACCAGTACCTGATCATGGGCACGATCGGTGCGACGTTCTACGTGATCGGTGTGGGATTGCTGTATCTGCTCACCGGCACGCTGAATCTGGCCGACCTCGCGCAGCGACTGCCCGCGGTGCAGGACACGCGCGCGATCATCGCCGCCCTTGCCTTCATCACCGTCGGCGTCGGGCTAAAGCTGGCGTTGTTTCCGCTGCATCAGTGGCTGCCCAACGCTTACGCCTATGCCCCATCGGTGGTCACGGCGTTTCTGGCAGCAACGGCGACCAAGGTTTCGGTGTACGTGCTGGTGCGATTCTACTTCGCCGTGTTCGACGAATCGCTCGCGTTCCAGCGCCTGCTGTTCGACGAGGCGTTGCTGATCCTGTCGACGCTGGCGATCGTGATGATGTCACTGGTGGCGGTGTTCCAGCCCGATCTGAAGCGCATGTTCGCCTACTCGAGCGTGGCGCAGATCGGTTTCATGACGCTAGGCATCGCGCTGGCGAACTCCGCCGGCCTGACCGGCGCGATCGCCCACTTGTTCAATCACGGCCTGACCAAGGGTGCGCTCTTTCTGCTGCTGGGCGGCATCGCGCTACGCTGCGGCGGCACCAGCTTCGCGCACATCGCCGGCCTGAGCAAACGCATGCCGCTCACCTCGTTCGGCATCGTCATCGCCGGGCTGAGTCTGATCGGCATTCCGGCCACGGCCGGCTTCACGACCAAATGGTATCTGGTGCTCGCCGCGCTCGACCGCGGTCAATGGTGGCTGGTGGCGATCATCGTCGCCGGTTCGATGATCTCGGTCGCCTACGTTTGGCGGTTCGTCGAGGCGGCCTACCTGGCAGCGCCCGGTCAGGCCGCGCCGCGCGCGGGCGAAATGCCGCTATCGATGCTGGTCCCGACGTGGCTGATGGTGTTGGCGACGATCTACTTTGGGCTGGAGACGTCGTTCAACGTCGGCTACGCGCGGGAAGCTGCCGACATGCTCCTGGGGGCACGTCGATGAGCAGCGACCAACTGGTCACCCTGGCGATCCTCGTGCCCGCGTGCGGCGCCGGGCTGATCGCACTTGCGCATCGCGCACCCAATCTGCGCGAGGCCATCGGCATCGCAACCGCGGTGCTGCTGCTCGTGCTGGTCACTGCGCTGCTCCCACAGGTGCTCGCCGGCGGTGAACCCTCGACCCAATGGATCGAGATGCTCCCCAGCATCGCGATCGCCTTCCGGGTCGAGCCCCTGGGCATGCTGTTCGCGCTGGTCGCATCGAGCCTGTGGCTGGTGAGCATGCTCTATGCGATCGGCTACATGCGCGGCAACGCCGAATCGCACCAGACCCGCTTCTTCGCCTGCTTCGCGCTCTCGATCGGCTGCACGATCGGCGTGGCGTTCGCCGCGAATCTGCTCACGCTGTTCCTGTTCTACGAAGCGCTGACGCTGGCCACGTATCCGCTGGTGACCCATCACGGCGACGAGGAATCCAGACGCGCCGGACGCACCTATCTGGTGATCCTGCTGGTCACCTCCACCGTGCTGCTGTTTCCGGCCATTGCTGCGACGTGGCTGCTCGCGGGCACGCTGGACTTCATGCCGGGGGGCATCCTCGCCGGAAACGTGTCGGACACCGGCGCCACCGTATTGCTCGCGCTGTTCATGTTCGGCATCGGCAAGGCCGCGCTCATGCCGTTCCATCGCTGGCTGCCTGCGGCGATGGTCGCCCCGACACCCGTCTCGGCACTGCTGCACGCCGTGGCCGTGGTCAAGGCGGGCGTATTCGCGGTGCTGAAAGTGATCGTCTACGTGTTCGGTGTCGACGCCGTGGGCAGCGCGGCGTTCGCCTGGCTTCCATGGGTCGCCGGCTTCACCATCATCGCCGCCTCGATCGTCGCGCTGCGCGCCGACAATCTCAAACGGCGCCTGGCGTACTCGACCGTGAGCCAGCTCTCGTACGTCGTGCTCGCTGCGGCTCTACTCGCGCCGCTCTCGATCGTCGGGGCCGCGCTGCATATCGCGGCGCATGCGGTGGGCAAGATCACGCTGTTCTTTGCCGCCGGCGCGATCTACACCGCCAGCCACAAGACGCTGGTGAGCGAACTCGACGGCATCGGGCGGCGCATGCCGTGGACGCTTGCCGCGTTCGGAATCGCCGCGTTGTCGATGATCGGCCTGCCGCCCACCGCCGGCATGCTAAGCAAGTGGTACATCGTCGCAGGCGCATGGCAGGCGCATCAGTGGACCGCGCTGGGCGTGATCGCTGCCAGCACGTTGCTCAACGCCGGGTATTTCCTGCCTGTCGTGTATCGCGCCTTCGTGCGGGAGCCGGCGCCGCAGACCAACGCTCATGGTGAAGCGCCATGGATCATGGTGCTGGCGCTGGTCGTCACGGCGGCGCTCACCATCCTCATGTTCTTTCACGCAGACGTGCCGTTGAACCTGGCACGCCAACTTGCCGCGAGCTGACCGATGCAGAGCCGTCCTCCCTGGTTGAGCCGACCCGAGACCATCCGTCGTCTGTGGCAAGGATTCGCCGTCGTGCTCGCGCTCACGGTGCTCGCCGAGTTGCGTGTGTCGCACGAAGGGCATTTCGCGGTGGAACGCCTGTTCGGCTTCAATGCCGCCTACGGATTTCTGGCGTGCGCAGTGCTGATCCTGATCGCCAAGGCGATCGGCATCGTGCTCAAACGGCCCGAAGCCTATTACGACGACGCGCCTGGTACGCGGCGCGACACCCACTACGACGTCACGCACGCTTCGCGGCGCGACACTCACTACGACGTCACGCACG
>CADEDU010000063.1:0-10570 GCA_902826155.1 uncultured beta proteobacterium
CGGCTACCGTTCGCCCGCGCACTTCAGCGAACTCCTCATCAATGTATAGTCTGCGGCGAACCGCACGGGGAGCGACTCATGCCGACACCAAAACTAACCTATGACGCCGTCGTCGTCAGGCCGGTGCTGATTCCTTTGCGCCGTAAGGTGGTTTCTCGCGTCGGATTCTTCGATCACTGGCCGCTGATTCTTATCGATCTCTACACCAATGAAGGTGTGGTCGGCCGTAGCTACCTCGAACCGTATTTGCAGCACTCGATCAAGTACATCCTGCCCGCGGTGCACGACCTTGTTGCGGCAAGAAAGGGAACCCCACTCGCGCCGCTCATCGATTTCCAGGTTGGAAGAAAGTCGCTGAACCTGATTGGCTACGAGGGCGTCGCGATGATCGCGAACGCTGGAATCGACATGGCCGCCTGGGACGCCTTGGCGAAGGCAGCCAACATGCCGCTGGCCGTGTTTCTCGGAGGCTCGATCGGTCCGGTACCGGCCTACAACAGCAACGGCTTATGGCTTACCGAGCCCTCCACCCTCGCCGCAGAGGCGACGGAGCTCGTGAGTGAAGGCGGATTCGCGGGGCTAAAGCTTCGCCTGGGACGGGACCGACTAGCCGATGACCTGGAGGCGATCCGACAGGTGCGCGCCGCAGTGGGTGATGAGATCAAGCTCATGGTCGACTTCAACCAGGGGCTCACGCTCGGCGATGCAATCCATCGATGCAACGCGTTGGACGATGAAGGTCTCTACTGGTTCGAAGAGCCCACGACATACAACAATCTGGAGGGCTATGCGCAGCTCGCTCGGGACCTGAAGACACCGGTGCAACTCGGCGAAAATTTTTATGGACCGCGTGAGCTCTACCGAGCGTTGCAGTTGGGTGCGGGCGACTACGTGATGCCAGACATGATGCGTATCGGCGGGGTATCCGGTTGGTTGCGCTCCGTTGGGATCGCCGCCGCTGCCTGAGTCGAAGTGTCCTCCCACCTTTACCCCGAGGTATCGGCGCATTTGTTACGCGTTACCGAAACGGCGCATTGGCTGGAGTGGCAAGATTGTGCCAATCCAGTGTTGAAAGAGCCGTTCCTAGTCAAGGACAGCAAGCTCTGGATCCCCGATCGTCCTGGCAGCGGAATCGAATGGGACGAAACTGCGGTCGCGCGCTACTCGCTTGGCGCCTGAGGGGTGCCTAGATGTTTGGGACCGGCTTGGCCAGGTAGTACTGGCGTTGCTCTCCTCGTCCCTAGTCATTGCCAGGAAACCCAGCGTGCTGGCCACGAAGTCGGCATGAAACTGGAATGCACCGCCATGCCCGGCGTCGGGGTAGATGATTAGCTGACTGTTCGGCAGCCGCCGCGCCAGGTCGTGCGTGTTGACCGTTGGCACCATGCGATCGTTGTCGCCGTTGACCACCAGCACCGACTGCGTGACCACAGAGAGGTCGGCTGACGCTTTTTGTCCCCACACGCGCAGCGCCTCCAGCTGCGCGAGGAATGCGCGCACTGATATTTCCGTGTCGCGATCCTCGGTGCGCTCCTTCAGTCGCGCCAGGAAGGCCTTCCCGGCTTCGATGCCGCTAGGGGTGCGCGTGAAGAACAAGAACTGCTTTGCATCCTGGCCGGTGAAGAAGCCGCGCAGCATGTCGTAGAACGTCACCCACGATACGGAGCTGATGCCTTCGCCGCCGGCGGGGCCGGTGCCCGCGAGAACCATCTTGCGAACGAGTGGCGGCTCCTTCAGCACGACTTCCTGCGCGATCATCCCGCCCAACGAAAAGCCGAGCAGGTCGACCTGCTGGAAGCCCATGGCCTTGATGAAGGTGATGGCGTCGTCGGCCATCTGCTCGATCGAATTTGACGGCGAACCGCTCGATGCGCCGATGCCGCGGTTGTCGAAGGCGATGATGTGGTGCTTGGCCGCGATGCCGTCGATGACGCGCGGGTCCCAGTTGTCCAGGACCGCCGCGAGGTGCGTCAGAAACAACACCGGCGTTCCACCGATGTGCTTGCCCAGCTCTCGGTACTTGAAGTCGACGCCTCCAGCGGTGATGGATTGGGTCGGGACGTTCTTCCACGAGACCTCGGAGGCCTGCTCCTGGATTTGGGCCGTGCCGGTAGAGGCCGGCCCTGCCACTGCCGCCGGTATCGTTTGCAGGCTCGTGGACAGCGCCAGCCCCAGAACGATGATCAGGCGTTTCATCATGAGCCTCCTTGTGAGGCGTTGAGCATTGGGTAGTCGGTGTAGCCCTTGGGTCCAGGCGTGTAGAACGTCGCCATGTCCAAGGGATTGAGCGCGGCATCGGCCTGCATGCGTGCGACCAGATCGGGGTTGGCAATGAAGGGGCGGGCAAAGGCAATCAGATCCGCGTGACCTGCCTCGAGTGCAACCGCGGCAGTGGTCCGGCCGAAGCCTCCCGCCAGGATGAACAGCCCGTTGAACGCCGCGCGCAGCCGCAATTTCAGCTCGGCGGGCACGGGTGGCGCTCCCATGGCGGAGTGGTCCAGCAGGTGGACATATACAACGCCGATCTGAGCCAGCGTTTTCGCTAGGGACTCATACTGCGCATCGACGTCGGAATAGGCACCGGTGCCGCCCAACATGCCATGAGGCGACAGCCGGATGCCCACGCGATCTGCGCCGATAGCATCGACCGTGGCACGGACCACCTCCAGCGCGAAGCGGTTGCGGCCCTGGAGGCCGTCGCCGTATGCATCGGTGCGCCGGTTCACATTGGCGTTCAAGAACTGCTCGATCAGATAGCCGTTGGCTGCGTGCAGTTCGACGCCGTCGAACCCCGCCTCGATGGCCAGCCGGGCCGATCGGGCGTATTCCGTCACCGCGTGGGCGATGTCTTCGACGGTCATTGCACGCGGTGCGCTGTGCCGCTGCGGGCCGTGGGCGTCGGTGAACATCTCGCCGGGGCAGATCTCGGCAGTCGGCGCAAGCACCTCGGCCCCGTCCGGCAGGTTGGCAAGGTGGCTGACGCGCCCCGTGTGCATCAGCTGGACGAAGATCTTGCCGCCCTTGGCGTGCACCGCCTGCGTCACCCGCTTCCACCCCTGCACTTGGGCCTCGTTGAACAGGCCCGGAATGCGTGGGTAGCCCAGGCCATTGGGTGACGGCGAGGTGCCTTCGGTGATGATGAGGCCGGCCGTAGCGCGTTGGCCGTAATACTCAGCCATCAGGTCATTGGGCGTGTTGTTTTCCACGGCGCGGCTTCGCGTCATGGGCGCCATCACGATGCGATTGCGCAGTTGCATGGAGGGCGTGGACAGTGGGTTGAATAGCATGTCGGGCTTTCTGTAGGCAGTTAGGGTTGGAAGGTGTCGGTGCGTTAGGCCTGAGGGAGGTAGACCGCGCGGGTGGCGGCCAGGCCCTGCTTGACGTGTTGGGTGACCGCGTCGGCCAACACCTCGTCGTCGCCCGCGGCCAGCCCGTCAAGCGTGCGCTGCACGATGTCTGCGGCACTGCTCTTAGGGACCTCGAACCCGCGCGTGAGGTCGGTATCGACATACGCCATGTGCAGACCCAGTACCTGGGTCTTCTGTCCTGCCAATTCATGGCGCAGTGCGTTGGTCAACGACCATGCCGCCGACTTGCTCGCGGAATAGGCGGCCAGCTCGCCGCCATTGACCCATGAGACCACCGACAACACGTTGATCAGCGCGCCACCGCCGTTGGCCTTGAGCACCGGAGCGAATGCCTTGCTCACGTTCAGCACGCCGAAGAAATTGGTCTCGAAAATGCGGCGCGCCACCGCTTCGCTATCCGGCGCCAGGAAACCGCCGGGCTGGGCAATCCCGGCGTTGTTAATCACCAGATTCACGTCGAGGGCGGTTCGTGCTGCGGCAGCGATCTGCTCGGGCCTAGTGACATCGAGCTGCAGGGCTTGGACGCCCGGCAAGGTCACGCTGGCGGGGTCGCGCGCGGTCGCGTAGACCTTGCGGGCACCGCGCGCAAGCAGCTCGCGTGCAAACGTTAGGCCGATGCCGCGATTGGCGCCGGTGATGAGGACGACGGAATTTTCAATGTTCATGGGGCTGCTCCTAGGAGTGTCTCGGGTTTTATATGACGTTCGTCATATGGATCGGCGCGCAAAGTCGTTCAGATCTAATGATTCAAATGACCTTGATGACCACCTTGCCCTTTGCCCGCCCGCTTTCTACGTAAGCCACTGCTTCGTTGGTGGCTTCGAAGGGGAAGACTTTGTCGACCACCGGCCGGATTGCGCCGGATTCGATCAGGCCGGCGATCTGCCTGAGTTGGTTTCCATTGGCCTTCATGAACAGGAACGAGTAGCTAAGCCTGAGGCGCTGGGCTTGCCTGCGAACGCAAAAGCTGAGGCCTCGCATGACCTGCCCCACCAGCCACGGGGCCTTGATGTCTTTGGCGAATCGCGGGTCGGGAGGGCCAGAGATGGACACCAGGTGGCCGCCCGGCTTGAGCACGCCCAATGATTTCGACAGCGTCTTGCTGTCCTGGCTATGCAGCACTACGTCGTAGTCGCGCAGATTGCCTTCGAAGGCTTCCTTCTTGTAGTCGATGACAATATCCGCGCCCAAGCTATTCACCAGGGCGACGTTCCCGGTGCTGGTGGTGGTCGCCACTGTTGCGCCCAAGTGTTTGGCCAACTGGATCGCAAATGTGCCCACGCCGCCGGAGCCCGCCTGAATGAAGACCTTCTGACCCTTCGTGAGCCCGGCTATCTCGACCAGCGCCTGCCATGCCGTCAAACCAACCAGGGGAATGGATGCAGCCTCTTCCATGGTGAGGTTCTTGGGCTTCAGCGCCACCGCGTCTTCCTTGACCGCGACGAGCTCGGCGAAGGTCCCGATGCGCAGATCATCGGGCCTCGCGTAGACCTCATCGCCCGCCTTGAATTGGCGAACGCGCGGTCCGACACGAAGCACGATGCCGGCCACGTCGTGCCCGAGGACGAAGGGCGTGCGGTAGGGCAGGATCAGCTTGAACTCGCCGTTTCGAATCTTGGCGTCGAGGAGGTTGACGGCGGCCGCGTGGACTTGGATCAACACCTCGTCAGCACTCAGCTCAGGTTCAGGCACGTTGCCGGCACGCAGCTGCTCGCGTTTGCCGTAGCGGTCCACGATGAAGGCTTTCATTGATTTTCCTTGTCGCCGCGAGGTTTGCGGACACACCCACTGACGGCGACTGCAAGTGCGTTTGATATGACGATCATCATATTTTTTGTCGAAAAAACAGAGGGGTTGAACAAGTCAGGCCCCCGAGAGGGGTAGACGCTTCAATGCAACACTGCACAGCGAGTCTGACAACGCCGCGTCGTCGACGGCACGAGCCAGAATCAACGTGCCTACCATCGTCGCGACGGTGATCAGCGCGCGCTCATGGGCGGCGGGTTGCCCCCAATCCGGCGACTGACGCGCAACTAGATCGATCATTTCCTTGATGCGGCGTGTGGCCACACGCCGCACTTCAGGCGCTTGACGGGGCATCTCGGAACCCAGGGCGGAAACCGGGCACCCGGTCTCGATACCCGCGCGGTGCTCCTTAGAGAGGTAGGCCTGCATCAACGCCTGCAAGCACTGGCCCGGCGGTGCGGCGGCAACCACACTGGCGGCAAAGGCGTTGGACTCAGCGCCTGAGCGGTCCGCTGCTTCGGCCAACATGGCTTCGCGGGACGCGAAGTGGGCGTAGAAGGCGCCATGCGTCAAGCCGGCCTCTTTCATGATGTCGGCCACACCCGTGCCGTCGTAGCCGCTGCGCCGGATGGCGCGTGCGGCAGCCCGCACGATGCGCTCGTGGGAGGCTTCTTTGGCGGAGGCTCTGGCGTTGGTTTGTGCTTTTCGCATGACGCTCATCATACACGGAGCGGGTTCTGTCCGCAACTGCCCCAATAGAGCGCATTCGAACGCATCTGGGGAGCGACCTCCAGCGCTGGGGCCAACCGCCAATTTGTCATCGGCACCATGGCAGCAGCCATCTCGCCCGCCTGGGCCCAGAGCTATCCTTTCAAGCCCATCACGATCATCGTCGGCTTTGCGGCCGGTGGAGGCATCGCGACGATGCATCGCCTCGTTCCATTCGTTCCACTCATGCTGGCGACGGCGACGGCCGGATGCGCGGTCTACAACACCGCCAGCCTCGGTGATCGCGCCGATGTGATGCTCGGCGGCCACGATCCGGTGTCGTACTTTCAAGGCGAGAAACCGGTCGCCGGCAAGCCCGAGCTCGCGCTGCGGCATCGGCACGGTACCTATCTGTTTGCCGACCCGGCCAATCTCGAACGCTTTCGCGCGGCGCCCGATCGATACGCACCGCAGTACGGGGCCTTCTGCGCAAAAGGCGTGGCCTATGCGATCCGCGCCGGCGGCGATCCGCTGGTGTACGAGGTCCGCGACGGGCGCCTGTTCATCTTCGCGGTGCCGTATGCGCGCAACTACTGGCGGACCGATCCGGCCGATTTCGTCACCAAGGCCGATCAGTACTGGCGCACCGAGCTCGAAGATGCGCCGGTGGTGTGGACCAATCTCAAGCGCTATGTCTGGCGCGTGCCGCACTACAAGACGTATCCGGAGGAGTTCGCCGACTACGAGCGTCGCACCGGCAAGAAGCCTTGAGCGCCTGACTCTTCAAGAACATCATTGCACGACTGGCATCGCGCACAAGGACACCGCCCATGAGCCGCCACCCCACGATCGAGTGCAAACCCAACGGCCCGTACCTCGTCAAGGATCTCGAGAATCTTCACTCCGCAGCGGGCGAGCGGCTGCCGACCAAGGCGGTGATTGCGCTGTGCCGCTGCGGCGGATCGGCCAACAAGCCGTTCTGCGACGCCACGCATCAGAAAAATGGCTTCTCCGGCGCGAAGCTGGACGATGGCAGCGCCGACAAGCGCGTGAGCTTCCGCGGCGCCGGGATCACCATCTACGACAACCGCTCGATCTGCGCCCACGCGGGACACTGCACCGATGGTCTGGCCGCGGTGTTTCAGTACGACTCGGAACCGTGGATCGATCCGAACGGCGCCGCGACCGACGCGATCATCGCGACGATCCGGCGCTGCCCGTCAGGAGCGCTCAGCTACGCTCTCGATGCATCACAAAGCAGCGAGCAGTCGAGCGAACCGGGCATTGCCGTCACACCGGACGGTCCGTACGCCGTGGAAGGTCCGGTCGACCTGCTCGGTCAAACCTGGGCGGACGGCGCATCGACCACCCAGTACACGCTCTGTCGTTGCGGCGCATCGCGAAACAAGCCGTTCTGCGACGGCACGCACTGGAGCATCGAGTTCAAGGGCTGAGCGCGCGGCCCATCGGGTTCACCTGGCTCACGCGTCCCGCGTCAGCACCACGTGTGTTGCTGCAGCCGTCGCCACATGATTCGTGCATTTGAAGCCCAGTTGCGGCAGGTTGATCCCGCCGAGCAGATGTTCGCCTGACCCGAGCAGCGCCGGCGAAATCGCCAAGTGCATTTCGTCGAGAAGCCCAGCCTGCAGATACTGGCGAATCGTGGCCACGCCGCCGCCGACCCGGACGTCTTTGCCGCCCGCCGCTTGCATCGCGCGATCGTAGGCTGCGCGGATGCCCTCGGTGACGAAGTGGAACGTCGTGCCGCCTTCCATTTCGATCGAAGCGCGCGCGTGGTGTGTCAGCACGAATACCGGGCAATGGTACGGCGGGACATCGCCCCACCAGCCCTTCCACTGATCGTCGAGCCAGGGTCCGCGCAGCGGGCCGAACATGTTCCGGCCCAGGATCCACGCGCCGATGTTCTCGAAACCGCGCACGGCGAACTCGTCGTCGACGCCGGTCGATCCGCCCTCCTGGCCGAACATTCGCCGAAACGTACGCGTGGCGAACGCCCATCCGTGCAGCGCAGGCCCGCCGACGCCCAACGGATTGTTCAGGCTCTGATCCGGTCCGGCGCCGTAACCGTCGATCGATATCGAAAAGCTTTGCACGCGCAGCCTGGCCATGGTCGCTGCTCCGCTCAGCCCGGGATATCGGGTTCGACCAGCATCGCCAGTTGCACCAGCGATTCCTGCCAGCCGACGTAACACGCTTCGGGAGGAATCACTTCTGGCACGCCTTCCTGCACGACGTTCAGTTCGGTGCCGCACGACACCTGCTTCAGCTCGACCGTCACGCGCATTTCGCCGGGCAGATTGGGATCGTCGAACTTGTCGGTGTAGCGAATCCGCGTGTGCGGCGACAGTTCCAGATACTCGCCGCCGAACGCGTGGCTGTTGCCCGAGCCGAAGTTGGTGAATGACATGCGGAAGGTTCCACCCACCTTCGCTTCGAAGTGATGCACCTTGCAGGTGAAGCCGTTGGGCGGCAGCCACTTCGCCATGGCATCGGCGTCTAGAAATGCGCGGTAGACCTTCTCGGGCGAGGCCCGCAAGACGCGGTGCAGGCGGATGGTGTGAGGCATGGGTCGATCTCCTTTATTGGCACGCGGGAACGATCGGGCAGGCAGAACGGATGGTATGGTTGGTATCGGTGGTGCCGCACACACTGAATGAACGCACGCGTACCACTCAAGGACGTTCGAGCAACGCTCGATCCGACATCGTCGCGCGTTCGTTCAAGCCCGCTTTGGTCACGATTTGGTTACGACCCGTCTACCGCGCCATTGTGTCTCATGTCCCGTCCGGGCGCGGTTCATTTACCGTGGCAAGCCGGGCGTGCGATTGACGCTCGTCTTCGGCGTTCTTATCTGCGTCTTTGCACTCACAAACGCCGTCTCAATCGCCCTCGCCCAGAGCCCGGCGTACACGGTGCGTATCGAAGGCGCCGATGCGCTCACGATCGTTCTGGAAAAGCATCTGAGCATCGCGCAGCGCCGCGACGAGCTGGCCACGCAGCCCGAGCGCTTGCGATTCCTGATCGAACGCACCGCCAACGAAGCACGCGAGATCCTGGCTGCCGAAGGCTATCTGGATGCCCAGGTGCGCGTGGCGCCCTCGGGCGAACCGGTGAGCGACGTGGCGATCGCCGTGACGCTCGGCGAGCCGGTACGCGTGGCACAGGTCGAATTGACGTTTCAAGGCGCGATCGCATCCAATGGTCCACCGCCTACCACCGCCAGCGCGCGAGCGCGATGGACGCTCCAACCGGGCGCGCGCTTCCGGCAGGAAGCATGGGAACAGGCCAAGCGCGCGGTGCTGCGTGAGCTGCTGGCCGAGCGCTTTCCAACTGCGCGCGTCGTCACCTCGAACGCAGAGATCGACGCGCGGCGGCGTCAGGCGCGCCTCGTCGTGACGATCGACAGCGGACCGGAGTTCCGTTTCGGCACGCTCGAAGTGGTCGGCATCAGCCGGTACAGCCGCAACGTGGTCGACGGATTGAACCCGATTCGCCCGGGCACGCCCTACTCGCAGCGCGCCTTGGCGGAACTGCAGACGCGCCTCTACACCGTTCCTTACTTCAGCTCGGTCAATGTCATCACCGAGCCGGGCTCGGCTGCGGATCCGGGTGCGCTGCCGATCCGCGTCGAAGTGATCGAGGCCGATCGCTACAAGTTCGATCTCGGCGCGGGCTACAGCACCAACACCGGCCTGCGCGTGCAAGGCGCCTACACCGACATCAATCTGCTGGAGCGTGGCTGGCGCTGGAAGTCACTCGCCCGCATCGAGGAGCGCGAGCAGCGCGTACAGACCAATCTCACGCTCCCGGTGCGCACCAGCGGCTGGCAGGACGACTACGAGCTCGCCTTCAACCGATCCGATGTGCTGCAGTTTCGCGTCGACAGCTACACGTTCAACTACAAGTACGCCAAGACCGAAGGCCGCATCGAGCGCGCATTGTCGCTGCTCGCCACGGTGTCGCGGGAGTTTCCGGCCGGCTCGAGCATCAACACCAAGCAGGCGCTGGTGCCAGGCTATGCGTGGCGCTATCGGGCGTTCGACAACGTGCTCGATCCGCGCAGCGGCTATGAGTTCGGCGGGCAGATCGGCGCTGGAGCCAAAGCCCTGCTGTCCGATCAGAATTTCGTGCGCACGTTCGGCCGCGCGGTGGGAATCCTCGCGCTGAGCCCACGCGACACCGTCGTGGTGCGTGCCGAAGGCGGCGTAGTGTTCGCCCCCGCGCGCGACGGCATTCCGGCCGAGCTGCTGTTTCGCGCCGGCGGAGACCAGTCCCTGCGCGGCTATCGCTACCAGTCGATCGGCGTCACCGAAGGCCAAGCGATCGTTGGTGGTCGCTACCTGGTCATCGGCGGCGCGGAGTACATCCGCTGGATCGACCCGCAGTGGGGCGCGGCCGCATTCTTCGAGATCGGCGATGCATTCGACAAACGCTCGGCACTCGCGCTCAAGCGCGGCTATGGCGTAGGTGCACGCTGGCGCTCACCGGTCGGTCCGATCAACTTCGATCTGGCCTACGGCGAAGCCGCAAAGAGCGTGCGGGTCCACTTCTCCATCGGCTACGTGTTTTGAAGCGCCGAGCGCGGCTATGCTGATGCGCCGTCTGCTGCTATGGAGCAGCGCTGCCGCCCTGATCCTCACTCTGGCGGCGGGTGCCGGCGTGTGGTGGCTCGGGCGCACCGAGTCGGCCGCCTGGCTGCTGCAGCGTCTGGCCGCGCACCTGGATGG
>CADEDU010000063.1:10670-43968 GCA_902826155.1 uncultured beta proteobacterium
ACCGCACGCGGCGCACTGGTGCTGACCCCGTTCGGCAGCACACTCGTCGAACGCATCCAGGCTGCGACCGAGGGCTTCGACCCATCGAAGATGCGCGCCGACTGGCCGCGCGCGCAGCTCGACATCACGTTGAGCGGCGGCATGCAGGCCGATGATCGCTTCGTCGGCGAACTCGCCGTGCAGAACCGGATGGCCGGGCCCGTCGATGCAAAGCGCATTCCAGTCGCGACCCTCAACGCCGCGATCAATGCCACGACATCCAACGCAAAGATCGAGCGACTGGTCGCGCAGCTTGCACGCGGCGGCACCGTCCGCGGTACCGGGCAGTACGAGCCAGGCAAGCTGAGCCTCGATCTCACCAGCGACGATCTGGATCTTTCAGCGGTCTGGAGCAGCTTGCACTCCACACGACTCGCGGGAAACGTCGCCGCAGCCCTAACCGAGAAAAGCCAGCAATTGCGCGGCACACTGCGCGATCAGGCGCGTGAACCGCCGCGCATCGGTGGCGTGCGCCTGCCCTCGCGTCTGGCACTCGAGTTCGACGCCACCCGCACGGACGATCGGCTGGATCTCAGCGCGCTGACCTTGCGCGCGGGAAAAGGAAGCATCGATCTGACCGGACTAGTGATGCTCAGCGGCGAGGGGCGCTTCCAGGCCAAAGGCGCCTTCACCGATTTCGATCCGAGCGTGATCGGTCAATTCCCGATCGCGACCTTGAACGCAGCGTTCACGGGCAGCGGCCAATTGCTCGGTGCCCGTGAAGGCGAAATCCAGGCGCGTGTGCACGCGAGCCGCTGGCGCGGATATCCGGTCGAAGGCACGGTCGGCGCAGCGTTCAAGGCCGATCGGCTGGCATCGCTGGATGCCGATCTCGCGATTGCCGGCAATCAACTCAAGGCACAAGGCGCGCTGGGTTCGACTGCGGATACGCTGCGCTGGAGCATCGACGCGCCCTACCTCGCACGACTCGGCTTGGGCATCGACGGCGCACTGCGCGCCAACGGTGTCGCGAGTGGCGCGTGGGACACCATCGGAACTGACATCAATGCGAGCGCGACTTCGATCGGCGATCCCAATGCGTGGTCCATCGGTACGCTGAATGCCGAAGGTCGCTATGAAATGGCAACGGAGTCCGCGCTGCGAGTCACCGCAAAGTCGCTCACGATCGGCACCACCGTCATCGACTCCTTGACCGCATCGATCGCAGGCACGACAGCCAAGCATCGCGCCGAGTTGGAAGTCACGGGGAACGCGCTCGAAGGCCGCGCGCTCGTCAGCGGCGGCCTCGACGACGCTCACACCTGGCGCGGCACGATCGAGCAGTTGCAATCGACCAAGCCGCTGGCCGCTACGCTCAAAGCCCCGGCCGCGCTCACTGCAAGCGCTGAGCGCCTGGCGGTCGACGGCGCCGTGCTCTTGCTCTGGGAAGGTGAAGTCCACGTCGATACCTTCGCGCTCGCTGGCGAACTGGTCAGCTCGCGTGGTCGACTCGCCGGTCTCGAACTGCGCTCGATCTTGCCGCCCGAGCTCGGCGCCGAGAGCGATCTGCGTGTGTCCGGCACCTGGGACGTGCGCGCCGATCAGACGCTCAGCGGCAAGCTCGCGTTGACGCGCGACCGGGGCGACCTGCGCACGCGCGGCGAACAAGGCGTGATCGCGCTTGGATTGACGCACGCGAACGTCGCCGTCACCGCCGAGCGCAATCAGCTGAGCGCGACGCTGGACGCCGCGGGCAGTCAGCTCGGCACCCTCGATGTGCGCGCGGACACCCAGGCCTCGAAGCGCGACGGGCGCTGGGGGATCGCCGGCACTGCGCCGCTCGGCGGCAGCGTGCGCATGGACATGCCCTCGATCGCGTGGCTGAGCGCCTTTGCGCCACCGTCGATTGTCTTGTCCGGCGCTGCGCAGGGGCAACTCGCCCTCGCAGGAACCGTGGGTGCGCCTGCGCCGCGCGGAACGCTGCAGGGCGACAATCTGCGATTGGTGTTCCCGCAATCGGACATCGTGCTCAGCAAGGGACAAGCGCGCGTCGATTTCGATGCAACCACCGCCACCTTGCGAGAGGCAGTGTTCCGAGGCGATGCAGGGTCGCTGAATGCATCGGGTGCGTGGGCCCTGCAATCGCCGTTCGGGGGTGAGCTGGCGCTGCGCTTCGAGGGACTCGATGCGATCACCGATCCCAACCGTGCGGTCAAGCTCACCGGCAGGCTCGATGCAAAGATCTCGCGTTCCGCCGTCGATGTTCGCGGCAACCTGCGTGCCGACGAAGGACGTGTGCGGCTGCCTGATGGCGAGGCACCGCGCCTGGGCACCGATGTCACGATCGTCAATGCACCCACGGCAAGTGGACGGTCGGGTGCAACGTCGACACGTGGCCAAACGTCGAACGGCGTGGCCCGCCAAACGCTCAACCCCACCCCGGCGCTGAACGTCGACATCGAAGCCGATCTCGGCGAGCGCTTTCGATTGCAAGGGCGTGGCGTCGAAGCGCTGCTGGCGGGCAAGATTCGCGTGCGAACTACGGCCGACGGTGCGGTGCGCTTGTTCGGCACGGTCAACGTGCAAAGCGGCACCGTCAACGCTTACGGCCAGACGCTCGTGATCGAGCGCGGCACGATCACCTTCAACGGCCCGACCGACAATCCTCAGCTCAATCTCTTCGCGATCCGCAGGGGGTTGCCGGTGCGCGTCGGCGTGCAAGTCACCGGTTTCGCGCTCGAGCCACGCGCGACGTTGTTCTCCGATCCGCCGATGCCCGACAACCAGCGCCTGTCGTGGCTGGTGCTCGGCCGCAGCCCCGAAGGGCTCTCGGCCACCGATCTCACCCTGCTCGGCTCCGCGGCGACCGCCATCCTCTCGGGCGACGCGCCGCCGCTGCAATCGCGCATCGCCGGTGCCGTCGGCCTGGATGAGCTGGCAGTGCGATCGACCGGTGCGGTCGAAAGCGCGGTCGTCGCGATCGGCAAGCGCGTGTCCGACAAGCTCTACGTGACCGTCGAGCGCAGCGTGATGGGCCTGGGCACCGCGCTCGCGTTGCGCTACCAGTTCAACCGCAACTGGTCGCTGCAGGGCCAGACCGGCCTACACAACACGGTCGATCTGTTCTACACGATCACGTTCAACTGAACGTTTGTGGTCGAGCGCGATGGTCCGGTGCTCGCGCTGGAGCCCGCGGACGCGCGTCATCCCGGCGTCAGCTTCGGCCGAGCGCCTACGCCAAATGAGTGACTCGCCGCGATTTCGAGCGGCGTAGAGTCGATCGCCTCCATGAGCAGCGTGCCCACCACGGCGCGCGGTGGAGATCCCAACGAAAGATGGAGGCGATCATGGCAGACCACGAATGCGGAGTCGGATGCGGAAGCGAAAGCGGATGCGAGAGCGACAAGATCGACATCGAGGCCCGAGTCGATGAAGCGCGCCGGCAGTTCCTGCGCGATAGCGTCATCGCAGGCGGGAGTGCAATCTCGGTCGGTGCGCTGGGTGTCACGATGACACCCTCGGCACAAGCCCAGGATGCACGGGGCGCGAGCGGCCGCGCCAACCACTTCCACATCCCTGCCAACGAGAAGACGGTGCATTGGGGCTACTTCAGTCGCACCCTCAAACCGCTGGTGGAAGTGGCCTCGGGTGACTACGTGACACTGGAGACGCTCACCCACCACGCGTACGACGACTTCGATCGGATGATCCGAGGCGATCAGGGTGCCGAAGGCGTGTTCCACTGGGACAAGCAGCGCAAGGGCGTCAATCGACGTGGTGCCGGACCGCTCGATCACAAGCTCGGCGCGGGCGGCGGACTCGGCGTGCACATCTGCACCGGACCGGTCGCGGTACGCGGCGCCGAGCCGGGCGACGTGCTCGAAGTGCGCATCATCGACGTTCGTCCGCGACCGTGCGCCAATCCCGCGTTCCGCGGCAAGACCTACGGCAGCAACGCGGCGGCGTGGTGGGGGTTCCACTACAACGACATGATCGAAGAGCCGAAGAAGCGCGAAGTCATCACGATCTACGAGGTGGACGCATCGGGGGAGCGCAACTGGGCGCGCGCGGTCTACAACTACCGCTGGACGCCGCAGACCGATCCATCGGGTCTGGTGCACCCCACCATCGACTACCCCGGCATCCCCGTGGATCACTCGAAGGTCAAGGAGAACCACGGCGTGCTCAAGAACGTGCGCATTCCGATCCGCCCGCACTTCGGCGTGATCGGCCTGGCGCCGAGCGAAGCGGAGATCGTCAACTCCATCCCACCGAGCTATACCGGCGGCAACATCGACAACTGGCGGATCGGCAAGGGCGCGACCATGTACTACCCGGTCTCGGTGCCGGGTGCGCTGCTGTCGGCGGGTGATCCGCATGCCTCGCAGGGCGACTCCGAGCTATGCGGCACGGCGATCGAGTGTTCGCCCACCGGCACGTTCCAGTTGATCCTCCACAAGCGGGCGACGCTTGGCGGCACCGCACTCGCCGACCTGCGCTATCCGCTGCTCGAGACGCAGGACGAGTGGGTCTTGCACGGCTTCAGCTTCGCCAACTACCTCGTCGAGCTCGGCGCCAACGCGCAGAACGACATTTTCGGCAAGTCGTCGATCGATCTGGCATTGCGTGATGCGTTCCGCAAGATGCGCCACTTCCTGATGAGCACGCAGGGGCTGAACGAGGACGAGGCGATCTCGCTGATGTCGGTCGCGGTGGACTTCGGCGTCACTCAGGTGGTCGATGGCAACTGGGGCATCCACGCGATCCTCCGCAAGAGCCTGTTCGCGGCCCGGGAGACGTAGCTTCCCACCGGGATCGGATCGCGCCGGGCGCTGCGTCGTGGGTTGGATGACTCCGTGTTGGATGTCTCCGCGGCAGCGTCTGCCTTGACATCTCTCAAACGGCGCGGCGGTTCGCTTGGTATCAGCATGGGAAGGCTTTCTCCGCCCTGCCCGCTATCGCAGACGATATGCCAGACGAACTGCTCGCCCGGCTGCGCCGCTTCCACGACGATGCGTTTCCCGAGTATCGATCGCGCTTTCGTGCCCTCGTGGACGATGGCCAGCATCCAACCACGCTGTTCATCGGCTGCAGCGACTCGCGCCTGGTGCCGTATCTGATCACCGGCACCGGGCCGGGTGATCTGTTCCTGGTCCGCAATGTCGGCGCGTTCGTGCCGCCGTACGACCAGTCGCAGGGCTTCCACGGCACCGGAGCGGCCATCGAATTCGCCGTGCTCAACCTCGAAGTCGAGCGGGTCGTGGTGTGCGGCCACAGTCATTGCGGCGCGATTCGCGCGCTCTACGGCGAGGTGCCGCCGGCCGCGCAGAATCTGTCGCGCTGGTTGGAACTGGGGCGTGAAGCGACCCTGCCGGTCGCCGAACCCGGCGTCGAGGCGTTACGGCGCACCGAACAGCGTGCCGTGGTGCTGCAACTCGAACGGCTGATGGACTACCCGATGGTGCGCGAGCGGGTCGAACGCGGTCGCCTCAGCTTGCACGGCTGGCACTACGTGATCGAGGACGGCGAAGTCCACGTATTCGACGTCAGGCGCGGTGGATTCGTGCCGGCCTCGCAGGCAGACAATGCCGGAACCGGGCCGTATCTGTTCGACGACCCCGACGCGTTCGATGCGAGTGGCGTGCCGATGGGCTGAGCGCGAGTCCTCGAGCCTCAAACCGCCTCACGGGTGCCCGACACGCACCAGCGTTCAGGCCACCACGCCCACCCGATCCGGATAATTGGCCTCGAGGCGCATCTCGTAGTACTGGCCATAGCGGATAGGCGGGTACTTCGGACCACCAGCCTGCGCCGCGAACTGCGGCAGGCACGCGACCTGTGCGTCGATGTGCGGGTCGAAGAACATACCGATCGAATAGCGATCGTGCCCCTGTTTCGCGTTGATGACCCGATGCGGCGTCGAATTGAACCGGTCGTTGGTCCAGCGGGCCAGCGCATCGCCCACGTTGAGCACGAACGTGCCGGGAATCGGTCTGGCCTGGATCCAGCTACCGTCGGGCCGACGCACCTCGAGCCCGCCGACCTCGTCCTGCGCGAGCAACGTAAGGAATCCGTAGTCGGTATGCGGGGCGATGCCGAACATGTCTTCGGGCCGCAATGCCGGCATCGGCGGATAGTGGATCATGCGCAACGTGGTCGAAGCCGGCGCGAAGAACCGATCGAAGAACGTTGGCACTTCGCCCACCGCCACCGCAAACACGCGCAGCATGCGGTGCCCGAGTGCGCGGACTGCGGCATCGAATCGCGTCACCACCTCGCGGAACCGGGCGTCGTCGGGCCACTGGTTGGGCCCCATCAGCATCCTCTCGCCGTAGCCCGGCTCATCGGGGCTGACTTCGTGGCGCACGAAGAACGATTCGAGCTGATTGGCGTGTGCCGCCGGCGCAAAGCGTTGCGACGATTTCAAGGTCGAGGAGGCGAACGTCTGGTAACCGCGATGCCAGCGATTGATCTTGAGCGCCAGCTTCTCCGCTTCGGGTCGTGCGTGGATCCACCGGTTCGCGTCGAACGCGGCGTCGACGAGTTCGGCCGGCACGCCATGGTTCGCCAGATAGAAGAACCCGGTCGTGATGCAGGCTTCGCGCACCTGCGAGGCTGCCCGAGCAAAGGCTTCGGAGCTATCGGTTCCGCCGAGATCGACGATCGGCAGTTCGCTGGTGTTCGTCATGGTGGCCCGTTCTCGAGGAAGCAAATCGAGGCAACGATTCGCGGGAGGGAATCGAGGTTGCATACGATGCACCGATTCGACCGAGCCTGCCAACCCCCGCACCCCCAATCGGGGAATGCGGGGTACTGAACTTACTCGGGGAAGCGGCGGGTTGGCGCCGCAACTTCCCCGTCCTACACTGCTCGGTCCGGCTACACCATGAACCCGAGATTCGCCACCGGGAAGCGCGCGAGGTTGGTGAAGATCGTCGGCAAGGTAGCCGCCGGTACACCGAACCACGTGGCAAGCGTCGCCGCGTACTGATCGATCGACGTTGTCGGGATCCAGCGACCGCTCGTGTCGGTGTCGTCCGGACCACCGAGGGCGAGCGTGGGGAACGTGCCGTAGGTAGTGCCGCCCCGCACCGCGCCACCCATCACCATCATGTGACTGCCCCATGCGTGATCGGTACCGGAACTGGTCGGTCGCAGCGTACGGCCGAAGTCCGACATCGTGAATGACGTGACGTTGGTCTGAGACTGCGTGGCGACCATCGCCGCGTCGAACGCGGACATTGCCGCACCCAACTGCGTGAGCTGCGCACCCTGCGACTGGATCTCGTTCTCGTGGGTATCGTAACCACCCATCGAGACGAAGAAGATCTGCCGCATGAAGCCGGTCTGGGCACGGCCCGCGATGATCCGCGCCGCGCGCCGCAGCTGATTGGCCAGGCCGGTGTTCAGGCCGCCGAACGCCCCGTCCACCGCGGCGTTAGCCGCATTTGCGACGGTCGCCAGCGCCTGGCTGCCCTCGATGCCCGCACGAAACTCGCGGGAGGCCGAACTGGTCAGCAGATTGGTCGATGCCGCGCCCATGGTCCACAGCCCGCGGATCGCGGTCAGCCTGGGATCGTTGGCCGCGATGCCGGTGAGGCCGATCGACCCGTTCTGCGGGATGTTCGGCGGCGCACCGTTGGCCCCCACCAGGAACACGTCGTTCCCGGTGAGATTCAGCGCGACCTGCAGATTGCCCGGATTGAGCGCCTGCGTGGAGTCGCCAACCAACCCGCCCCAACCCACTTTCGGATCGGCGTTGTAGATCGCCGCCTGCGCCTGGTTCTGCTGATCGTCGTGCGAGAACAGGTTGATCGGGCGCAGATTGCGCTGCGCCTGATACGTCGCGCGGGTGAGCGGCGCCATCAACGTACCGGTGTTGAGCACCAGTGCGAGACGGTTCGCGTTCCACACCGCCTGCAACGGCTGCAGGCTCGGATTCAGCCCGAAGCGGACCTGTCCGTTGGTGGCAAGGGGCACCAGCTGCCCCTGCGGGATCGCGATGTTGGGGCGCGCCTGCTGGTACAGGTTGTATTCGGCCGCCTGCGCCGGAATGACCATGTTGTTGCCGTCATTGCCGCCGTACAGAAAGATGCACACCAGCGCCTTGTACTGATTGGCGGCCTGGGCATGGGCGTTCAACAGCCCCAGGCCCGGCAGTGCGTTGGCCGCCGTGATGGCGCCGCACCCCGAGAGAAAACTACGACGAGAGATCTTGATCATGAGCAATCCTGTTCGGTTCGTTCGGACTATTTAGCGACCTGGAACTGCGGCGAGGTCACCACCAGATAGACCGCGCTTCGCACACGCATGGCTGCGTTGTTGGCAGGCAATGCGGTAACTGCGGTAACGATGGCTGTCTTCTCCGCCGCGGAGAGCGTGTTGTTGCCGAAGATCGTCGCAACCCTGTCCACCAGTGCTGCCGGGTTGGCCGCCAGCGGATCGAGCGTCGCCGAGTTCAGCTGCGTTCCCGTGGCCCCGACCACACCCTGCGCCGGTCCAACCTGCTCGTTCCTCGTGATCAGCAGGTCGTACACGAAGTTCGCGCGCGCCAGACTCGTCGTGGATTGGATGATCTTGAACTGCGGGCCGAGAATGTCGGTGCCAGGCGCCTTGTAATCGGGCGGATAGAAGTTGAACACCGTCGGCGAATCCATCGGCGGCTGCCCCATCCCCGTCAACCCGACGTTGGCGTTGTTGAGCGTCGCTGTGAGCAGATGGACACCGTCGGATGTTCCGCCCAGACCGCGCACCAGGTTGGTCACGTACAGCACCGGCTCGCGCAACTGGCCGTAGTTCGCAGCCGCCTTGGTGGCCGGCTCACCGCGCGCTTCGGGGTCGAGCAGGATCTGCCTGACCACCGCTGCCAGATCGCCGCGCACGCCCGAACCGTTGTTGTTGAACACGGCCGTAACGCGACCGACATAGGCCGGCGTCGGGTTGGACGTCACCATGAACTGGATCAGCTGCTTGCCGATGTACGGCCCGACGTTGGGATGGTTGAACACGTTGCTGATCGCGTCTTCCAAGTCCTTCATCGGCGTCTGATTGGCGGGGATCACCATGCCATTCAGCAAGGTCTTCGCGGTGGTGTCGTGCTGCGCCGCCATTGCGATCATGTCGCCTTCGTAGTTCTCCGGATTGGGCCACGCGGCAGCCGAGCCCGCACGGGTCGGATAGGTCCATCCGGTGAACACGTTCGCGAAGTTCTCGATCGTGTCCTGGTCGTACGCCGGCACCGGCATGCCCTGCGCATCGAGCTGCTTGGTGCCATCGGCGTTGAGCCTGATCTCACCGATCGAGAACAACTGCAGCAATTCGCGTGCGTAGTTCTCGTTCGGCTCGGACCCCTTGGCCGGATCGGCCTTGGCGTTGTTCGCCATGTCGAGATACGTGCCCATGGTCGGCGACAACGTGATCTTCATCAGCAGATCACGATAGTTGCCGAACGCTCCGTCGCGCAGAATCTGCTGGTACTGGCGCATCGCGTAGGTGGTCGGCACATCGCCCATCGATGTCACCAGGATCTGCGAAAGGGCCCAGGTCACGCGCTGACGCAACTGGTCGGGCGCACTGATCGCGGCCGACAGGAAGGCGCGCTGCAGCGGGAAGGCGCTGAAGTTGTCGCGCAGACACGCCGCATCGTTGTTCGGGCATTGCGTCTGGCGGTTGAGTGAACCCTGCGCGATGGTCGGAAGGTTCGTGGCGGCCTTCGCCATCTCTTCCGTAATGAACTGGTGCGCCCCTTTGGCCATGGCGTCTTGAACCACGGCATCGGTGGTCACGCCGAAGGTCGCCTGCGACAGCAGCCGCCGCGCATCACCCTCGGTGATCGGACCAGCCGGGACCTGGGTCTGCGTGGGTGTCGGTGTCGGTGTCGGTGTCGGAGTGGGAGTCGGTGTTGGGGTCGGCGTAGGTGTCGGGGTCGGCGTCGGCGTGGGAGTCGGCGTTGGAGTACCGGTGCTCGTGGACCCGCCGGCGGCTGTCGACGTGTTGGACCCGTTCGCAGCGCTGCCGCCGCCCGAGTCGCCGCTGTTGCTGTCGAGGAAACAACCGCTCAGCACGCTGCTTACGGCCAGCGCGATCGCGGTCGCTGCGTGACGCGCGGACGAGCCGGGCGAGCGCATCGTTGGAAAGGGAGCGCAATTCATCTTCAAGCCACCTCCGAGAGTTCGGTTCAAACAGACCGGTCTCGACGCATATGCATCGATCCGATTGCTTGGCTATGGCTTGAATCCAAAGGACGTAGTCGTTACGTCAGTTCCGTCGCTACCGTCCGCTCGAATTGCGTGCATTCGAGAACTCAGCATTGGTATGCACCGCTGTGTCCCTGCTGATGGGACCGCCTTGCGACCCGGTTGCGATCGGTGCGACGCGATGAACGTGCAGGGGAGCCGGCCGGTCATTGAACTGCCGGTGCTCCGATCATCGCGCTCCGCATCGAGGCGTTGGGGCGCTCACGCTGGATATTCTGGTTATGTGGGCGAGTACCTCGCCCTGTTCCAGCGTCTCAACCGCTGCGGCTGTGGGTGCCACGATTGATTGCAACGTTGTTGTTGTTCTGGTGCCGATCTGTTTCTCGTTACGGCACGGGCGAAAAATAGGCCACGCACCGAGTGCGCGTCAACGCTTCGAGAGCGGTTATCGACGAGCGGACCAGCAACTGCGATGTGCGGAGAAATGCACATCGACCGCGAACCGCTCGTTCACGCCTGCCATACCGCATATCCCTGCTCGCGCAGCGCGCACGCCAGCTCGACCTCCATCTCGATCGCCGCCCGATACGGCATCGGGTTGTAGACCGCGAACAATTCGGGCATCAGCCGCACGCCATAGTCGCGCACGAAGGTGTTGCTCTTGCGATCGCGCATGTGGTTCTCGAAGCGCTGCTGCGGCGTGAGACCGGTGCTGCCGACGTACACGCACGGCTTGAGGATGTCGTGATCAGGATTGGCTGCGCGAAACCGGGCGTTGTTCCACACGCGCGGATGCAGCTCGATCACGTAGACATGGTGGCGATGGCGACTCGCTCGCGGCATGGACCTGATCCAGCGTTACTGCGGTTCGAGCCCCGCCTCCTTCACGATGCGCGTCCAGCGCTCGCGTTCGGCGCGCATGAACTCGGCAGCCCCCTGCGGGGTGCTCGCACCGGTCGTGGCGAGCCCGATCGCCAGCAATCGCTGCATGATCTCGGGCTCCTTCAAGATGAGCCCCAGCTCGCGATTGAGCCGCTCGACGATGGGCGCGGGCGTTCCGGCCGGCGCCACGAGCACGAACCATCCTTCCAACTGCAAGCCCGGAATCGTCTCCGCGATCGTCGGCAGATCTTCCAGGCCGGGAAACCGCCGCACGGAACTCACGGCGAGGCGCCGCAACTTTCCCGCGCGAACGAAGGCATCGGCGGCGGTGATGGAGCTCACCAGGATTTGCGTCCGCCCCGCCGCGGTGTCCTGCACCGACTGGGACACGGTCTTGTACGAGATCTCTTCGATCGACAGTCCGGCCGCGCGCGTGAGCCATCGCGCGACGATGATGCTGTAGCCGCTCGACACATCCACGGCGTACGACAGCTTGCCTGGCCGTTCCTTGGCGTGCGCGATGAGCTCGGCCAACGACTTCACCGGAAGATCGGGATGTACCGACACCGTGAACGGACCGCTGTCGGCGATGATCGCGATCGGTTCGAAGTCGCGCACCGGGTCGTACGGAATCGATTTGAACGTGAACGCGTTGCTCACCAGATGCGATGCCGCACCGTAGAACACGGTGTAGCCATCGGGGGCGGCACGCGCCGCGGCCTGCGCGCCGAGAATGCCCGATGCGCCAGGTACGTTGTCGACGACGAACTGCTGACCGAGTGCACGCGACAATCGCTCGCAGATCAGCCGCGCCGAGAGATCCACGGCCGAACCAGCGCCGATCGCGAGAATCACCCGCACCGGCTTGACCGGCCACGTCTGTGCGCTCGCCCACCCGGCACCGGCGCAAATCGCGATGACACTCCATCGCGCCAGATGTCCGAGGATCCCCATGCAGTTTCCCCTCTCGTTCATGGCGCACTGCGCCAGTGCTCGACGACGTCGTAGCCGAAGATCCACGGATAGATCGCACGGGTGCGCATGCCGAAGTTGCGCACGAACGCCCGTTCGCGACGCAGGTGATCCCACGGCGTGGCGAGTTTCTTGAACTGCACTTCCAGCCGCGACATCGCCTGCAGTTTCGTCGCACGTGGCTTGCGTGCGGCCTCGTAGCCGGCCAGCGCGCGCTGCGGGTCGTCGCGATGCTCGGCCAGCCAGCGGCTGAGCACGTAGCTGTCTTCGAACGCCATGTTGGCGCCCTGCCCGAAGGTGGCGAGCATCGCGTGGGCCGCATCGCCCAGCAACGTGACGCGACCGCGCGTCCAGTCCACGGCATGCTCCCCGGTGAATTGCCCCCACTTGTACACCGAGGTTGCGGCCTCGAAGATCGGCGCCAGCCTGGGCCCGACGTCGGGGAAGCCCGCTTTCAACTCCTCACGCGAACTGGGGATCGACCACGACTCCTCGGTCCAGTCGGGCTGCCGGCGCACCGCCACGATGTTCACGAACTTGCCCTGGCGCACGAAGTAGCTGATGACGAACCCCTCGCGCGTGTCGCCCGACCACTGGGTGACGTTGCCGTCGTGGATATCGGGGGGCAATGCACTTGCCGGCACCAGCGTGCGCCAGCACATCGTGCCGACATAGCGCGCGCTGTGATTGCCGAACACCGCCAGGCGAACCGCGGATCGGATGCCATCGGCGCCGATCACCACGTCGAACTCCGATTGCGTGCCATCGGCAAACGACAGCCCCACGGCGTCCGCCGACTGCTCGATCGCGACGCAACGCTTGTTCAGTTGCACGCATGCGTCGGGCAAGGACGACGACAACACCCGATGCAGATCACCGCGGTGCACCACGTAGTAGGTCGCGCCGTAGAGGCGCACCGACTCGCCGATCGGCACCAGATTGAGTTGGCGCCCGTCGTCCCAGTTACGCCAGATCAAGCCGCTCGGCTCGAAGCTCGCCGCGTGCAGGGCATCGAGCAGTCCAAGCTCGCGAAACACCTTCACGCCGTTCGGGCCGATATTGATGCCCGCCCCGAAATCGCCGAGCTCGCTCGCCTGCTCGTACACCACCACATCGAAGCCCTGCTTGCGCAGCGCGTGTGCGGCTGTGAGGCCGCCCAGGCCGGCACCGACAATCGCAATACGTCTGGTTGTACTCATGACCGGGCGGGAGAAACGCGGTTCATCGACATCGTGACATCCTCAGCCTGCGTGATCGGATACATCGCCGCGAAAGAATTGGCTCATGGAAAGACCGGTCCGCGGAAAGATCGACACGCGCTAGCCAGCGGCCGGGTCCGGCGTTATGGTATTCGCAGCCCGCGTCGGATCGGCGGTTTTTCCTCGACCATCGAGCACCGACCTCGTCACGATCGGACGCGTTGGCATTACAATCGGCGGGTTCGGATCGAAGCTCCGCCGATCAAAATCCCGCTTCACCCCATCGCCATGACGAAATCCACCACCAAAGTAGGCAAGGTCGCCCGTTCGGCAACGCGGAAGCCGGCGCAATCGTACGCGCGCGCCGTGTTCGCCCCCAACGTCATCGGCCAGCGCCGGCTTACGCCATCGCAGCGACGCGCGATGGTGCGTGCGATGCTCAAGACGGCTTGATCCGCCGTCCCGTCAGGCGCCCGGCGGCGAGCTACGAACGCCGGGTCTTCATCAACTGCCCGTTCGACAAGCAATACCTGCCGCTGCTGCGCTCGATCGCGTTCGCGGTCATCGACTGCAGCTTCGCCCCGCAGATCGCCCTGCAGGAGGTCAATGGCCGCCTCCGGCTGGAGAAGATCATTGCCCTCATGCGCCAGAGCCGGCTGTCGATTCACGACGTGAGCCGCCTGCCTGCGCGGGCGCGCGAGCTGCCGCGCTTTAACATGCCGTTCGAATGCGGCCTGTTCGTCGGCATGATGCATTCGGGCGCCCCGAAGCATCGCAATAAGCAGTTCCTGGTCCTCGATCGGGCGGCGTACCAGTACCAACGCACGATGAGCGACGTGTCGGGGCTGGACCCGAAAATGCACCACGGCGAGCCACGCCAGGCGATCGACGCGGTCCGGCACTTCCTCAGCTCGGAGCTGCGGCTGCTCACGCGCGGACGCGAGCGCGCACCCGGCGGCGAGAAGATCTGGGAGCGATTCCGCGCGTTCCAGCGCGAACTGCCGCGCGCTGCCGCTCGCCAGGGGCTGACCGTCGCGGAGCTGCTGAGCATCGACTACCTAGTCGATCTCGTCGATCTGATGGGTGACTGGATCGCGGCGAACGGGTAGTCGGCTCTATCATTGGTCAAGCCGGCGTCGAGTCGGATCGAACGAGGACCACCATGGCAGAGATTCTCGGTCTGGGGATGACGCACTACCCCGGCCTGTTGCGCCCCGACATGACGCAGCTCTTCCGGCGCACGCTTGCTTCGCCGAAGGTTCCGCAAGCCGCGAAGGATCCGCGCGCCTGGCCCGCGGCGATGCGTGAGGAATGGGGCAACGACGAAGGCGCCACGGCGGCTCGCCAGCATCGCGAGCGTTGCTTCAACAACTTTCGCGTCCTGCGCGAGCGGCTCGACGCGTTTCGACCCGACGCAGTGGTGATCTTCGGCGACGATCAGTACGAGAACTTTACTGAGGACATCGTGCCGCCGTTCTGCGTGTACCTGGTCGACGAAGTGGAGTCGCGCCCGTTCAGCACCATGGCAAGCGGCATCGCGCAGCAGCACAACGCCTTCGGTGAAGCGGCAGATACGGTGTTCCGCCATCGCGGCAACGCGCGCGTGGGCCGCTGGATCGTGAATCAGCTCGCCGAACAGGGCGTGGCGGTACCGTACGCCTACAAGGTGCGCTACGAACACGGATTGGCGCACGCGTTCATCAACACGCTCATGTTCCTGGATGTCGACCGGCGCGGCTTCGAGTGGCCGGTGATCCCGTTCCACGTCAACTGCTACGGCGGTGATCTGATCCGCACGCACGGCGGCATGAATCCGTTGTCGGATGCCGCGGCCGACCAGGATCCACCTGCGCCCTCGCCTGCGGTGTGCTTCGACATGGGTCGCGCGGTCGCGCGTGCGCTGGCCGCCTCGTCGTGGCGGGTCGCGCTGATTGCCTCATCGAGCTGGTCGCACGCCTTCCTGACGCGCAAGACGCACTGGCTGCAGCCCGATCTGGAAAGCGATCGCGCACGGCTGGCCGAACTCAGAAACGGCGATCACGCGCGCTGGCGCGACATCACGCGCGCGCAGGTCGAAGACGCCGGCCAGCACGAACTGCTCAATTGGGTGACGCTCGCCGGCGCGATGAGTGAACTGGGCCAGCGCGCGCAGATCGTCGATTGGGTCGAGTCGTACATCTTCAACTCGGCGAAGTGCTTCGCGGTGTTTCACTGAATACCGCGAAGCCGCCCCACGGCGGCGCGGCGCGCGCCGCCACACATCCGGGCGCTACGCCGCCTTCAGGGCCTGATCGAGATCGGCACGCAGATCGTCGATGTGCTCGATGCCGATCGACAGCCGCACCATGTCAGCCGTGACGCCAGCCGACTTCAGTTCGGCGTCGTTCAGCTGTCGATGCGTGGTGGTGGCCGGATGGCATGCGAGCGACTTTGCATCGCCGATATTTACCAGCCGCACGAACAGATTGAGCGCGTCGATGAAGCGCGCGCCCGCATCGCGTCCGCCCTTGATGCCGAAGCTGAGAATGCCCGAGGCCTTGCCCTTCATATACTTCTTCGCCAGCCCGTGCTGTGAATCCGATTCCAGACCTGCATAACGCACCCACTCCACCTTCGGATGGTTCTTCAGGTGCTGCGCCACCGCGACAGCGTTGTCGCAGATGCGCTCCATCCGCAGCGGCATCGTCTCGATACCCTGCAGGATCAGGAACGAGTTGAACGGCGAGATCGGCGCACCCATATTGCGAAGGGGCACCACACGCGCCCGGGCGATGTACGCAGCCGCGCCGAGTGCCTCGACGTAGTTCACGCCGTGGTACGACACGTCGGGCTCGTTCAGGCGGCGGAAGCGCGCCTTGTGCTCGCCCCAGGGGAATTTGCCCGAGTCGACCAGGATGCCGGCGATCGAATTGCCGTGGCCGCCCATGTACTTGGTCATGCTGTGGATGACGATGTCGGCGCCCCAGTCGAATGGCCGCCACAGGATCGGCGTGGGAACCGTGTTATCGACGATCAGCGGAACACCGGCCGCATGCGCCACTTTTGCCAGCGCTTCGATATCGACGACGTTGCCCAGAGGATTGCCGATCGTCTCGCAGTAGACCGCCTTGGTCTTGCCGTCGATCAGCTTGGCGAACGCCGCAGGGTCTTTCGGATCGGCAAAGCGCGTCTGGATTCCCATCTGCGGAAACGTATGCGCGAACAGGTTGTACGTGCCGCCATAGAGCGTCGTGGTCGAAACGATGTTGTCGCCCGCTTCGGCGATGGTCAGGATGGAATAGGTGATCGCCGCCTGGCCTGAAGCAAGCGCGAGCGCACCGATGCCACCTTCCAGCTCGGCCACGCGCTTCTCGAGCACGTCGCTCGTCGGATTCATGATGCGCGTGTAGATGTTGCCCATCACCTTCAGATCAAACAGATCCGCGCCGTGCTGGGTGTTGTCGAACGCGTACGACGTGGTCTGGTAGATCGGCACCGCCACGGCCTTGGTGGTCGCCTCGGGCGAATAACCGCCGTGGACTGCGATGGTCTCCGGTCGCATCGTTGGGCTCCTCGTCTTTGGGGTGGGAGGCGCAGAGTACCGAAAACTCGTGTCACCCGCGAGCCCCGGGGTGAAAGGTGCGATATCCCCGCAGGTGCGATATCGCGGAGCCCTGAACTCGAGCGCGTTGCGTTACGCGCTCTCGCCCTTCCCTTCGTCGATACGGCGCGCATGCATGTAGGCCTCTTCGTGCCAGCCCTCGTCGCTCGTTGCGTCGCCGCGCAACGTCTCGCTCGCCATGACCACGCTCAAGTCTTCGCGCCCCTGTTGCATTACGGCGATCAATTTCTTGATGTCGCCACGATGCGCCGCTGCCCGGGCGAGCAGCGCTTCGTCGTGCCTGCGGAACTGCTCCGCCGCGCGGCGGGCCGCGTACGCGCCGAAGCCAAGCTGCTTCAAGGCCAGCTCACCCGCCTCGAGCGACGATCGGAACGTCTCGCGCACGAACGCCACGCCCTGTCCGTGAAACTCGAACGCATCGCTGCGACTGCGCGCCCGCGCGATGACCGCGAGCGTCGGGAAGTGCTCCTTCGCCAAGGTCACGATTCGCCGCGCGGCATCCGGATCATCGACAGCCACGATCAGCAACTTCGCTCGTGCCGCACCAGCGGCTTCGAGCAGATCGATGCGCGTAGCGTCGCCGTAGTACGCGCGATAGTCGAACCGTCGCACCAGCTCGATCTGATTCGGGTCGTGATCGACCACCGTGGTGCTGATGCCCAGCCCGTGCAGAAGCCGCGTCACGACCTGTCCGAAACGACCGAAGCCGGCGATGATCACCGGATGGTGCTCGTCGATGGTGTCGGCGGTACGCGGCTGCTCGCCCCCCAGTCGCGGCGCGATCCAGCGCTCGAATCCGAACACCAGCAAAGGCGTCGTCAGCATGGAAGCGGCGGTCGCTGCGTTGAGCACGTCGATCGATTCACGCGGCAGCACGTTCTGCGCGGCCGCCGCGCCGAACAGCACGAACGCAAACTCGCCGACCTGCGACAGGTACAGGGCGAACACACCGGCATCGGCACCGCGCACCCGGGATGCCCGCGCTACCCCAAGCAGCACGACGATCTTGAGCGCCACGACAGCCAGCGCAAGGCCGATGACCAGCAGCGGCGCGCGCAGAAACAAACCGAGGTCGACCGACATGCCCACGGCAATGAAGAACAAACCCAGCAGCAAGCCCTTGAACGGCTCGATATCGAGTTCCAGCTCGTGGCGATATTCGGAGTCGGCCAGCAGCACGCCCGCGAGAAACGTGCCCAGGGCCATCGACAAACCCACTGCTTGCATGGCGAGCGCAATGCCGATCACCAGAAGCAGCGCGAACGCGATGAAGATCTCGCGCATGCCGGTGCCGGCGATGTAACGCAACACCGGGCGCAACAGGTAGCGACCACCCACGATGACCAGCGCGATGATGCCGAGTGCCTTGAGGATCGCCAGGCCGTCCATCGAGCCGCCGCCGCCCGGCTGCAGCAACGCCAGCACCAGCATCAGCGGGATCACTGCGAGGTCCTGAAACAGCAGCACCGCGAACGACAACCGGCCTCCGTCGGTGTTGAGCAGACCGCGCTCACCGAGGCTCGCCAGCGCGATCGCGGTCGATGACATGGCGAAGCCCATCCCCGCCACGAGTGCAGTCGTGAGCGGCACGCCGATCGACACGCCCACCGCCACAACTGCCACGACGGTTCCAACGACCTGCAACGACCCCGCGCCGAAAATCGGCCCGCGCATGGCGAGCAGCTTGCCTGGATTGAGCTCCAGCCCGACCAGAAATAACAATAGGACCACACCGAACTCGGCGAAGTGAAGCACGGTCTCGACTTCGCCGATCAGCCGCAAGCCCCACGGACCGATGACGATTCCGGCCACAAGAAACCCCAGTACCGCGCCCAGGCCGAGCCGCTTGGCAATCGGCACCGCAATGACGGCCGCCGCGAGATAGATCAACGCTTGTTCCAGGAACCCTTGCATCGGTCAGCCTCAGCGAGAGCGCGAATCGAACGGCGCAGGCAGCTCGCCTGACACGATCTGCGCCAGCATGTCGGCGTACTCGCGTGCACGCACGGCGATGACGGCATCGTCGAGCCTGCGCGCGGCGAACGTGACGAACGGACGCAGGTAACGCATGCCGCACAGACGCGCCGTCAATTCGAACGGACGCAACAACTCCTCGACGGTGTAGCGATTGACGCCATCGGGTCCGTACACGTCGCTGGCGCCCCCTGCGCTTACCGCGCACATCATCGCCTTGCCGCGCAGCTTGTCGCCGCGTTGCCCGTAAGCCCAACCTTCCTCCAGCACCGCATCGAGCCACTCCTTGATCATCGCCGGTGCGCTGTACCACTGCAGCGGAAACTGCAGCAGCACCACCTCATGTTCGAGCAGCAGCGCCTGCTCGCGGGCAACGTCGACGACGAATTCCGGATAGCTCTCGTACAGGTCGTGCAACGTCACGCCGGGCAGGGTCTGGATCGCCTCGCGCAGTGCGGCATTGACTTGCGAGCGGGCGTGCAGCGGATGTGCGTAGAGGACCAGGACTCGTTGATTCACGCTTTGCACTCCACGCGTCGGCGCTTCACGTGTAGGTGATCGATTCGCGCCGATCGGCACGGTCCAGATGGGGAACGTTGTTGAAGCTCACGCAATGCATCGCGCGCGCATTGAATCGCAGCTCGGAGAGCCCGGCGTTGCGCAGCTGCAGATTGACGTTGATGATCGCGCGCGGCGCCAGGCCGAGCACCGCGCCGAGCATCGCCGCGATCGGTCCGCCCGAGCTCACGATCAGCACGCGCTCGGCCGTGCTCGCCTGCGCCGCCGCCAGGGCCAGCCGTGCATCGTCGACGAAGGTCGCGAAGCTGCGATGCGCATCGAGCGGCAACGTGCCGTCCGACCATGCGCCCAGCGCCTCGCGCAACCACTGGAAGTGCGTGCGACGGTCGCGATCGGGCGGATGAGCAGGTAGCCCCTCGCGTGCGGTCCAGGCGGCAAGCAGCTTTTCCGCGTCGTACTCGTCGAGCCCAGGCCGTTCGCTCGCATCGGGTGCACGTCCCAGGCCGGCGGCGATTCCGGCGAGCGTTTCACGATGCCGGCGCAGCGTACCGGTGATCACGTGATCGAACGCCACCCCGCGTTCACCGAAATACTCACCGAGCCAACGTGCCTGCTGGTGCCCAAGCGGTGTCAAGCGATCGTAGTCGTCGGTACCGAATGCCGCTTGCGCGTGGCGCACGATGAAAAGCTCTGCCATATACGACTAGCCTCGCCCGCTCATTCGAGCTTGATGCCGATCTGACTGACCAGCTGCTTCCAGTTCGCGCCGTCCTCCGCGATGAGCTTCGCATACTGGGCCGGCGTGGTCGGATGCGGCTCCAGCCCCATCTTCCCCAGCACTTCTTCGAGTTCAGGCGTGCCGAGGATCCGCACAACTTCCGCGTTCAGACGCGCGACGATCTCAGGTGGTGTGCCGGCAGGAGCCAGCAGGCCGAAGTACGACGCGAACAGATAGCCGGGCAGGCCCGCTTCGGCGCTGGTCGGAATCTCGGGCATGCGCTTCAGACGCGTCTTGTGTCCCACTGCGAGCGCCTTCAGCTTGCCGCTGCGTACGTGCTCGGTGTAAGCGACGATCGTGTCGATCATCACGTCGAGGCGGCCGCCGAACATGTCGGCCTGGATCTGCGTCGTTCCCTTGTACGGCACGTGAAACAGCTGCACGCCCGCCGCGACGTTGAACGCCTCACCCGAGACATGCAGGAAGTGGCCGATGCCCGCCGACCCGAAGGTGAGTTTGCCCGGCCGTGCCTTGGCGTAGTCGATGAATTCGCGCAACGTGTTCACCGGTACCGTGCCCGCCACCATGATCACCACCGGCGCACCGGCCAGCGCGCTGATCGGCGTGAACGAGCGAAGCGGGTCGTAAGGCAGCTTCGGATTGAGCGCGGGCTGACTGGCCAGCGAACCTGTGGTGCCGAAGAAGATCGTGTAGCCGTCTGCCGGTGATTTCGCCGCGGCTTCGGCGCCAATCACGCTCCCGGCACCGGGCTTGTTCTCCACGTAGAACTGCTGGCGGAATACGTCCGACAGCTTCTGCGCCATCAGCCGGCCCAGTACGTCGGTATTGCCGCCCGCCGGAAACGGAATGAGGATACGCACCGGCTTGACCGGGTAACTCTGCGCCCAACCCACCGCTGCAGCCGACCACGCCAGCACCGCGCCAATCGCAACGAGCAGCATTCTCATGGAGTCATCCTCTGATTACGCGGACGTTTCGCCGCAGCGCGTGACATCCCGCGAAGGCGGCAATCTTTCAGTCGGCCTTGATACCGGCCCTTTTGACCACCGGTTCCCAACGCGCCAGTTCCGCGCGCAACTGAGCGCTGAACGCCTCCGGCGTGCTGCCCACCGGGGTGACGCCGAGCGCGCTGTATCGCTCACGCACCTCGGGCAAAGCCAGAACGGCCAGGATCTCGCCGCGCAACCGGTCGACGATTGGCCGCGGAGTCTTGGCGGGCGCGAGCAGGCCGATCCACGAATCGACGACGAAGCCGGGCAGTCCGGCTTCGATGAACGTCGGCACGTCGGGCAACGCCGGCGTACGCGCGGCGCTCGACACGCCCAGCGCTTTGAGCTTGCCGCTCTTGACGAACTGCTGAGCCGTGGCCACGGCGGTATACACGAGCGGAATCTGTCCGCCGACCACGTCACCGATGGCCTGCCCGCCGCCCTTGTAGGGGATGTGGATCAGATCCAGTCCGGTCATCTGCCTGAGCATCTCACCGGCCACGTGGTTCGGGCTGCCGGTCCCCGATGTGCCGTAGGCGAGATTGCCGATGCTGCCCTTCTGAGCGATCAGCTCGCCGAGCGTGTTGACCTTGACCGATGGATGAGCCACGAGAATGAGCGTCGCATCGCCAAGCTTGGTGATCGGTTGAAAGTCGCGCAACGTATCGAATGGCACCTTCTGCGTGATGTGCGGGCTGATCACCAGCGTGCCGTCGAAAGCCGCGAGCAGCGTGTAGCCGTCGGGCGCGCTCTTGGCGACCAGTTCGGTACCGATGAAACCCGTGGCACCCGCGCGGTTCTCGACCAGGATCTGCTGCCCGAGCCGCTGCGCCACGCGATCGGCCACCGCACGCACGCCGGTGTCGAGCATCCCGCCCGCGGCGAACGGCACGATGATCCGGATCGACTTGCTCGGGTACTCTTGCCCATGGGTCAACGCCGAGTTGCACACCAGCGCTGCACCCAACGCCATCGAACACATCGCACGCATCAAACGCATCGACCGCCAAAATGTCTCCATCCCTACTCTCCGTTTGCCGGCGCGTTTGCCACCGCGCCGCGCGTGATCGCTCCAGCACTCGCCACGAACTGAGCCGGCCGTCGACGCGAACCGATGCGGGAGCATACACACAGTACCCGGCATACATACGGGTCGAGCCACTGCAGCGCACGCGGGGAGATCCGCGTTGAACATCGTCTTCGATCTGGGCGGCGTCGTAGTGAAGTGGGAGCCGCACGCGCTGATCGCGCGGCATTTCGCGCCTGCAATCCGCCAGCACGTGTTCGAGCAGGTTGTCGCCCACGATGATTGGCTCGAACTGGATCGCGGCACGCTCGCCTTGCCACTGGCGATCGCTCGCGCCGCGGATCGCACCGGCTTGCCCGACACATCGCTTGCCGAGTTCTTCCGGCAAGTGCCGCTTTCACTCGAACTGATGCCCGGTACGCACGAACTGCTGCCGCGCGTAAAGCAATCCGGCCATGGCCTGTACTGCCTCTCGAACATGGCCCAGCACTCGCTCGAATTCCTGGAGCGCGCCTACGATTTCTGGCCGCGCTTCGATGGCCGCGTGTTCTCGTGCGTGGTCAATCTGATCAAGCCCGAGCCCGCGATCTACGACCACCTGCTGCGCGAGCACGGCCTGCAAGCCACCGAGACCGTGTTCATCGACGACCTGCAGGTCAATCTCGATGCGGCAGCCGCGTTCGGCATGAAGACGATCCGGTTCGAATCGGCTGCGCAGTGTGAACGCGCGCTCGCCGCGCTGGGGTGCGCCCTGGGCTCCCTTGACTGACTAGTACCGCATCCCGTTCACGACCCATTGCGGCGCCTCGCCGCGCTCGACCACTCGCCGCAGGTTCTCGTGCGCCCAGGCATACGAACGCTGGATCGACTGTGCCGTCACCCCGGCGGTGTGCGGGGTCATAACGATGTTCTTCGCGCCCAGCAGGACGTTATCGGGGCGGATCGGCTCGGGCGAGTACACATCGAGCCCGGCCCCGGCCAGCCGGCCGTTGTCGAGCGCATCGCGCAACGCCGCCTCATCGATGATGCCGCCACGCGCGCAGCAGATCAGCACCGCAGCGGGCTTCATCAGACCGAGCGATCGGGCGTCGATCATCGTGCGCGAACTCGGATTCAGGTCGGTGTTGATGCTGATGATGTCGGCGGTACGGAACAGTTCGTCCTTGTCGAGGTGGGTCGCTTCCACCCGGGCTACCGCGACCGGGTCGATGCGGCGCACATCGTTGTAGACGATGCGCATGCCGAACGCCCGCGCGCGCTTGGCCAGTTCCATGCCGGTGTTGCCCAGCCCGACGATACCGAGCGTCTTGCCGTCGAGCTCGAACTGCGGAATGTCGGGCCGCAACTCACGCGGCCAGCGCGCCGCACGCGTGTGCGCCTGCATCTCGTTGAGCTGCTTGGCCACCGCGAGCATCAGCAGCATCCCGTGCTCGGCCACCGACACCTTGTTCACGCCTTCGACGTTGCAGCAGGGGATCTTCTTCCCCTTGGTCAGTTCCAGCACGCTGGCGAGCACGTCGAAGCCCGCGCCGAAGCGCTGCACGATCTTCAGCTGCGGCGCCGCCGCGATCACCGCCGGGGTGATCGGCTCGGACCACACCATGATCGCGTCGACGTCGGCGAGCTTGTTCAGGTCGGCCGGGTCGTAGCTGCCATCGGCGCGCGCGCTGACTTTGAACCACTGCACATCGGCCGGCGCGAGTTTGGCGATGTCGGCTTCCTGCTTCATGAAATAGGCGATCTTCAACGGCGTTCTCTCGGTGGACTGGATCGATGGGGATGCCGGGGTTTGCGGCGCTCGGGTACGTCGGACGACCAGGATGGAGTGGAAATCCTGCACACCCGCGGACGCAATTATGCAGAACCCGGCGATTACGGATCGTAATGATCGCGGACAGCGTTTCCTGCAGCGTTCGCGCACGCATCAGGATTCGCGATCGATGATCGATCAACGAAGGCCTGATCCATCGCGTCAGACGACGCTCATCGTGAATCGTCATTTCCCCGGCAACGCCGGGAACATCACACTGTGAGGGTCCGGAGTGCATCTCCGGACTCCCACTGTGGGGGAGTAGCTCCATGCGGGGGGGTCGTCAATACGGGCGAGCATGCTGCTGTGCCAGCCCCGGCCCCTTCGGCGTTCCGAGTCGGCGCGCGAGCAAGACCTGAGTGGCCCGCGGGGCCGCTTCGTCGCGTGCGTGCACCTTGCGGGTTGACACACAGGGTCGCGACACCCAACCCGACTCGGAGGCTGAATTGGAGCTGTTCTCACCGGAATTCTTCTCGGCGCTGCTCGCCATCATCGTCATCGACCTGGTGCTGGCGGGCGATAACGCCATCGTCATCGCGCTCGCCGCACGCAATCTGCCTGAGCAGCATCGGCGCCGCGCCATCGTCTGGGGTGCCGCCGGCGCGGTGCTGGTACGCAGCATCATGACCTTGGGCGTGGTCTGGCTGCTCAAGGTCCCTGGCCTGCTGATCGCCGGCGGGCTGGCGCTGCTGTGGATCGCCTACAAGCTGCTCGTCAACGAGGAGCATACCGACAGCTCGAAGGTGGCGGGCTCGGCCAGCTTCGTGGGCGCGATGAAGACCATCGTCGTGGCGGATGCCGTGATGGGCATCGACAACGTGCTCGCTGTCGCAGGCGCGGCGCACGGCAGCTATCTGCTGGTGGTGCTGGGCCTGCTGATCAGCATTCCGATCGTCATCTGGGGCAGCTCGTTCCTGCTCAAGGCGACCGAGCGGTTCCCGTCGATCATCTACCTGGGTGGCGGCGTGCTGGCCTGGACCGGCGTGAAGATGGTGCTGGCCGAGCCGATGCTCAAGCCTCACCTGCCGGCGAGCTCGGTACTGATCATCGCCCTGTACGTCGCGGTCGTAGCCGCCATCCTGTTGGCCGGCATGCTCCGCAACCAATCCCGTCGCATGCGCTCGGCTCTGCGCTCGCATGCACAGGTTCGTCGTGAGTTTCGTCGCTCGTTTCATCCCAGTGTCTCGTCCTCAGGAGGTGTCGCCATGGAGAAAGTGCTGATTCCGGTCGATGGTTCGAACAACGCCCTGGCCGCGGTACGCGAAGTGGCCGAGGAATACCGCAGGAATCCCGAGCGTGAAGTGGTACTGCTGAACGTCCAGCCGCGCTTCAACAAACACATTGCGCAGTTCGTGTCGCGCAAGAATCGCGAGGCGTTCCACGCCGAACAGGCCGAACGTGCCAGCCAGAGCGCCAAGGATCTGCTCGCCCGCTGGAACGTGCCGTACAAGTCGTACGTCGCGCTGGGGTCGAATGCCGAAGCGATCGCCGATTTCGCCAAACAGCACGGCTGCAGCCGGATCGTAGTGGGCACGGCACGCAAGAACTCGCTCACCAGACTGGTGCAGAACTCGGTCACCGCGAGGCTGCTCGAGCGCGCCCACGTGCCGGTGCAAGTCGTGGTCGGGAACGAGGCCTCGCGCTGGGAGCGCTTCGGCGTACCGGTCGGCATCGGCGCCGCGCTTGCGGCTGTGTTGATCGCAGACTGATCGCCCGGCCGTTGCAGGCCGGCGACGCCGGCCTGCCGTCGTACCGGTCTGCTTCAGAATCGCCCGCTGGTGCAATGCAGCCGCACCGGATCGAGCGCTCGCGCAATCGCTTCACGTCCACGGAAGATCCGCGTCCGCACGGTCCCGAGCGGCACGCCTAAACGATCACCGATCTCGACGTAGCTGAGTCCGTCGAAGTCGCGCAGTTGCACCGCCTCTCTGTACTCCTCGGGCAATTCGCCGACCGCTCGGAGCACGGTGCTGACGACTTGCTTCGCGGCGAGCACCTCATCCGGCGTATCGATCGCAGCACCGAACAGCGCGGAACGGCCGGCGTCGTCACCCCAGTCGATCGATTCCACGCGGCGCGACTGCCGCAGCCGACCCAGCCCCTCGATGGATTGATTGACGGCGATCCGATATAGCCAGGTGAAGAAGCGGCTCCGGCCATCGAATCCGCGCAGTCCATGGAAGGCTCTGACGAAAATCTCCTGCACCACGTCGGCGGCCTCGTCGGCTTCGTGCACATAGCGGGTAACGATCCGCCTCACCTTCGGTGCGTGTCGTTCGAACAACCGACGATAGGCCTGCTGATCGCCGCCACGCGCGCGCTCAACCAACCCGTGATCGGGGTCGGCGCTGGCGGCGCGCAGAGGCGAACTCAGACACAAACTCGTGGCAGACGCAGACATGCAGACTCCCCTGGTAATGATCAATGAAGCGCAGAGATCCTTGAATCGGAAGGCATCGACTTCAACGCCGCTCGATGTGAGTGATGGTGAACGAGCCTTCGAGCCGATCGGCCATGAAACGAACGGCGGCGCCCGACTCAATCCCTTCGATCAGCTTGGGATCCTTGATGCGAAAGATCATGGTCATCGGCGGGACGCCGAGGTTCTCGATCGGTCCGTGGCGCAGCACCATCCGGCCGGCATGGCGATCGATCATTCGGACCACGCCGTGCGACATGTACTCGTGCCGCACCGCATGCGCTGGATCGGCCGGCGTGGACTCTGCGAATGCCGACACCGGGCAGACCAAGGTGGCGAACGAGGCAATCAATCCCACTGTCTGCACCGACCATCGCTTACGCCATCCTCGCGTCTGCCGTGACTCCCAACGCATCGACATCCCTCCAGGAACCCGTTCGACACAATAGGGTCCTAGACCGCGAACCGCGCTTACCGCTGGATTACAAATTCGTAATGCTCGCGGGACGCGCAACCAAGGAGAGCTCGGGCGATGCGCGTGCTGGTGGTGGAAGATGAACGCAAGACCGCGGACTACCTGCAGCGCGCCCTGACGGAGAACGGCTTCGTCGTCGACGTAGCACGCGACGGAATCGATGGCAGGCATCTGGCGATCGAAGGCGGCTACGACCTGGTCGTGCTCGACGTCATGCTCCCGGGCATCGACGGATTCGGTGTCCTGGCCGCGTTGCGCCAGGTCAAACACACGCCGGTCCTGATGCTCACCGCCCGCGACAAGGTCGACGACCGTGTTCGCGGACTGCAAAGCGGTGCCGACGACTATCTGGTCAAGCCGTTCGCCTTCTCGGAGCTGCTGGCGCGCGTGCATGCACTGCTGCGCCGCGGACGGACCCAGGATGCAACACTGATCAAAGTCGCCGACCTCGAAGTCGATCTGGCGAGCCGCCGCGCAACACGCGCCGGGCAGCGCCTCGATCTCACCGCCAAGGAGTTCACGCTGCTCGTCACCCTGCTGCGACGTCGGGGTCAGGTGCTGTCGCGGTCGCAACTGGCGGAACTGGTCTGGGACATGAATTTCGACAGCGACACCAACGTCGTCGAGGTCGCGATCCGGCGATTGCGCGCCAAGCTCGACGACCCCTACCCGCAGAAACTGCTGCGCACCGTGCGCGGCATGGGTTACGTCATCGACTGAGCCCACGCCGTGCGAATGCGATCCATCCGCGCCGAGCTGGTCTGGCTGTTCACAGCAGCTGCGCTGGTCACTATCGGATCGGTTTGCCTGGCGCTCTACTTCGAACTCAAGCGGGAGCTCTCCAATCGGCAGCTGGAGAATCTCAGCGGCAAGGCCGAGCTGATCCGCCATCTGGCCTCGGAGGCGCGCAGTGAGGCAGAGTGGAGCAATCTGACCCGACTGATCGATGACATCGTCGTCGGCGACGGCGAATTGCGCGTGTGGATCGGCCGTGGCAGCGGCGTAGCGGTCTACGGTGGTCGCCAGATGCCCCCGACCATCAGCGGTAGCGGTGACACCCTCCGAGTCAGGCGCGAAGACGGCGTGGCGATGCGTGCGGTCGCGGCGCACATTCCCGACAACGACACGCTCGCGGGAACGGAACTGATCGTGGCGCTCGATGAACGAACGATGTTGCGCACGCTGGCCGAGTTCCGTCTGGCGCTGGCCGCGGTGACGATCGTAAGCATGCTGCTCGTTGCCGGTTTGGGTGCTGCAATCGCGCGCAGGGGCCTCGCGCCGGTGCGCCGTCTTGCCGAGCGCGCCGCGACCATCGCGCCGGGCAGCCTGTCGCAACGCCTGCCCAGCGAACGATTGCCCGAAGAACTGCGCGACCTGGGCAGTGCCTTCAACGGCGTGCTGGAACGCCTGGAGCAGGCCTACCAGCAAATGGAAGCCTTCAACTCCGATGTCGCGCACGAACTGCGCTCGCCGTTGGCCAACCTGATCGGCGAGACGCAACTCGCCTTGTCGCGCGAGCGCAGCGGCGCGTCATACCGAGAAACGCTGGAATCGAACCTCGAGGAACTCGAGCGCCTGAAGAGCATGGTGAACGACATGCTGTTCCTGGCACGCGCCGACCGCGGCGATCGTATCGAGCGCATCGAGGAGGTCGATCTGTCGAGCGAGGCGCAGCGCGTGGTGGAGTACTACGAGTCCTCGCTCGAAGAAGCCGGCATTCGCGCCGAGGTGATCGGCACGGCACGCGCCTGGGCCGACGTCGCCCTGATCCGTCGGGCGCTCTCGAATCTGCTGAGCAACGCCATCCGCTATACGGCCGGGGGCAACGTCATTCGGATCAGCGTCGAGCGGCGCGCAGACGAGGTGGAGCTGTGCGTGCAGAACCCCGGCCCGGTCATCGATCCGAAGCATCTGCCGCATCTGTTCACGCGCTTCTTCCGCGGCGATGCGGCACGCACCAGCATCGACCACCAGCACCATGGCCTGGGCCTGGCGATCGTGAAAGCCATCGCACGCATGCATGGCGGCGACACGTTCGCCACCAGCGCCGCCGGCGCCACGCGAATCGGGCTGCGTTTGCCGTTTCAGGCCGCTCCGGTGCGATCCGGCTGATCTCCCCTCTTCCGATCCTTACCGAAACGTAATCGTCCGGTCAGCTTTCGGTGTCCGGGCGCGGCCTAAGCTCGTCGAATTGACTGCGGTGCGAAGCGGGAGCCAATCAAAGCCGAGGCGCTTTCCGCGGCACCCGATGCGACACGCGATCCCGCCAATTCGCAGGATTCCAACGCAAAGGTGCCGCAAGGCAGATCGCACTCCCATGCCACGCAGCCGACTCCCAATCGATAAGGACGCACCGATGAAACGTTCCGTACGGCAGCACCCGGCCAACAACCCCGAACCCAGCGCGCGTGAACCTGCGCCGGAGTACGACGAAGCGATGCCCCTAGCCGCTTGAATCGTTCGGCCACGGCGCAAGCGGCAGCATCCGGGCCGCGCGGAGCCGAACCCCAGCGCATCGACGCCGAGGTCATGCAGCGGCCAGCCACACGCATTTAGCCAAAGCAGCAACCTCTCCTACAACGTTTGCCTCTACACGGACCCTGCCGCACTGCCGGGTCGGGACCGTGGGAGGTGCTTTGTCCCAAGCGAATGACCCACTTACTCCTCGCGGTCGCACTCTGTGTGGCGACCATACCGCTTGCGTTCGCGCAATCGGTCCTCACCCTGCCGCAGGCGCTCGCATTGGCCGAGGCATCCAGTCCGCGATTGGCGAGCGCCCGTGCGCGGCTAGAGGGCGCCGAGCTCGGCATCACCACCGCCTCGCAGTTCCCAAACCCGGAGCTCGAGTCGCTGACGGGCGGCGTCCGCGCACGCGTGCCGGGCATCGCCACCGGCCGCGGGACCAGCATCAGCGTCGCGCAGACGGTGGAGCTTCCGGCCGTCCGCGCGTCGCGCATCAAAGCCGCGGAAGCGGGACGCGACGGTAGCGGTTTCGGCTTGGCCGAGGCGCGACTCGACCTCCTCGCCGGGGTGAAACAGGCCTACTTCGAGGTCTTGCAACGTAAGGCCGAGGTGCAGCTCGCCATCGACACCGAAAGCCTGCTCGAGCAGATCCGAAACCGCATCGAGGTGCGCGTGAAGGTCGGCGAGGCGCCCAAATTCGAGCTCACCCGCGCGGATGCCGAGCTGGCGCGGGCGCGCACCGTGAGTGCCGCGGCGCGGCTGCGTGTTGCGCAGGCCCTGGCGCAACTGCGCACGGCGATCGGCGCGCCGTTGCCCGAGCTGATCGACGTTGCCGACGTGAAGCCCGAAGACGGCGCTCTGCCGGGGCTGGCGATGCTCCGTTCCGAACTCGAAGCGCGTCACCCGACCCTCCTGCAAGCGCGTGCCAACGTCGCCCGCGCCGAGTCGCGCCTGGACAACGAGCGTGCACTGCGTACTCCGCAACCGACCTTGATCGCCGGGATCGATCGCCAGCCGGAGACCAATCAATGGCTGTTCGGCGTGGCGTTGCCGCTGCCCCTGTTCAACCAGCGCCAGGGCCAGATCGGCGAGGCCCGTGCCGCGATCGACGAGGCACGCGCCGCATTGGATGCGCGGCGCATCGAGCTGCAGGGTGCCCTCGAAGTCGCGGTGCGCCGTGCCGAGATTGCCCGCCAGCAGGTGGCCGCGTTCGACGGGGGGTTGGTGAAACAGGCCGAGACCGCTCTCCAGGTCGCCGACGCGGCGTACCGCCTTGGCGAACGTGGATTCATCGAGGTGCTCGACGCGCAACGAGTGCTGCGACAGGTGCGCAGCGATGCGCTTGCCGCACGGTACGAGCTGCAGGCAGCGCTGATCGAGATCGAGCGGTTGCGTGCCACGGACATCAAACAGGGAATGCCATGAACGGAGTGAAGAAATCGAGCGTGGTAGCGCTGATCGCGGTGCTGGCTTTGTCGCATGCGCTGCTTGCCGGCTGCAGCAAGGCGCCGGCAACGGCGGCGGCCCCATCCGAGCCCCGTGATCCGCTCACCGTAAGCGTCAATCCGGAGATCACCGCGAGCCTCACGCTCGGGGCGGTCGGAACGGCCGGCGTGAGAGAGACAATGCGGGTCACCGGACGGATCGAGGTCGACGAAACGCGCTTGGCACGCGTCGGGTCTTCCGTCACTGGCCGCGTGACCGATCTGGAGACGACGGTCGGTCAGGTGGTACGGCGCGGGCAGGTACTGGCAACCATCAACAGTACCGAGCTGTCCAACGCGCAGCTCTCCTTTCTGAAAGCCTATTCCCAGCGTTTGCTTGCCGAGCGCGCCGCCTCCCGCTCGCAGCAACTGCTCGATGCCGACGTGATCGGCACCGCCGAGCACCAGCGACGCCTTAGCGAGCTCACGCAGGCCAATGCCGAGCTGTCGGCCGCGAGCGGCCAGTTGAAAGTGCTCGGCATGTCGGAGCGCGCGGTCGCGAAGCTGAGCGAATCGCGCTCGGTGAATTCGGTCGCGCAGATCGTGTCCAGCATTACGGGCACGGTGATCGAACGCAAGGTCACGGAGGGTCAGGTCGTCCAGCCGGCCGACAGCGTCTTCCTGGTCGCCGATCTGTCGAGCGTCTGGATCGTGGCCGATATCCCCGAGCAGTCAGCCAGTCTGGTGCGGGTGGGCGAGCAACTCGAGGCCGAAATCGCGGCGCTCGCCGGCCGGCGCCTGAGTGGGAAGCTCTCGTTCGTCTCACCGACCGTGCATCCGGAATCCCGCACGATCCGGGCGCGCATGGACGTGCGCAATCCTGACGGTGACTACAAGCCCGCGATGCTCGCCACGGTGCTGATCAAAGGCGCGCAGGAAAGGCGCACGGTCGTTCCGGTGGATGCGGTAGTGCGCGACGAGAACCGCGAGTACGTGTTCGTGCAGATCGGCGAAGGACGCTATCAGGCGCGCCCGGTCAATCTCGGCCCCGAGTACGAGGGGTTGCGCGTCGTGCACGGCGGCGTGCGCGAGGGCGAGCGCATCGTCGTCGAAGGCGCGTTCCATCTCAACAACGAGCGCAAGCGCCGTGAGCTGCAAGGAGCCTGACGCGTGATCGATGCCCTGGTTCGCGCGTCACTCACCCAGCGCCTCATCGTCGTGGTGATCGCTTGCATGCTGCTCGCCTTCGGGCTGAATGCCGCGCGCAAGCTCTCGGTCGACGCCTTCCCCGACGTCACCAACGTGCAGGTCCAGATCGCGACCGAGGCGCTCGGCCGCTCGCCCGAGGAAGTCGAACGCTTCGTGACCGTGCCGCTCGAGATTGCGATGACCGGGCTGCCCGGACTCACCGAGATGCGTTCGCTCAACAAGCCGGGCCTCTCGCTGATCACGCTGGTGTTCACCGACGCCACGAACGTCTACTTCGCGCGCCAACTCGTGATGGAGCGCTTGATGGAAGTGGGCAGCCGCATGCCGGTCGGCGTGACGCCGGTGCTCGGGCCGGTATCGACCGCACTCGGCGAGGTGTATCAGTACACGCTCGAGCGGCCCGACGACGGCAAGCGCGCGCTCACCAAGCAGGAGCTGATCGATCGCCGGATCACCCAGGATTGGGTGGTGCGTCCGCTGCTGCGATCGATCCCCGGCGTCGCCGAGATCAACTCGACCGGCGGCTACGTTAAGCAGTACCAGGTGCTGGTCGATCCCGATCGCCTGCGCCACTTCAAGATCGGCATCCAAGACGTATGGCACGCCCTCGCCCGCAACAACGCCAACGCGGGCGGCGGCGTGTTGCCCCAGCGTGCCGAGCAGTATCTGGTACGCGGCATCGGCCTGGTGCGCGATCTCGAAGACATCCGCAATATCGTGTTGAAGGAGGTGAGCGGAACGCCGGTCTACATCCGCAACGTGGCGCAAGTGACTTTCGGCGAAGAGGTCCGGCACGGCGCGATGGTGAAGGATGGCTACACCGAATCAGTGGGCGGCGTGGTCATGATGATCCGCGCGGGCAATGCGAAAGACGTGGTCTCCCGCGTCAAGGATCGCGTCAAGGAGATCAACGATCGCGGCATGCTGCCCGACGGGCTGAAGATCGTGCCCTACTACGACCGCAGCGAGCTGGTCGATTCGGCGCTCTGGACCGTCACCAAGGTATTGCTCGAAGGCGTCTTGCTGGTGTGCGTGGTGCTCTTTCTGTTCCTCGGCGATCTGCGCTCGAGCCTGATCGTCGTCGCCACGCTGATACTCACCCCGCTCGTGACGTTCATCGTCATGAACCGCTACGGGCTATCGGCCAATCTGATGTCGCTCGGCGGCATGGCGATCGCCATCGGGCTCATGGTGGACGGATCTGTCGTGGTGATCGAGAACGCCTTCGCCCGGCTGGGGCAACGACCCGACGAGAGCCGCGCACGGGTCATCTTCGATGCGGTGACCGAGGTCGCCACGCCGGTGATCTTCGGTGTAGGGATCATCATTCTCGTCTTCTTGCCGCTCATGACCCTGCAGGGCATGGAAGGCAAGATGTTCGCCCCGCTCGCCTACACCATCGCGATCGCGCTCGCAGTCTC
>CADEDU010000064.1:0-13680 GCA_902826155.1 uncultured beta proteobacterium
AGTGCTCGGCCATGCGCTCGATCGTGGCCCGATCGTACAGGTCGGTGCAGTACTCCCAGACACCGACGAGCTTGCCGTCCTCCTCGCGCAAGTCGAGCGTCAGGTCGAACTTCGCGTGCTGGATCGGCAGCATCCAGCGTTCGACGCGCGCTCCATCGAACGCGAGTGTCGCGGCCTGTGCGCCTTGGTAGGCGAAGCACACCTGGAACAGCGGATTGCGCGACAGGTCGCGCGCCGGGGCGAGCGCCTCGACCAGCTTCTCGAAGGGCACATCCTGATGGCTGAAGGCGCCGAGGGCGCGCTCGCGCACCCGCGCGAGCAGGGTGCGCAGTGACGGGTTGCCCGACAGATCGGTGCGCAACACCAGGGTATTGGCGAAAAACCCGATCAGGCCTTCAAACTCGGTATGCGTGCGCCCCGCGATCGGTGTGCCGATGGCGAGATCATCGCCGGCGCCGTAGCGATAGAGCAGCGCGTTGAAGGCAGCCAGACCGGTCATGAATGGCGTGGCGCCCTCAGCGCGGCTGAACTGCTTCAACGCTTCGGTCAGCGCAGCCGGCAGTGCCACGCGTAGTTGCGCGCCACGATCGCTTTGCACCGCCGGACGACTGTAGTCGGTGGGCAGCTGAATCACGCTCAGGTTGTCGAGCGTGCGCTTCCAATAGTCCAGCTGTGAAAGCAATCGGTCGCCGGCAAACCCGCGTTGCTGCCACTCGGCATAGTCGGCGTACTGGATCGGCAACGGCGCGAGCGGATTGTCCCGGCCGGAGCATGCGGCTTTGTAGAGCGCCGACAGTTCGCGGTCGAACACACCCGAAGACCAGCCGTCGGAGGCGATGTGGTGCCAGCAACGCATGAACACCCACTCGTGCTCGGTACGCCGGATCAGCGCGAACCGGACGATCGGCCCGCGTTCCAGATCGAATCGGCGATGCCGGACCGCCTGCAACGTCTGCTCGACTAGCGAGTCGCGTTGCCCAAGCTCGACGGCACGCAGATCATGGCGCTCCAGCTCCAACGCCACGGTGTCGCTGCAGATCTGCTGCGGTTCCTCGTCGGTCCGCCGATAGGTCGTGCGCAGGATCGCATGGCGCTCGAGCATGCGAGTGAGGCACGCACGTAGCACCTCTGTGTCCAACCGCCCGTGAATCGTCCAGGCACGTGCCTCGTTGTAGGCGGTGCTGTCAGGGTCCAATTGCGCGAGGAACCAGACACGTCGTTGCGTATGCGATAGCGGCGCCGGATCGCGTGTGGTGCGTGGCTGCAGCCGCGGCGTCTTCGGTAGTGACTGCGCGGACTGGTCGTTCGAGCTTAGTGCGGGGGATCGCTGCGAGGAAGTCGCAGTTCGAGCACGCGCCGTTTCGATCGCGGCCGCCATGGCACCAAGCGTGAACCACAGCGCATCCGGTCCTGCGCAGGACTCATCGGTGTTCGGCGGACTGAGTTCGACGCCAAACACTGTCCTGACCTGCGCGAGCAACCGGTGTGCCTGGTCCGCGTTGCCGCCAAGTCGAAAGAACTGATCGTCGGCACGTCGGGGCCGGACCTTCAGTTGCACCGCCCAAAGGCCGGCCAACGCATTTTCCAATGCGGATAGTTTTTTCACCTCAACCGGTGCTGCACTCATCGTCGGGTGTTAGCGGCTCGCGCTACCTGTGATGTGTCTCTGTACTGGGCCTGATGCTTGTCGTCGCGTGTGTCCATATCGACGCTCTAGACAAACGCGGTCCGGAGTCGCTCAGAGTCTTGCGCGGCTCCATCGATGGCGCGATCAGTAAAGATCGCCTGCGCCATGGTGCGGATGGTCGGCACACGGACGCGCAGATCGTCCGCACTGAACTGCACCGCGAAGACCGAGTCGATCAGTTCGAGCAATGCGCGCGCCTGCTCGTCGTCGCCACCGGACGAGAAGAACGGCTGATCGGGCTCGATCACTTCGCACTCGAGTGCACCCGTCCACAGTCCGGTCAGTGCCGCTTCCAGCGCTGCGAGCTGCTCCGCTTCCTCGTCGGGCTCAATCCGGTCCGCGGTGCCGATCCGCGCGGCGCTGCGACGTTCACTCGTCGACTGATCGATCAGTCGGGCGACGCTGCGTACGCTTGCCGAGTCGAGCAATTCGCGTAACGGCAGATCAAAGCCCAGCCGAGTGCGAACCCGTGCGGCGATCTGCATCGCGAGCAGCGAATGGCCGCCAAGTGCGAAGAACTCGTCTTCCACACCGATGGATTCCGCACCCAGTACCTCGCGCCAGATTTCGCGCAACGTTCGCTCGGTCGGCGTGTTCGGCTCGGCACCTGCGACGGAGCGGTTTTCGGCATGCGGCACGGGCAGCGCGCGGCGATCAAGTTTGCCGTTGGGAAGCAGCGGGAATGCCGTGAGCGCGACAACGGCCGAAGGCACCATATAGGCGGGCAACCGATCACGCAGGTACTGACTTAGCGTGGCGGTATCGAGCCCGGCGCCGACAACGTAAGCCAACAACCGGCGTTGCTCGGGGCGCTCGCCATGGACGAGCACGACGCTTGCGTGAACGCCCGGATACTGTCTGAGTGCGGCTTCGATTTCGCCCAACTCGATCCGAAACCCGCGCAGCTTGATCTGGTGGTCAGCGCGCCCGACATACTCGAGGTTGCCGTCGGCACGGTATCGCGCCAGATCGCCGGTGCGATAGAGGCGTTCATTCGCTCGAAACGGATGAGCGATGAAGCGGTCGGCGGTGAGCTGCGGCCGGTGAAGATAGCCCCGTCCTAGTCCGGCACCGCCTATGTAGAGCTCACCTGTTACGCCGATCGGCACCGGTTGCAGACGTGCATCGAGCACGTAGCACTGCGCGTTGGCCATCGGTCGACCGATTGGAATCGGCGCGCTTCCAGCGGGCGGTTCGCGCATCTCGAAGAAGGTCGTGTCATCGCTTGCTTCACTCGCGCCGTAGAAGTTGCCAAGCGTGGCCCCGGGCAGCTGCTTCAAGAACCGGCGCGCCAGGTCGGCGTCGAGCGCCTCGCCTCCACTCACCACGTAGCGCAACGCCGTGCGCGCGGCGAACTGCGGCTCCTCGACCAACGCGCGAAGCAGCGAGGGCACCAGTTGCAGGATCGAGATCCGCTGGGCTTCGAGCACCTGAACCAGGTAGTGCGCATCGGCGTGTCCGCCCGGACGGGCGAGTACCAGCACGGCGCCTGCTGCCAGCGGCGCGACGAACTCCCAGACCGAAGCATCGAAACTGATCGAGGTTTTCTGCAGCACCCGATCGGCTGACGTGAATCGCAGCTGCTCGTGGAGCCACAGAACGTGATTGGTCAGACCGCGGTGCGGAATCAGCGCGCCCTTGGGTTGACCGGTCGACCCCGAGGTGTAGATCGCATAGGCGAGGTCGTCGGCGGTGTTGACCAGCTGCGGATTCGTCGTCGGGTAGCGGCCGAGCACCGCCTCCTCGTTGTCCAGGCTCAGCACCGTTGTGGCCGGATCAAGCGTGCTCTCAAGCGAGGCGCGCCTGGCCTCGTGGGTGAGCACCACGCGGGCCTGGCTGTCTTGCAGCACGAAGCGCACACGCTCGGTGGGATAGTCCGGATCGATCGGTAGATAGGCGCCACCCGCCTTGAGGATGCCGAGTAGCGCAACGACCAGCTCGATCGAGCGATCCATGCATACGGCCACCAGCGCATCGCGGTGCACGCCCAGCTCGCGCAGACGATGAGCAAGCTGATTGGCGCGAACGTTGAGTGCGCCGTAGCTGATCGTGCTGCGTTCGAACACGACTGCGGTCGCGTCCGGCGCGCGCTGCGATTGCGCCTCGATCAGCGCGTGTACACAAGTATCGAGGTCATACGGGCGCGCCGTGTCATTCCAGGCTTGCACGATGCTGCGTTGCTCATCGGCTTCGAGCAGCGGCAACAGCGCGATATCGGTACTGGGTGCCGCGGCGATTCCGCGAAGCAGGGTCAGGAAGTGTTTCGCCAGGCGCTTCACCGACGCGGATTCGAACAGATCGGTGCTGTAGGTGAATTCGCCCTGGAGATGGCCGTCGACCTCAGTGAGCGCCAGCCACAGATCAGATTTCGCCGTACCGGTGTGGACGGTGATCGGCTCGACCGCAAGTCCTGGCAGAGCGAGCGGCGCGTCAGGCAGGTTCTGCAGCACGAACCCGACCTGGTAGAGCGGATTGATGCCCTTGTCGCTGCGCAGGCCCAAGGTGCTCACCAGGCGATCGGAAGGCAGTTCCTGGTGGGCAAACGCTTCCAGAGCGGTCTTGCGCACCTGACGAATGAGCGCTTCGAATGATGACGCGTCGCTCAGACAGGTACGCATCACCAGCGTATTGATGAAGTAGCCCACCAGCGTCGTCAGCTCGGCGCGATCGCGGCGCGCGACGGGTGAGCCCACGGCAATGTCGTTCTGGCCGCTCAGACGCATCAGCAGGAGCTTGAACGCCGCGAGCAGTACGACGAACAAGGTTGCTTCGTTGGACAGAGCGATCCGTTTGAGCGCAGCTACAAGATCCGCCGGGACCTCGAACGCCTCGACCGCACCACGGTGCGTGGGCTGCGCGGGCCGAGCTCGATCGACCGGCAGCGACATGGGCTCTGCACCAGCCAGCGCACTACGCCAGTATTCGGTGAGCAGATCGAGCTTCTCGCCGCGTAGCTGCTCGCGCTGCCAGTGCACGAAGTCGACGTAATCGATGTCGATGTCCGGCAGTTTGGCGTCGCGGTTCTCCACCAAGGCGGCGTAGAACTCGCCCAGATCGCGCACGAGCACGCCGCGCGACCAGCCATCCGAGATGACGTGGTGAAGCACCATCGCCAGGGCGTGATCGCATGCACTGATCCGGATCAGCTCGAACCGATACAGCGGGCCACGTGCCAGGTCGAACGGCAGGCACGCGAGGTGTGAGAGTTGTTGATGCAGCGCCTGCTCCAGCGAGAAACCGGTCGACACCTCCAGCGCGACCGTGCGTAACGGCAGCGCAGACACCGGATCCAGCAGCTGGGTGAACACGCCGTCGGCTTCGGCGAAGCGCGTACGCAGCGCCGCGTGCCGCTCGATCAGGCGCTGAAGGCTCCTCTCAAGCGCATCGACGTCGAGTGCGCCGCGCACGCGAAAACAGAACGGGCTGTTGTAGAGCGCGATCGGCCCGATCAGGCGATCGAGAAACAGCAGCGCTTCCTGCGAGTACGACACCGGCCCGACCGTCTCGCGACGTGGCTTGATGACACCTGGGCCGCGCTGGGCGCGTTCGCGTTGCAGTCGCAACGCCAGCAGTTGCTGCTGCGCGGCGGTCAATCGTTTGGGGGCGCCGTTGCTGATTGGTGCCGCACCCGAATTACTGTCAACGCTACCCACCCTACCTCCGAGAGCTCGTCGGCTCCATTCGCCCTGCTAGATTCGATTCATGACATGCCAAGCCGCGCACGCACGCTGAGCCATGCTGCCGGCGCGTGCGCGAGGATCGTCGCCTCCGCGCCGGCCGGCCTGCCCTGCGCGCGCCACAGCGCAAACAAAGTGCCCGCGTACGCCAGTGCACCAACGGCCACAAGAGTGATGCCGTATGCGATGCGATCGAGCATTGCGGCGGGCATCGGCCACAGTTGGCTTACCGACCAGACGATCGCGCCCATGACCGCAGTGGCCAGTGCCGGTCGAAGAACCGCCTTGGCGAAGTCGGTGAACGAAAGGCCGATGGCGCGGCGCAACAGCACGAATTTGAACGGCGTGACGACGATCGAGGCGATCAGCATCGATATCGCCGCACCCAACGCACCGTGTGCCGGCACGCTCAGCAACATCATCGGGATGGTCATCGCCGCATGTGCGGCGAGCAGCAGGCTGGTGGCACGAGCCATGCCGACTGCGAGATTGACGAAGTGCACCGTACTCAGGAATACGGTGAGCGCCGCGTCGATCACCAGTACGCGCACCAGCGGCACCGCTTCGTGCCAGCGATCGCCCAGCACGATCAGCACGGCCGGTTCGGCGACGAGGCTCAGGCCGACCGCGGCAGGCAAAACCACCAGCGCGAGCATCGACACGACACTCAGATAGCTCTGCTGCAAGCGGGGCCGATCGTGCGCGAGCTGTGCGTAACCGGGATACACCGCGCGATGTATCGGCGCCGAGATCTCCTGCGTGGCGATGGCGGCCAGGTCGTTGGCCAGGGTGTACGCGCCCAAGGGAGCGGGCCCGGCGAAGCGTCCGATCACCAGGCTGGCCATGCGGCCGTACAGGAATTCGACGACGCTGGTGAGCAGGAACCACTTCGAGAAATTCATTAGTTGCCCGAGCGCCGCGAACGACAGGCGCGGGCGATACGGATGCAGCCAGTAGCTCAGCAAGACACTGATGAGTGCACCCACGACGCCGCCGATCAGCAGTGCCCAGTAGCTCTGCAGCGCAATGGCGAGCGGAAGGGTCACCACGAACGTCGAGATCAATCGGCGCATGAGCCGGTAGCGGAACTCGCGCTCGAACGCCAGCTCCTTGCGGAACGCCACGACGCCGATGTTCTCGAACGCATGAATGGCGTGTGCCAGCGCGAGCATGTACATCACGGCGACCAGCCGCGGGTCGTCGTAGAAACCGGCCACCGCGGGCGCGACCACCAGAACGATGGCGCCGGTCACCAGACCGAATAGAACGTGAAAGGTCCACGCCGAGTCGAAGTGCTCGCGACGCGCCTGTGACTGCTGGATCAGCGCCATGTCCAGACCGACCGCGCCCAGCACCTCCAGGATCGCGATCAGCGAACCGGCGAGCGCGACCAGTCCGAAGTCCGACGGCACCAGCATCCGCGCCAGCACCACCATGCTGATCAGACCGATGCTCCGGTCGATCACGCGCAGCAGCACCATCCAGGCAGCGCCCTTGGCGACGCGGGTGTTGACCGACTCGGGATGACTCTCGATGACCACGGATGGTGGGACTCACGCTGATGCGGCACGCCGGTGACTGCGCGGTGTCGGTTGTCAGCACTCTGCGACAGGCACGCGGAGCGATCGCCAGTGTGCTGGTCATTCACATGAAACGTCAGGATTTCTTCACAGATAGCACACGGTCGAGCGTCATTCGAGCCTTGCGCCGGACGTCAGGTGAACTATTGCCCAATGGTGGCGGCAGCGATTGGTTAGGCGTGAATAGGTCCGGAAATTTTGTGAATTCGCCGTAACGATCACGGGAGCGGCTGGTGAAGGTGCAAAACCACGCACGGCACACGAAAGACCACAACTATCCTCGGCTGACACAAAGCGTCAGCGTCGCTCGTTCTTTCGCGACGTTCGCGTCATCGCTCCGCATGAGGACTGGCAATGACCATCGCCGCGCTTGTCCGTGATCACGCCCGACAGTTTCCGCAGCACGCCGCGATACTGGATGGCACGCGCGCACCGCTGAGCTACCAGGCGCTTGCTACGAACATCGAGTCGATTGCGCTTGCGCTGTCGAACGCAGGGGTGGTGCCTGCCTCGCGCGTGGCGTTGGTCCACGCCAACGGAGCGGAGGCGGCCGTGGCGTTTCTCGCGATCGCGAGTTGCGCTGCCTGCGTGCCGTTGAATCCGCAACTGCAGCCCGATGAGCTGCGATTCTTCCTGCAGGATGCGGGCGTGCAGTTCGTGGTGATCGCGCGTGGGGATCCATCGCCCGCGCGGCAGGTGGTGCGCGATCTCGGTCTTGCACTGATCGAACTCGTCGCTGACGCCGACGGGCCCGCCGGCAGCGTGCGGATCGAACTCCCGACCCACTCGACCGGCGGCGGCATCGCATCGCACTCGGGTCCGATCTACGCCGCGGCCCGCGATGTCGCCCTGGTGCTGCACACCTCGGGCACGACGGCGCGACCCAAGCTCGTGCCGCTTACCCATGCCAACCTGCTTGCCTCGGCTCGATCGATCGCAGCCACGCTCGCGCTCGATGCAAGCGACCGGTGCCTCAACGTGATGCCGCTGTTCCACGTGCATGGCCTGATCGGCAACCTGCTCGCCGCGATCACGGCTGGCGCGAGCATCATCTGCGAACGCGGATTCGCGCCGGAGAGCTTCTTCCGCGCATTGTGCAACTTGGAGCCCACCTGGTTCTCGGCAGTGCCCACGATCCATCAGGCAGTCGTGCGCCACGCCGAGCAGTTGCGCTGGCATTCAGGCGCAGATTCCGGTGCCAAGCGATTGCGCTTCGTGCGTTCGTCGTCGGCGCCGATGCCGCCAACCACGTTGCGTGCGCTGGAGCGCTGCCTCGGCGTACCGGTCATCGAGGCCTACAGCATGACCGAGGCCTCGCATCAGATGACCAGCAATCCGTTGCCGCCGGGCGAACGCAAAGCGGGCGCAGTTGGACTTCCGGCTGGCGCCGAAGTCGCCATCATCGGAGTCGATGGCGATCGAGTCTCTCAGGGCGCGATCGGCGAAGTGATCGTGCGCGGTCCGGGCGTGATGAGCGGCTACGGCGGTGACCCGAGTCTCACGCAAGCAGCGTTCATCGACGGCTGGTTTCGCACCGGCGATCTGGGGCGTCTCGACGCGGATGGCTACCTGTTCATCGCGGGTCGGGTGAAAGAGATCGTCAATCGCGGCGGTGAGAAGGTCTCACCGCGAGAAATCGATGAAGCGTTGCTCGAGTGCGAGGGCGTGGCGCAGGCGGTGGCATTCGGTGTGCCGCATCCGAGCTTGGGCGAAGATCTGGTCGCCGTCGTGGTCCTGGCTGCCGATGCGCCGTTCGACGAAAACTCCCTGCGCGCCCAGCTCTTCGCCCGCCTCGCCGCCAATAAAGTGCCCAGCGCCATTGCTTGCGTGACGGAGATTCCGAAAGGGGCGACTGGGAAGGTGCAACGCAGCGCGCTTGCCGCGCGCCTTGCCCATCTCTTCAAACCGGCATATGTGGCCCCACGCGACGAGTTCGAGCGACGAGTCGCGACGCTGTTTGAAAGGCTGTTGAACCTTGAACCCGTTGGCGCGCTGGATAACTTCTTCGCGCTGGGCGGTGACTCGCTGAAAGGCACGCAGCTCGTCGTCGCGCTCGAAGGCGAACTGGGTCTCGCGCTACCGGCTACTGCAGTGTTTCAACATCCGACCGTCGCTGCCCTGGCCGGGGTGATCGAACAGGCGCTCAACGATGCGCAGGCGCGTGAAGCTGCGCTCGCCGACGAGATCGCTGCGATGTCGGAAGAGGAAGTGGCTGCCCTGCTCGCGCAGGAAGGGATTCAACCGATCGGCGCCAGCAGCGCCTGAATGTCGTCTTCGGTGATCAGCGCCGCCTTGACTTCACCACCGGCGAGAATCGAATCGGCGAGCGCCTGCTTGCGCGAGAGCAACTCCAGAATCCGTTCTTCAACGGTGCCGCCGGCGATCAGTTTGTAGACGAACACCGCTTTGTCCTGGCCGATGCGGTGCGCGCGCGCCGTGGCCTGCGCTTCCACCGCCGGGTTCCACCACGGGTCGTAGTGGATGACGGTGTCCGCCGCCGTGAGATTCAGCCCGGTGCCGCCGGCGCGCAGGCTGATCAGGAATACGCTCGCTTCGCCGGCCTGGAAACGCTTCACCGCGGCCTCGCGCTCGGCGAGCGGTGTGTCGCCGATGATCTTCTCGTACTTCACGCCCAGCGCCGGCAACTCGGCCTCGATCAACGCGATCATCTCGGCGAATTGCGAGAACACCAGCGCACGCCGCCCCTCCTGCGCCAGCTCCTCCAGCATTTCCTTGAGCAGTTCCAGCTTGGCCGACTCGCCGTGGGCCTTCGTTGCCGCGCTCGATTTCACCAGGCGCGGATCGCAGCAGGTCTGACGCAACTTGAGCAGCGCATCGAGGATCATGATCTGGCTCTGGGCCAGACCCTTCTCGGCGATGATGTCGCGCAGCTTCTTGTCGAACGCGATGCGCAGCGACTCGTACAGATCGCGCTGATTGCCCTCGAGATCGACGCGCTGGACCACCTCGGTGCGCGGCGGCAGCTCGCCCAGCACTTCGGCGCGGCGCCGGCGCACCAGGAACGGCCGGATGCGCCGCTTGAGCATGTCGAGCCGCTCGGGGTTCTGGCCGCGCTCGATCGGACTGCGGAAGTACTGCGTGAACCGGTCGTGCGAGCCGAGCAGCCCGGGCAGCGCCAGATCGAACAGCGACCACAGCTCGCGCAGATTGTTCTCCACCGGCGTGCCGGTGAGCACGATGCGATGCGTGGCCTTCAACGCCGCGGCGACCTCACGCTGGCGTCCGGCCGGGTTCTTCAAGAACTGGCCCTCATCCAGAATCAACGCGTGAAACGTGTGCTGGCCCAGCACCTCGGCATCGCGCGGCAGCAAGGCGTAGGTCGTGAGCACGATATCGAACTCGGGGATCGACGCGAAGCGCCCCGTGCGCTCCTTGCCGTGCAGCACCAGCACCCGCAGTTCCGGTGCGAACCGTTCGATTTCCGCGCGCCAGTTGGGCAGCACGCTGGTGGGCGACACCACCAGCGTCGGCGCCGTGGCAAGCCCGCGCGTCTTGTCCAGGTGCAGATGCGCGAGTGCCTGCACGGTCTTGCCCAGACCCATGTCATCGGCCAGCACACCACCGAGCTTCGCCTCGCGCAGAAACTGCAACCACGCCAACCCGCTGCGTTGATAGTGGCGCAGCGTGGCACCGAACCCTGCGGCCGGATCGATCTCGCTGATCTGCGCGCCGCGCTCGATCCACTGCCGCAGTGTCTGCGTCTCCTGCGTGAAGCCCTTGTGCGCCGCGGCCAGTTGCGGATTGAGCACCGCGTCGAGCCGCGAGATGCGGATCTGGCCCTTGGCGTTGAGCTGCGGCACACCGAACTCCAGCAGCGGTGCGAGCAATGTACGAACGCGATCGGCCGGCAGCTTTACCAACGTGCCATCGGGCAGATCGAGCAGCAGTGTGCGGCTGCCTTCGGTGCTGGCCAGGAACGCGAGCGGATTCGGATGGCGCGCGAGCCAGGTCGTGAGCGGCTTGGAGATCGGCACGTGCTTGCCGTCGATGACGATGCCGATTTCCAGATCGAACCAGCCGCCGCGCTCGGCTTCGTCCAGATCGGTGTCGATCGATTCCACCTCGGCGATCTGGAACGGAAACGACGGATCGACGTCGAGATCGAATCCGGCAGCATCAGCGCGCGCGAGCAACGAGGCCATCGAATCGCGCCAGCGCTCCAGTGACCCGTCACCGAACGTCCAGTACGGCCGGCGACCGATGCGCTGCGCACCGAACCCCCACTGCCCCACCAGATGCAGGCCGGTGCTGGTGAGCAGGCGCAGCGCGGCCAGTTCGGCGTCGACGTCGCGGGCGATCACGCCCGCTCCCTCGGCGGTGCGCCACTCCGAGATCAGCGGCGGCACCTCCTGCAACTCGAACAGCGCGCCCTGCGGATACCGCACGCTCACTTCGGCGATCGGCCGTTCCTCGCGACGGGTCTGCGAACGCGCGTACACCTCGAACTTGGCGCTGGCCAGATGCAGCACGATCGTCGGTGCGCTGCTGGGCGCAATGTTGATTTGCGGTGGCGGCTCGGGAATTTGTTCAGCACTCAACGCGCTGCGCAACCGGCGCAGGTGCGCGAAGAACAATGGCTGCGCCGCCTTGTCGACGGCGGGCAGGCGCAGCATCCACCGCGCCTCCTCGATCGAGCCGGCCACTGCGAGTTCGCCGATTTCGAGCAACTGCGCATCGAAATAGAGCAAGGGCGTGGTCGGCAGGCCGATCACGGCACCGGCGTCGGTCTGCAGGTGCAGCGTCAGCGTGTCGTGCTCGCCAAGCTGCCAGCTGAATCGGCCCTCGCGCCGCGCGCCGCTGCGTATCGGTCGATCCGGCGAGCCGTGATAGAGCCGGCTGGTCGCGATCACCCGCTGCAGCACCGCGTAGCCCAGCGCATCGGCCAGCCGTGCGCGGGTGAAGCCGAAACTCAGCGGATCCTGCGAGGCTTCGCTCATGCGCAGTAGCTGGATGATCGCCAGATCGTCGGCGTTGGCGTAGCGCGGAAAGCTCGACCCGGGTGCGAAGTGGTGCGTGCGCACGTCGACCGGCTTGGGTTTGGAGACCGAACCATCGCGCTTGATCGCCACGCGCTCGACGCGGATTGCCGCATCGGCCGCATCGAAGGCGTAGCGGATCACTTCCTGCGTCGCGGTCGTCCGTTTGCCGATACGTTCCTGACCCTCGCGCAGCCACTCCTGCAATTGGAAGCTGAGCGCGGGCAGCGTAGGCGGGCGCTCGCGCGGAACGCTCGAGAGTGAGGCTTCGAACCGTTGCAGGCTGGCCCGAACCGGTCGTGCAGTTGCCGAGGCGTCAGCCTCGTCGCCATCGGTTCCCTCGTTGGACTGGCCGCTGATCCAGGTTGCCAGCGCCGCGACGACGTGCTTGCAGTCGACCGACACCGGGCAACTGCAACTCGACTGGCGCACGTTGGCGAGCTTGCCGCCCGCGAGCACGATCTCGATCTGCTGGTTGTAGGGCTGCGCGTGCGAGCCCTCGCACGCGGCGTGAATCACCAGCGCCTCGTCGCCGGGCTTGGCTTTCTTGATGTGCGCCAGACCGCGGCGCGCATAGTCGAGGCCGCGATGCAACGTCGTGTCGTCGAAGAACGGCTTGAGTTGCCGCTGAACCGAAGGCAAGTTGAGCATGGGAGGCGAAAAGTCGAACCGCGCATTATGCCGGACGGTTCGGCCCCAAAACGTGTGAATTGCCGCTCCGTGCGACGAGTTGCCGATGAGCGTGCTTGGCCGGCCCGCGCGCGGCCAGCCAAGCGCTGGGCACTGCGGTGCCGGGCGTGCTTCGCTACACTGCGCCGGACACCGAAAGGAGGCAGTTCGATGCGGATGAATGCGCCGATGGAAATCGGCATCTGCGTGGCCGATCTGGCCAAGGCGATGGCGTTCTATGAAGGCCTGCTCGGCCTGAAGAAGATCTCCGAGATCCCCTTGAACGAGCATGGCGCGCGCATGGCCGGACTGGGCACCAGCGGCTACACCGTGGTGCGGTTGCAGACCAACTACGGCGAGCGCGTGAAGCTGGTGCAGCCAGCGACGCCGCCCGCCACGCCGCAAGCCGCCGACACGCCGAGCTCACGTGCCGGCTTCGCGTACCTCACCTTCCTGGTCGACGATCTCGACGGCGTGATCGCGCGGTGCGAAGCGGCGGGTCACCCAAGCGCCAAGGGCATCGTCGAGTTGCGCCCCGGCGTGCGCATGGCGCTGGTGCGCGACCCCGAGGGCAACGTCATCGAGTTCGCGCAGTACGACAACATCGCGCAATATCGTCCCGACCTGAACAAGTAGTCGGAAGCCGCGGGCTGTCGGCGTCCGCAAGCAGTCGGAACACCCAGGTCGTCGCAACGCCTGCAGTCGAATCGTTTTGTCGGTGCGCGCCGCGCGCCATCCACGCTGTGCCCAACATCCAAAGGAGGCTTCATGCTGCACGAGCTGCGCATCTACCACTGTGTTCCCGGACGTCTGCCTGATCTGAACAAGCGCTTCGAGACCATCACGCTCAAGCTGTGGGAGAAGCACCAGATCAAACAGGTGGGCTTCTGGACCGTTGCGATCGGTCCGAGCAATCAGATCCTGTACTACATGCTCGAGTGGGAAAGCCTGGCCGACCGCGAGAAGAAGTGGAACGCGTTCGCCACCGACCCCGAGTGGCTCTCCAAGCGTGCCGAGACCGAGAAGAACGGCGCGATCGTCGCGCACCTGGAGAACTACATCCTGCAGCC
>CADEDU010000064.1:13780-35996 GCA_902826155.1 uncultured beta proteobacterium
GTGGGCGACAGCGCCGACCGGCTCGTCTCCACGCAGATCTTCATGTCGGGCGGATCGGCCGAACTCACCACCAAGAACATCACCCGCGAGCTGTACGACGCGGCACGCGCGAAGCAGGGCAACGAGCCGCTCACCTATCTGGCCGCGCGCGCGTTGCTCGAGCGTGTGCAGCCGCGGCGCACGGTGATCATCACCTGCGGGTTCTTCGATCCGCCGTCGATGATCGACGAGGGCGACGGTCCGGTGGGCGCCGCGCCGTTCGCCAAGTCGCTGTGCATCGCGCTCGATGCCACGCCGGTGTTCCTCACCGAAGTGGCGAACATGGGGCGCATGGCGGCGCTCGCCCAGGCGATGGGGCTGGAGGTGGTCGACTATCGTCTGGCCAAGACCACGCCGTTCAAGGCCTCGGTGTTTCCGCTGCCGATCGATCACGAGCGCGCGAAGCAGGAGGCCAAACGCCTGCTCGATGAGACCGATCCGGCCGCGCTCGTGGCCATCGAAAAACCGGCGCCGGGCAAGAACGGCCACTATCACACCGGCATCGGGCTGCGCGTGAGCGACGTGGTGGGCAAGGTCAACTACGTGGTGGAAGAAGCGCGCCGCCGCGGCGTGCTCACCATCGGCATGGGCGATGGCGGCAATGAAGTGGGGCTGGGCAAGATCATCGACGCCGTCGAAGAAGTGGTGCCCACCGGCAAGACGATCGGCGCGGCGGTCGACACCGACATTCTGGTGATCGGCTCGATCGCCAACTGGGCCGCGTACGGTGTGGAGGCGTGCATGGCCGCGGCGATGCATCAGCCCGAAGTGATGCACTCCGATGCCGACGAGCGCCGCATCGTCGATGCCGCCGCGCGCAATGGCCTGATCGATCCGGTGACGGGTATCGCCAGCGGCTGGATCGATGGCACACCGCCGGTGTGCAGCGCCTCGATGCTGTCGCTACTTCGCGAGATGGTGAAGCTGCGGCTGGCGCGCAAACGCCCCGAGTCGGTGGTGAATTTTCCGAAGCGCTGGGTGGCGCGCGGCGTGGCTGATCAGACGATCAAGGTGTGGGCTGACGAGCTGGCGCAGCGGGAGGCGAAGTATTTCGGGGGGCGGTAGCAGGGCTGCTCCTGGCTCGGATTCTTTCTCTGACCGAAGGCGCGCCAGGATCGGCGTATCGTCCACCTCGGGCTTCGAGCGTAGTAAGGCTGGGCGATTCGCGTCCGAGTTCGTTACGCCGCCGCCGGGGACTGAAACACGAAAGATCCTGACTCCAACTCGAAAGGGGAAGCCATGTCGCGTGCAAGCTTGCTGTCATCGAAGGCCCGCCGGATCGCTCTCGTGCTGGGCGCGGCGCTTCTCGTGGGAGGATCCGCTGTCCAGGCGCAGAGCACCGGGCAAACGCTTTACCAGCGGGTAGGCGGATACGACGCGCTTGCGAAGCTCGGCGCGGACTTCACCAGGAGCCTGGGGACCGACCCGGCCGTCGGACCGTTCTTCTTCGCACGTGCGGACGATTCACGCCGGCGGATCCTGCAGGCGTTCGTTCTGCTGCTGTGTCAGGACAGCGGCGGCCCGTGCTTCTACACCGGCCGCGACATGAAGACTGCGCACGTCGGGCTGAAGATGGCCGACGCGCACTTCGACGCGGTGATGAGGCTATGGGGCGAAGCGCTCGATCGCCACAAGATCACCGGCTCGAACAAGGCCGAGATGATTCAGGTATTCGCCAAGTACCGCGGCGACATCATGGCCGGCGCCGGCAGCCCGGCGACGAAATAGTCAGTCGTCGATGCGAAACGCCCAATCTATCGGAAATGCACAAAAGGAAACCATTAGTGTAAATGTACTTTAACTAAATCGCCTTTATTGGTAGATTTCAGCCAATGAGGGTCTCAAAAGAAGAGGTCGTCGCCGTCCTCGCCCAATTCAACCCGTGGTGGCGGGGCGAGTCGATTGCCGATCTTCCCAAGTGGCGGCGTGCGGCCTTTCAAGCGCTAAACACCTGGATCACGGCGCCACCCGCCCCAAGGGCGGTGCTGCTCTCGGGCGCACGCCAGATCGGCAAGACCACGCTCCTGCTCCAGGCCGCCGACGCATTGCTTCGCGCCGGCGTGCCTGGGGCCAACGTGCTCTACGCCACCTTCGACCACCCGATCCTGAAGCTAGCTGGCATCGATGCCGTGCTCGACGCCTGGCGTACCCGCGAGCCTCGCGCCGACGGCCCGGAGTACTTGTTGCTCGACGAAGCCCAGTTCATCCGTGACTGGGGAACCTGGGTGAAGCACCAGGTCGACTTCCGCAAGGATCGCCGCATCGCATTCACCGGTTCAGCTGTGCCGCTGGTAGAGGCCGATCAGGAATCCGGAGTCGGCCGCTGGCACACGATCCGGCTGACGACGCTTTCGTTCTACGAGTATCTGCGGATCAAGCGTCTGGAACTGCCGGAGCTTCCTCGCCTGCGCAGCCTGCGCGATCTGTTCGACTGGGCGCCGGCGGAGATCGATCGCACCAGCGAACGGGCCAGCGACTACGTGGGCCACTTTCACGAGTACCTGGTGCGTGGCGGCTTTCCACAGACAGCGCAAGTGGAGAGCATCACGCAGGCACAGCGACTGCTGCGCGAGGACATCATCGACAAGGTACTCAAGCGCGACATGACCGCGCTGTTCGGCGTGCGCCGCGTGCTCGATTTGGAGCACACGTTTCTGTACCTGTGCATGCACGACGGCGGGCTGCTCGATATGGTCGACCTGAGCGCCAACCTGGAGGTAAAGCGACCCACGGCGAATCATTTCATCCAGTTGCTCGAGGCCACGCATCTGATCTACCGCTTGCCACCCTACGGCTATGGCAAAGACGTGCTTCGTGCGCGCTTCAAGATCTATCTGGCCGATGCAGCGATCGCGCCGGCGGTGATGCTAAAGGGCAAGGCCATTCTGGAGGACGCCGGCGCGCTGGGAGTGTCCGCCGAGACGGCCGTGTTCAAGCATCTGTTCGCGCGTTACTACGCGCAGAACGTGCGCTTCTCGTATTGGCGCGGCAAGCGCGACCATGAGGTCGATCTGGTGGCCGAAGTAGGTGGGGAACTGATCCCGTTTGAGGTGAAGTACCGCGCCCAACACACCGGTGCGCGTGAACTCAAGGGGCTGGTCGAGCTTTGCGGTTCGAAAAACATCGCGCGTGGCTACGTGGTGACCAAGTCGCTGGACGACTTCGGCCCCATGCAAGGGCTGGCTACAGCTACGCAGGTCATGCGCATTCCTGCGCCGTTGCTTTGTTACTGGATGGGGGCGGCGGAGCTGCCCGAGACGGAGGCGTGAGGCTCGCGCATCGCACGTAGGCGTACATCGATGCGCAATGCGTCAGCGACGCTTTCCGATGCCGACGAGCGCCGCATCGTCGATTCCACCGCGCACGCAAACCAAGCATGAGGGCGAACAACGGCCGGTGAGGTTTGAACACCGAGCGGTGCGTTGAATCGAGTGAGCGGTCGACGGTTCGCGTCCTCGACAAGATCGCCCGACAACAGGCTCGGCGTCGGCGTTCAGTGGGTCATTGTGTAGGATCGGTTAGCAGTACTTTTCAAGACGGTGTACTCGATGTTGCAATTTGATGAGGCCCGTCATGAATCGTGCTTTCGTTCCTTCGCGTCGATTTCTCCTTATGGTGGCGGCCTGTGCGGCCGTACTGGTTTCCGGTTGCGGCGGCGGTGGTGGCGGCTCCGATGGTGGAGCGGCGCCTGCGGCAAACGGACCGATCGTGACGGTGAGCGCAACGCCCACGACCGTAGCCAGCGGCCAGGCCAGCGTGGTGTCGTGGAGTTCGAGCAACGCGTCGACCTGCGAAGGCGCCAACGCGTTCGGGGTGAGTGGTGGATCGCTGCCGACATCGGGCTCGCGCATCTTCACGCCCTTCACCAACAGCACCTATGTCGTGACCTGTACCAGCCCGAGTGGCACGGGACAAGGCAGCGTGACCGTGAACGTGACGGTGCCGGCAGGCCACTTGCCACTGCAGCGCACGGTGATCGCGAACAACGTCGGCGCGTGGGGGCAGGTGTTTGCCGATTTCGATCGCGACGGCAAGGCCGACGTTGTTGGCTCGCTCGGACCCACCGCCGGGTTCCAGATCGTCTGGTACCGCAACACCGGCAACGGTTGGCAGAAACACGTGCTCGCATCGGTGGGTGGCGGCGACACGATCAAGGTCGCCGATGTCGACAAGGATGGTTGCCTCGACGTGGTCACGACCACCGGCGTAGCTTGGTTCAGGAATCCCTGTGTTGCGGTGGGAGCGGACATCACGCCGCTCACGCAACCCTGGGTACGCTACGCGATCGACGACGCACAGACCGACCAGGATCTGGTGATCGACGACGTGAATGGCGACGGCAAACTCGACGTGATCACCCGCCCCAACGGCAATGGGCCTGCCGTGATGTACCTGCAGGGCGCCGATCCGAAGCTCACCGCGAACTGGACCAAGGTGACGCTGAATCATCCGAACGCCGACACCGCGACAGGCGTGGGCATGACGCTCGCCAACATCGACGGGCAGGCTGGTCCGGACCTGGTGTTCAACGGTTTCTGGCTCAAGCACCCCGGTAACGCCAACGTCGCCAATCCGGCGATGTGGCAACGCGTGAGTTTCATCGCGGCCAACGCGGCGGCGGCGCTGCCGGACTCGAAGGTCGCGGCACACGACATCGATGCCGACGGCAACGTGGATGTGGTCGTGGCGCCGCAGTTCGGTCAGCTCGGGAGCATCGTCTGGTACAAGAATCCGGGGCCGGCCACGGTGGGCAATAACCAGGCCTGGACCAGCCAGGTGCTGCTCAATCCGACCGGCCACGTCCACACGTTGCTATTCGTCGACGTCAACAACGACAACCGCAAGGACCTCATCTTCGGGGAGATGCACACCAATCCGACCGACAAGCGCGTCGGCGTGTTCTTCGCGAACGCCACCGCGCCGCTCTTTTTCGACCCGGTGCCCCAGCTCATCAGCAACGAAGGCTCACACAACGTCGACGTGGCCGATGCCAATGGCGACGGCAAGATCGATTTTCTCGGCAGCAACCAAGGTACTGATGCGCCCGATGGCGGGGCGTTGAATGTTTGGTTTGGGATTTGAGCTGAAATGGGCCCGGCCGGGATCTTCACGAGCCGTACAATGGCCTTCGCTGATCCACGCGGAGACAACCCGCTTGTATCGAGACGAAGCGTTGCGAGACAACCTCATCCAGCGCGTCAACGTGGGCGATCTGATCACGCGCGGTGCCTCGCGTTCGCCGGGGCGTCTTGCACTGATCGACGGGGGCGGGCGCTGGACCTACGCTGAGCTCAATGCTTGGCTGAATCGAGTCGCGCACGGGCTCCTGGCGCGTGGCTATCGGCGCGGCGACGCGATCGCCATCTTGTCGCGCAACCGTGCCGAGTTTCTCGTCCTCTATTTCGCGTGCGCCAAGATCGGCGCAGTGATCGTGCCCGTCAACCTGATGTGGAAGCAGAAGGAGCTCGCCTACGTCCTCGGGCATTCCGAGGTGAAGTGCGTCGTGGCCGAACCCGAGTTCATGGGCGCGGTCGCTGAGGTGCGTCCTCAGCTTGGTGCGCTGCGCGATGTGGTTTTGCTTGGCACTTCCGCCGAGACGAACCTGACCTTCGAATCTCTGTCTCGCAATATGCCCGATACAGAGCCCGATCAGTACGTCGAGGACCGCGACCCGATCTCATACCTTTATACGAGCGGGACGACCTCGGCGCCGAAGGGCGTGGTGAGCAGCCATCTCGCCATCATGATGGGCGCCTTCAGCGTCGCGCTCGACACGCGTATGACGGACCGGGAGCGCACGCTTGCTCTGCTGCCGCTGTTCCACACCTCGCCGCTCAACACGCACTGCACGCCCACCTTCGCCGCCGGCGGGACCGTGGTGATCACGCAGGGGTTCGATGCGAACACGGTGCTCGATCTCTTCGAGAAGGAGCGGATCACGACGCTCCTCGCGCTTCCGCTCATGTACCGCGAGTTGCTGAAACTCCAGCGCGAGCGGCCGCGCGACGTGTCGTCGCTGCGTCTCGCGCTCTACGGCATGGCCCCCATGCCGGTGCACGAGTTGCGCCAGATGATCGACGTGTTCGACTGCGATTTCGCGCTGGTATTCGGGCAGACCGAGATGAGCCCGGTCACGACTGTGTTCCGCCCCGAGCATCAACTCACCCACTCCGGCGCGATGGGCACGCCGGTACCGAACGTGCAAGTCGAGATCATGGGCGCTGATGGGCAGCTCCTTCCGCGCGGAGAAGTCGGCGAGATCGTCTACCGAGGACCACAGACCCTCACCGGTTACCTCAAGAATCGGGAGGCCACTGAAGACGCGTTTCGCCACGGCTGGTTCCACTCGGGCGACGTGGGCTACATCGACGCGGACGGATTGCTCTGGTTCAAGGACCGCTTCAAGGACGTCATCAAGAGCGGCGGCGAGAACGTTGCATCGGTCGAAGTCGAGCAAGCGCTCTACGACCTCGAGCCGCGCATCCTGGAGGTGGTGGTGATCGGCCTTCCGCATGAGAAATGGGGTGAGGCGGTCACCGCTCTCATCGTTCCCAAGCCAGGAACCACGATCGACGAGGGCGATCTTCTTGCGCGAGCGCGCGAGCGACTCAGCAACTTCAAGTGCCCGAAGGGCGTGATCTGCGTCGACCACCTGCCCAAGACGGCGACCAACAAGGTGCAGAAGACCGAGCTGCGGACCCGATTCGCGGGTTTCTACGGTAGCGGTACCCAATGACGGACAACGCGCTAACCGGAGGCTGTCTCTGCGACGCCGTGCGCTATCGCATCGACGGGGCGCCGCGCCTCGTCAGCGCCTGCCATTGCTCGCTTTGCCGACGTGCCTCCGGCGCGCCGTTCGTTGTGTGGGTCACCGCGCGCAAAGAGCAGTTTCACGAACAAGGCCGTCTGCAGCGCTACGTCTCGTCCGAGCACGGTTGGCGCGCGCACTGCCCCGCGTGCGGCACGCAGGTTATCTCGGGCTCTTCGCACTACGAGAAATACGTCGAAGTCACCGCGGCCACCCTCGACCGGCCGGAACTCGCCGTGCCCGAGCGCCACACATTTTGGCCCGACCGCCTGCCCTGGGTGCGCTGCGAGGACGGCCTCCCGCGACACGTGGGCAACGCCAAGTCACCGCTCGTCAACGAGTAAGCACGATGATCGACCTCTACAGCTGGTCCACGCCGAACGGCCACAAGGTGCACATCATGCTCGAAGAGTGCGGCCTGCCTTACACGCCGCATCCGGTGGACATCAACAGCGGCGACCAGTTCGCCCCCGACTTTCGCGCGCTCAACCCGAACGGTCGCATCCCGGTGATTGTCGACCGCGATGGACCCAGCGGTCAGCCGCTTGCCGTCGCGGAGTCGGGCGCGATCCTCTTCTATCTCGCCGAGAAGACCGGCCGCTTTCTCCCCGTCGGCCACCCGTCGCGCTATGCCGCCATGCAGTGGCTCATGTTCCAGATGAGCGCCATCGGCCCGATGTTCGGGCAGCTCTACCACTTCCGCACCGACTCAGTAGACAAGCTGCCCTACGCGATTGAGCGTTACACCAACGAAGCGCGACGCCTCTACCGGGTCCTCAACGAGCGCCTCGCTCAAAGCCCATATCTCGCCGGCGATGAGTACACCATTGCGGACATCGCCACTTGGCCCTGGTGCCACGGCATCGACCGTCAGGGGCACGATCCACAGGACTATCCCAACGTGGTGCGCTGGTTCGAGGCGATCCGTGAGCGGCCGCCAGTCCGGCGTGCGGTCAGGCTATTTCGTGAGTTGCGCAAGCAGCAGTTGGACGACGCGGCGCGCGAGGTGCTGTTCGGCACGCGCCAGTTCGAGGGGCGGTGAAACGGAGGACCCCTTGTCTGTCCCGATGCGGGCGGGAAGGGGATTGGCTACACCGCTTAGCCTGCCGCCTTCCGATCGACCGTTCATGCGCACGGACCGGGCTGTCGGCGGCTCCAGCAGCTAGCTCGGTCGGATCCCCAATCAAACGCTCACGCTCTGCGACTGGGGCCCCTCCTTCTCCTCCCTAGCTACTGACCCTCAACACCGCCTTGATCGTCCTCCCACTCACCGCATCCTCCACCGCTTTGTTGATGTCCTTGAACTCATACGCGGTGACCAGCTTGTTCACCGGCATCTTGCCCTGGCGGTAGTACTCGATGAGCTGCGGGATGAACGTGTCACCGGGGGCGTCGCCCTGGATGCAACCGCGCAACGTCCGCCCCCACTGGATCGCCACCATCTCGATCGTCGCTTCGACTTTCGGCCGTGCGCTGCCCACCAGGCAGCAGGTGCCTAACGTGGCGGTTGCGTCCACCGCCTGGCGCAGCGCTTTCGGTTCGCCCGCGGCCTCCAGCACGTGCTGCGCGCCTCGGCCTTCGGTGACGCGCTTGATCTCCGCGACCGCGTCGCTCGTGCGCGCGTTGATGGTGAGGGTGGCGCCGAGTTCGCGTGCAAGGGCGAGGCGCGAGTCGTGCAGATCCACGGCGATGATGGTCGAGCAGCCGGCGATCTTGGCGGCCATCATGCCGGCCAGGCCGACGGTGCCTGCGCCAAACACGGCAAACGATTCGCCGGCTTTCGGTTTGAGCACGTTGAATACCGCGCCCGCGCCGGTGTTCACTCCGCACGGGAACGCCGCGAGTTCCTCGAACGGCACATCTTTGGGCACGCGCACGACGTTGCCGGCGGTGCACAGCGAGTGCGTCGCAAACGACGATTGCTGAAAGAACGCGCCGTGGATCGGCTGGCCGTTCTGGCTGATCGGGTGCTTGCCATTGCGCAGCAACCCGCTCATCTTGATCTGCCGCGCGCCGAAGCAGTAGCCGGGCAGTTTCTGCTGGCACGGCGCGCAGGTGCCGCAGCCGGGCGAATACATGATCACGTGATCGCCCACCGCCACGTTCTTCACCTGCGTGCCGACGCGATGCACGATGCCCGCGCCCTCGTGGCCGAACACGCACGGGAACGGCGTGCCGTAGTAGTCGTCGCGGCCGTGCACGTCGGTCTGGCAGATGCCTGTTGCGACCACGCGCACGATCAGCTCGTCGGGCTGCGGGTCGGCCAGCTCGACGGTCTCGATGTTGTAGGGCATGCCCTTGGCGCGTACCACCGCCGCTTGGATTTGCATCGCGCGTCTCCTCGTTATAGAAGCCTGATCAGGCAAAATCGTAGCAGGCGCGCGATGGCGACCCGCAATTTTCTTGGACGGTCCTCAGAATGACCGTCGGCGCACTCACCAGCAAAGACCAGCAAAGGACGGAGCACCCATGAAGACGATGATCGTCACCGGCGCGAGCCGTGGCATCGGCGCCGCGATCGCGCGCCAGGCGGGCAAGCAAGGCTACGCGGTGTGCGTCAACTACATGCGCAGCAAAGAGGCGGCCGACGAAGTGGTGCGCGACATCCGCGGCGCGGGTGGCAAGGCCATCGCGGTGCAGGCCGACGTCAGCAAGAACGACGAGGTGCTGCGGCTATTCAGCGAAGTCGACCGGCAGCTGGGCAAGGTCGACGTGCTGGTCAACAACGCCGGCACCGTCAATCGCCAGTGCCGCATGGACGAGATGGACGAGAAGACGCTCGTCGATGTGTTCGTCGCCAACACCTTCAGCACGTTCTTCTGCACCCGCGAAGCGGTCAAGCGCATGTCGACGAAGCGCGGTGGCAAGGGCGGGGTGATCGTGACCGTGTCGTCGGCCGCGGCCCGGCACGGTGGGTTGCCCGAAGAAACCCACTACGCGGCGAGCAAAGGCGCGCTCGACAGCATGACGGTCGGCCTGGCACGCGAGGTCGGCAACGAAGGTGTGCGCGTCGTCGGCGTGCGGCCCGGGCTGATCATCACCGAGTTGCACGAGGTGCACGGTGGCATGCCGATGATCAACAAGGTCGCGCCGAGCATCCCGATCGGCCGCGCCGGTACGGTGCAGGAAATCGCCGATGCCGTGTGCTGGCTCGCCTCTGATGGGGCGAGCTACGTGCACGGCGCGATCATCGACGTGTCCGGCGGGCGTTAGCGAACGCATTCACGCTCAGTCGCAATTCAATTTCCAGCCGATCTCAATCCGATCTCAATCCATTCCACCCGCAGCACCCAACAACGAAGGGAGACCAAACCATGTTGTTTACCTGCCCCGGAGCGGCCGCCAAAGGCGGCAACTGGCAACCCTCCAAGGGAAGCCGTCGGCACATCTGCATCGACCTGCATTGCCATGTGCACACGCCGGCGAGTGAAGACATCGTGAAGGACGTGTTCTCGATCGACAAAGAGCCGGCGGCGAAATTCCAGAACGCGATCTCGCGCGAGACCAATCGCAAGCAGGAAGAGAACGTCGGCATCTGCCTCACTTCAGTCGAGCAGCGGCTGAAGGACATGGACAAGATGGGCATGGACGTGCAGGCGATCTCGTCCTCGCCGCGGCAGCTCTACTACTGGCTCGACGCCGAGCGCGGCCGCAGGAACGCGCGCGTGGTGAACGAGAATCTCGCCTCGATCGTGGCGCGGCGTCCCGACCGGTTCGTCGCGCTCGCTACGGTACCGCTGCAAACGCCCGATGCTGCAGCCGAAGAACTCGAGTACTGCGTCAAGCAACTCGGTTTCCGCGGCGTGGAGATCGGCACCAACGTCGCCGGCGCCGAAATCTCGCGCGGGCGCGATAAGTTCTGGGCCAAGGTGCAGGAGCTCGACGTCGTGTGCTTCCTGCATCCCAATGGTTTCACCGGCGGTGAGCGGCTGTCCGATCACTACTTCAACAACGTCATCGGCAATCCGCTCGATACGACCGTTGCCGTGGGGCATCTGGTGTTCGACGGCATCCTCGAGAAGTTCCCGAAACTCAAGATCGTCGCGGCGCACGGCGGCGGCTACATCTCGCACTACCCTGCGCGCATGGACCACGTGTGGGGTGCGCGCGTGGATGCCCGCACGGTGCTCAAGAAGAAACCGCGCAATTCGCTGGGCAAGCTCTACTTCGACACGATCGTGTTCGATCCGAAGCAGCTCGAGCATCTGGTGAATCTGTGGGGCGCCGATCACATCGTCGTGGGTACCGACTATCCCTACGACATGGGCTGGTACGACCCGCGTGGGTTCCTTGATAGCTGCAAGTTCCTGTCCGACAGCGACCGCGCCAAGATCCTCGGTCTGAACGCGGCCAAGCTGCTCAAGATCACCGGTCGGCTGAAGACGATGGGCATCAAGACTGCCGCGCCGGCAGCCGGAGCCAAGAAACCCGCAGGAAGCGCGGCGAAAAAGGCAGCGAAAAAGCGCGCCAAACGCTGACTGACCAGGGGTACGCCGCCCGATTTTGAAAAACGCCGTTACAGCGGCGTCCGGTGGCGACGCTCCGGTTGTTGCGCCGCCACGACCACGAGTGGCGGGGCCATACGCACTGCGCGTCGCGACGCGGCGCGCGCGTTGCGCTGTGGCAGAATCGACCGGTGTCGTAGTTCCGCCAGCTCGCGCGGATCGGGCCCTAACCGAAGCCGTCGGTCGAACGGATCTTGGCAAAGTGCCGGTCACCGCGTTCAATCAAGCGTGCATCGGTCGCCTCGCATCGATCGAATCCTCAGACCCGATCAGCGAGGCGCCCTCGTGGAGCAACGCCAGACATCGTGGTCATCAAGGTCGAAAACACGTTCGTCGTACCCGCGCCGCCGGAGCGCGCGTTTCGCACGCTGGCCGACCCGGCGCGCGTAGTGCCCTGCATGCCCGGCACCGAGCTGATCGAGATGCTCGTCGGCGATCGCTTCCGCGCCAGTTCCAAACTGCGTGCCGGACCCGTCGAACTGCGATTTACCGGCGTCGGTGAACTGCTCGAACCGAACGACGCGAAGCGGACCGCGAGGCTGCGTGCACGTGGCAGCGATGCGAAAGGTCGCGGCGCATTCCTCGCGGAAATCGGCTTCGCGGTGGTGCCGTTCGGCAAAGTCGGCGCGCGCGTTCGAGTGCAGACCGATCTCACCTTGATCGGTACGGTCGCGCAGTTCGCCCGCGGCGAAGGCGTCGTCCATGAATTCACCGAGAAGCTCACGCGTGAGTTCGCCACCAATCTCGCGGCGCTGATCGAAGCCGAGCGCATCGTGCAGGCGGTGGCCGCGCGAGCCGCGCGCGAACCGGTGCTTGCGCCACGCGCGGTGGAAACGGTCGGCGGCCCGAGCACGGCAGGCGCCAAACCGGCAAGCGTGCGTGCGCCGCTGCCGACGCCCGCGGTAGCCAGTGACGCCGGCAGCGAGCCTGCCGTCGCGCGTGCCAGCGTGCCGCTGCCGCGACTGTTCAAGGCCTGGAATGCACTCAGGGCGACGTTGCGTCGCTGGTTCGGTGCACGCCCCTAGCAGCAAGCCTCCCACCAACGACATCTCGTTCGGGTTCCTCGCGTTGCTGGCGGCGCTGGCGACGTTGTCGCCGTTCGCGATCGACACCTATATCCCCGCGCTTGCGGCGGTGCGCGAATCGCTCGGTGCGACCGCGGTGCAGACGCAGCAATCGCTCTCGGCGTACATGTTCGGTCTGGCGCTGATGGCGCTGTGGCACGGCGCGATCTCCGATGCGCTCGGCCGGCGTCCGGTGGTCCTCGCCGGGCTGGTGGTCTACTCGCTCGCGTCGGTGGGCTGCGCACTTACAACCGACGTGAACACGCTGATCGTGTTGCGCTTCGTGCAAGGCCTGGCAGGCGGCGTGGGCATGATCATCGTGCGCGCGATCGTGCGCGACACGCTGCAAGGCGCCGCGGCGCAGCGGGTGCTGTCGCATGTGATGATGATGTTCGGCGTGGCACCGGCCATCGCGCCGATCATCGGTGGCTGGCTGTATCAGTGGCTGGGCTGGCGCAGCATTTTCTGGTTCCTGTTCCTGGGCGGCGCGGTGCTCACGGTCTGGGCCGCGCTCGCATTGCGCGAGACGCTGCCGAAGTCGCAGCGGCAATCGCTGCATCCGATCGCGCTGGCCAAGGGCTACGCGCGGCTGCTGCGGCTGCCTGCGTTCTGGGCCTTGTCGCTTGCGCCCGCGCTGGCCTTCCAAGCGTTCTTCCAGTACGTCGGCGCGGCGCATCCGTTCATGGTCGAACACCTCGGCTTTCGCGAGACGCAGTTCGGCTATCTGTTCGCCTCGACCGTAGCGGGTTTCATGCTCGGCGCGGCGATTTCCGGGCGCGTGGCCGGCAAGTGGTCGGTCCGTCGCACCGCGAGCGTGGCGTTCGTGCTGATGTTGGGTGCGGCGCTGTTCAGTGTGGCGTACCACAGCGCGTATCCGCCATCGCCCTGGCCGAGCATCGCGCCGATATTCGTCAGCACGACCGGCATCTCGATGTTCAGTCCGATCACGCAATTGCTGGTGATGGAACTGGTGCCGACGGCGCGCGGGCTGGCAGCCTCATGCCATGCGTGTGTGCAACTGCTGGTGAGCGCGATCTCGCTGGGAATCGTGTCGATCGCGCTGTCGGGTTCAGCGCTGACGCTCACGCTCGGTCAGCTTGGCTGGGTGGTGTGCGGTCTGCTCGCCTGGCTCGGGTACCTCGCGGTCGATCGATCGTTGCGCCGCGCACGCACGTTGATGCAAAGCGAGCCACGCCGATGAGGTATGCCGCGCTGATGAAGCGCGGCGCACGCCGCCCGTCCTACTTCCTGCCCATCGCGTTCTTCTTCCACAGCTCCCACGGCCGCTCGATCGCCCGCTGATTGTTGGCGTCGGCCTGCGTGCCTTCTTCCACGGCGAGATAGGTGGGCGTGCCACCGAGCGCACGCACCTGCTGCTGCAGCTTGGCGTTGATCTCGGTGTAGATCGCGCGGTACACCGCCACCGGAATCGACGAACCCACCACGACGTTACCGTGGCCACGCATCAGCGCCACCGGCTTGTCGCCCAGGATGCGCGCCAACTCCTCGCCGTGCTGATTGTTGCGCACCAGCATGTCGGTCATGCCGAATTTGGTGCGGATGTCGAACACCGGCACGCCGCAGCACAGGAATCCGGCCATGTGATAGACCGACTGCAACGGCACGCCGGCGACGCCGAAGGGCACGATCGAGGGCGAGTGGCTGTGGATCACCGACATCACGTCGGGGCGCGACTTGTAGATCTGACCGTGGATGAAGCGCTCGGTATAGAAGGTGCGCTTATCGGGGCGGATCGGATTGGAGTCGAGATCGAACTCGACGATGTCGCGCGGCGCAACGATCTCCGGCGCACGCGACACCGAGATGAGGTAGCGGTTGGGGTCGGCATCGCTGCGCACGCTGATGTGTCCGAACGCATCGACCACGCCGTATTGCGTGAGGATGCGATTGGCCGCGACCAGATCCTCGATCAGTGCCGCCGAAGTTTTCGCCGTACGCTTCGCACCCGCGGGCTTTGCCGTCGCACCCTTGCTCGCCGCAACCTTGCCTCTGGCCATCTGCGCCCCCTTGTGGAGATGTGAAAAAGTTCCCGGGGCTTATAGCGCAATTCGTCGGTTTCTGACGCGACGCGTACCTGATGTGCCACGGCCTGCGTTCGCAGCGCGAGCCGCCCGTGCATCACGCGCTCGCCCAGCCACTTCGCGTGCGCGAACTGCATCACGAACGACATCGCCCGGCGTGACCGGCTTTGCACGCCATGCAGCCTGCGGCGCGGTGCTCTCGCCTCCGGCTTGGATATTGCGGGTCCAGGACGACCTATGTTTCGTCTTACCTTCCAAGGGGGCTTCCGGTGAAACGCAATCGTCTGGCGATCATCCTGAGCGCGGCGGCCATGCTTGCGCCTACAGTTTCGAATGCGGAACAGGTGACCGACACCACCGCGCCGTACTCGGCGGCGGCACGCCTCGATTTCCGCGTGATCATCCCGGCGTTCCTGTACTTCCGCGTGGGCACCGCTGATGCCACCGTCAATCAGATCACCTTCGACATGACCGGCACGCCCGGAAACGTCGGCAACTCCACCGCGGTCGCCGGCACCGGCGGCGATGCGGCCGGCACCGGCGTCAACGTCGTCGTGCGCGGCAACAACGGCCAGATCACCATCACCGAAACGAACAACGGCGCCGGCAACGGGCTGGGGACCGGCACAGCGGCCGACGGCTATATCAGCTACGCCGAGATCTCCACCACGGCATCGGTGGCGCAGTTGCCCGCGCCGACGCTTTCCAATGCCGGTGGCGGCACGGCATTGCCCACGCTCAACGCGGGCAAGGTCACCAACCGCACCGGCGTGTGGAACTACTCGTACTTGAACACCACCGCGCCAAGCGCCGGCACCTACGGAACGTCGGCCAACGGCGGGCGCGTCACGTACACCGCGACGATGCCGTAGCAAAGCGCGCCACTGAAGCACGCAGCGGGTGGCCACGCGTCGCCAGTCGTCGCGTGCTTGTTACGATCCGCGCCATGCGGCGTCACGCACCGATCCTCCTGGGCCTGCTGGTGGTCATGACGGCTGAAGCCGCGACCATCGTGGTCGGCAATGCGCCGACGCGGGTTCGACTTCGCGTCGGTGCGACGGGCGGAGCGATCGATGTGGTCACCTTCTCCGTGCCGGCGGGCAGCGTGGGCAACGGCACGCCGGTGGCCGGCACCGTTACCGCCAGCGGCGTGTGCGCGGCGAACAACGTGCTGATCGATGCCGAAGCGCGCGCGACTCCAGCCGACTCGCGCACCGCGACGCTGAGTGCCGACTCGTCGATGCCGTTGAGCTCAGGCGCCGACACGATCCCATTCACCGAGATCGAATGGACCGCCAGCGGCTATGCGCCGATCACCATCCCCTCGGGTGCGTTCAGCGGTGCGGCCGGACAGGTGCTCACGAGCTTTCAGAATTCGCGGCGCGCGCGCCAATGCCATGCGTTCTCGTTTCGCAACACGCAGATTTTCGGCGCAGGCACTTACATCGGGCGCGTGACCTACACGCTGACGATGCCATGAAACGCCGGCTAGCCCGCTGGTTTGCCGTTGCTGCCCTCGCGCTCTTGTCGGGCGCGGTCTGGTCGCAGGCGGCGATCCGACTGGACGACTCCGCGTCGCCGCGGCAGCGGGTCGCGGTCACGCCGCAGTGGGCGTTTCCCGACGCGGACGAGGCGAGCCAGCAGTTGAACCTGCTGCGCGCGGACATCTCGGCCTTCGAAGTGCGGCTTAACACGCGCGCTCATCTGAATCGCGACGTCGAGATCTATCTGCGCCTGCCGCTCACGATCGCTGGTGTGCGCGGTCCGGACGGGCTGCGCCTGGAGTGGCAAGGCCGCGGCCGCTTCGTGAATGGAACCATCCGGTCCGGCGAACGTGCGCTCGTATATCGCGGACGTATCACCGAGCCGGTGCTCGCCGAGATCCTCGATCTGCGGCTGTGGCTCGATGGTCGCCAGATCGACGGCGGATTCCAGTTCGATCCGATCTTCGAACTCGAACTCGTGCGCTGACCCTCGACAGTGGAACCGGACATCTGCGCTCGTCTCCTCGCCACCTCAAGAAAAGTGCGCAACCTTCACAGCACCGAGACCTCTCGATCATGACGATCCAACGAATCCTGCTGAGCGCGGTCATGGCCGCCGCGCTGATCGCACCGGCATCAGTGTTCGCGTTCGCGGGCTCGGCCTCGCCGGCGCGATTCGAGCTGAAGGCCAAGCCCGGCCAGGTGCTGCGCAGCGTGCTGGAGATCGGCAACGATGACGCGCAGGCCGATGAGTACTCGGTACAGACCGCCGACTGGTCGCTCGATCCACGCGGCGGCGTCGCCTTTCAGATCGATCAATTGCAACCCGGCAGCTGCCGGCCGTGGGTGCGCATCGAGCGCCATCGGATCGCGCTCGCGCCCAAATCGACACGGCGCTATCGGTTCGAGGTCCACGTGCCCGCCGACGCCCCCAGCGGCGAATGTCGCTTCGCGCTGATGATCCAGAGCACGCGCGAGACGCTGCCGCAGATCCGCGCGGGTGATCTGGCGGTTCCGGTACAGGGCCGGCTGGGCGTGATCGTCTACGTTGCGGTCGGCGAGGGCCGTCCGGAGCTGCGCATCGAAGGCATGCAGCTCGACAAGTTGGACGACCGCATCACGCCGACGCTCGCCGCCCGCAACCTCGGCACCGTGCACGCGCGCATCGAGGGGGTGCTCGATGGCGTCGACGCGAGCGGCAAGCGCGTCGAGTTCATCGTCTCGACCTTGCCGGTGCTTGCCGGTGAGCTTCGCCGGATCCCGATCTGGCCCGCCGACGATGCCAATGGCAAACCGGTGATGTGGTCGGCACCGTTGCGCTTGCGCGGCACCGTCGAATGGCCAGGCGGCAAGTACGCCGTCGATCAGATCCTGCAGTAGCGCAACGTGTTGCAACCGCGCCCGGTCCGCTGCGACATGCGCTTCGCTCACGGCCGCAGGCGCGTGAGCGGAATCTCGATCTGGCCCACGCCGCGCACCGGCACGCGCACTGAGAGCGCTCCGGCGTCTTCCGCCGACCACGGCAGCGGCAGCGAGTCGGCCATCACCCTCACCGTGCGCGCGCCGGCGGGCACCAGCGGGAAATGAAAGCGCCCCTGCGTATCGGTGGTGACCGGAATGCGTCCGTCGAGATACACGGTGACGCCCGCGGCCGCACGCTCGGTCGGCTGGCGCCTGCCGTCGGCGTTCTCGTCGAAGTACACCAACCCGCTCACTTCACCCGTGCCGCCTCGACCCGTTGACGGATACGGTATCCCGGCACTGTCTTCGTAGCGCAGTCCAACGAAGAACCGGCGATCACGCACGAACGGAGGGGCGATCGAACCATCCGGTGGCCGCGACGGTTCGATGTTGATGACCGACACCGCCGATCGCAGGCTCCAGTTACGGTTGATCGACCACAGTGTGCCCAGCGACAGGTTGTAATTCGTCTCCTCGACCGCGCCCTGATACAGGCGGGTGAGCACGATGCTCGCATCCGCAGAGAAGTCGTGGCGAAGCTGGCCGCGCAGACTCGCACCGACCGTGTAACGCGTGTGCGTCACGTCGTTCAGGCGTTCGGTGGCGATCGCGGCCGAGGTCGCCAGCGACAGCGCGCCCGCCGATGGCCAGTCCTGACTCCAGCTGAGCGTGGTGCTGCGATCCTGCGGCGCGGCGTCGGGCCGGGTTTCGTAGCCGTTCAGATCGAAGCGGCTCAGACCGAACTCGGTCCGATGGCTGGAGAACAGACCCGCCATCGTGACGTGGCTGCCGGACGAGGCCGTGCCTCGCGGCGCGATCGCGCGCACCGACGCCGATCCGCCCACGCTGGTGCTGCGATCCACGCGCTGCGTGACCGTACCGTAGCCCAGCACCCAGCTCTGACCACTGCGATCGGGTGCGTTGTCGTAGTTCGACTCCGCCACCTCAACGCCGCCGGCAACGGTGCGTGCCGCGCCGCGTTGTTCACCGCGCCAGTACGCGCCCCGCACGTCGCTCAGGATCGGCGCCTCGTTCCACAGCAGGCCGCGTTCGAGTTGATAGAGCCCGGCGCGATGACGCACGCCATCGACCAGCCATTCGCCATCGAGCCACAAACCGTTGCGCGCACGATCGTCGCGCAGCCACTGCGCTTTGGCGCGACGTGAACGCGTGTCGTCGTAGCTCAGCGCAGCGCTCATGCTGGTGTGATCGGGAACGGTCTGTGCGCCCTGCACCGTGAGAATCTGCGCGCCCGCCTGCCAGCGTGGATCGAGCTGGCGCGAGTAGCCCGCACCCGCGACGCTCCCCGGAATGCGCGTGAACGACTGCGCACTGATGCCGTCGAACCGACCCAACTCACCTGCGTGCAGGCGGAACTCCTGTTCGCCGTCGGTCAGCGTGGTGGCGATGCCCTGCAGAATGGATTGTGGAAGTACCACCCGCTGGCCGTTGCCCAGCAGCGGATGTGGTGAAGAGCGCACCGCGCCGAGGGCCGAGTCCGCACGCAGCCGATCGGTGATCCAGAAATTGGTGTGATAGAGCGTCGCGCGGCCGCCGCTCGACTCGAATTGCGTGGCCCGGTTCGGATCGTTCGATTCGGAGTGCGCGCGCTGCGCAGCGGCATCGAGAAAGAACGCGCCCCACTGCGCCGTCTCACGCCGCCAGGCGAACCCTAAGCCGTGGTCGATCGTCGAGCCGTTGCCGGAACGCTGAGAAGCATCGAGCCGGTATTCGAGAACGATTGCGCGCACGCCGGCTGGCTGCGGGTGACTATCAGCGTCGGCCGCTTCGCCCGCACCGATCGCCCCCTCGATGAGTCGATCGACGTAGCGCGTAGCCGGCGACGTGGTCGACGGTTCGCGTGCCGATTCAGCGCGTGCGTGACCCGGCGTGCCCGCGCAAGCGAGCACCGCCGCGCAACCCAGTAACCCAGTGCGCAGCGACAATGCGTTCGCGAGCGCTTGCGCGAACACCCCCGCGATCCCCCGTCTGCCCGCCACTTATCGATTGCAAATTCATAAGAGGCGACCAGACTATGAGAAGACGGTAAATTCCACGCCCGAGGACGGCACAGTTCTTGGTTGGCGACCCCCGCGATGCGGTGATTGATCACGAAGTACGCGCGAATCGGCTTGGCCACCCACGCGCAGTGGTGACGGCACCCGGCACAGAAGAATGAACAATTCCACGCCTGAATCGTGTTTCGGCACCGCACGCATGAACCGCGTACCGGCACGACGCAATCCATGCTGCTGAGCAGCCCCGTCAACCCTCCGCCCCGACACTACCGCTGCCGCGGCACCGCGCGCGGCAACCCATGAACGAAGCGTCCACAGCGACTCACTCGGATCAGCGTCAGACGTTGCGCATGCGCCGCTTTGCCATGGGTGCGATCGGCTACGTCGTCGGCTTCTTGATCAGCGGCCTGTGCTACCTGGCCGGACTGATGGCGCCGGAGCCGATTCTCTACGCGCTGCCGGTGGTGCTGGCGCTCAACGGGTTGATGTTCGCCGCATTCGTGTCCGGTCTGAATCTGCGCTTCAGCGATCCGAGCCTGACGATGCCGCAGTTGTTGTTGGCCACTGCGGTGATGATGTATGGCGCGGCGATCGCCGATGACACCCGGCCGTTGTTCCTGCTGCTCTATCCGGTGCCGTTCCTGTTCGGCGCATTCCGGCTGTCGGTGCGCCAGCATCTGTGGGTGGCTGCATTCGCATTGCTGTGTCATGGGCTGGTCATCGCGCAGGCTCACCACGTGCGGGCGCAACAGCTGCACCTGGGACTGGAGCTGCTGGCGTGGTTCACGATGGCGATCGTGCTGGCCTGGCTGGTGGTGATCGGTCATCAGCTGCGACGCGCGCGCACGCAGGCGCAGCTCGACGCACTCACCGGTCTGCCCAATCGATTGGCCGTTCTCAACGCGTTGTCGCGCGAACAGGCGCGGCGCGATCGTGGCGGCCCGGTGTTCTGCGTGTGCTTCATCGACGTCGATCACTTCAAGCAGATCAACGACACGTTCGGCCACGCGGTGGGCGACACCGTGCTGCAGCGGCTGAGCGCCTCCATCGTCGAGCAGTTGCGCCGCATCGATGAGGTGGGGCGCTACGGCGGCGACGAGTTCCTCGCGATCCTGCCCGACACGACACTCGAGCATGCGCGCGTCACCTGCGAGCGGGTGCGCACGCGCATCGCTGAGATCGAACTTGCCGGCATCGTCGGACTGCCGCGGCTGGCCGTCTCGATCGGTGTCACCCAGGCCGAGGTCGGCGAACAGCCCGCCGCGCTAGTGGCACGGGCTGATGCCGCGCTGTACGAAGCCAAGCGCAGCGGCCGCGACCGGGTCGTGCTGGGCTGACCAGCACGTCCTTCGTGGCTTGCGAGCTGCGCTAACATTGCGCGATCGCGCCGCACTCCCGCGCAGTTTCGATAAGCCAACAAACCTTCGGCGCGGCGCCGCCCGACACGCGGCGCGATCCTGAAAAAAGGGGACATCCGTTGAAACCAGCTCAATTCGCCTATGCCAAGCCGGCGAGTCTGCCCGACGCGTTCGCGTTGCTCGCGCAGCACGGCGCCGATGCCAAGCTGCTCGCCGGTGGCCAGAGCCTGATCGCCACGCTCAACATGCGACTGTCGAGCCCGTCGATCCTGATCGACATCACCGGCATCCCGGGCCTGGCCGGCATCGCCGTCGGCTCGGGCAAGGTGCGCATCGGTGCGCTCACCCGGCATCGCGATATCGAACGCTCCGAGGAGATCGCCAAGCACGCCCCGCTGCTCACGCAGGCTGCCGCCCACATCGCGCACGTGGCGATTCGCAACGCCGGCACGATCGGCGGCTCGCTCGCCTTCGCTGATCCGGCGGCGGAATGGCCCGCGTGCATGCTCGCCCTCGACGCCGAGTTCGTGATCGCCTCCGGCGGCGGTGCGCGTCGCGTGAAGGCGCGTGAGTTCTACCAGGGGCTCTACACGATCGCGCTCGAACCCAACGAAGTGCTCGCGTCGGTGGAATTTCCAGATCCGGGCGAGGGCTATCGCAGCGTATTCATGGAACTCGCACGACGCCACGGTGACTACGCGATCGCCGGTGTGGCCGCGGTCGCGAAGGTCGATGGCCAGCAGCTCTCCGACGTGCGCCTTGGTTATCTCGGACTCGGGGCCACGCCGCTGCTCGGCCGCAACGCGATGGCGGCAGTCGAGGGCAAGGCATTCTCGACCGATGTCGTCACCGCGGCTCAGCAGGCCCTCGATCGCGACATCGATCCGATCGGCGATCTGTACTCGTCGCCCCCCACCAAGCGTCACCTCGCCCGCGTGCTTACCGGCCGCGCGCTGGCCGCGCTGGTCGCCTAGAAACCGGACCCATCATGAGCCACGAACTCGAAACCACCATGCGCGTCAACGGCGTCGAAGTCACGCGCCGCATCGAACCGCGTCAGCACCTGATCGATTTCATCCGCGAGGAGGTCGGCCTCACCGGCTCGCACATCGGCTGCGAGCATGGCGTGTGCGGGGCCTGCACCATCCGCGTCAACGGCGAGATCGTGCGCGGCTGCCTGACGCTGGCGGTGGCCTGCAACGGCAAGACGGTCGAGACCATCGAAGGCGTGTCCGATTCGGGCGAAGCGGCCGAGATCCAGCACGCGTTCTACGAACGCAACGCGCTGCAGTGCGGTTTCTGCACCCCCGGCATGGTGATGTGCGCGATGGATCTGGTGAAGAACAAACCCGGCGCCACGCGCGAGCAGATCCGCGAATACATCTCGGGCAACTACTGCCGCTGCACCGGCTATCACGCGATCGTCGATGCGATCGA
>CADEDU010000064.1:36096-42715 GCA_902826155.1 uncultured beta proteobacterium
TCTCGGGCAACTACTGCCGCTGCACCGGCTATCACGCGATCGTCGATGCGATCGAGGCGGTGCTCATTTCCAAGCGTTCGATCGGAGGGAAAGCATGAGCGCGAACACTGGAACCAAGGGCGACGCGCAGCGCGCCATGCAGCACGGCATGGAACGAGAGCAGGCGACTAATCCCGCAACCTCGATGAGTTCGACCACTACGACCACGCCGACGATCGAGCGGCCGCTGATCGCACCGGGTGCGCGTATCCAGCCCGGTTACATCGGCAAGAGCGAACCGCGCGCCAACGCCAAGCGCCTGCTGTCCGGTCGCGGCGCCTACACCGACGATCTGCGCTTTCCGCGACTGGCCGAAGTCGTGTACTTCCGCAGCCCGCACGCGCACGCCAGGATCAAGAAGCTCGACCTGTCGAAAGCGCGCGCGGCCAAAGGCGTGATCGCGGTGGTCGACGGCTACGCGGTGCGCGAGATCTGCTCGCCCTGGATCGGCGTGCTCTCGCACCTGAAAGGGATCAAATCGCCGCAGCAATTTCCGCTGGCGATCGAAGTGACACGCTGGCAAGGCGAACCGGTGGCCGCGGTGGTCGCCGAGACGCGCGCACAGGCCGAAGACGCGCGTGATCTCATTGAAGCCGAATGGGAAGCGCTGCCGGTCGTGGTCGACATGCACGAGGCGCTGGCCGGCAAGTACGTGATCCATCCCGACCTGGGCGACAACATCTGCTTTCATCGCGAGGTCGATACCGGCGGCGTGGAGGAAGCGTTCGCCAAGGCCGATGTCGTCGTCGAAGAACACTACGGTTTTGGCCGCCACACCGGCGTGTGCCTCGAGCCGCGCATCATCCTGGCCGACTACAACGCGGGCGAGCATTCGCTCACCGTGCATCACAACACCCAGTCGCCGCACATGATGCAGCAGCTGTTCGCCAAGCACTTCGATATCCCCGAGGCGCACATCCAGGTGATCGCCAAGGACGTCGGCGGCGGTTACGGCATCAAGGTACACACCTATCCCGATGAGATGTGCACGGTGGCGCTCTCGATCATGCTGCGCCGGCCGGTGAAGTTCGTGGCCGATCGCATGGAGTCGATGGTCTCCGACATCCACGCGCGCGAGCACAAGGTGAAGATCCGGCTGGCGGCGAACAAGGACGGGCAGATCCTCGCGTTCGATCTCGACGATCTCACCGCCATCGGGCCGTACTCGGTGTACCCGCGCACCAGCGGCATCGAGGGCAATCAGGTGGTCAACCTCACCGGCGGGCCGTACAAGCACCAGCAGTACCGCGCGCAGCTGAACGCGGTGTTCACCAACAAGAACGTCACCTGCCAGTATCGCGCGGTCGGGCATCCGATCGCGGCCGCGGTCACTGAAGGGATCGTCGATGCGGCGGCGATCAAGCTGGGCATGGATCCGGCCGAATTCCGCCGACGCAATCTGATCCCCGACGACGCGTATCCCTACACGTTTCCCTCGGGCATCAAGTTCGAGCGCCTCTCGCATCAGAAGTGCCTCGACAAGCTGCTCGAGATGATGGACTACAAGGCATTGCGCGCCGAACAGGCGGCGCTGCGCAAGCAGGGCATCCATCGCGGCATCGGCCTGGCCTCGATCATCGAAGTCACCAGTCCGTCGGCGGCGTTCTACGGTGTGGGCGGTGCACCGATCTCGGCGCAGGACGGCGCGACCTTGCGGTTGGACGTCTCGGGCATGGTGACGGTGCTGTGCGGCGTCACCGAGCAAGGGCAAGGCACCGATGCAATCTTCGCGCAGATCGCCGCCACGGCCGTGGGCGTGTCGCTCGACAAGGTGCGCGTGCTCACTGGCGATACGCGCGTGACGCCCTACGGCGGCGGCACCTGGGCATCGCGCGGTGCAGGCATCGGTGGCGAAGCAGTGCTGCAATCGGGCAAGGCGCTCAAATCGAACATTCTGGATGTCGCCGCGGCGATGCTGAACGTGAAGAAGGTGACGCTCGACATCGCCGACAACCACGTCATCGATCTCACCACCGGGGCGAAGAAGCTGCCGCTCACCGAGGTGGGGCGCGTGGCGTACTTCCGGCCCGACACGCTGCCGATGAACTTCCAGTCGGAGCTGACCGTCACCCGGCATTTCGTACCGCGCGAATACGCGTTTACGTTCGCCAACGGCATGCAGGGATCACTGGTGGAGGTGGATCCGGACACCGGCTTCATCAAACTGCTCAAGCACTGGTGCGTGGGCGATTGCGGTACGGTGATCAATCCGTTGCTGGTCGATGAGCAGACGCGCGGCGGCATCGTGCAAGGCATCGGCGGGGCGATGTTCGAGGAGTGCAAGTACGACCAGCAGGGGCAGATGCTGAACGCCAACCTCGCCGACTACCTCGTGCCGATGGCCTTTGAGATGCCCGACATCGTCACCGCGCACATCGAAACACCGACCATGACTTCGGAGTTGGGCGCCAAAGGGGCGGGTGAGAACGGTACGGCCGGTGCGCCGGCGGCGATCATGAACGCCATCAACGATGCGCTGCTGCCGTTCAACGCGAAGGTCACCGCCATGCCGTTCACGCCGGAGCGGGTGCTCTCGGCGCTGGGCAAGGTTTGACGTGGCGCAAGAAACACGTACGTTGTCCTGCTAGAAGCGGGATCAGGCGCGAATTTCCAGTTCAGCAGAAGAAAGCAACGCAACCATGAAACTCGGCTACTTCACCATGCCGCTGCACCCGCCGTCGCGCAACTACGCGCAGACGCTCAAGGAGGATCGCGAGGCGATCATCCTCGCCGACAGGCTCGGGTTTGCCGAGGCGCTGGTCGGCGAACACGTGACGGACGCGGCCGAGACGGTCACTTCGTGCGCGGCGTTTCTGGCCAGCCTGATGTCGGACACCAAGACCATCAAGCTTGGTACCGGCACGCTCAATCTGCCCAACGGCCATCCGGCGCAACTGGCCGCCACCGTGTCGATGCTCGACAACCTGCTCGAAGGTCGTTTCGTGATGGGGATCAGCCCCGGCGGGTTGCCGTCGGACTGGGAGGTGTTCGGCAACATCGACAAGAATCGCAACGCGATGTTCGTCGAGTGCATCAACCACATGCTCGCGATCTGGGCCGGCGAGCCGCCGTACAACCTGAAGGGCGAGTTCTGGAACATCTCGACCGAGCGCACGATGATTCCCGATATCGGCCAGGGCATCATCCTCAAGCCCTATCAGAAACCGCATCCGCCGATCGTCGTCACCGCGGTCGAGCCGTTTTCACGCGGCGTGACCGAAGCGGCCAAGCGCGGCTGGGATCCGATCTCGGCGAACTTCCTCCTTCCCCAATGGCAGAAATCGCACTGGCCCAAGTACGAAGAGGGCTGCATCGCGGGCGGTCGCAAGGCCGATCGCGCCAACTGGCGTGTTGCCAAGACCATCTTCGTCGCCGACGACGACAAGACGGCGCGCGACTACGCGTTCGGTCCGCAAAGTCCGTATCACTTCTACTACAAGCAGCTGGGCTACAAGCTGGTGCGCGCCGGTCGTGCCAACCTGTTCAAGGAGAACAAGGAACAGCCCGACTCCGACGTCACGCCCGAGTATCTGGTCGACAAGCTGGTGATCGCCGGCAGCGTCGACAAGGTGGTCGACGAGTTGATCAAGGCGCACCAGTACATGGGCGGGTTCGGCATCCTCTACTACTGCGGCATGGACTGGGTCGATGCGAAACTGGCCAGGCGCTCGATGGAATTGCTCGCCGAGAAAGTCATGCCGCGTGTCAACGCGGCAATCGGCGCGTAGCGCGTCACCGCGCCAGATCCTTACTCTGTCTACTTCGATAGCGAATCTGCCATGACCGCAACCGCCGTCGTCACCGTCCCGATTCCCGCCGAGCTGACCGCCGACCAGTACGGTGCGTTCACCAAGACCATCGCCGCGCGCTTTCAGGGCGTACCCGGTCTTGTGCGCAAGAACTTCATCTTCAATCGTGAGCGGGCGCAGGCGGGTGGCGTCTACACCTGGGACTCGCGCGCGCAAGGCGAAGCGTTCTATGCGCCGGGCGGCGCCTGGCGCGAGAACCTGAAGAAAGCATTCGGCGCCGAGCCCGACATTCAATGGTTCGAAACGCCGACGATCGTCGATAACAAGCTGGGCGAAGTGATCTGATCGCAGCCCACGCGCGCTCGCCGCTCCCCTTCGCCCGTGCAGCCCTCCTCCCGACGCCCATGAAGCTCTACTGCACGCTCACCTCGCCGTACGCGCGGCTGATTCGCATGGTCGTTCTGGAAAAAGCGCTGGACGCACGCGTCGAATTGGTCGAGGCGCTGACGCGCACGCCCGGCAGTCCCTACTACGCGATCAATCCATCGGGCCGCGTGCCGTATCTGGTGCGCGACGATGGCCAGTCGATGGAAGACAGCCAGCTCATCGCGCAGTATCTGGACCAGCTCGATGGCAAGCCGAGCCTGCATCCGCCGTTCGCGCACGACGACTGGACCTACGGCCGCTTGGAAACCTACGCGCGCAGTCTCGTCGACGGACTATCGGTCTACGTGCGTGAGCTGCGCCGGCCCGAGAACGAGCGCTCGCCCACGACGCTCAGTCACGAGACCGATCGCGCGGTGCGGCTGGCTGATTTTTGGGAGCGTGAGATCGGTAGTCCGTTGATGAACGGCCCGGTCAACATGGCGCAGTTGCTGCTGATCGTGGGCCTCGAACTAGCGGCGCGCGTGAAGATCGCCGATCTGGAAGGAAAGCGCCCGGCGTTGGCAGCTTGGGCGCAGCGCATGCGCGCGCGGCCGTCGGTGCGCGCGACTGCCTGGCGCTAGACGCACTACAGCAGACCCGTCGCCAGCCACGGAAAGGCGATCACCAGCAGCAGCACGATGAACATGATCACCGCGAACGGCGCGGCGCCGAAGAAGATGTCGTTCAACGTGATCTTGCTGTCGTTGCCCAGCGTTGCCTTGATCACGAACACAGCGATGCCGAACGGCGGCGTGAGCAGACCGATCTCGACCGCGAGTAGCGTGACGATGCCGAACCAGATCAGATCGGTGTTGAACGACACCAGCGAGGGCAGCACCAGCGGGATCGTGATGAGCATGATCGATGCCGAATCGAGAATCGTGCCCAGCAGCAGCACGACGAGCACGAAGATCGACAGCAGCCCCCAGAAGCCCATGCCGGTATCGACGATCGCCGTCTTGAGCAGCTCGGTCACGCCGGAGATCGCGAGGAAGCGCGAGTAGAGCTGCGCGGCGATGATGAGGAAGCAGATCGCCGCGGTGATGCGGCCGGTTTCGACCAGCACTTTCCACAGGTCAGCCCAGCCGAGCCGGCGTTTAGCCAGCGCCAGCGCGAGCGCGCCAGCAGCGCCTACCGCGCCGGCCTCGGTCGGGGTAAACAATCCGCCGTAGAGTCCGCCCAGCACCAGCAGCACCAGAATCACCACCGGCACCAGCTTCGCGGCCATTTCACCCCAGGACATCAGTGGGCCGTCGTCGGTGACGGTGATGTTGCCGCCGACGAATCCCGGTGTTAACCGGCCCATCAGCAGAATGCCGACGATGTAGGCGAGAGACAGCAGGACGCCCGGAATGACGCCAGCGATGAACAGATCGCCGACGGATTTTTCGGTGAGTACGCCGTAGAGGATCAGCAGTAAGCTCGGCGGAATCAGCATGCCCAGCACCGACGAGCCCGCTACCACGCCAACCGAGAATTTCGGCGTGTAGCCGTGGCGCAGCATCTCCGGCACGGCGACCTTGGTGAATACTGCGGCCGAGGCGATCGAGATGCCGGTGATCGCCGCAAACACCGCATTGGCCGCGACGGTAGCGATGCCCAGTCCGCCGCGCACGCGCCGGAACATCTGGTTGGCGACTTCGAAGGTGTCCTTGCCGATGTCGGCCACGCTCACCAGCAGGCCCATCAGCACGAATAGAGGAATGACGCCGAAGATGTAATCGGCGATCGCGTCGTTGGCGGCCAGTGCGAGCAGATTGGCGGCGATGTTGATATCGCCGCGGATCAACCACACGCCCAGTAGCGACAGCACGGTGAGCGCCACGCCGACGTACATGCCGGCGTAGATCAGCACCAGCATCAATGCGACCGACAGCAAACCGATGAAGGTGGCGTCCATCGGCTACTCGCTCGGTGCCTGCGGCGTGGGTGGTTTGATCGCGCCGGTCATTACACGCACGTCCTGCCAGGCGAGCAGCAGAAACTGCACCGCCATGGCGATCGCGCCGATCAGGATGATGACCTTCAGCGGCCCGGTCGGCAGCGTAAACACACCGGTGGAACCGTAGAACTCGTTGTTGGCGAACGCGGCCTGCATCAGCGGCCAAGTCGTGATCACGATGACCAGGAACACCAGCGCACCGACCAGGTGAAAGAACAACAGCAACCCATGCCCGCCGCGCGGGCGCTTGTTGAGCAGTGCGCCCAACAGCACATCGGAACGCGTGAGCCCACCGGTGCGCAGCGTCTCGGGCAGTTGCAGGAACACGATGCCGACGATGGAGAACTGCACCATCTCCGGCACGCCCAGGATCGGCGCATTGAACGCGCCACGGCCGATCACGTCGGCCAGGATCAGCACCATCAGGAAGAAGATCCACGCAGTGCCGATGGCCGACAGCGTG
>CADEDU010000065.1:0-4143 GCA_902826155.1 uncultured beta proteobacterium
TGATGTAGACCTCGGGGTGCCCGAAGAACCAGAAGATGTGCTGGAACATCACCGGATCGCCGCCGCCGGCCGCGTTGAAGAACGACGTGCCGAAGTGCCGATCGGTGAGAAGCATCGTGATGGCGCCGGCAAGCACCGGCATCACCGCGATCAGCAGGTAGGCGGTGATCAGCCACGTCCATACGAACAGCGGCATCTTCATCAGCGTCATGCCCGGCGCGCGCATGTTCAGGATGGTGACGACGATGTTGATCGAGCCCATGATCGAGCTCGCGCCCATGATGTGCAGCGCGAAGATGCCCAGATCCATGCCCGGCCCCATCTGCGTGGACAGAGGCGCGTAGATCGTCCAGCCGGCCGCGGTGGCGCCGCCGGGCACGAAGAACGAGATCACCAGGAGCGTCGCAGCGGGAGGCAGCAGCCAGAAGCTCCACAGGTTCATCCGCGCGAACGCCATGTCGGGCGCGCCGATCATCATCGGCACCTGCCAGTTCGCGAACCCGACGAAGGCCGGCATGATCGCGCCGAACACCATGATCAGCCCGTGCATGGTGGTGAGCTGATTGAAGAACTCGGGCCTCCACAACTGCATGCCGGGCTGGAACAACTCGGCGCGGATGCCAAGGGCGAGCAGACCACCCGTCATGAACATGGTGAAGCTGAACCACAGGTACATCGTGCCGATGTCCTTGTGGTTGGTCGTGGTCAGCCAGCGCATCATCCCGGTGGGATGATGGCCGTGATCGTCGTGGTGGGCGCCGTGGTGAGCGTCGTGTGCGTGCGTCGCCGTGCTCATGATGTGGTGGGGCTCCTGGATCTAATCGATTACTTGCGCGCGGCCTTCACGTCGCTCGGCTGAACGACGTCGCCAGTCTTGTTGGCCCACGCATTGCGCGTATAGGTCATGACGGCCGCCAGATCGGTGTCGGAGAGGTGTTTGAACGAGGCCATCGCCGTCGGCTTGCCGTCCTTGACCACGCCGTTGAGCAGTACGTTGATCTGCGCATCCTTCGGGCCGGTCGCGACATTGGAGCCGCTCAGCGCAGGGAATGTTCCGGCGATGCCCATGCCGTTGGCCTGATGGCAGGCAACGCATCCGCCGTTGCCGGTGTAGACCTTCTCGCCGCGGGCGAGCATGTCGGGCAGTGCCCATTGCTTGTTCGGATCGTCAGCCGCGGCGGCCAACGCCTTCTTCTGATCGGCCACCCAGGTCTTGTACTCGCCCTCGGAGACGACTTTCACCACGACCGGCATGAAGCCGTGATCCTTGCCGCACAGCTCCACGCAGTTGCCGCGGAACGTGCCTTCCTTGTTGGCCTTGAACCACGCGTCGCGCACGAAACCAGGGATGGCATCCTGCTTGACGCCGAACGCGGGCACCCACCACGAGTGGATGACGTCATTGGCCGTGAGCACGACACGGACCTTCTTGTTCACCGGCACGACCATCGGATTGTCGACTTCGAGCAGGTAGTGCTCGCCCTTGGCAGCGCTGCCTTCGATCTGATCGCGCGGCGTCGACATGCTCGACAGAAAACTGATGCCCTCGCCGTCGCCCTTCAGATAGTCGTAACCCCAGCGCCACTGGTACCCCGTCACTTTGACGGTGATGTCAGCGTTGGTCGTATCGCGCATGCGAAGCAGCACGGTGGTCGCCGGGATCGCCATGACGACCAGGATCACCAGCGGCACGATCGTCCAGAGCACCTCCACGGCAGTGTTCTCGTGGAACTGCGCTGCCTTGTATCCGACCGACTTGCGATGCTTCCAGATGGAATAGAACATCACACCGAACACGACGACGAAGATCACCGCGATGATCCACATCATCGTGATGTGCAACCAGTCGATCTCGGCAGCGACATCGGTGGCCGGCGGCGGGAAGTTGTACTTGCTCTGCGCGGCCGCTACGCCCGCCGTCAATGCGAGCGCGAGCCCGCCTACCAGCTTGTTGGCTAAGCTTTTCATCCCTTCCCTAAGCCCTTGCATAGTTGAATTCAATGGCGCCCGCGGCCTGGCGGCCAACGGCGCTCTCTAACCTTCACTTCCACCGGCCCGGAAGCTCCGCAACCTGGCTGACAGATCCTGGGCAAGCCGCTTTCTTTCCTCGAAGCCCAGGTGGCGGCCGATCTCGATCTGCCTGTCCGCCGGGCCAACGTACAGCCGCGTTTCCAGCCCGCTACGCCGCAACGCCACCGGGACCCAGTGCGCATTGAACGCGTAGCGTTGGGTGCGCACCCCTTCGCGAATCTCGATGGCAAGTTCCCCTGCATGCAGCGTGACGCTCTCGCGATCCGCGATGTGTCGCGCATGCACCACGAACGCCGCGACAAGCGCTGCGATCTCGAGCCCCACAAAGGGCAATACGAGCCACAGCCCCACAAGCGCGAAACCGAGCCCGATCGCCAGCGACACCGCAGCGACCGCCCCGAGCAGCGCGACTAACGTGCAAGGTGCGAGCGAGCAATTTCGTCGCAACGTGAGGTCGAACCCACCGTTCCGCTGGCGTGACGCTTCAATGTGCAGATCAGATCGATCGATCATGGAAGCCCAAGCTGTGTCAAGCCGGACATCGGGCCCGCCAAACTTTTGGAAATTAACACACGCGTAAAGGAGCGGGCAAGCGAAGGGAACCAGCTACCGACCTGTTCGCGACCGTTTCATTGGCCCGATTTGCGTGTCGATCGCTCGAAGTGGATCACGGAGGCGCCCTCGGCAGCGGCACGCGGCGCGGGTTTCCACGCCAGTCCGTAGACGACTTCCACGCTCGCGGCGAACCGGTCGTTCTGTCGTGAACGCTCATTCTGTCGTGAACGTTCACAGTGGTCGATCAGGGCTTGCCACCGCGCGCGTCCTGACAATGTGCGACGGCGGTCGGCAAGCGCGTTGAGCTGGCCGGTCTCGCGCAGGTCATCCATCAGTTGTCGGACTGACGCGTAGGTCAGCGTCAGCGTCTCCATGTCCATGACGGGCTCGGCGAAACCGGCGGCCACGAGCATGTCGCCCAGATCGTGCATGTCGATGAATCCATGAACGTGCGGCACAGCGTCCACCGACGCGAACGCCGCACGCAATTCACGCAGCGTGTCGGGCCCGTAGGTGGAGAACATGAGCAATCCACCGACCGCGAGCACCCGATGCCATTCACGAAACACGGGCATGGGATCGTGCTCCGCGCCAAGAGCGAGATTGGCCCACACCATCTGGCAGCTCGACGCGGCGATCGGCAGTGCCGCGAGGTCGGCACAGACCGCAGCGGTTCGCATTGCGTCGGTTCGCAGCAACCGTCGCGCCCGGCGCCATAGCGAGCCGTCTTCAGCCGGGCGCGGCAATGCCGCGGCGGCGTAGTCGAGCGCGATCAGCTGAGCCTCCGGAAATCGTCGGCGCAATGCCTCAGCTGAAGTTCCGCGGCCGCTCGCGGCATCGAGAATGCGGTGCGGTTCCAGCCGCACCAACGCCAGGCGCTCGGCCATGCGCGATTCGATCTCCCGTGCCACCGGGTCGAGGCGATGCGCGTACCGCAAGGCTGCACGTTGCGCGAAACGGCGCGCCGCAACCCGATCAACGAGCAACGGCTGGCGGGTCGACATCGGCCGAATCCATGCTAGTCGCCGCTCACGACGCGGCCAGGGGGCGCGCCACGTCGCGCGCCAAGCCCTGCAACACCGACTCGATCGCCAGGCCTGCCCGCAACAAGGCTCGATCAGCGCCGCGCATGCCGACAACCATCAGGCCACTGGGTAGTTCGTCCCCGGCATGCATCGGCAGCGACAGCGCGCAGCCATCGATAAAATTCACCATACTCGGATTGCGCAGCATCTGAAAATTGGCGCGACCGAACGCCTCGTCGCTGCGTTCGAGCTGTGCCACCTCGGGTGCGACGATCGGGACCGTGGGCATCAGCAATGCATCGAACGGCTCCGCCACGCGCCGGGCGCAATCGATCAGCGCGGCGCGTTGGGCCCCGAGCGCGACGTAGTCGGCGGCAGACATCGATTGCGCGAAACGTATGCGGACGGCCACACGCGGATCGTACTCGTGCCCGAACTGGTCAAGCAGCAGGCGGTGCCACGCGAAAGCCTCCGGCCCCGCGAACCCGCCGGACAGATTGATCCGCTGCACTCGCTCCAGTTCCGGGAACGA
>CADEDU010000065.1:4153-20291 GCA_902826155.1 uncultured beta proteobacterium
ACCGCGCCGGCGCAGGCCAGCGGTTTTAGCGCACGCTCGAAGGCTTGCTCGACCGTGTGATCGAGTCCGCCGCAAACGTAATCGCGCACCACGCCCAGACGCACTCCGGTGATCGGCAACGCGGGCGGAACCACCGGCTGTTCGCCTGCCATGACCGCGTCGGCGATTGCGCAGCATGCAACCGAATGGGCGATCGGCCCGACCGAATCAAGCGTGCTCGACAAGGGCACCATGCCCGAGCGCGGGATGCGATCCGCGCTCGGTTTGAAGCCGACCAGACCGCAAAGCGCAGCGGGGATGCGCACCGATCCCCCCGTGTCGGTGCCAATGCCAAGCAGCGCCATCTGATCGCTGACCGAGACGGCTGCGCCCGAGGATGAGCCCCCGGGAATACGCCCGGTGGCGCGATCGAATGGGTTGCGCGGCGTACCGTAGTGCGGATTCAACCCCACACCTGAGAACGCGAACTCGGTCATGTTGGTACGGCCGACGATGATCGCGCCGGCAGCGCGTAGACGGGCAACGACCGGTGCGTCCGAAGTTGCAGCAGGGGTTCGCCGCAGGACTTTGGAGCCCGCCAGCGTGATGTCGCCGCGCACGTCGAACAGGTCTTTGATCGATACCGGAATGCCTTCCAGGGTCGAGCGCACGACGCCGCACGATCGAAGCCGATCGGACTCGTGGGCCGCTGCAATTGCACTGTCGCGATAGAGCCGGGTGAATACGCGAGCGCCCTCGCCCCGACGATCTTCGGCGCGCGCCAATGCTGCCTCGACCAATGCCACGCTGGACACAAGTCCGCGCGCGAGCTGCCCGGCGGTTTGGAGCACCATGCACAAGGCCCAGGGAGCCTCCACATCCCTTGGCTGCGGAATGCGAAGGTCGCAAATTTTCAGGGAGTTACCAGGGAGCGAGCTCCCTAGTTCAATGATCCGCTGTCTGGATTCAACGCTGCCGGGTAAAGCGATCGGATCACCGGCGAACATTCACCGTACGATGACAGACCCGGCATGCATTCGAGTCTAGCATCGCGACTCGCGGCGCAATCGCGCTGATGGGCTCGCTCTACGCGGCCCGGCAACGACGACACCATCATCCATCGCTTGGTCATCCGTGCTTCGTCACCCATGAGCATCGACTCGAAGCAGCGACTGGCGCGGTTCGCGCGCACGACCTTGCGGGCGCTGCTCCCGCAAGACTGCGCGGTATGCGCGGCGCCGACCGTTGATGGCCTGATCTGCGCGGCGTGCACCCCTTTGCTGACGAGGCTGGCACCCTGCTGTCCGCGTTGCGCGCTACCAAGCCCTGGCGGAAATTTGTGCGGGGCGTGTATCAGCCAACCGCCGCACTTCGATCGGACCATCGCCGCAACCTCGTATGCGTTTCCACTCGATCGACTGATGCTCGCGTACAAGTACCACGCAATGCTCGCCTACGCCGCGCTGTTCACCGACATGCTCAGTGCGGCCATCGGTGCAGCCGATGACGTCGATCTCGTGATCCCGATGCCGTTGCACGCCGACAAGCTGCGCGATCGCGGCTTCAATCAGGCCCATGAGATGGCGCGCCGAATCGCGCCGCGCCTCGGTGTACGCGTCGACGCGTTCGCTGCGACCCGCGTCAAGCCCACAACGGTGCAGGCGGACCTCCCGCTCGAAGCGCGTGCGCGAAACGTGCGCAATGCGTTCAGCGCTTCAGCCGCGGTAATGGGGCGACGCGTCGCAGTGGTCGACGACGTCATGACCACCGGTGCCACCCTCGATGAACTCGCGCGCACCTTGAAGGCACACGGCGCGATTCGAGTGGAGAACTGGATCGTCGCACGGGCGTTGTTGAATCCTTGAAACCGCAACGCGACCCAGGCCGCACCAATGTTCGACGTCGTTCTGTTTCAGCCCGAGATTCCGCCCAACACCGGCAACGTGCTGCGGCTGACGGCCAATAGCGGCACGCGGCTGCATCTGATCGAGCCCCTTGGCTTTTCGCTCGACGATCGCCAGCTCGCCCGCGCCGGGCTGGACTATCGCGACATCGCTCACGCCACGGTCCATCGCGATTGGGAAACGTGTCTTGCGCATCTGACCGGCCGACGTATGTTTGCCGTATCGACGCGCGGCGCCAAGCGTTACACCGAAGCCGCGTTCGCGCTCAACGATGTGTTCGTGTTCGGCCCCGAGACGCGTGGCCTGCCGCAAAGCGTGCTCGAGGCGTTTCCAACGGAGCAGCGCCTGCGCCTGCCGATGGTTGCCGGTAGTCGCAGCCTCAACCTGTCGAACGCGGTGGCGATCGTGGTCTACGAGGCGTGGCGTCAGCTGGGCTTTGCCGCAGGGGCCTAGCCGGCCGGCGCGGTCATTCCGCCTTCGGATCGCGCGCGAGCAGTTGTTCGACGGCGTCTCGCGGCGTCGCGTTGCCATCGAGCACCGCGCACACCGCATCGTTGATCGGCATCTCGACGCCGACCTTGTGCGCCACGGCGCGCACCGCCCGAGCCGTGTGCACACCCTCGGCGACATGGCCGAGTCCGCTCAACACTTGCTGCAACGTCTTCCCCTGCGCCAGTTCCAGGCCGACCCGACGATTGCGCGAAAGATCGCCGGTGCAGGTGAGCACCAGATCGCCGACGCCGGCCAGTCCCATCAGGGTGGCGGGGCGCCCACCGAGCGCCACGCCCAGGCGCGTCAATTCAGCCAGGCCGCGCGTGATCAGACCGGCGCGCGCGTTCAATCCCAGTTGCAGTCCATCGGCGATGCCGGTGGCGATTGCCATGACGTTCTTCACCGCGCCACCGACCTCGACACCAACAACGTCAGTGCTGAAGTACACGCGGAATCGCGGCAGATGCAGCGCACGCGCGGTCGCCTCGGCGAATGCAGCGTCGCGCGATGCGAGCGTGACGGCGGTCGGCTGGCCACGCGCGACCTCGAGCGCGAAGCTCGGACCGGAAAGCACACCGGCCGGAATGCGATCGCCGATGATCTCCTCGAAGATCTGATGCGGCAACGCGCCCGTTTCCTGTTCGAAGCCCTTGCACGCCCATACGATCGGCGGTGGTGACCCGCACGCAACGAGCTGCGCAAGCGTCGGGCGGAGCGCTGCGGTGGGCGTGGCGATGATCAACAGCTCGCTGGTTGCGCGCAACGTTTCGAGCGAATCGTCCACATGCACTGCCGCCGGCAGCACACATCCTGGTAGATAGTCCGAAGATCGTTGGGCGCGCAGGTGCTCGAGCTGCGTCACGGAGCGGGCCCAAAGTCGGACCTCATGTTGCGCGCCGGCTGTAATGGCCAGCGCCGTTCCCCACGCACCCGCGCCGACGATGCCGATTCGCATGCTTGCAGCCAGGGCAACGCCGCGCGGCTAGTAGCCCCAGACCTCGCGCGGACGGACGAATCCGGTCGCACCATCACTGTGGCGCACCCGCAACCAGCCCGGCGCACCCGCATCGACGAAATCGAGCACCACGCCCTGTCGCGCCTGGAAGGCCACCGGCGCACCGTCATCGGGTTTCTGACGCACGTCGATCGAAGCAGGCAGCACGATCAGCATGCGTTTGTCGCTGAGTGCCTTGGTTTCGACCCACACCAGATCGCCGGCGAAGTCCCGCACGCGGGCCCACGATCCTTCGCGCTGAATGATCTCGACCGGATAGTTCGCCGTGGCGACGAACAGCTTGCGGGCACGGTCCGATGGCCCGTCGTAAATGACCGTGCCGTTGGAGGCGATCGCCCGATACTCGATCGCCTGCGCCAGCACCACGCCGGGCGCCAGTGCAATTGCCATCGCACTCGCCAAGCAACCCAGGCGGGCGAAGGCGAGCCAGACGTTATTGCGGAACGGTTCCAGGCGCGCCCTGCTGCTGTTGTAGTCGTTGTGCATAGAGAGCCTCGAAGCTGATCGGAGCCAGGTTGATCGGCGGAAACCCTGCGCGGTTGACGAGACTCGCTATCGTCTCACGCGCATAAGGAAAGAGCGACGTCGGACAGCCGATGCCCAGGATCACGTCGAGTTCCTGCTGCTCGAAGCCGCGGATCTGAAAGATGCCCGACTGCGCCGCCTCGACCAGGAACAGCGTGCGTTCGGCGGCCTTGGCCGTGACGGTGATGGTCAGCACGCACTCGAACAACGCCTCGCCCACGCCGGCCGTAGCGGTTTGCAGTTGCACCTCGATCTGCGGTTCGAGGTTCTCGAAGAACACCTGAGGCGCCCCGGGAACTTCGATCGAGCAGTCCTTGACGTAGATCTTCTCGATCGTGAGCATCTGCGCGGGTTGCTGGGGTTGGTCGCTCATGCGTTCCTCGAAGTGGTGATGGGGCGATGATGAAAATCGGCGTGACCGGTCGCGCATAGCGACGCGGGGAAAATGGGGCGATCGAAACGGGGTTGCGCCGTAGAGTGGATTGGGCTGCGATCGCCGGCTCGGTCGTGCACCACGGCAGCAGACTCGGAAACCGACCGCGTGCCCGTCGGAGCGGCGCGCCGCACATCAGCCGCGCAATACCAATACGATTTGCCCGACCAGGTTCCGAACCCGCACCGTGCTGCGATTCGCGCCGTCGGGGCCGACCTCACTCAGGCGGCCAGCAACGGATCGAGCCCGCCCGCCGCATCGAGCGCGTGCAGATCGTCGCAGCCGCCGACATGGCGATCGCCGATGAAGATCTGCGGCACGGTGCGTCGCCCGGTCTCGGCGATCATCTGGTCTTTCAGCTCGGGCTGCAGATCGATCCGGATCTTGTCGATCTGCGTCACACCCTTCTTGCGCAGCAGCGCCTCGGCGCGTTTGCAGTAAGGGCATACGTCGGTTGCGTACATCCGGATCTTGGGCATCGCGCTACTTCTCCACCGGCAGGCCGGCCTGCTTCCAGGCCGCGTAACCGCCATTGAGGTTGATCACGTTATTGAAGCCCTGCTGCTTGAGGATCGCAAGCGCGCCGCCGGACTTTTGCCCAGTTGCGCAGTGAACGATCACCGGCTTGTCCTTGAACTTGGCGAGCTCACCGACGCGCTCGGTGAGCTGCGTGAGCGGCACGTTGCGCGCGTTCAGGATGTGGCCCGCGTCGAAATCCTTCTGCTCGCGCACGTCGAGCACCAGCGCATCCTGCTTGTTGATGAGCATGGTCGCCTCGACGGTGTTGACCCACGGTCCGCCGGTGCCACGTCGTACCAGCGGCCAGACCAGCATTGCGCCGCTGATGAACGCAATCGCAATCAGGAAGATGTTGTCGGTGATGAACTTGAGCGTCATGGATGCGAGGATCGAGGGCTTGCGCGCAGCGCTGCGGCCGTTGGTTGCAAGCGATTGGAACGGGAGTTCGGAGTTGCGTTCGGAGTTGCGATCAGCGCCACCGGTGGAACTTCAGCCGACACTGCTCGGCCGATGCGAGGCGATGCCGCAAAAAACCTCGCGCATCATCAGCACCAGATCGAGCGTGCGCTGATCGGCGACCCGGTAGAAAACCCGGTTGGCCTCCTTGCGCGTTGCCAGCACACCCTTGGAGCGCAGAATCGCCAGGTGCTGCGAAATATTCGACTGCGACGTACCCACTGCTTCGACGATTTCCTGCACGCTGACTTCCTGTTCGCCCAGCAAGCACAGGATCTTCAGGCGTAACGGATGGGCGATGGCTTTCATGGCGCGCGCAGCCTGCTCGATCTGCTCCTGGCGGCCGATGAGCTGGAAGATGTCTTCGTGGCGGTTCAAGGTTCAAATCGGGCAAGTGACGGCGGCCCAGTCCTGCATTGGCGCGGTGCTCGGGCCGCGCGGATGTTACCTGCGCAGTCAATCCGAGGCATCCGGGTCGGCGGATTTCGCGGATTTTCGCCGGTGAACGGACCGGTTTGCCGCGTCCGGAGGCAAAGCGGGAGCAGCCGCGCATTATAGAATTTCGCGCCCGAACCGAACCACCGCCATAGGGAAATGCCCGTGTACAAGCTCGTACTCATTCGCCACGGCGAAAGTGTCTGGAACCGCGAGAACCGCTTCACCGGCTGGATCGACGTGGGGCTCACCGAAGCCGGCGAGCAGCAGGCGCGCGAGGCCGGTCGGCTGCTCAAGGCACAGGGCTTCCAGTTCGATGTCGCCTACACCTCGCTGCTCAAGCGCGCGATCAAGACGCTGTGGCTGAGTCTGGAGGAGATGGATCGGATGTGGATCCCGGTTCACCACACCTGGCGGCTGAACGAGCGGCACTACGGCGGCTTGCAGGGGCTGAACAAGGCGGACATGGCCAAGCAGTTCGGTGAAGAACAGATTCTGGTCTGGCGGCGCAGCTACGATGTTCCACCACCCGCGCTCAAGTCCGCCGACGTGCAAACCGCGCTCAGCGATCCCCGCTACCACGAGTTGAACGCGGCCACCTTCCCCCCGACCGAGTGCCTGAAAGACACGGTCGCTCGAGTCGTGCCGTACTGGACCGACACCATCGCCCCGCAAGTACGCGCCGGCAAGAGCGTGGTGGTCGCCGCGCATGGCAATTCGCTGCGCGCGCTGGTGAAGTATCTCGACCACATCGCCGACGACAAGATCGTTGCGCTCAACATTCCGACCGGAACGCCGCTGGTGTACGAGTTAGACCGCGAGTTGCGGCCGATCAAGAGCTACTACCTGGGCGACCCCGAGCGCATCGCCGAAGCGGTCAAGGCGGTGGCCAATCAGGGCAAAGCGGCTGCTTGATCACTTGCCGCGTCCATCGACTGTTTCGCCTGATTCTGGCGTTCGGATGGATCGTCGCGGCGCTCGCCGCGCAGTCCTGGAGTGGGGCGCCGTTGGCTGCGCAACCGAAGGGCGCGACACCGAGTACTGCGCCCGCGCCCGACCAGGATCTGAAAGCTCTGCGCGAGCGGCTCGAGAAATTGCGCCGCGAAATGGCCGAAACCGAGCAGGGTCGCGGCGAGGCGGCCGATCAGCTGCGCACTACCGAGCGGACCATCTCCGAGTCGACCCGCAAGCTGCATGAGTTGCACAGCGCGCAGCGTGAAGCGCGTACCGCACTGCGCGCGATCGACGAGCGTGCGCGCCGGGTCGAAGGCGAGGCACATGGCCGATCGCGCGATCTGGAGCGGGTCCTGTACTGGCGCCATGTGCATGGCGATAAGGACTTTCCTCGATTGCTGCTCTCGGGCGAGGATCCGCAGGCCATCAGCCGCGACCTGCATTACTACAGCTATATCGCCAAAGCACACGCTGATCTGATCCTGACGCTGCGTTCGAATGTCGATGAACTCAAGCAATTGGCCCAGGACGGACGCACCAAGAACGAAGAGTTGAACCGGCTGGAAGCCCAGGCACGCGAGCAGCGCGCGAAACTGGAGCGCGAGCGCTCCGAGTGGCGCAAGGTGCACGCGAATCTGTCGGGACAGCTGAAGGAGCAACAACGTACTCTGCAGACGCTTCGCGCCAACGAGCAGCGGTTGACTCAGCTGGTCGAACGGCTTGCCCGGGCGCTGCGCGAACGCACCTTGCCCGGCCCGGCGCCGCGCGCCCCGGAGCGAAATGACAAAGTTCCTGAAGCCGGGCAAAGCCGGGGTGTATTCTCGTCGCTGCGTGGCCGTCTGCGTCTACCGGTGCGCGGCGATATCGTGGGAAGGTTCGGCAGCTCCCGCGCCGACGGTGGGCCTACCTGGAAAGGGGTCTTCATCCGTGCGGCTGAGGGCGAAGAAGTGCGAGCCGTAGCGAATGGTCGCGTGGTGTACGCCGAGTGGATGCGCGGCTTCGGCAACCTCCTGATCGTCGACCACGGCGAGGAGTACCTCAGCATCTATGGGTACAACGAGTCGGTGCTGCGCCGTGCCGGGGACACCGTCCGTCAAGGCGATGCGGTCGCTACGGTAGGTCGCAGCGGGGGCGTCGAGGAGGCCGGCTTATACTTTGAATTGCGGCATCAAGGCCGTCCGATCGATCCGCTCGGTTGGGTCGCCCGATAGTAGGCAAACCACGCGGCAATGCGGAACAACTAGCGATTGGCAGGGTCTGTTCACGTCTGGGTCCGTTCGAGACCTTTTTTGGAGCACCTTTCATGCGCAGCAAGCTCAAGCAGGTCAGTCTGGTGATGGTCGGTGTGCTCGCCGGCGTGTTGTTGAGCCTGAATTTCTCGGCGATCGCACAGCGCGAGTCGGGCCGGCTGCCACTGCCGGTGGACGATCTGCGCAACTTCGCCGAGGTATTCGGCGCGATCAAATCCAACTACGTGGAGCAGGTCGAAGACAAGCGCCTGATCAGCGAGGCCATAAACGGCATGCTGACCGGACTCGACCCGCACTCGGCTTACCTCGATCAGGAAGCCTTCAAGGAGCTCCAGGTGGGCACGCAGGGCCGCTTCGGCGGTCTTGGCATCGAGGTCGGCATGGAAGACGGCTTCGTCAAAGTCGTCTCGCCGATCGAGGACACCCCGGCCCATCGTGCGGGCATCAAGCCCGGCGATCTGATCATCAAGCTGGACGACACGTCGGTGAAGGGCATGTCGCTGAACGACGCGGTCAAGCGCATGCGCGGCCGTCCCAAGACCAGCATCACGCTCACCATCAGCCGCAAGGGTGAGACCAAGCCAATCGTCGTCACGCTGGTGCGCGAAGAGATTCAGGTGCAAAGCGTGAAGTCGAAGACCATCGAACCGGGGTTCGGCTACGTGCGCATCTCGCAGTTCCAGGAGCAAACGAGCGAAGACTTGGTGCGCCACCTGAATCGCCTGTACAAGGAAGGGCAGCTCAAAGGGCTCGTGCTCGATCTGCGCAATGATCCAGGAGGCCTGCTGAACGGTGCCGTGGGCATCTCGGCGGCGTTCCTGCCGACCAAGTCTCTGGTGGTTTCGACCGATGGCCGCAATGAGGATGCCAAGCGCAAATACGTCGCATCGCCCGAAGACTACGTGCGAGCGCGCGGCGAGGACTTCCTGCGCAACCTGCCCGCCGGCGTGAAGACGGTGCCGATGGTCGTACTGGTGAACGGTGGTTCCGCGTCCGCCTCCGAAATCGTCGCCGGCGCGCTGCAGGACCACAAGCGCGCCACCATCATGGGCACGCAGACGTTCGGCAAAGGCTCAGTGCAAACGATCATGCCGCTGGGCAACAACACCGCGATCAAGCTCACCACCGCGCGCTACTTCACGCCCAGTGGTCGATCGATCCAGGCCAAGGGCATCGAGCCCGATTTCGTCGTCGAAGATCCTGATCAGCCGCAGACCGGGCGCGTGCGCGAGGCCGATCTGCTCAAGCATCTCGAGAGCGACAAGGCGGCTGAGAAGAAGGACGAAGGCAAGCCCGCCACGCCGAAACCCGCGGCACCGTCGGCCCCCGCGGCCGATCGCAAACCGGTGGAGTTCGGATCGGCTGACGACTTTCAACTCAAACAGGCGATCAACCATCTTAAGGGTCAGCCGGTCGCCGCGAAGATGGCCGAAAAGAACTGAGCGGCACGTGCTTGCCGCCGTGTCTGCGTGACACGGCGGTGCATCGCAAGCAGACAAGCCGGGCTCGCATGCCCGGCTTTTTTGCGCCATGCTCGCGCGCATGGACGACCAGCTGCTGCTTCGCTACTCGCGCCACGTGCTGCTGCCCGAAATCGGCATCGAAGGGCAGGAGCGCATCGCCGCGGCTCGGGTATTGATCGTCGGAGCCGGTGGTCTGGGCTCGCCGGCCGCGCTTTATCTTGCTGCCGCTGGCGTGGGCGTGATCACGCTGGCCGACGCCGATACCGTCGATCTGACGAACCTGCAGCGCCAGATCATGCATGCCACCGCCTCGGTCGGCCGAGCCAAAGTGGAATCAGGGCGTGAGGCGCTGCTGCGTCTGAATCCGCACATCCAGGTGGTGGCGCTCGCGGCGCGACTCGAGGGCGCGCTCCTCAACGAACAGGTCGCGCGGGCAGACGTAGTGCTCGATTGCACCGACAACTTCACCACGCGCCACGCCATCAATCGCGCATGCGTGCAACACCGGCGCCCGCTCGTGTCAGGCGCCGGGGTGCAGTTCGACGGGCAGCTGAGCGTGTTCGACTCCCGTCGCAGCGATAGTCCGTGCTACGCCTGCGTGTTTCCCGAAGCGCATCCGCCCGAAGACATTCGATGTGCGGTGATGGGCGTGTTCGCACCGGTCACGGGAATCGTCGGCACGATGCAGGCGGCGGAAACGCTCAAGCTCATCGCCGGAGCGGGCGAACCGGTGGTCGGGCGCTTGCTGCTCATCGACGCGCGCAGCATGTCGTGGGAGACGATCCGGGTGCGACGCGATTCAGCTTGCGAGGTATGCCGCGCGGTCGATTAGCGTCAAAGCAGGTGCGGCCACTGCTTCTCCCACTGTTCGCTCGGTTGCCGCTTGAAACCCGATTTCGCGAACAGGTGCCAGCGCCCGATCACATAGCAAAGCAAGATATTGGCGCGCGCCGCCGGATCTTCCTCGGTGGCCGTTCCAGTCGCCGTGGCGACCCGCAGGCACTGCTTCAGCGTGGACTCCAGCCGGTCGTGCAATTGATTGATGCGGGCCTGCAAGCGCTCGTCCTCGTTCACCAGGGCATCGCCGTTGAGCACGCGTGTCATCCCGGGATTCTTCTCGGCGAAGCCAAGGAGCATCGGCAGGATCGCCTTGAGCTGCTTGTGGGGATCCTGCTCTTCGATCTGAATCTTGTTGATCAGCCCGAACACGGTCTGCTCGATGAATTCGATCAGACCTTCGAACATCTGCGCCTTGCTGGCGAAGTGCCGATAAAGCGCTGCTTCGGAGACCTGCAGTTTGGCGGCCAGCGCGGCGGTCGTGATGCGCTCACCCTTGGGGTCTTGCAGCATTTCGGCGAGCGTCTGGAGGATCTGGAGCTTGCGTTCGCCGGATCGGGGGGCCATGCGCAGGACTCATTCTTGGCGGGGGGGCGATTCTACCGAAATCGGCGCCTCTATGTGAGCGCTTGCTAGCTTCCCCGATCGGGGGTGCGGCTCGCTCAAGACAAGCGGCCGGGCGCCACAAGTTCTGCACCTTCGCTACAAGCCGAAGGCCCCGACTCGACGCGCCAACTGCGAGATCGTTCGCACTTTCAGGTCCACGTGGCGCGGCATCGCCGCATCGCGCTCGACCCAGACCGTGCGCATGCCCAGCCGCTTCGCCGTGCGCAGGTTGTCGATCGAGTCCTCGACCATGATCGAGCGCGCTGGTTGCAGCCGTTCAACGCTGAGAACGGCGCGAAAACCGCTGATCGCCGGCTTGGCGTGAAAGCCGACCGACTCGATGCTGTAGACGGCCTGAAACATCGTGGCGATGCCAAGGTGCTCCAGCACGCGCTCGATGTAGAACAGCGGCGCGTTGGAGTACACAATGCGCCGGCCAGGTAACCGGCCCAGCGTGCGGCGCAATCCGGGCTCCCACCGAAGCATCGCGCCCAGATCGTCGAACTGGTGCGTATGCCAGAGGAAGTGGCGCGGATCGGTGCCATGGTGATGCATCAAGCCGCGCAGTGTGGCGCCGTGCGTCCGTACGTAGCGCGCACGCAAAGCGTTGGCGGCAGCGTCGTCCAAGTCGAGCTGCCGCGCCACGTAGCGCGTCATAGCGCGATCGATGTGCGGCATCACGTGGGGACGCGTGTCGTGCAGCGTATTGTCGAGATCGAACACCCAGGTCAGGGGACGCATGAAGACCTTGCTCATCGCCGACCGAGCGTGCCGCGGTACGCTTGATTGATGCCATCCGCCGCCACGCTCGCATCTAAAATTGGCGCGTGAGCCACGCAGCACGTCCGCCCGCCCCTTCGCGCCTGTCGCGCCACTTCAGCTTGGCCGAGCTTTGTCGCTCCGAGACGGCGCAAGCCGAGGGTATCGACAACACGCCACCGGCCGAACTCCTTCCGAACCTGCGGCGACTCGCTCTGGGGCTGGACGAGGTTCATGAACTGCTCGGCCAACCGCTGGACATCTCCAGCGGTTATCGCTGCCCGGCGCTGAATCGTCGGGTCGGCGGCGTTCCTGCCTCGCAGCACACACTGGGGCTCGCCGCGGACTTCTGCGCGCCGGCGTTCGGCGAGCCGATCGGCGTTGCCGTGGCGATCTGCCGCTCGCCGGTCGTGTTCGATCAGCTCATCCTCGAATTCGGCCGATGGGTGCATCTTTCGTTCGCGCCTGTCCCGCGTCGACGCACGCTGACGCTCTACAGCTCCGCGCAAGGGTTTCTGGAAGGCATCTGGTCGCCCGTTGGCGAGCGGTTGGCCTGAGCCTCAGGCATTGCGGATCAGCGTGCCCACACCCTGATCGGTCAGGATCTCGAGCAGCAACGCATGATCGACGCGTCCGTCGATGATGTGCACGCTCTTGACGCCACTCCGCGCAGCATCGAGCGCCGAGTTGATCTTGGGCAGCATCCCGCCGTGAATCGTGCCATCGGCGAACAGGGCGTCGATCTCGCGCGGCGAGATGCCGGTGATCAGCTTGCCCGCCTTGTCGAGCACGCCCGCGGTGTTGGTGAGCACCACCAGTTTCTCCGCCTGCAGCACGCTCGCCAGCTTGCCGGCCACCAGATCGGCGTTGATGTTGAACGACTCGCCGTTCTCACCCACGCCGATCGGCGCCACCACTGGGATGAAGCCACGGTCCTCTAGCGCATCGATCACGCGTGGATCGATCGCTTCGATCTCGCCGACCTGGCCGATATCGAGCATCTCGTTCGGCTTGTCGCTGGAGGCGACCAGCATTTTGCGCGCGCGGATGAACGCGCCATCCTGTCCGGTCAGGCCCACTGCGCGGCCACCGGCCTGATTGATCAGCGTGACCACTTCCTTGTTGACCTGACCACCGAGGACCATCTCGACCACGTCCATGGTCTCGTCGTCGGTCACGCGCATGCCTTGGACGAACACGCCCTTCTTGCCCAGTCGCCCGAGCAGGCTTTCGATTTGTGGCCCGCCACCGTGCACCACGACCGGGTTCATGCCGACGAGCCTGAGCAGCACCACATCCTGCGCGAAGCTGCGCTTGAGGCTTTCGTCGGTCATCGCGTTGCCGCCGTACTTCACCACGATGGTCTTGCCGTGGAACCGCCGGATGTACGGCATCGCCTCGGCCAGGGTTTGTGCTTTGAGTTGCGCGGCGCGCGAATCGATCGACATGCGTGCTGGAGGCAGGGTGGCGTTGGGAAGCGCGGATTGTACCGACCCGGGTCAGACGAAACGACCGTCCGACCGCAAAGAAACGGGCGAGCGGATCGCTCCGTTCGCCCGTGGGCCGGGACCAGCTCCCGGCCGTCACAAGGAGGCGCGCGCGTTCGCTCGCACGCGCCTCGGGGATGCCTAGTGGACGGTCAGCTGCCTGGCAGCCGCACTCTTGCGCGGCAACGTCAGCTCAAGCACGCCGTCGTTGAACTTGGCTTCGGCACGCTCGAGATCGATCTCGGCACCCAGGCGGATCGAGCGCGAGAACTTGCCGGCATAACGCTCGCTGTAGACGACGCGCTCGCCTTCCTTCTGCTCCGATTCGCGCCTGACTTGCGCGCTGATCGACAGCACATCGCCGTCGACGCTCACGTTGATGTCTTCCTTGCGCGCGCCCGGAAGTTCCGCACGCACTTTGTAGACGCCGTTGTGATCGAGGACTTCGATGCGCGGCGCGAGGCTCGCACCTTCTTGCATCGCGCTCGCGCGCGTTACCGGTTGCACGAAAATGCCGCGCAAAAGGTCGTCGAAAATGTCGCGGACCGCAGGCACCGATTCATAACGAGCAATGTTCATTTGAGTCTCCGTTGAGTGGGATGGGCTGCGTTGCCCTGTGGCGCTAAGATCCGGGCGCAACCGCGTGTTTCAAGCCGGGTTCGCCACGAGGCCTGCGAAAAATCCCTCGATGACCGGCATGCGCTGGATCTTGAAAACTGCGCGCGGCACCCCAAGCAAGGCGTTCAGCGCGCATGGAGGAGACGGACGATGGACCAGCCAGCTTCGATGCGTAGCTCGTCAGCGGAGCGTTGCGCCAGATGCGGCGCCCCGTTCAGCTGCGCCATGCGCGATCCGAGTGGCGGCAATGAGCCGTGCTGGTGTACTCGCGAACCGGTGCGAACGCCCGATCCGCGCTACGCGAGTTGCCTGTGCCCCGAGTGTCTTCGGGGGCAACTCGACGAAGCTTCCCAAGCCAGCGCCTGAGCTCGAAGCACCGGACCGATTGGAAGCTACGAGGCTTACCTACAGGACGTACCGGGCCAGATCCTGCTTCTGCGCGAGTTCCTTCAGGCGGACGTCGACGTAGGCCGCGTCGATGACCATCGTTTCGCCCGACTGCGAGCCGGCATCGAACGAAATTTCTTCGAGCAGACGCTCTAGCACCGTGTAGAGCCGGCGAGCGCCGATGTTCTCGGTGCGCTCGTTTACCGAATGCGCGATTTCGGCGATGCGCCGGATCGCGTCCGGGGCGAACGACAACTGCAGATTCTCGGTTTGCATCAGTGCCGAGTACTGAGTCGTCAGGCACGCATCGGTCTTGGTGAGGATCTGCTCGAAGTCGTCGACCGAGAGCGAAGCGAGTTCGACGCGAATCGGCAGCCGCCCTTGCAGCTCCGGGATCAGATCGGACGGTTTCGACAAGTGAAACGCGCCGCTGGCGATGAACAGAACGTGATCGGTCTTCACCATGCCGTACTTGGTCGACACGGTCGTCCCTTCGACCAGCGGTAGCAGGTCGCGCTGCACGCCTTCGCGCGACACGTCCGCGCCATGCGCTTCCGACCGGCTGGTGATCTTGTCGATCTCGTCGAGGAACACGATGCCGTTCTGCTCGGCGTTGGCCAGTGCCCGGACCTTCAGATCGTCGTCGTTGACCAGCCGGGCCGCCTCCTCATCGGTGAGCAGGCGCATCGCTTCCTTGATCGGCAGCTTGCGCAGCTTCTTGCGTGCACCGGCGACGTTCTGGAACATGCTCTGGATCTGCTGGGTGAGCTCTTCCATGCCGTGCGGCGCGAGAATCTCCATCTGCGGTTGCGACGCGGACACTTCGAGCTCGATTTCCTGCTGATCGAGCTGCCCTTCGCGCAACTTCTTGCGGAACTTCTGTCGCGCCGCCGACTCGGGTGATTCCCGCTCGAGGCCCGCGCCGAATCCCGCGTCGCGCGCCGGGGGCAGTAACGCGTCGAGAATGCGTTCCTCGGCGAATTCCTCGGCGCGGGTACGCACCTGGCGCATTGCGGTCTCGCGCGTTTGCTTGATGCTGATCTCGACCAGATCGCGAATGATCGTGTCGACGTCGCGTCCGACGTAGCCCACCTCGGTGAACTTGGTTGCCTCGACCTTGATGAACGGCGCATCGGCAAGCTTGGCCAGACGCCGGGCGATCTCGGTCTTGCCCACCCCGGTAGGTCCGATCATCAGGATGTTCTTGGGCGTGATCTCATGACGGAGCGGCTCGGGTACCTGCTGGCGTCGCCAACGATTGCGCAATGCGATGGCGACGGCGCGCTTGGCTTTGTGTTGGCCGATGATGTGCTTGTCCAGCTCGTGGACGATCTCTTTCGGGGTCATCGTCATGGGCGCTAGCCAAGCACTTCGATCGTGTGATGTTGATTGGTGTAGATGCACAGATCGCCGGCGATCGTGAGTGCCTTGCGCACGATGCTCGGCGCATCGAACTCGGTGTTGTCGATCAGTGCGCGCGCAGCCGCCTGTGCGTACGCGCCGCCGCTGCCGATCGCGATCAGGCCGTGTTCGGGCTCGAGCACATCGCCCGTGCCGGTGATGACCAGCGAAACCTCAGTGTCGGCGACCGCAAGCATCGCTTCCAGACGGCGCAGCATGCGGTCGGTACGCCAATCCTTCGCGAGTTCAACCGCCGAGCGCAGCAGATTGCCCTGATGCTTGTCCAACTTGGCCTCGAACCGCTCGAACAACGTGAACGCATCGGCTGTACCGCCGGCGAACCCCGCGAGTATTCGATCCTGATAGAGGCGACGCACCTTGCGCGCGCCCGCCTTGATGACGATGTTGCCAAGCGTGACCTGGCCATCGCCGCCGAGGGCGACTTGCGCGCCTCGCCGCACCGACAGAATCGTGGTGCCATGAAACTGCGGAATCGCTGAGGTAGGTGAATCTGCCATGGGCACCGACCGGAAAGAATGAGGCGCGCCGATGCACGCCCGATGCGAGCCTCGACCAAAGAGACAGACTGTGGGGGTTGGCCTACCGGAATTCAACCCC
>CADEDU010000065.1:20391-42029 GCA_902826155.1 uncultured beta proteobacterium
CGAGCCTCGACCAAAGAGACAGACTGTGGGGGTTGGCCTACCGGAATTCAACCCCTGCGACGATTCGGCGTGGGGTGTCTCGACGGCGTGATGAAAGACAACCGGGATGGTGCTTGGGAACCGCCGCGCAATCTAGCGCGATGACGCGGGAGCGCCAGGGTTCCTGGGGCAAGTGCCTTGCGGGTCAGATCAATGGTCTAGCGACGCGAAACGAGTTGCGCGACTTCGCCCGCGCCCATCATCACCAGCAGCAATGACACCATTTCGTTGGCGTAACGGAGTTCGACGGGTTGAGTACCCGAGCGCAGCTCCGCCAGAAGCTTGACCAGTTGACTGGCCGAGATGAAGTCGATGCGGCGCACACGTGACAGATCGATGATCAGCGGATCATGCTCGGCAGCGTGTGCCTTGATGCGTGAGAACACATCTTCGGCGGGCTGCACGATGTCGGACGGCACACGGTACCAATCGTTACCTGGTTCGCTGACCGGGTCGGGCGTCGCGCTGGCAACCCGCTGCGGCAGATCCATCCACGACGGCGGAGACACACCAAAGGTAACGGCGTAGTCGACAGCCACCTCTTCGAACTGCGCCTGCTGGCCGACCATCTGCAGCAGCTCCAGTCTGAGCAACCACGGCGCTTGCGAGCGCGACGAATCACCGGTGATCGCCTGCCCGGATATCGCCTGCACGAGCCGCTCGATATTGGACAAGCGCACCGCCTTCTTGGCACGCAGTATCTGCTGGATCATCGCCAGCAGATGCTGGCAGCCCGCCGCGTCGGCATCTTCGAAACGGGCGAAATCCAACTGCACGCCGTCGTATCGGTCGATTGTCTTGCGTAGTGCTGCAAGCGGCCCGGCACTGGCCGCCGAGAGCCGTCCGGACACATTGACACTGGGCATTCCCGAGTTGCCGCCGCCCATCGGCAGCACTTCGAACTGGGGCCAAGCAGGCGCCGATCGTTCGAACTGCTGGGCGAACTGCTCGGCAGCGACGTCGTAGGCAGCCTTAAGACTCAACTGCACGTACAGATCGAATCGGATGAGCCAGGCCTGCATCGCCCACGGGCCGAGCTTGCCCGCGGCAATCGCTGCTTCGATGACGCGCAGCGCCTCACTGGTCTGCCCATTGGCGTGCGACAGCGCGCAATCCTCCAGCGCCTGCGGCATCTCGCGATCCGGATTCGGGCGATTGCGTCGCGCCTGCCGCGCCGCCGGTTCCGGCGGCGGGGCGACCGGGGCAGCCGCTGCAGGTATTACGGGTTCTGCCGACGGTTCGACACGCGCGGCGGGGGTCGATTTCGGCTGAACAGGTTCTTGCGGTGCTGCGGCATCCGAATTGCTCGCTGCCGCAGGGGGAGCGGGCTTGTCGTCCTCGGCAAACAGGTTCCCGAACGAGATCAGGCCCTGATCGGCGCCGCGATCGTGCCGACCCTTCTCTTTCGGTGGGCGCGCAGCGGCAGGTTGCTGCCCACGCGCGGCTTCGGCCGGAGCGGGTCGTGCGCTGTCCTTCGCCTTACGAGCTCGCTCGTCGGCCTTCGCGGAACGCTCTGGTTTTTTGCCGAAGGAGAAAAAAGCCACGGTTCGTTGCCTAGCTCACAGCGCAGGTTGATTTCGGACAAATCTCTTGGCATCGCCGCTCGACTGCCCACCGCCCGGTGTGACACCGCTCGCGGTTCGTGCGTTCATTCGGCCACTCGATCAAGCCAATGACTCACCCGAACGCACAGCCGAACGCAAAATGCTTTCCACAGGTGGGAACGAAACATGACAAGTGTGATCAGTGACCGGTCAGACCGGCGATCACGCATTTCGCGCGTGGGACCACCCTTGATCGCGATCTGAATCGACTGAAAGAGACGTCTCGCCCTGCATGCTCCAGTTTAAACGCAATCCATATTGTCACAAGACCTTGAATGGCTCCGCCGTCCCGTCGGGCGGCCGCAAGGCGATCGCGCTCCAGATCGGCACAGGGTTTCCATGAAGGTTTGCAGGATCTGTTGCCAGGATTTCGTCCATCACGCTGCGGAGGACGCCTCCAGTCCCCCGCAGGGTTAGGCCTCTCAGAATGATGCTCGCACTCCGATCATCGCGCCACGTCGCCCCAAGGGCGCCACTTCCTTGAGGAACGACGTGTGCAGTCGCGCCTCGGCATTGAGCAGATTGGTACCACGCACGAACCACTCGATCTGACTTGGGCCAAGTCGCACGCGATGCGTGATTGCCGCGTCGAGCATCGTGTAGCCGTCGGTCGGGACCTCGTTGTCGCCCACTCGATCCTGCTTTGCTGCGCGTAACACGTCGATGCGTGCCATCCAGCCACCGAGTTCATACACCACGCCGCCCCCGACTCGAAACGGCGGGATGCGCGGCAACGACTGACCCGTATCGCGATTGCGCGCGCGCGTCGTGTCGAACCGTGCTTCGAGCCACAGGCGGCCAACGCTCGATTCGAGCGCGCGCCAACGCACCTGGCCTTCGACCCCTCGGAAGTCAGCCGGAACCGCACGATAACGATAGATCGGCAGGTCGTCGTCGGGATCGGCCGGATCGCGCTCGTCGACTGTGCCGCTGTCGAACAGGCCGATGTAGTTCCTGAACCGGTTGTAGAACACGCCGATCGATCCGGTGACCGCTCCGGCGCGCTTGCGCAGCGCCAGGTCGATTCCGTGCGAGCGCTCGAGCCCGAGTGCGCGATCGCCGACTTCGAACGCACCGGTGGCGATATGCGGTCCGTTGGCGTAGAGCTCCTGAAACGTCGGTGCACGTTCGTTGTATGAGCCCTGGAGTGCGAGCGCGTAGGACGGATTGAACCCGTACAACGCTCCAAGCGCAGCACTCTTCGGCGTGAACCTGCGCGTCTGCGCATCACCGAAGCGCGCGTCTTCGAGCGCTCTAACATCGGCACGGCCGAGTCGTGCGCCGCCTGACAGTTTGAGGGCACCGAGCTGCGCCTCCTCGTACACGAACACATCGGCGAGCTGGGTGCGGGTGTTCGGCACGAATGCTTCGTCGCCCAGCGCGGAAAACTTGCTGTTCTGCAGCTCCAGGCCCACGGCCCCTTGCATGCGTCCGAACGGCTGGTGCAGCAGTTCGACGCGCGTGTTGTGTCCGTTGGACTCGAACTGCGTGCCCGACGAAGTCTGTTCGTACTCGATGTGTTTGTAATCCGAGTACGACGACTTGAACCGCAGCGCCTTCACGATCGCGTTGACGTCGCGCAACTCGCTGGCGAACTCGTAGCGGCGTTGCTGCAGGCCGATCGTGACGTCGGGTTCGGCAACCGTGCCGTAGCGCGAGTTGTACTGCGATCCGCTTAGTCCGGCGTAACCTTTATTCCACGCAAACGACATGCCCAGTCCGGCCCCATCCGAACGTTGCGCGCTGTTGGGCAGGCGTCCGCGCGGCTCGTCTTCAGGTGGCAATGGCGAGCTTTCTCGCCGCCGCGCCGATCGCGCATAGTCGGGAATGCGCAGATCGGCGGCATGGCGCCGGGAGAAATCCGCAGTCAGTCCGATCAGGCCATCCCCGAGCGCGACCCGGGCAACTTGCGCACGCTCGCTCGCCTGAGTCCCGAATCGCGCCTCGACGGACCCGTTGGCGCCCTTGAGGGGCTCGCGCAGGATGCGACCATCGGTGGCATTGACGACACCGCCGACCGCGTTGCCGCCATACATGAGGGTGGCTGGGCCGCGGACCACCTCAGCCCGCTCGATCAGCAACGGCTCGACGCTGGTTGCGTGGTCAAAGCTCGCTGCCGATGCGTCGATGACACCGGTACCGTTCTGCAGCACGCGGATCCGATCGCCATCGAGCCCGCGGATGATCGGACGACTCGAATTGGGTCCGAAGTAGGTCGAACTCACACCCAGCTCGGATCCGAGCGTCTCACCGAGGGTTGATTGCGTCCTCAGGCGCAACTGCGGACCTTCGACAACGTTGGCGGGGGCGGTCAGCTCGAACAAGTCGCTGCCGATGGGCGTCGCGGTGACGATCACCGGCGACAAGGTCGTGGTCGATGGTGGCGTCTGGGCCGTCGCTTGCGCGCAGCACAGCGCTGCCAGCGCCCACGTGGGGCGAATGCGTTTCATACACTCCTCTTTGCGGTCTTGGCGTTGGACGAGCGCGCACCAGGGCCCACAGCGCGCGAACGCGCGAGGGCAAAACCTGCCGGTCAGCTCGGCCGACTTATGGGATTGGAGCCTGGCAACGTGGCGCAGCGCACCACGCGCGGCTCAGGGCACATCACACGCGAATTGCGGGAGGCGCGCGGATGTAAGCGCCGCAGAAGAGGAAATGACTGTTGGGACAAGCAGTCGCGACGAACCGAGCCGACCGGCGCGGATGCACGACGGAAGTCGAATTCGAGCTTGCGAGCAACGCCGCGGCCGCGCCGAACGCGGCACACAACTCGCAGACCGGGTCGATGCCACGGTCGGAGTGCGAATCGGCATGGGCGTGCTGCCCGTCGCACCCACTCGCGTGATCCGCGGACGATGCATGGTCCGAATCGACCGCGCCGTCCTGAGAATCACCGTGCCCCGCGTGCGCGTGACCGTGCTCGAGGTGAGACAGGGCGTGCGCAATGCTGCCAACCTGTCCAAGCACCAGCAACAGGCTGAGCGCGATTCGCGCGAGGACTCCCTTGCGCAGCATATTGCTTTGCTTGCTCATGGTGCGCGATGCAAGCGGACGTGGACCGAATCGCGCATCGAACTATCGAATTGCAAATCTCATCGAACTACTTGCCAGCCTTGGTCGGCGCTGCATCGACCAATCGGTAGTAGATACCGGTGGGGTCATCGCGCAGCACCGCGAGCTTGCCCGACAGCACGACGGGCTCAACCGTGTACTTGATCGGTTGCTTGGAGCGCACTTCCACGACCGACTCGGCGCCGCCCGGCATGCAAAAGCCGCACGTGGGCGGCAGCGACGTCAGGATGAAGTGCTTCTGCCGCTCGCCGGCTTCCAGCGGCATCATGAAGCCCTGCAACTTCACTTCTTTCTTGTCCAGCGCCAGGACTGTCTTGTCGAACTGCGGCACCACCTTGTCCTTCTGTTTCACCTGCTGTACGTTCGCGAGCGTTTTCCACGGCACGACGCCGGGCAACTCCGGCAACGGCTTGAGCAGCGCCGGATCGATGGGCGCGCCCAGTGCGTGGGGCTCCGTGGGCGTCTCTTTGGCCATCTGCGCGTTGCTGCTGACCGACAACAGCAATGCGCCAAGCATCAGGATCGGGAAGGAACGTTGCATTCGACCTCCGCAAAAGCGTCGGGCCCCGAGGACTGGCGGCGAAGGCAGGCATCTTAACGGGGGCCCGGGAACGCCGGCAATCACCGTTGCGCGTTCGTCGGGGCTTTGACCCCATCGCAAGGAGACCTTCGCCAGGGGTGCGATCTGCGTGTGTCGCGATCAGCGTGGCGTGGGCGAGGTTCAACCCCGTGCGAGGGTTGCCGCCACATCGGACCGATACGCCCGCCACGCCGGGACAACCGCCGCGATCAAAGCGACCAGTAGCGACAGCGCCACCACCCAGCCCTCGTCAGGCGCTATGCGCCAACCGGTGACCGCTGGCTGTCGGTTCGCGGCGAGCCAGGTGCCGATCACCTCGGTGGCGATATGGCCCAGGAGCAGCCCCAATGCCGTCCCGATCACCCCCATCACCAACCCCTCGAAGAGGACCAGCCGCATGAGTTTGCCTGGTGTGGCACCCAGCGTGCGCATCACGGCGAGGTCGTACTTGCGCTCTTCGAGCGCATTGAACAGCGCGATGAACGTCGACAGACCCGCGGCCAGCAGCAGCACGAGCGCGAATGCACGCACCACGTCGAGCCCTACGCCAAGCATGCTGAACAGACGCGCCGCCTCATTCGCGGGCGAGGCAGCCTGCATCGACGTCTCGCTGTTGATCGAACGCGGTAGCGACATCGCCGCAAGCGGCGAGGCATATTCGACCAGCAACGCGGTGATTTCCTTTTCGTCCGGGGTCAGGGCCGCCAGTGCCTCTGCGGGCTTCTCGTCTTCGTTGAGCTGCATGTGGACGAGCCACACCGACTCGACGCTGGCAAGGATCAATCGGTCGATGACCGAGCCGGTCGGCGCGAGCACCCCAACCACAGCGAACGGCGACGATTCGTGCGCATCGCCCTCCTTGCCCAAGCCGTGCGTACCTAGGAATTTCGCGCCGACTTGCAAGCCCAGTGTGCGCGCCACCTCGGCGCCGATGAGCGCCTGCATCGGCCCGTCCCAGTGTTTGCCGGTTTCAATGCGGGCGTCGTAGAGCGCGAGCAAGTCCGACGACGTGCCGACGATGCGAAAGCCGCGCAGACTGTCGCCAAGGGCGAGCGGCACGGTGCGCTTGACCATGCGATTCGACGCGATCGATTGGGCATCGGCGAGCTTGATGTTTCCCGGTGGCACATCGACATGGAACACGGCGGCCAGCACCAGTTGCAGCGGGCTGCCCTTGGCGCCGACCACGAGGTTGATGCGTTGCGCGTCGCGAGTGAGGCGCTCCTCGAGCTGACTGCCCAGCAGCAGCAGAACGCAGATGAGCGCTACACCAAGCGCCAGCAACAGCACGTTGAGGCCAGCGTTGAGCGGCCGCGCTCGTATATAGGCCCAGCTCAGCACCAGCAGGTTCACGACACGACTGCTCCATCCACGCTCAAGGTCAGCTCGCGCTGGAAGCGCTGACGCAGCCGTTGATCGTGGGTTGCGATGAGCAAGGCTGCGCCCACGGCGTTCGCCTGCTCGATCAGCAACGCCGCCGCGCGCTCGCAGTTCATGTCATCGAGATTCGCCGTCGGTTCGTCGGCCAGAATGAGGCGCGGCCGGTTGATCACCGCCCGGGCGATCGCCACGCGCTGCGCCTGCCCGTGGCTGAGCTCATGCGGGAACGCGCGGGCGCGCTCGTGCAACTGCACCGATCCGAGGACCGCATCGATCCGTGCGAGGTCAATCGTGCCGCGTCCGAGCTGCTGCGCGAGCTTGAGGTTGCCGCGCACATCGAGGCTGTCGATCAGATGCAGTCGCTGCGGAACGAACCCGATCGTCTGGCCGCGCAGCCGGTCGAGCGCGGCGGAGGTCATCGAGGTAATCGCGTGCCCGTCGATGCTGACCGCGCCCTCGCTGGGCCGGACGAGGCCAGCCAAGACGTGAAGCAGGGTGGTTTTGCCGCTGCCCGATGCGCCCAGGACAAGCGCATGCTCACCGGCGGCAAGATCGAATCGATCTATCGACAGAGCCAGCCGATCACCGTAGCGGTGACGCAGACGATCGATGCTGAGCATGGAGGTGCCCCACGGCCCCCTGCACGACGAAGTCTTGAACGCGCGCGGCGGGCTTTGCGCCGTACGCGTTCGGTCTACTCGCCGTACATCTTCTGCTTGAGTTCGCGACGCTGCTGCGCCTCGACCGATAGCGTGGCGGTAGGCCGCGCGAGCAATCGCGCAATACCGATCGGGTCACCGGTTTCTTCGCAGTAACCGTAGGAGCCATCGTCGATGCGGGCGAGCGACTGGTCGATCTTCTTCATGAGCTTGCGCTCGCGATCGCGGGTGCGCAGCTCGAGCGCGTGCTCCTCTTCGATCGTGGCGCGATCGGCGGGATCGGGCACCATGTCGTTGTCGCGCAGATGTTCGGAGGTCTCGCCGGCGTTCTCGAGAAGCTGACGCTTCATCTCGGAAAGCTTGTCGCGAAAGAACTGCAGCTGCGACTCGTTCATGTAGTCCGCCGCGGGCATCTTGACCAGCTGCTCCTCGGTCAACTTGCCGCCCGATGCCGCCAACGCCACGGCAGCGCCCGGCGCCTTGGACGCATCCGACTTGGTCTTCTTCACTGCGCTTTCACGAGGCATTGTTCGAGCCCTTGAATGATGATGTCCTGGGGGAGGTTTCTCCCGATGAAGACCATGACGCTCTCGCGCTTCTCGTCTTTGCCCCAGGGCTTGCCGGTGTCTCCACCCATCAGCATGTGCACCCCCTGGAATACGACTCGATTCTGATTGCCCTTGAGATACAGCACGCCCTTATAGCGTAGCAAATCGTTACCGTAAACCTGCACGATCGAGCTCAGAAATTCTTCGAGTTTCACGCCGTCGAACGGCCGCTCGGCGCGAAACACGAACGATTTCACATGCTCATCGTGATCGTGCTCGGCGTCGATCAGAAACTCAGGATCGACCTCCAGGACCGCGTTGAGATTGAAGCCGCGGATATCAAGGATCTCCTTGAGCGGCGTCTCACCGAAGTGCACGCGCTTGATCGGCGCGCGCGGATTCATCCGTACGATGCGGTTCTTGAGCCGCTCGATGTCCTCGTCGTTGACCAGATCGGTCTTCGACATCAGGATGCGGTCGGCGAATCCGACCTGCTCCTGCGCCTCGCGAAACTCGTCGAGTTGCATGGGCGCGTGCTTTGCGTCGACCAGCGTCAGTACGCTGTCGAGCAGGTAGTAGTTGCCGATGTCCTCGTCCAGGAAGAATGTCTGCGCCACCGGGCCCGGGTCGGCCATGCCGGTGGTCTCGATGATGACGCGATCGAACTTGAGCCGGCCGGTATCGCGGCGCTCTTTCAGATCGGCGAGGATGCGCTGCAGGTCACCGCGCACGGTGCAGCAGATGCAGCCGTTGTTCATCTCGATGATCTGCTCGTCGCGATCCTGGACCAGGATCTCGTTGTCGACACCGGCCTCGCCGAACTCGTTCTCGATCACGGCGATGCGCTGGCCGTGATGTTCCTTGAGGATGCGGTTGAGCAAGGTGGTCTTGCCGCTTCCCAGGAAGCCGGTGAGGATCGTGACCGGAACCATCTGGTTCTCTGCCATCTGTTGCAACTCCAGATTTGTGGTGCGACGGACAGGTGCCCGCTTGATCGGGGGCGCGATTCTACCCAACCGCTCGCGAGTTCCCAACGTTTTTTGGGCGCCTGGGCGCGAATGCCGAGGAGTCGGATCCGCCGGTCGGGCTCAAGTTCCCGGCAATCGCATCGCCGATCACCAGCCGAAGGATTCGATCGGCGTAATCCTGGAACTGCCGTGGGGGTTTGACACCGCCACTTCCAGCCTAGCGCCGTCGGATCAGCAGCCCCTTCAAGTACTCCCCCTCGGGAAAATCGAGCATGACAGCGTGGTCCGTCGCTGCGCCCCAGCGCTCGATTAATTCGGCCTGCACGCCGGCGTCCTGGGCCGCGCCGGCGACGATGCTCTGAAAAAGTGGCGGTTCGATGACACCGGAACAGGAAAAGGTCGCCAGCAGCCCGCCTGGGCGAAGCAGCTGAAATCCCAGCAGGTTGATGTCCTTGTAGGCCCGTGCGGCGCGCTGCACGTGAGCCGCCGTCGGGGCGAACTTTGGCGGATCGAGCACGATCAAATCGAAGCGCTCACCTGCGGAGCGCAGCTTGCGCAGCTCGGCGAAGACATCGGCCTCGCGCCATTCCGCCCGGCCGGGTGCGATGCCGTTCAGGCGCTCGTGCTCGCGCGCCAGGGCAAGCGCTTCGGCGGAGCTGTCGATCGACACCGCGCGCGTAGCACCGCCGAGCAATGCGGCGATGGAGAATCCGCCGGTGTAGCAAAAACAGTTGAGCACGGACTTGTCCCGCGCGAGCGCCGCAATCCGCGCGCGGTTGCGCGCCTGATCCAGATAGAAACCGGTCTTGTGCCCGTGACGCACCTCGACGCGGAACCGCCCCCCGCCCTCGGCGATCTCGACAAGCGCGGGAGGGTCGTTGCCGGCCAGTGTGCCCACGCGCGCAGCGAGACCCTCGAGCGCACGAACCTCGACATCCGAGCGCTCGTACAGGCTGTCGCAGCGGGCGTGCGATTGCAGCGCACGCACGATCGCGTCGCGCCATCGTTCCGCGCCCGCTGAAAGCAGCTGCACCACACCAACGTTGGCATAGCGATCCATCACCACACCCGGCAATTGATCGGCCTCTGCGTTGATCAGCCGCACGCCCGCATCCGGCGCGGTGACGCCGCGTCGCTCGATCGCCTGCGCGACGCGCCGTTCGATGAACGCGGCATCGACCGCTTCGGCTTGGTCCCAGGTCCACACGCGCGCGCGGATCTGCGATGTGGGGCTGAACGCCGCGCGCGCCAGGAACTGCCCGGCGCTGGACAGCACCTGCACCGTGTCGCCGGCCTGAGGCGCGCCATCGACCTGCGCGATGGCGCCGGAGAAGATCCATGGATGGCGTCGCGCGATCGATTTTTCCCGGCCGGGCCCAAGAACGATCGCGGCTTCGCGCGAGCCAGCCGGTCGCTCGGCGGGAAACGTTGCAGCGCGCAGCGACTCGCGACGACCTTGAGCGGGAGCCGGCGCTCTGCGACGACGATCATGCGCGCGCGCCTTCGCGCCGCCGGGCGATTTCTTCGAGGCTCGATTCGCGGATCGCATCAGCGCGCCATCACGCGGCTTTGGTCTGCTTCTTCTTCGCGCGCGGATGGGCCGCGTCGTAGACCTTGGCGAGGTGCTGGAAGTCCAGATGAGTGTAGACCTGCGTGGTCGAGATGCTGGCGTGACCGAGCATGTCCTGCACCGCGCGCAGATCCCCGGAGGACTGCAGGACGTGCGTGGCGAACGAGTGTCGCAACACGTGAGGATGCACGGCGCCCTGCACGCCGGCCTGCACCGCCCATCGCTTGAGCCGTTTCTGCACGACGGTTGCATGCACGCGCTCGCCCCGCGCGCCGACGAACAACGCACCCACCTCGGCGCGCGCGAGGTTGGCGCGAAGCGGTAGCCATGCCGCGATCGCATCGCGCGCCTGCCGCCCCACGGGAACGGTGCGCGTCTTGGCGCCCTTGCCGGTGACGGTGATCTCGGCATCGCGCACGATCGAGCGTCCGTCGGACAGATCCAGCGACAGCAACTCGGCCAGACGCAATCCCGAGGAATACAGCAGCTCGAACATCGCCTTGTCGCGCGCCTCCAGTGGCGAGTCGACCGTACGATCCAGCAACCGGCTGGCGATGTCGGGCGATAGCGCCTTGGGAAGCGGTTTCGCGAGCTTCGGAGCGCGCACGCCTGCGGCCGGATTGAGCGCCGCGCCATGATGGCGGATGCGCCAGCCGAAAAACGTTCGCCACGCGGACAGTCGCCGCGCAAGCGTGCGTGGTGCCTCGCCTTGGGCATGGAGCTTCGCCAGCGCGCCGCGCACGTGGTGCACCGCCATGCGATCCCAGTCGATTTGCGGAAGCGCCACCAATAGCGCTTCGAGGTCGCGCTGATAGCTGCTGCGCGTGTGTGTGCTCAGGCGCCGGCCATGCGAGAGGAAATCGATGAACGCATCGATCGCAGCGCGGCGCGGATCGGGCCGCGCGGCCTCGGGTGCTGCCTGGTGCGATGAGACCGCGCCGTCGCTAGTGTGCTTGACCGACCGCGGCACTGATCAGCTCGGCGATGCGCGCCAGGTACAGCGTGCCCATCTCGGGATAGAACCGCTTGGGGTCGTCGGCGCCGAGCGCGAGCATGCCGAACACGCCCGCATCGTCGCGCAGCGCGCACAGCGCGATCGACTGGATGCGCCCCGGGTCGACGCCGAACCATTCCGCCGCCTCGAACTGATCGTTCGGACCGCAGAACGGCTGCTCCAGGCCATTGGCGTACTCGTGGATCGCATCGCTGACCGGCGCATATTCGGCGGACTCGCCGCTACCACGCCACAGCCGGACCGCCGCGTGCGGCACGGCGAAGTCGTCGTGCAGGCTGGTAATGGCTGCCTGCAATGCGGTATCGCGATCGGCGGCGCTCAGCAGCGCGAGGCACAGCCGGTGGACCCGCTCGCCGATGGTGTCGTTTTCCTCGCCGAACTGGATCAGCTCGGAGAGCTTGCCCTGCAGCGCGCGATTGCGATCTCGCAGCGTGAGCACCTGCCGCTCCGATAGTGGAATGGCCGCGCCGCCGTGCGGGTTCGGGATCGACACCTGGGCGAGCAGATCGGTGTGCTGCTCGAAGAACTCGGGGTGGGCGCGTAGGTACTGAACGACGTCGTCGGGACTCATGCCAGTGGCGATCTCAGGAGGGATGCTCAAGCAGTGCGTCGGGATCGAATTCGCCGTCGAACACCGTGTGGGCCGGGCCAGTCATGAAGACCGGATTGTCGACGCCACCCCAGTTGATCGTCAAATCGCCGCCGCGCGTCTGTACGGTGACGGGCGAGTCCGCGCGATCGAGCAGGATGGCCGCGACCGCGGCCGCGCACGCGCCGGTGCCGCAAGAGAGCGTCTCACCGGCGCCACGCTCGAACACGCGCACGCGGAGCCGATGGCGATCACGCACCTGCACGAATCCGGCATTGACGCGCGCCGGAAAGCGGCTGTGGTGCTCGATCTGCGGCCCTTGAGTGCCGACCGGGGTGCGATCGACGTCGTCGACGAACTGCACCGCGTGGGGATTGCCCATCGACACCGCGTAGATCGTCACTGTCGCCGCCTCGATCGTCAGCGGCCAGCCAGGCAAATGCGCGACGGATGCCGCAACTGGCGCGAGCCCGGCCGTATCGAAGGGCACGCGCGCAGCCTCGAGGATCGGCGCCCCCATGTCGACGGTGACACGCCCATCGTCTTCGAGCCTGGGAACGATCACTCCGCTTCTGGTCACGACGCGGATCGTGCGCTTGGTCGACAACCCCTGCGCGTGGACGAAGCGCACGAAGCAGCGCGCGCCATTGCCGCACTGCTCGACCTCGCCGCCGTCGGCATTGAAGATGCGATAGCGAAAATCGACGCTCGCATCTGGCGCCGGTTCGACGATCAGGATCTGGTCGCAGCCGATGCCGATGTGCCGATCGGCAATGCGACGGGCGAGTTCGGGTGTCAAGCGCACCGATTGGCGCACGGCATCGAGCATGACGAAGTCGTTGCCCGCGCCATGCATCTTGGTGAAGCGCAGCATCGGCGCGCCGCTCATGTCGTCACGGCGCGCTGGACACCGAACACGCGGCAGTCACGCGCAATGCAGCGGTTCATGACCACCACGATGCCGTGCGATTGCGCGCGGAGCGCCGCCTGCGAGTGTACGACGCCGTCCTGCAACCACAGGCATCGCGGCGGACGTGCGAGACAGGACTCCACGATCGCCGGCACGTGCTCCGGACTGCGAAACACATCGACGATGTCGATCGGTTCGGTGATGTCTTCCAGCCGCGCGTAGGCGCGTTCGCCCAGCGCCGAGTCGATTCCAGGGCGCACGGCGATGATGCGATAGCCGCGCTCGCGCATGATCTTCGCGATCTGGTGGCTGGGGCGCGCCGGATTCGGCGAGTAGCCCACGACCGCGATGGTGCGCGCGCTAGCGAGCAGGGCTCGGATCGTTTCGCTGTCGGGGTTGGAGAACACAGCATTCATCGCACTACGCACTCAGTAGAAACCGGCCTCGCCCTGCGGCCGTGTCTTGAAGCGACGGTGAAACCAATAGTACTGCTCCGGCATCTCCAGCACGCAGTCCTCGATGAACGCATTCATTCGGCGCGTGTCGGCCTGCACGTCATCGGTCGGAAAGTCGCGCCATGGCGGATGCAGTCGAACCCGGTAGCCGCCGCCTGCGGGCAGCATGCGCGTGATGCACGGAATCACCGCTGCACCGGTGAGCCGCGCCAGCCGCGACACGCCGGTGATCGTTGCGGTGGGCACGCCGAAGAACGGCACGAACACCGCATCACGCGCGCCGAAGTCCAGATCGGGGAGGTAGTAGAACGCCACGCCTTGCTTGATCGATCGCGCCACCGCCAGCACGCCATCCTGCCGCGCGAACAGCTTCGATTGCGGATGGAGCCGCGCGTAACGCATCCGCCCTTCGCGCACGCGCGCCTCGAACACGGCGTTGTTCTGCTTTTGATACATGCTCGCAGTCGGAACCTCGGCCGCAATGCGTGCACCACCCATGTCCAGCCCGAGGAAATGCGGCGCCATCACGATCACCGGCTTGCCTGCGAGCGCATGCAGATGCTCCAACCCTTCGAAGGTGACGAGCGACTTGAACCGATCGAGCGGCGCCCACCATGCGATGCCGTGCTCCAGCACGAAGCGGCCGAACAGTCTTGCGTGCTGTCGCGCGATGGCTTCGCGCTCGGGCTCGGACTTCTCGGGGAAGCACTTGCGCAGGTTGATCCGGCAGACGCGCCGGCGTTCCCGGGCGAGCCGATAAGCGACCGCGCCGATGCACTCACCGACCCATGCCAGCACGTTGAGCGGCAGGAAGTGCAGCACCCACATGAGACCGAGCGCCGCGCGCGCGAACACCACGCTCATCGAGCCGCTTCCTCGCCTGCGCCGGTCTTCATGCGTTGCGGCGGACGCGGCGCACCGGCCGGGACCTTGTATCGGTTGTAGGCCCACAGGTATTGACTCGGACAGGTTTGAATCACCGCCTCGAGAGCGTGATTGACCCGCGCCATCAGTTCCGCCGGCGCAATGTTCGAATCGTCGATCGGCAGCGGATTCACGTGGATGCGAAAGCCTTCGCCGTGTGCCAGGCGCTCGGCGTGCGCGATCAGCACGACCGCCCGCGACGCCTCGAACAGCCGCGCGAGCAGGGTCATCGTGTAGGCGGGCCGGCCGAAGAAATCGATCCACTCGCCTTCGCCGAAGCTGGGCACCTGATCGGGCAACAGACCAATTGCTTCGCGTGCACGCAATGCGCGCAGCAGTCTGCGCACCCCGGCGAGGCTGGTCGGTGCCAGATGCACGTTGGCGCGTTCACGGCCACGCGCCATCAGCGCCTCGACCCGCGCCAGTTTCGACGGACGGTAGAGCACGGTGATCGGCGCGATCTGCGCGAAGCGGCCTGGGAGGATCTCGAAACACCCCAAATGGGGAGTGAGGAAGATGATGGCTTTGCCGCTTGCCAGCGCCGCGTCGACCAGGGCCATGCCACGGATCTCGCGAATCAACGCCAGCGTCCGCTCTGGAGATCCGAACCACACCAGCGGCAGTTCGGCGATCGACTTGCCGGCCTCCGCAATCGCAGCACGCCGGGTGCCTGGATCGCCCCAACCGGCTGCAGCCAGGTTCTCGCGCAGTCGGTGGCGATACCGCGGCGAGACGATGTACACGAGCCAACCCAACGCCGCGCCGATCGCGTGGATCCAGCGCAGCGGCACGATCGCAAGCAGCTTGGGGATCAGGCGCATCGCAGTTCGACCCCTGCGTGCAATGCCTGCGTGCCCACACCGCCGATTGCGTTAGCACGCAAAGACATTGTCAAACGAGATCAACGCGATGCATCGATGGGACGTTCCCTTGATCGCCGGTGGGACGGACGGCGATCTGTTCGCCAGTTCACTCCAGGGGTCGCCCACGGTAGGTGGGCTATTCGATTTCTGCTACCCTTCGAAGGTTTTTCGCACGAGTTATCCGGCGATTTTCAGTGATCAATCCGACCTACTTACCTAACGAAGCGGCAGGGCAATGAGCAACTTTCTATTTACTTCCGAATCGGTGTCCGAGGGCCATCCAGACAAAGTCGCCGATCAGATTTCCGACGGCGTTCTCGATGCGATTCTAGCCCAGGACAAGTTCAGCCGAGTCGCTGCGGAGACCCTGTGCAACACGGGTCTGGTCGTGCTCGCCGGTGAAATCACCACCCGCGCGAACGTCGACTACATCACGGTGGCGCGTGAAACGATCAAGCGCATCGGTTACGACAACACCGAATACGGCATCGACTACAAGGGCTGTGCCGTGATGGTGTGCTACGACAAGCAATCGCCCGATATCTCGCAGGGCGTGACCGAAGGCCAGGGCCTCGATCTGGAGCAAGGTGCAGGTGACCAGGGTCTCATGTTCGGCTATGCGTGCGACGAGACCCCGCAACTCATGCCGGTGCCGATCCATCTGGCGCACCGGCTGGTCGAGCGCCAGGCGGCTGTCCGGCGCGATGGGCGCCTGCCGTGGCTGCGCCCCGATGCGAAGTCGCAGGTCACGGTGCGCTACATCGACGGCAAACCCGATTCGATCGACACGATCGTCCTGTCGACGCAGCACGCGCCCGACGTGTCGCACAAGCAGATCGAAGAGGCGGTGATCGAGCAGGTCATCAAGCCGGTGCTGCCGAAGAATCTGGTGAAGGGCAATATCCGCTACCTCGTGAACCCGACAGGTCGATTCGTCGTGGGTGGACCGCAGGGCGACTGTGGCCTCACCGGCCGCAAAATCATCGTCGATACCTACGGCGGCTCCGCTCCGCACGGCGGCGGCGCATTCTCCGGCAAGGATCCCTCGAAGGTCGATCGATCGGCCGCGTACGCGGCGCGTTACGTCGCCAAGAACATCGTCGCTGCGGGTCTGGCGTCGAAGTGCACCTTGCAGGTGTCCTACGCGATCGGCGTGGCGCGTCCCACCAGTGTCATGGTCACCACGTATGGGACCGGCAAAGTCTCCGACGAACGCCTAGCCGAGTTGGTGCAGAAGCACTTCGATCTGCGACCCAAGGGCATCGTTCAGATGCTCGATTTGCTGCGTCCGATCTATCAGAAGACCGCTTCGTACGGGCACTTCGGTCGCGAAGAGCCGGAATTCACCTGGGAGCGCACCGACAAGGCCGCCGCGTTGGCCGCCGACGCCGGGGTCAAGTAGGCAAGCCAGAAGCGACCGCGACCCCGCGGCTGTTTCGGAAGAAAAGAACCGCCGGTCATCGCCCGGCGGTTTTTCTTTTCCCCAGCCGAAATTACCGGGCTCGATCGATTGCGCGTTGGCCGGCGCGAATCGCCCGCGATAGAATCACGACTCCTCGCCTCGAGGAGCGTTGCAACGGGGGCCGCTGTCCACTCCTTCCCCCGCCAGGCTCGGGGCGCCCGATATGGGCTGTTGTAACCGCGCTCGTTGAACTGTGCTCGCGCACGGAACATCGGGGCATCACGGTCACGCAAGGCGGCGTCAACCCCGCTCTCATTGTCTGCCTTCGATCGCAGTTGTCCGGTGCGAGCCATCCATTCACGGAGTCACGCATGAACGCAGCCGTTCCTAAACCCAAGAACATCGCTTCAGGGGACTACAAGGTCGCCGACCTCGCTCTGGCCGACTGGGGCCGTAAGGAGATCGCGATTGCCGAGACCGAAATGCCCGGGCTCATGGCGATTCGCAAGGAGTACGCGGCGGCGCAACCGCTCAAGGGCGCGCGCATCACCGGCTCGCTGCACATGACGATTCAAACCGCAGTGCTGATCGAGACACTGCAAGCACTGGGCGCTGACGTCCGCTGGGCTTCATGCAACATCTACTCGACCCAGGACCACGCCGCTGCAGCCATCGCCGCAGGGGGGACCCCGGTATTCGCCTACAAGGGAGAGTCGCTGGTCGAGTACTGGGAGTACACCCATCGCATCTTCGAATGGGCCGACGGCGGGTTCTCGAACATGATCCTCGACGATGGTGGTGATGCAACGCTGCTGCTGCACCTGGGCACGCGCGCCGAGAAGGATGCCAGCGTGATTGCCAAACCGTCGAGCGAGGAGGAAGAACATCTGTTCGCGGCGATCAAGGCAAAACTCGCCAAGGACCCGAAGTGGTACTCGATCCGACTGTCCAAGATCAAAGGCGTGTCGGAGGAAACCACGACCGGCGTGCATCGGCTGTACCAGATGCACAAGGAAGGCCGGCTCGCGTTTCCGGCCATCAACGTCAACGACTCGGTCACCAAGAGCAAGTTCGACAATCTCTACGGCTGCCGTGAATCACTGGTCGACGGCATCAAGCGTGCCACCGACGTGATGATCGCGGGCAAGATCGCCGTCGTGGCAGGCTACGGTGACGTGGGCAAAGGTTCAGCGCAGGCCTTGCGCGCGTTATCGGCGCAGGTCTGGGTTACCGAAATCGATCCGATCTGCGCGTTGCAGGCCTCGATGGAAGGCTATCGCGTCGTCACGATGGACTACGCCGCCGACAAGGCCGACATCTTCGTGAGCGCCACCGGCAACTTCCATGTGATCACGCACGAGCACATGAAGAAGATGAAGGACCAGGCGATCGTCTGCAACATCGGGCACTTCGACAACGAGATCGACGTCGCGGCCGTCAAGCAGTACAAGTGGGAGAACATTAAGCCGCAGGTCGATCACATCATCTTCCCCGACGGCAAGCGCATCATCCTGCTCGCCGAGGGTCGCCTGGTGAATCTGGGCTGTGGCACGGGACATCCGAGCTACGTGATGAGCAGTTCGTTCGCCAATCAGACGCTGGCGCAGATCGAGCTCTACACTCATACCGCCAAGTATCCGGTCGGTGTCTACACGCTACCCAAGCATCTGGATGAGAAGGTGGCGCGCCTGCAGCTGTCCAAACTTGGGGCGATGCTGACAGAGCTTTCCGATCAGCAGGCGTCGTACATCGGCGTGCAGAAGACCGGACCGTACAAGCCCGATCACTATCGCTACTAACGCTTCCAGCTACCGGGCCGAGCGATCGCGAACCGATTCTTCGTGATCGCCAGGCCGGACAAGACAGCCGGCGTCCCGCATGAACAGCCAGCGCTCGCATCCGCGTAGTTTCAGCTTCGAGTTCTTTCCACCGAAGACGGCCGAAGGGGTGGGCAAGCTGCGCGCGACCTGGCAGGAACTGGCGGGGCTGAATCCCAAGTTCTTCTCGGTGACGTACGGCGCGGGCGGCTCGACGCGCGAGCGCACATTTGAAGTCGTACAAGAGATCAGCGGCGCCGGCCTCGCGGCGGCCCCGCACCTGTCGTGCATCGGCGCCACCCGCGAGGACATCGCTGAGATCCTGACCACATTCCAGGCTGCGGGGATTCGCCGCATCGTCGCCCTGCGCGGCGATCTGCCCTCCGGCTCGGTCGGCCTGGGTGAGTTGCGCAACGCCAACGAACTGGTAGAGCTCATTCGCACGCAAACCGGCGAGTGGTTCGAAATTGCGGTCGCCTGCTATCCCGAGGTCCATCCGCAGGCGCGTACCGCTGCCGATGACCTGCACCACTTCAAGCGCAAAGTCGAGGCCGGCGCCAACAGCGCGATCACGCAATATTTCTACAACGCCGACGCGTACTTCCGCTTCGTCGAGGCGTGCGAGAGCATCGGACTGGGCGTGCCGATCGTTCCCGGGATCATGCCGATCGGCAACTTCTCCCAGCTCGCCCGCTTCTCCGATGCCTGCGGCGCCGAGATTCCACGCTGGCTGCGCCTGAGGCTGCAAAGCTATGCGGACGATGTCGCCAGCATCCGCAGCCTCGGTCTGGACGTAGTCACCGAGTTGTGCGATCGGCTGCTTGCACAAGGCGCACCCGGCCTGCACTTCTACACGATGAATCAGGCGAGCCTCACCAAGTCGATCTGGGAACGCCTCGGCCTGTGAGCGCATTCGGCCGAACGGCTTAGTCGCTCGGCAGATTTGACTTCCGCGTCGACCCGCTACGATGCCACCGGTGAAAACCTCTTCACCGGAGACCCACGGCATGCTCCAGAACACACTGCACCACGACGGCGAGGACCACGCGACGCCGGTGCTACCATCCGGGCGCGTTACTGATACGGAGAAATCAGTCGTGAAAGTGCTCATCGTCGACGATCACCCACTGATTCTCGAGGCCTTGCGCCACACGCTTGCTCCCTTGGATCAACAAGTCGAGCTGCACGATGCGCGCTCCGCCACCGAAGCGCGTGCGCTGATCGCCCAGCATCAAGACGCGAATCTGCTACTGCTGGATCTGGGGTTGCCCGAGGTCGACGGGTTCTCGCTGCTCACCGAATTCCGCGATCGCTATCCGAGCATCCCGGTCGTCGTGCTGTCGGGCTCGGACCAGCGCGAAGACGTCATGCGCGCGATCGACCTCGGTGCGATGGGATTCATTCCGAAGAGCTCGTCCAGCCAGGTGATGTTGTCGGCGCTGAGGCTGGTGCTCTCGGGCGGGGTATATCTCCCGCAGATCGCGCTTCAGTCCGAATCGAGCACCGCACCCCGCCCCGGCGCGCGACCCACCAGCCACGGTGGAGTCTCGCCGCGCGAGTTGGGTCTGACCGATCGGCAATGCCAGGTGCTGGCGCTGCTGTTGCAGGGCAAGCCGAACAAGTTGATCTGCCGCGAACTCGATCTGGCCGAGGGCACGGTGAAGATCCACGTCGCGGCGATCCTGCGTGCGCTCAACGTCAACACGCGTACACAAGCGGTCGTCGAGGCCAGTCGCCTCGGCCTGCATATCGACGCGCTGCTGAAGAGTTCCCCGCGCAATAAGTAGGCGTTCCCGGCACATCGAATCGCTTTCTGCGATACGAGGTGCGCGTGCGCGCAACGCGCGCACCTGATCGGGTCTCGAACCCCTGCGGGCCCGATTGCACGCAAACCGCGATCGCCCAACACGAAACACGCCAATGCAGACTGCCGTCGGCTGCTGCGCCGCGCGGCGACTTGCGTCAACAAAGGATTGATGTCAGTGAACGTTCAACAACGAAAAACCCTCGTCGCCAAACTGCCTCGGCGCCCTGTGCGCTTGGGAAAGCAGGGGCAATTCATGGTGCCCCGTCACATTCAACGCATCGACATCGACGACGAAGGCAATGCGGGGACCCACGGCTGGCAGGTGCGCTACCGTGGTCAGACGAAGTTGTTTTCCGATGGCAAGAATGGTGGCGTGCGTTCGCCGCGGCGCGCGTTGCGTGAGGCGATTGGCTATCTGAGCTCGATCTACGAAGGCGCAAGCTCACGACTGATGACGCGCGAGCATGCCGACAAGCGCAACCCGGTGGGCATACCCGGCGTGCGCATCGTGACGCGCAGAAAGGCGTCGCGGCAGATCGCCGAAACATTCGTGGAGATCTCGCCGCTGGTTCACGGCCGTGCAGCCATTCGCCTCTATGTGGGCACCGAGAACACCGTCAACAAGTCGCGCGTCGCAGCTGCAATCAGGCGCGCCCGCGCGATCCGCGCAGGACTGGTGCGCGAAGCGCTTCGCGCGCGGGCATGACCGTCCGCCTACTTGCCCGACGCCTTCTTCGTATCCGAAGCCTTCTTCGCGTCGGACTTGGCGGCTTCGGATTTCGTGGTTTCGGGGTTCGGGTCTGGTGATCGACCCTCACGCACGCGCTGGCGCTCGGCTGTGACGTCGACCGCGTCTTTCGGCAACGGCACTTTGGGTCCGTACTCGTACCGGTAGGTGTAATGCACGAGTGTCTTGTTGTCCTTGATCTTGGATTTGCCATCCGTGATCAGTCCCGACTTCGCATCGACCCAGACTTCGCCGTCGTGGGGCGAGATGCGCACGCCGGGCAGGAACGAATAGCCCTTTGCTTCGACACCGCCGACTTTGCGTGACCCGAGCGACTTGCAGTCTTCGGCCATTGCGATCGCGACGATCAGGACCGAGCCGAGCTGGCTGTCGCGCGTGTTCTTGAGCCGCTCTTTTTCCCAGCGCCCGCGCGCGTCGAAATACTCCCAGTCATTGATCCGGATGAACTGGAGCTGGGTGGGTTTGTCGTCTCCCGCAGCCAGACTGAGGGTCTCCTTGACCCTCGGTGCGGTCAGGGTCTTCTCGATCGCAGCGAGTAACGGTCCGCAAGAGCCTGTCGTGGCCTGCGCCTGCACTGACGCTGCGATCGCATGGAGCGAAGCAGCAAGCAGCAAGCCGATCGACGTTCGGTGAGCATCACGCATAGTTTGTCTGGTCAACCCGCGTTTGCCGAACCTGCCGACATCAC
>CADEDU010000066.1:0-16725 GCA_902826155.1 uncultured beta proteobacterium
CGGACAGGGCGAGCTACGAGCGCTACATCGGCGCGCTCGGACGGCTCTGCGTGACCACCGTTCGCGTGGGGCATCGGATCGTCATGTTCGCCACGGATCCGGTGTCCGATCGGCGCGCCGTCCTCGATCTGCTGGCGCGGGTGCCGGCCGACGTGTTGTACGGCGTGCACGTCGAGGAGGGCACGAGCGTGGGCGATATCGCGCGAGCCGCCCGTGGTGTGCGCGCCGTGATCGCCACGCGCGCGCATGGCGCCCTGTGGGGCCTGTGGGCCGGCCGGCCGGTGGTGCTCGGCCGCGAACCGAGCGATGGCGCGCCATCGTTCGAACCGTTGGACTCGGCACACGACGGGCCCGCTGCGGTAAGTCTGCACGCTGACACATACGACGCCGAAGCGATGGTTAGCGCGCTTGCGGCTATCACGGCCAACTACGACGAACGCTGCGCGCGCCTGGCCGCTTCGCTCACGCGCGCTCGAGCCGAAATCGACGCCAGCTACCACGCGGCGTTCGCCTGCGGCGGCTGGGAGGGCACGGTAAGTGCGCCGGTAAGACGCGACGGCGTGAGCGCGGAGGACCCCGTGGCGGCGCCCGGAAGGGTTTGAGCCGATTAGCCTCGCGCGCGCAGCCGCGGCGAGCGCATGTCGCGAAGCGGACTCAGCGGTGTGTTGCTGGTGGCGGCCAATCAGGTGCCGTAGCGCACCGGTGAGTTGAACTGTTTGATTGCCGCGATCGCGCTGTAGCAGGCCAGCAGCGCTGTCTTCGGATTGTCGGGCGAAGGCACGCTCTCGAACTTGATGCTGATCGAGCCGGTCTTGCCGCGGATGTTGATGTAGTGGGTGTTGTAGCGCAGCGCCGGATCGGCGACCACCTTCAAGCGTGTGCGATCGAAGCCGATGCCGGCCATCGACAGCACCGCCGCGATGTTCACGTTTGCCGGAAAGTGCGGCACGCCTTCGCGCGCCGTGCCCTCGAACAGCACGACCGGCCCGCTCAGCCGGTCCAGATCCACGCCCAGACGCTCGACGTACTCGATGTTCTTCCACGCGGCGGGCGGTTTGGTGACGGCGATTTCCACGTGCTCGGCACCGGCCGCGCACACCGCCTTGAGCGCGTCCAGCCCCCCGATGCCACCCGAAGGGACGTAGAGGAACGAGCGTTGTGTGGCCGCCGTCTGCTCGAGTCGTGCACGGAAGGCGTCGTCAGTGAGCGCGCCGCCGGAGAGCACGATGAAGGCAATGCCACGTTCGAGCAACGGCAGACCGTAGGCGCGCACCGCATCGTGCGAGGCGGCTTCGATGACGGTGTCGGGCTTGGCGGCAAGCAGCCCTTCGAGGCCGGTGGCGAACGCCACGCCATACTCCTTGGCCAGCGCCTTGCCCCGTGAGGTATCGCTGCGGCCCACCAGTGCGACCACCGATGCCTCACCCAGATCGCCGCGCCGGACATGCTCCAGGATGAGGCGCGCCATGACGCCGCCGCCGATGATGCCGATACGCATGCAGTGACTCCTCTGGAACGGTCTGGTGAACGAGCGATCGCGAAGCAATCATCACGATCGAGTCGCGAACAAAGCAAAGCGGGGAAAGGCACGAAGCCTTTCCCCGCGGTGAATCGTACCGCCCGCGCCGGGGCGGTGTCGCTGCCGGCGTTACCGGCCGCGCGATTGCAGCGCTGCGATGCGCGCTTCGATCGGCGGATGCGACGAGAACAGCGCCATGATGCCGGGACCGCCGCTGATGCCCGAGGCCGCCATCGACTTGGGCAGCTCGCCCGGCGTGAGGCCGCCCAGACGGGCGAGCGCGTTGATCATCGGCTTGGGATTACCCACGTAGTCGGCGGCACCCGCGTCGGCACGGAACTCGCGCTGACGCGAGAAGTACGCAACGATGATCGAGGCGAGGATGCCGAACAGGATCTCGCACACGATGCTGGTGATGTAGTAGCCGATGCCGACTTCGCGCTCGTTCTTGAAGATGGCCCGGTCGACCACATAGCCGATCACGCGCGCCAGTAACACCACGAATGTGTTGACGACGCCCTGAATCAGCGTGAGCGTGATCATGTCGCCGTTGGCCACGTGCGCCACCTCGTGGGCCAGCACCGCCTCGACCTCTTCCTTGTTCATCGACTGCATCAGCCCGGTCGACACCGCAACCAGCGCCGAATTCTTGAACGCACCGGTGGCGAACGCGTTCGGCTCACCTTCGTAGATCGCCACTTCGGGCATGCCGATGCCGGCACGGTCGGCCAGCCGCTTCACCGTATCGACCAGCCATTGCTCGGTCTGATCGCGCGGTTGGGTGATGACCTCGGCGCCGGTGGAGCGCTTGGCCATCCACTTCGACATGAGCAGCGAGATCGTCGCGCCGCCGAAGCCGATCACCGCTGAGAACATCAGCAGCGCCGGCAGGTTCAAGCCGTTGGCGGTGAGGAAGCGATCCAAACCGAACAGCCGGACGATGATCGACAGCACCAGCATCACGGCCAGGTTGGTAAGGAGGAACAGAATCACTCGTTTCATATGATGAAGTTTCCCGATCGGTTCGTAGAGCCAATGTGGAGACGCGTTGCAGATGTTACGCACACTTCAAGGACCACATCCAAGGACCGCCTTCAAGCACTGCGCGCGGAGGCATGGAATTGGCCGCTGATGCCGCCCTCCGATTTGCAGCCTGCTTCAGGCTCGAAATGAGGGCAATCCCCGCGCAATTCAAGCGCGGTTTATAGCATCAATCGATTGCGGCGGTTCCGATCGAAACAACGTACGCCGGTCAGGGAAAAGCCGCCGTGAGGCGCCTGCGTGCACGCCGCTACTGGACCACGATCTGCGGCTCGATCTGCAGCTCGCGGCGCAGCGCGTCGGCCACCACGATCGCCTCGCTGCGATCGGTGTACGGTCCGGCTTGAACCAGCACAATGCCGTCATCGCGCGAGGTGATGCTGAGCGCTTTCTGGACCGCAGGAAGCGTTTTGGCGATGCGCTCGCCCACCCGGGTTGCGTTCGTGCGCTGGCGAAATGCACCGATCTTCACGTATACCTTGGCGGATCCCTGCGGTTTTGCCGACCTGGGCGCGGCCGGTTCAACGCGTGTCGCTGGTGCTGTGGCCGCCACCGCCGCGGTGCTGATCGCCGCGCTCGAAGCAAGCGTGTCGTTCACGCCGGGAGTCGTCCGCAACGCCTCGACGATCACCTTGGCGACGCCCTGCCCGGCAAAGCCCAGTCGAGTCGCGGCGGCGTAAGACAGATCGATGATCCGATCGCCCACGAACGGCCCGCGATCATTGATGCGCACCACCACCGACTTGCCCGTCGCGGTATTGGTCACGCGCGCATAGCTGGGCAGCGCTATCGTCGGATGCGCCGCGCTCATTGCGTACATGTCGTATATCTCACCGGTGGAGGTGCGCCGGCCGTGGAAGTAGCTGCCATACCAGCTCGCCGTGCCCGACTGTGTGAGCGGGGCGCGCGAGGTGTGCGGCGTGTATTGCCTCCCGAAGATGGTGTACGGACGATTGGCGCTCGGATGCAGCGGCTCGTGCCGGGGCACCGCATCGGGAACGATGGCCAGTTCTTCGGGTGTGCGGGTACCGGGGCCATCGCGTCCGGGCGTGGGCGCCGGCACTGCTTGCCCGCGTCGCGCCAGACGGCGCGCGCTCTGCGTCGACGGCGGCTGCGGCATTGCGGCATCGGGTGTCGCGATTGCCTCGGGCATCGGCACCGGCTCGATCGCGGCCTCGTCAGGCTCGGTCCGCTGCGCGATCTCGGGCGCGGGCTCGATGCCATCGCCAAGCGGGCCGAACGTGCCGCAGGCCGTGAGCGTCGCGCTCAACACAGCGACGAGCCAGAACCGTCGCAGCCATTGAGCAAGCGGGCGGCGCGAGCGAATACAGCTGGCAAACGAGCGAGCAAGCGAGCGGGCGAGCGAGATCGAATCGATCGATGGCATGGTGCCTTTCCTTGTTGAGGGAAGAAGCACCGGGCGCGCGCAGCAATTCGAGATCGTTCTGGCATCGGTACGCGCGGACGGGCGCGTGGACAAGCCTGCCGATGCGGGCTGCGGCGATGGGCGCCGTCGGTGTTATCGGTCCGGCCGGAGGGCGCCTGAAGGGGCTCTTTGGCCAGACACTGTCAGGGACGACCAGGCGGCAAAAATGGGCAGGACGAGCGGCCAGGACGAGCGGCACCCGGTTCCTCTCAACTTGTCCCTGGTGTCAGACGAGTCGGCGTCGCCCCCTCTACCTTGATGGTGGCCGGCGATTCAGCCGAAAGACGTAGGAATTTCCCTTCTGGACTCGTCAGGCCCGGCGGCGTGGAATAGGTCACGAGGCGAATACGCGCTCGACCCGCGCGACGCACGCGTTTGAACGGCGCAGCCTTGATCCTGGTTCCTTTGCTCCCATGCCCCGCTTGGATTGCTCCGGGCTCCGACGATTCACCTCCCGACGTTCCCGCAACAGGAGATCCACTCATGAAGCTCCGTCGCATCAGGCTTGCCGCGTGCGCGCTCGCCCCCGTCGCGTTGCTGTTCGGCGCCTCGCAACCGTTCGCCCATGAGGACGGGCCGGGCAAGCTCGGCAAGGTCAGTTTCAAGGTGGAATGCAACGCGGCGGCTCAACAGGAATTCAGTCGCACGATCGCGTTCCTGCACTCGTTCGCCTACGAGTTCATCCCCAAGTCGCTCAATCAGGTGCTCGCGGCCGATCCGAACTGCGCGATGGCCTATTGGGTTCGCGCGCTGTCGGTGCTCGACAATCCATTCACTTGGCCGATCCCGCACACCGCGGCAAATCTCGCCGAGGGCGTGAAGGCGATTGAAACAGCGCGCAAGCTCGGCCCAAAAACTGAACGCGAACGCGACTACGTCGAGGCGCTCGCGGTGCTGTTCAAGGATCACGACAAGCTCAACTACCGCACGCGCCTGAAATCGCTCGAGGAGGCGTTTGGCCGCCTCGCGCAGAAATATCCCGATGACAAGGAAGCGAGCATCTTCTACGGCCTGTTCCTGTCGGTGAACTTCGATCCGGCCGATCGCCAGTTCACCAACCAGCTGCGCGCCACGCGCGTGCTCGAGTCCAACTTCTTGCAGCAGCCGGAGCATCCGGGCATCGCGCACTATCTGATCCACAGCTACGACTACCCGCCGATCGCTATGCATGGTCTGGATGCCGCCAGGCGCTACTCCAAGATCGCGCCCGACTCCACGCATGCGCAGCACATGCCCTCGCACATCTTCACGCGCGTGGGCTACTGGCGCGATTCGATCGAATCGAACGCGATCTCGGCCAAGGTCGACGGCGACCAGACCTACAACAGCCCGCACGCGTACGACTATCAGGTCTACGGCTACCTGCAGCTCGGTCAGGACGAGCAGGCGCGCAAGGTGATCGATCACGCATTGGGCGTGGCCAAGAAGACCGATCACTTCGCCACGGCATTCGCGTATGCGGCGATGCCCGCACGCTTCGCGCTTGAGCGCGGTGCGTGGAAAGAGGCCGCGATGCTGCCGCTCACGCCCACGGTCGAGGCCTATCCGTGGAAGAAGTATCCGCAGGCCGAAGCCATCCATGCGTTCGCGCGCGGCGTGGGCGCTGCAAAGAGCGGTGACGCTGCGGCAGCGCGTAACGAGATCACGCGTCTGCGCAGCTTCAGCGAGGCCCTCAAAGGCATGCGGCTGGGCTACTGGGTCGAGCAGGTCGAGATCCAGGCCGACGTGGTGAGCGGTCTGGCGACGCTGGCCGAAGGCAAGACCGACGACGGCCTCGCGATGCTGCGCAAGGCCGCCGACCGCGAGGACGCGACGACCAAACACGCCGTCACGCCCGGCCCGCTGCTGCCGGCGCGGGAGATCCTGGCGCAGGTGCTGGCCGATAGGGGCGAGCACGCCGCTGCGCTGAAGGCGTTCGAGGCCGTGCTGGACAAAGAGCCTAATCGCTATCGTGCGTTCGCCGGCGCGGCCCACGCGGCCGAGCGAGCCGGTGATGCCAAGAGTGCGGCGTACTACCACGCCCGCGTGATCGAGTTCGGCAACGATGCGGCGGTGCCTCGCCCCGAAGTCGTTGCGGCGCGTCGGCACTTCCGGATGTAGGCGCGTGCGCCGGCTAGCAGTTCTTGCGCTTCTGGCAACGCTGCTGGCAGGCGGTGTCCACGCGGTCGAGAGCGATCCCCTGGCAGTGCCCAAAGGCGATCCGCGCGAGCAGGCAATCGGCCTGTACAACGACGGCGTGCGGCTGATGCTGGAGCGCCACTTCGTCGCGGCTCAGCAGAAGTTCGAGGCGGCGCTCGCGCTCGAAGAGAAGCTTGCCGAAGCCCACAACAACCTCGCGTTTAGCCTGCGGCGCCAGTCCGGCGCGAACAACGAGCGTGCGCTCCGGCATTACAACCGCGCGCTGGAACTCAAGCCTACCCTTGCCGTCGCTTATGCCTATCGCGGCGCACTGTTGGTGCAGATGAAGCAACTCGATCGCGCGCGGGCCGATCAGACCCGGCTGGCGCAACTGGATCCGAAGCTCGCGGCGCGACTCGCGCGGATCATCGCCGGTGAAGCCGAGGGCGACGCGTTCGAGGGACTGGCGGCGCAATACGAGTAAACGCGCGACTAAACGAGCGATCGATCATCGAGTTCCAGCTCTTGCGCCCTTCGCGCGCAATGGAATCACGTTTTCCCCACCCCGCCACGGCGCACAAGCTGCGCCGCAAATCAGGCTCCCTCCCTTTCTAGCCACGGTAGTGGCGCGAGCAGAGGGAGGGCGGGGGGAGGGAGAGCGCCTAAAATTGCGGGAGAGCGCCTAATACCGCTCAAGCAGCGACCCAAACCCGCGCACCTTGTCGGTAATGCCGTGATGGCGGAGCGCGTGCCAGTAGATCGCAGTGTTGATCGCGATCACCGGCTTGTTCAGAAACAGCTCCGCCGCCGCGGCCACCCGCGCACAGGCGAGATTGGTGCCCACCTGCACGATCGCATCGACGTCAGGCGCGTTCACTTCCAGGATCGCCTCGCGCAGTTGCGACTCGGTCACGTGTGCGATCAACACCGGACTCTCGCAGCTGAAGCCTTTCATGCGCGCAACTTCGAAGCCCGCCTCCTCGAAGAACCGGCGCACGTTCTTGTCGCCCACCGGCCAGTACGGCGTGACCACGCCCAGCCGTTTGGCGTTGAACAGCTTGAGCACTTCCTCGCACGAGTCGGCGCCCATCGACACCGGTAGTTTGGTGTGCGCCTCGAGTTCCTTGCGCAGTTTGCGGCTTGCCGAGAACCCGTTCCAGAACGTCTCGGCCGAGATGCCGAGCACCAGCCGGTCGGGGCGAGCCGACATCACCGAGTCGACCGCCGCGGTCTGCGCCTTCTCGATCAGATCGATCAGGCGATTGAAGTCGTCGTCGCTCTTGAGCGGGATGTCGGGAATGACGATGCGGCTGATGTGATTGGTCACCCCGTACGGTCGCATGTCGTCGAACTCGGGCTGCACGCTGGTGTTGGTCGAGGGGATCAGCACGGCGAATTTGGCGCGATGGCCCAGCGAATCGGTCATGGACGGCCTCCAGTGGGTGGTCAGTACCGCTCGAATACGCTGCATTCTAGGCAGCCGATCGCGGCGCGCGAAAGCACCGCAACTTGGCACTACGCGCGATAAACTCGATGCGTCGAGCCGTTGTGCGTTCACTGCGGCGCGTTCATTGCAGTCGTGCCTGACGTCGTTCCTGCCGTAATCCCTGAGGTAGTCCCCGAGGTCGCCCCACCATGCCCAATCCGGTATTGCGTCGCGTTCCCGTTGCCGAGATGTCGCCGCGCCTGCAGGCCGAGCACGCCGTCACGATGAAGCTGCGTGACGACGCCACGTTGATCGAAGTGGGCGCCAATGCCCCGGAGCTGATGGCGTGGTATCGCGACGAGTTCTACGCCAAGTTGTTCTACGCGGGGCGTGTCGACGTGCGCACCAAGGAGCTGCTGCGGTACCGGTTGTCGATGACGCACGGTTGCGCGTTCTGCAACAAGGGCAACAGCGTCGCCGCGCGCAAGGCGGGCGTCACGCAGGAACAGCTCGATCACATCATGGACGAGCATCACGCCTGTTTCGATGCCAAGGACCGCGCGGTGCTGCAACTCGCCGATCAGATCAGCATGACCAACATGAACGGCACGCTCGATGCGCCGCTGCATGCCGCCTTGCGGCCCCACTTCGATGACGCGCAGATATTCGAGCTGGGCATGGTGGCGGGGATGCTCACCGGCATGGCCAAGATGATCTTCGTGTACGACCTGGTCGAGCGCGAGGCGCATTGTCCGATCGGGCGCGGTCGCGAGCCGGCGCTGACGTAGCCGGGGAGCCGGGTCGGCGCGGATCGTCTCAACGCGAATTCGAGCGCAAGCGCCGGAGTGTGCGATGGCGGCGGGTCGGAGAGCATTGCCCTCCATCAGACGTGCCACCCGGCGCGTCGACTCGATCGAGGACGCCGCCATGCGCGAAACGCCAGCCGTGCCGCAACGCCTACGCAACGTCACCACGCACACCCCCCAACGCGTCCAGCGCTTCGCCAATGACGACGCGCGCTGGGCCGCGGTCGTTCGTCGCGACCACGACGCCGACGGCGCGTTCTTCTATTCGGTGAAAACCACCGGCGTCTACTGTCGGCCGTCGTGCGGTGCGCGACTGGCCAAGCGCGAGAACGTGCGCTTCCATGTCGGCACGATCGACGCCGAGCGCGCCGGATTCCGGCCGTGCAAACGTTGCCGCCCGAACGAGGCGGGCCTGGCCGAAGTTCATGCGCAGGCGGTGGCGCAGGCGTGCCGGTTGATCGAATCGGCCGAGTCGATGCCGACCTTGGAGATGCTTGCCCGATCGGCCGGCATGAGTCCGTTTCACTTCCATCGCGTGTTCAAGGCGACCACCGGTGTGACGCCGCGTGCGTACGCGGCCGCGCATCGCGTGCGACGCGTACGGGGCGAGTTGCAGCGCGGCGCGTCAGTCACCGATGCGATCTACGAAGCGGGCTTCAACTCCAATGGGCGTTTCTACGCGACCGCGCGCGATGTGCTCGGCATGACGCCGACCGCGTACCGTGCCGGCGGGCGGGGCGAGGCGATCCACTTTGCGATCGGTCAATGTTCGCTTGGTGCGATTCTCGTGGCGGCGACCGAGCGCGGTGTGTGCGCGATCACGCTTGGCGATGATGTCGCCGCGCTGCTGCGCGATCTGGAGCAGCGCTTTCCGCGTGCGCATCTGCTGGGCGGCGAGGCGAAGTTCGAGCGCTGGGTCGCGCAGGTGATCGCGCATGTCGAACGCCCTGGGCTGGGACTCGACCTGCCGCTCGACGTGCGCGGCACGGCGTTCCAGCAGCGGGTGTGGCAGGCATTGCGCAAGATTCCCGCGGGCAGTACGGCGTCGTATGCCGAGATCGCCGAGCGCATTGGCGCACCACGATCGGTGCGGGCGGTGGCGCAGGCCTGTGCGGCCAATGCGCTCGCTGTCGCGATTCCCTGCCATCGCGTCGTGCGCACCGACGGCGCGCTGTCCGGCTATCGCTGGGGCGTGGAGCGCAAGCGCGCCCTGCTCGAACGTGAGGCCGATGCTTGATGCACGCCAAAGTGCGCACCGTCGCGCCAATGGATGAAGCTGCGCGCGCGGATGACCGACGGCAGACCCGCGGGCAGATCGAACAGCGGGTTGCCGCGCTCGACTGGCCTCATCTGGAAAGCGAGCTCGATGTGCGCGGCTGTGCGGTTGCGCCAGGGCTGCTGAACCCGGCCGAGTGCGAGGCGCTTGCAGGCAGCTACCCGCTGCGCGAACCGTTTCGCAGCCGCGTGGTGATGGCACGGCACGGTTTCGGCCGCGGCGAGTACAAGTACTTTGCCTACCCGCTGCCCGATGCGGTCGCCGCGCTGCGTGCATCGATCTACCCGCATCTGGTGCCGATCGCCAACCGCTGGAACGAGGCGATGCGGCTGGGTACGCGCTATCCCGTCGAACATGCCGCGTATCTCAAGCGTTGCCACGAAGCAGGGCAGGAACGCCCCACGCCGCTGCTGTTGCGCTATGTCGCGGGCGACTTCAACTGCCTGCATCAGGATCTGTACGGCGAGGAAGTGTTTCCGCTGCAGCTCACGGTGCTGCTGTCGCGGCCGGGCGCGGACTTCGGCGGCGGCGAGTTCGTGCTCACCGAGCAGCGCCCGCGGATGCAATCGCGCGTCGAGGTCGTGTCGTTGCAGCAGGGCGACGCGGTGATTTTCGCCGTGCAGCAACGACCGGTGCAGGGCACGCGTGGCAGCTATCGCGTCAGCATGCGCCACGGGGTGAGCACGCTGCGCGCGGGCGAGCGTTACACGCTGGGCGTGATCTTCCACGACGCGAGTTAGAGTACGGGCATCGCATCAGGCGACTCATCGAACCCATAATCGAGCCCGGAACGAGCCCACACCGAGCCCACAACAAGGACAGCACATGACCACGAGTCTGGTCGCGGGACTGCGCAGCGTCGAAGTCGGTGTTGCCGACGTTGCCGCGCACGAGAGGTTCTATACCGATATCTGGCAGCTCGCGCTGGTCGAGCGTCGCGGCGGCGTTGCCTATCTGCGCGGCACCGGCGCGGCGCATCACATCCTGGCGTTGCACCCGCGCGCCAGCACGGCGCTGCTGTCGATCACGCTCAATGCCCGCACGCGTGCCGATGTCGAAGCGCTCGCGGCAAAGCTCAAAGCGAACGGTGTCGCAACAGTGACCGCGCCCGCGGCGATCGACGAGCCGGGCGGCGGCTTCGGATTCTTGTTTCGCGACCCCGACGGGCGCGTGTTCCGCGTCATCGCCGAAGACCAGCGTCATGCCGACGCGAAGCTCGTCGCCGATCGGCCCGAGCGTCTGGCGCACGTTGTGCTCAACGCGCCAGACAAGTCCGCGGCCGCGAAGTTCTGCATCGACATGCTGGGGTTCAAGCTCTCCGATCGCACCCGCATCATGGATTTCATCCGCTGCAACAGCGATCACCACAGTCTGTCGTTCGCCGTCGGCCAGGCCGCGACGCTCAATCACATCGCGTTCCAGATGCCCGACCTCGAATCGGTGATGCGTGGCGCCGGACGATTGAAGGATGCGGGCTATCCGATCGAGTGGGGCGTCGGCCGGCACGGTCCGGGCAACAACGTGTTCTCGTATTTCGTTGCACCCGGCGATCTGGTGATCGAGTACACCGCCGAGGTCGAGCAGGTCGACGATGCCTACAAGACCGGCGGGCCGGAAGACTGGACCTGGCCGCCCGGACGCATGGATCGCTGGGGCGTTGCCACGCCGCCGTCGGCGCGCATGAAGGAAGCGCAGAACAAGGTCGGGTTTGCCGCAGCGTGACGGCTACCAGACGACGTAGCTGACGTCGAGCTGGTAGTAGCCGTAGTTCGGCACGCGCTTGACTTGCAGTGCCGCGTACGCGCCATTGGCGTTGCGCACGCAGATGACCGATCCGGTTCGCAGCTGGCGCGTTGGAATCGGAACTTCGTAGTAGCTCGCCTGTGCGCATTCCTCGCGCGTGGCGTTGCGAGCCTGTGCGACGCGGGCGCGATTCTGCGGCGTGACGAACCACTGCGTCTGGGTCGGGTCGACGCGTTGATCGAGCGTCACGTCCGCCTCGCGCCCGTTCGACTCGCCGCCCGCCGCGACGCTCAGGCCGGCGCCGACGCGAATCGCCGCATCACCCGACGCACGCGGGCCCGTGGCCTTTGCACTCGGTGTGGGGGTTGGCGTCGGTGCAGGCGTTGGCACGCTGGCGAGCGGTGCCGCCGGCTCGGACAACCACAGCGTCATCGGCGTGTTGCCTTGCGCTGATCCGGCGCGGGCCAGCGGAAACGTCACGTTCGGCCGACCCTGCTGCCCGAGCCACCAGCTGGCGCGATTGGCGACCGATTCGGCCAGGGCGCGTTGCTCGTCGGTGAAGTACTGAACGCGCGTACCCGGCGCCGGACCCGCCACCACGCTCTCGATGGTCCAGCCCAACTGGCGAAAGTAGTTCGCCAGACTCTCGGCCTGCGCGCGCGACTGTTCGCCGGCGTACACGAGACGCAGCGTGCGCTGCTGGCGCGCGACGTCCTGCGCGCCGGGTTTGGGCGTCGGATCGGCCTTCGCGGCTTGATCGACCGCGGGCGGCGTGGGGGTGGGTTGCGCCGCGACCGGCGGCGTTGGTGAGTCAGTGGGCTTCGCGGCGGGCTTGGCGATGGCGATGCGCAGATCGATCTGAGCCTTGTCGCTGGCGATCTCCGCCCCGGCAGGCGGATTTTGTGCGAGCACCGATTCGGCTGGCGCGCGATCGGTCGCCTCCGTGGCCACGCGGCCGACAGTGAAGCCCGCCGCGGCGATCAGCGCGCGCGCTTCGGCGATCGACCTGCCGACGACGCCGGGCACGCGCATGGCCGCTGCCGGCTTTCGCTCAGGGGTGGCGGCGACCACGATGTCGACGCTGCCGGTCTGCGCTGCCATCTCGCTGCCCGGTGCCGGTTGCATGCGCAGCACCGTGCCCGGCTTGGCGCGATCGGTTGCTTCCTGCGTGATCGTTCCGACGGTGAGTCCCGCCGAACTCAGTTCCGCGCGCGCGGCATCGAACGACTTGTCCACCGATTGCGGTACCACCAGCGGCGGACGCTCGGCGAGCAGCAGCTTGACGGCCTCGCCGCGTGCCAACTGCCGCCCGGCATTGGGGGCCTGGTCGAGCACGGTGTTGGGGGACGCCTCGCGCGAACGCTTGCGTGCGGTTTCGCCCACGACTAGGCCATTCGCCTTGAGTCGTTCGGTCGCCACTTCGAGCGAGCTGCCGACTACATCGGGCACGCTGACCTTGCCGCCGCCCTGCATCACGTAACCGAGCGCGCCGGCAACCGCCAACGCCGCGCCGGCAATGGCCAGATACAGCGGACGCAGCTTGCTGGGCGATGCGTCCGACTTGCCGCTGTCTTGATCTTTGATGTCTTGCTTGCCGGGCTCGCGATGGCTGGCCTCGCCGGCGTTCGCGTGGTCGCTCGCCCGGTTGTCGGCGTCGCGCACTTTGTCGTCGCGCTGCGCCGCGCCGTCGCGTTGCGTCTGGCCCAGCACTTTTTCCAACCGCTGGATCAACGCATCGACGTCGGCGTCCCAGCGGTTGTCGCGCAGTTCCATCGCCTGGCGCCGTGCGAGTTTGGCGATGTCCTCGGGCAGCTCGCGTGCGTTGGGCATCGCCGCGCCTTCGAGCAGCACCGGCACCACGATCACGTTGCGCGACAGCGCGGTGGCGACTTCGAGGCGGATGAAATCGTGCGGATCCTCGAGCCGGCGCGTGCCCTTGTCGTCGGCGATCTCGCTCCACTCGCGTCCGATCAGCGCCAGCAGCACATCGCAATCACCGACGGCGTTCTCGATGACTTCGACGAAATCGACGCCGGGCTCGATGCCTTCGACGTCCATGAACACGCGCTGGCGAAAGCGCTCACGCAGCCGGTCGTAGAGCGCGCGGGCATGTCCGGCGCTGTCCTGTCGGCGGTAACTGACGAAGATGCCGCCCATCGAATGGCCCAGGGAAGGGGGTGCGGTCAGACTAGCACCGGAGCGCGCACTGTCAAGGCGAGCGCGGCATCATCCGTGCATGCGCGCCGTATGGCGTACCGCGACGCGGCTTTGCCTTCAACGCCGGCGCTTGCCGCGTTATCGCACCTATCGCACCGGCCTGGCCAGCGGATCGTCCGCCGGCTGCCGAGCCAGCCACTCGATATCAGGCACCGGCCGCGCGGTCTCGGCATTGCGCGCGAGCACCTGTTCCAGCGCGATCGCCGCCTGCATCAGGAAGGCATCCTTGCCGCGTGGTGCGACCAGTTGGAGCCCGAACGGCAGCCCGCGATCGTCGCGTCCGCACGGGATCGAGATCGCCGGATGGTTGATCAGCGTGATGCCGTAGGTCATGCGCACCCAGTCGAAGTAGTTCGCGGTCGGATGATCGCTGATCTTCGCCGGATAGATGTCGTACTTGGGCCACGCGTACACGCCAACGGTCGGCGCGATCAGCAGATCGAACTCGTTGAAGAAGGCCTGCGCGCCACGATAGATCTTGGTCTGCTGCATGTACGCCGCGGCAATCTCCTCGACGGTGAGCTTCAGGCCTTCGTGATAGTTCTGCGTGACCAGCCGCCCCCACTTGTCGGGCGATGCGCGGAATCGATCGCGCCAGGTGCCGACGAAGTTCAGCGCACGGATCGTCGTGTACGCCGCATCGGCACCGGTGAAATCGGGCGACGCCGTGGCGCTCGACTTGAAGCTGCCGGCGAACGAGGCGACGCGCGCTTCGAACAGCTTGCGCAGGCTCGGCTCGATCGGCGCGAAGCCGCCGAGGTTGGGCGTGACCGCGACGCGCAATGTCGCGAGATCGATCGGCGGGGCATCGGCGCGCAGCGCTGCATCGAGATGGCCGGCGAGCGGATCGCGCGCATCGTCGCTGGCCATCGCGCACAACATCAACAGTGTGTCGCGGGCGGTGCGCGCCATCGGACCATCGACGTGGAAATGCGAGGGACCGAACGGCCGCGTCTCCGAGGCGACCAGCCCGCCGCTTGGCCGCATGCCCACGACGCCATTGACCGCGCCCGGAATGCGCAGGCTGCCCGCGTTGTCCGAGCCATAGGCAAGCGGCACCATGCCGGTGGCCAAGGCGACTGCCGACCCCCCGGACGAGCCTGCGCACGACAAGTGCGGCGCGAACGGATTACCGCTCACGCCGTACACCGGATTGAACGTGTTGCCGCCAGCCGCCCACTCCGGTGTGTTGGCTTTCATCCAGAGGATGCCGCCCGCCTGACGCAGTGCCGCGACCGGGCGCTCGTCTTGCGCCGGGACGTAATCGCGGAACACCAGCGATCCGTAGGTGGTGCGCAGTCCGGCGGTATCGACGACGTCTTTCACCGCGATCGGCAGGCCGTGCAGTGCGCCGAGACGTTCGCCCCGCATCACCGCCTGTTCGGCGGCGCGTGCTTCGGCGCGGGCGCGCTCGGCGTTCATCGCGACGATCGCGTTGACCGGCGCGTTGACCTTGTCGATGCGCGCCAGGCACGACTCCAGCAGTTCGACCGGAGAGAGTTTCTTCGCGCCGATCAGCGCGCGTGCTTCGGTTGCGGTGAGATCACACGGTTGCATGGCGAGCTCTCGATTAGGCGGTGCGCTGTTCGGCAGCGATCAGTTGTTCGACGATGCGGCGCGCCTGCAGTCCGCCGGTGTCGCCAACGATGTTCAGCCGTGGCGCATCGGCGCGCAGGTCGACGTTGTGCTGCTGGCCTTTGATGATCGCCAGATCTTCCTGGAACGCGCCGTGCACCAGCTGGAAATCCAGATCGGCCGTTGCGTCGTTCTCGGTGCCGAAGTTCTGCGCCTGCGCCCAGAAGTAATGCGAGGTGCGCGCCGTCTCGGGCGTGATCGCGTTCAGATTGCAGGTGGTCACGCCGCGACTGCGGTCGCCTTCGCGCGCGCCGGATCCGGCGATGGCCGCGCCGATATCCAACCTCACCATGGCCGGTGGCAGGAACTCCAGATTCATCCAGCGATCGACGCGGTCTTCGCGCTTGAAGTTCGCCAGCATCCGGAAATAGGGCGGAGTCGGTGTATCGAGCACCCAGCGCTCGACCGATACGCGGTTGCCTTCGCGCCGATAGCTCACCGGAATTTCATTCGGCGGGATCGCCGTGTCAGCCAGCGACGTCGAGTGCAGGTACGGCAGATGCGTGAGGTCGCACAGGTTTTCCACCACCAGCAGGTAGTTGCCCTCGACGTGCAGGCGCTCGCCCTTGAAGCGCCAGGCGGGGTCGCTCATCCAGTGGAAATCCTCGATGCGAGCTGGATCGGCCAGCGCTGGATCGCCCATCCAGATCCAGATCCAGTGATCGCGCTCGACCACCGGATAGCTCTTCACGCATGCCGTCGGTGGAATGGTTGCCTGGTTCGGGATGCGCACGCACTTGCCGCTCGGATCGAACATCAAGCCGTGGTAGCGGCACTCGATCGCATCGCCCTTCTGCTTGCCCATCGACAACGGTGCATGGCGATGCGCGCAGCGGTCTTCCAGCGCCACCGGCGTGCCATCGACTTTGCGGTACAGGAGCACCGGCTCGTCGAGCAGGATGCGCCGCGTGAGATTGAGCCGATGGACTTCGTGGTCCCAGGCAGCGACATACCAGCAGTTGCGCAAGAACATCGGGTCGATCCTTGGGCAGGGGTGGGATGTAGTCAGGATACGCAGAATCCGACGGCGTTCGACAGTACCCGGGCAGGCGTCAGCGATCGGCCTTGAGCCCTGCAGCTTTCACCGCCTCGCGATACAGCGTCTGTTCGTCTTTGATCATCGCCGCGAATTCGGCTGGTGTGTTGCCCAGTGCCTGGATGCCCATCTTCGCGAGCCGATCGGCGATTGCTGGATCGCGCGCGGCCTTGGCGGCTTCCTGCGCCACGCGCTCGATCACGTCTTTCGGTGTGCCGGCGGGAGCGAGATAGCCGTTCCACGCCACGAGCTGAAAGCCTGGATAGGTTTCGGCGACTGCGGGCACGTCGGGAATTTCCGGGCTGCGCTGCGGGCTGGAAATACCGAGCAGCGTCGCCTTGCCCGCCTTGCCTTGCGGGATCAGCTCCGAGACGTTGCCGAAGTAGAGCTGCACCTGTCCGCCGATGAGGTCGTTGGTGGCGAGCGCACCGCCTTTGTACGGCACGTGGACCATGTCGAGTCCCGCCTTCGACATCAACAGC
>CADEDU010000066.1:16735-31351 GCA_902826155.1 uncultured beta proteobacterium
CACGAACTCCTGCAGCGTCTTGACCGGCAGCGACGGATGCACGCCGACGATCATCGCGCTGGTCCCGAACGCCGAGATCGGCACGAAATCCTTGAGCGGGTCGTACGACACTTTCTGAAAGTGCGGAATGATCGAGATCTGCGGCACCGCGCAGAAGAACAGGGTGTAGCCATCGGCCGCTGCACGCGCAACGAATTCCGCCGCGACCGCGCCGCCCGCACCGACACGATTCTCGACGATGAACGGCTGGCCGATGGTCTGCGACAGTCGCTCCGAGGCGATGCGCGCCATGTTGTCGCTGTGGCCGCCCGGGGCGTAGGGCGAGATCACTCGCACCGGTTTGTGCGGCCAGCTCTGCGCCTGGACAAGCGAGGCGAGTGCCACCAGCGATATGAATGCGGTCCATCGAACGACCGCCAGGGCGGAACGACGTTGCTCGATTTGCATGGTGCTCCTCCACACTTCGCCCGACCTGTCTGCCGGGGTTGGACCGGTCGAGGTTGCCTGACCCGCCAGGCCTGATTGCCTGAACCGGCCGGGCCTACTTGCGCGCCGGCAACGGCTTGCACGGCACGATGAAATCCACGTGGTAGTGATTGTCGTGCCGCGACCAGGCGCGCTCTTTCATGTACGGCAGATGACGGATGGCGGCGCCGCGTTTGGTCGCGAGCAGCTTGGGCTGCAGCGGCGGATCGAGGATCACCACGCGAATGCCGATCTTGCGCGCCTTCGCCGCTTCGCTCAGCTGGAACAGGTGCTCGGCGATCGCGTCGAAGTCGATGCTCAGATCGCCCAGGCGCCCGGCCTTATCGAATGCGAGGTCGTAACCCCACTTGTTGCTGGCATCGATCGGCACCGGCACCGATCGGCCCGAGGCATCGCGCAACGGCACGAAGAAATCGACCGACAGACCGGTCTGATGCGTGCGATGCGGCGGAATCGGCCCGCCGTTCTTGAATCCGGTCTCGCCGTAGATGTAGGTGACGTCGGGTTGCACTTTGTGCGCACCCTCGTAGGCCGCGAGCACGATGTCGTGGATCGCGCTGTGCACGAACGTTCGGCCGAGCTCGTTGCCACGCGGCGTGTACGTACGGAAGTTCGGTCCGTCGATCGGCATGGCCACACCGTTTTCGAGCCGGCCGTTCCAGTAAGTGCCATAACATATGCTGGCCGGCGATTGCGCCATCGCGACTTGCGTCAACGCGAGCGCAGTCACTGTCGATGCGATGGTACGAATCACGGTGAGCACGACGTTGGGCATTTTCAGATCCAGTTAATGTCGAACCGCCCGGCGCGCGTGATCACGCGACACGCATGTGGCTCGGCGAAATGCGTCGGCATCAGGATCGCATCGCGATCGGCGATGTCTTCCAGCAGCGCCAGGCGCGTATGTAGCGCTGTGCCCCGATCGTCGTCGAACGACGAGCAGAGCTCCGGATACGGAATCTGCACCGGATGATGCAGTACGTCGCCGCAAAACAGGCCTTCTCCGCCATCGTCACGCAGCCGGATCTTGATGTGGCCGGGCGTGTGTCCGGGTGCGGCTTCGACCGTGAGTTGCCCGAGCGCGTGGCCGTCATCGACCAGGATCATCTGACCGGCCTCGGCAATCGGCAGCACGCTGTCGGCGAACACGCTCTCGTTGAAACGGTTCGGCGGGTAGTCGGGGCGGCGTGCATCCCAACGCGCGAACTCCGTTTTGCTCCACAGGTACTTCGCATTGGGAAACGTCGGCACCCAGCGGCCATCGGCCAGCTGCGTGTTCCAGCCGACGTGATCGGCGTGCAGGTGGGTGCAGAACACGAAGTCGATCTGCTCGGGTGTGACGCCTGCGGCCTGCAGATTGTGCAGCCACGGGCCGTCGCGCATGTCGAAGTGCGGCGAGGTGCGCGGCTTGTGATTGCCGATACAGCAGTCGATCAACACGGTGTGCCGCCCGGTGCGCACCAACCAGCTATGGTGGCTCGAGCGGATGCGTTGGCCGTCCAGTTGCATATACGTGGGCGCGAGCCAGTGCTTTTCCGCTTCCCAGATTGCGCCGCGAAAGGCCGGAAACATGAACTTCGTCTCGAGCGATGGCCCGAGATAGTCCTCGACCCGTGTCACCGTGGTCGCACCGATGCGAAGCGTGGTCATCAACGGCTCTCCCGCACCAGCGCTGCGCCGCGCTCGGCGATCATCAGCGTGGGTGAGTTGGTATTGCCCGAAGTGATGGTGGGCATGACTGACGCGTCGATCACGCGCAGCCGCTCGATGCCGCGCACGCGCAGTTCGGGCGTGAGCACCGCCAGCGGATCGTCCGCGCGGCCCATCTTGCAGGTGCCCACCGGATGGAAAATGGTGGTGCCGACGTTGCCCGCGGCCCGCGCCAGTTCGGCATCCGATTGAAGCGACGGACCGGGCAGGAATTCTTCAGGCGCGTATTTCCGCATCGCCACCGATTGCGTGACGATGCGCCGCGTCAGGCGCAGCGCGTCGACCGCCACCTTGCGGTCCGCATCGGTCGACAGGTAGTTCAACTTGATCGCCGGATGCGCGAGCGGGTCGGCCGACTTGATCTGCACCGTGCCGCGCGAAGTCGGCCGCAGGTTGCACACGCTTGCGGTGAACGCCGGAAACTTGTGCAGCGGATCGCCGAATTTGTCCAGTGACAGGGGCTGCACGTGATACTCGATGTTGGCCGAGGATTGCGCCGGGTCCGACCTGGCGAACGCACCCATCTGCGAAGGCGCCATGGTGAGCGGCCCGCGGCGAAACAGCGCGTACCCCAGGCCCATCTTCGCCTTGCCCAGCCACGAATTGGCGAGCGTGTTGAGGGTGAGCACGTTCTGCACTTTGAACGCCATGCGCAGTTGCAGATGGTCCTGCAGATTGGCCCCGACGCCCGGCGCGTCGAGCACGACGCCGATGCCATGCTGCTGCAGTAGCGCGCCCGGTCCGATGCCCGAAAGCTGCAGCAGTTGCGGACTGCCGATCGCGCCGGCGGCGAGGATCGTTTCGCGTCGTGCGGTGACCGCGCGCGACTGGCCATCGACCGCGAGTTCCACCCCGCACGCCGTGCGTCCGTCGAGCAGCACTCGCCGTACATGCGCGTTGGCGATCACCTTCAAATTGGCGCGCTGCTGCACCGGTCGGACGAACGCCTTGGTGGCGTTCCAGCGTACGCCGGTGCGTTGATTCACCTCGAAGCGGCTGGAGCCTTCGTTGTCGCCGCGATTGAAGTCATCGATGCGCGGAATGCCGGTTTCCGCTGCCGCTTCGCAGAATGCGTCCAGGATCTCCCACGACAGACGCTGCTGTTCGACCCGCCACTCGCCGCCCGCGCCGTGCAGATCGTTCGCGCCGCGCCAGTGATCTTCGGTCTGCTTGAACACCGGTAGCACGCTTCGCCACGACCAGGACGGATCACCGGTCAGCTCGGCCCAGCGATCGTAGTCGTGCGACTGGCCGCGCAGGTACAGCATGGCGTTGATCGACGAGCAGCCGCCCAGCACCTTGCCGCGCGCGTACAGGATGCTGCGGCCATTGAGTCCGGGATCGGGCTCGGTCTTGTAGCACCAGTCGGTGCGCGGATTGCCAATGCAGTAGAGGTACCCGACCGGAATATGGATCCAGATCCAGTCGTCCTTGCCGCCGGCTTCGATCAGGCAGACGGTAACGTTCGCATCCGCCGACAGGCGATTGGCGAGCAGGCACCCCGCGGTGCCGCCGCCGACGATGACGTAGTCGAACGTCCCGATGCTTGGATTGGTCTGCACGCTCCTCCTTCTGCGACCGCTGCCGGTCGTTATGACTGACCGGATTGTAATCAGGGCCTTGCGACGGCATCGGTGTGCCCGGCGACGAAACCTGCCCTCGGGGCTAGCGACCAGATCCGTGGAATTTTTCTCACTTTCTCCCGCGGCATTGAACCGATTGGGCCGTCGTAGCGACTCATCTTCGGCAACGCGCTTGACGGCGAATCAGATGTGGGGAGATGCCCTGTGTCGATCCTGCCAGCTGATGCGGTGAATCCGTTTCGGTAGTGCGACAGCGCCGCGCCTTGGACTCCGAGCTTTGGCCAAGCTCGGAGTCCATGATCTTTGCGCCACGCTGCCGGCGCCGGCCAGCGTGCATACCCGGCTACCATTGCGCCCTCGGATCTTCGCTGCGCGCCGCATCGGCCGCGCACGCGAGCCGCATTCGGCGTCTGCCGCCCTGATCTCAATCGTTCCCGACCGCGTGACGCGTCCTGCCCGCATCCAACCGACGGCGATCGTCCCAATGGGGGATGCCGCCGTCCTGGTCGAATTCGCCGACCATGTCGATCTCGCGATCAACGCGGCGATCCAGGCAATCGTTGCGCGCATTCGCGCCGGCCAGGCGCCGTGGGTGCGTGACGTCGTGCCGGCATTCGCGGCACTCGCGGTGCACATCGATCCGGACCATATCGGCAGCGCCGACCCGATCGAACTGGTGCGCGCGTTGATCGAGGAACACGGCAGGACTCGCGCAACGAGCACCATCGCTGCGCGGCGTGTCGAAGTGCCGGTGTGCTACGACGCGGAGTTCGCGCTCGATCTGGAGCCGGTGATGGCGCGCACCCGCTTGTCGGCCGAGCAGGTCGCCACGCGCCACGCCGAGCCTGACTATCACGTGCTGATGATGGGCTTCGCACCCGGTCACCCGTATCTGGGAGGATTGGACGCGAAGCTCGCGATCCCGCGCCGTGCCACGCCGCGGCCGGTCGTGCCCGCGGGCTCGATCGCGATCGCCAATCAGCAGTGCGTGGTGTACCCCTACGCGATCTCGGGCGGCTGGAACGTCATCGGCCGCACGCCGCTGAAGATCTTCGATGCGCATCGCGCTGAGCCGAGCCTGTTCCTGCCCGGTGATGCGGTGAAGTTCGTGCCGATCGATCGGGCGCGCTTTGCACGCCTGGCCGACGAGGCGGGCACTGCATGAGCGCCAGACGGGGCAGGTCGCGATGAGCTTGGTCGTCGAGCGGCCCGGGCTGCTCTCCACGGTGCAGGATCTGGGCCGCTTCGGCTGGCAGCACATCGGCATCGTGCCCTGTGGTGCGATGGATCCCGAGTCGCTGCAGATCGCCAACGCGCTCGTGGGCAATGCGCCGGGCGATGCGGCGATCGAGATCACGGTGCGAGGACCGGAGCTGCTGATCGAGCGGCAGATGCTGATCGCGCTGAGCGGCGCGCCGATGGCCGCGCAGCTATCCCACAAAGGCGGTGCGCTGGTGCCGGTGCCATCGGATCGGCCGGTACTCGTGCCAAGCGGCTCGCGACTCGTCTGCGGGTCGCTGTCGCGCGGAACGCGTGCATACCTCGCCGTGGCTGGCGGCATTGCCTGCAAGCCGGTGCTCGACAGTCGCTCGACCTATCTGCCCGGGGAATTCGGCGGGCTGGCCGGGCGTGCGCTGCGAAGCGGTGACCGGTTGCCCGTGGCGAGCAACATCGCGACGCTCTCGCGCGAGCGCTTCGCCGGGCTGACGCGACGGTCACGTACCGCGATGCACGAACAGGGCATGACGAGCACGCGCTGGTCGGTGCCATCGCAGACCGTGTCCGGCAGTGAAGAGCTGACCGTGCGATTCGTCGATGGGCATCATGCCGCGCTGTTCACCGAACGCTCGCGCCAGGTGTTCACCAACGAGTGGTATCGCATCGCGCCCGAGTCCAACCGCATGGGCTATCGCCTGGCTGGTCCGAAGCTGGACCGAACCAGGAACGTCGATGTGCTGTCCGAGCCCACCGCATTGGGAACGGTGCAGGTTCCCGCCGACGGCGCGCCGATCGTGCTGATGGCCGACCATCAAACCACCGGCGGCTATGCCAAGATCGCCGAGGTGATCAGCGCCGACATGCCGCGTCTGGCGCAGTTGCGTCCGGGCGGACTGTTGCGATTCCAGTCGTGCCAGCTCAGCGTGGCCATCGCGCTGCGCGAACAGGCCCGCCAGCGGCTGAGAACGATGTGCCGATCCATTGCCTGGGAGTACGGAACGTGAGTGCAGCGAAGGCCTGTATCGATCTGAACTGCGACATGGGCGAGAGCTATGGCGTATGGCAGTTGGGCGACGACGCCAACATCATGCCGCTCATCAGCTCGGCCAACATCGCCTGCGGCTTCCACGGCGGCGATCCGGCGACCATTCGCCAAACCGTGCGCCGCGCGGTCGATCACGGGGTATCGATCGGCGCCCATCCATCGCTGCCCGATCTCATGGGATTCGGCCGGCGCGCGATGAAGATCTCGGTGCAGGACATGTACGACCTGATCGTGTACCAGGCCGGCGCGGTCGAAGCGTTCGCACGGGCGGCCGGCGCGCGCCTGCACCACGTCAAATGCCACGGCATGCTCTACAACATCGCCGCCAAGGATCGGGAGCTGGCCGATGCAATGGCCAGAGCGGTGCGCGATCTGGGCAAGGAGGTGATGCTCTATGCGCTATCGAACAGCGAGATGATGGCCGCCGGTGAGCGTCATGGCGTGCAGACGCTCGGAGAGGTGTTTGCCGATCGTGGCTATCAACCAGACGGCACGCTCACGCCCCGCGGACAGCCCGGCGCGATGATCGAAGACGTGAACCGCTCGGTCGCTCAGGCGCTCGGGATGATCGAGCGAGGCGAAGTGACGAGCCTGGACGGCGCCAGGGTGGCGGTGTCGGCCGGCACGCTTTGCCTGCACGGCGATCAACCCGGGGCAGTCACCTTCGCCAAAGCGATGCGCTCGGCTTTCGCCGAGCGCGGGATCACGGTGCGGGCACCGTGATAGTGAGGGTGAAGCCGGATCAGCCGCGATGCATCCGGCCGCGACGCTCACCGAACTGCTGCATGCGATCGGTCAGCTTCTTGCGCTGGTCGGGTGTCAGCACTTCCGACGCATCGGCGAGCGCTTGCGTCATGCGCTTCGACGATTCGTTGGCGATGTTCATCTGCTCGCTACGCAGCCGCTCGAGCTGAGCCCGATCGACCACGGTCGCGCCGAACAATCCCGCCGCCTCCTTGCGCAGCTCGGTACCTTTCTGGCGCAGCGGTGCAAGATCGCGCGCTGCCTGCTTGGCGATTTCGGTCAGACGCTTCGTCTGCTCCGGCGTCGCTTCGACTTCGACCGCAAAGTGCTTCATCCGGCGCTCGATGCGCGCGTCCATCTGCGCCGGGTCGATCGCGCCATGCCCGAAGCCGCCGAAGAACATGCCCGGGCCACCGAATCCCCCGCCCATCGGGCCATGTGCCAACGCCTTGCCGGCGAATCCACCGGCTGCGCCGGCGAGCAATGCGAAAGCGAGTGCCCCGATGACTTTGCGGCCATGGCCATGACGTCCACGCGCGCAGGTGTTGCTGTTGGTCGATTCCATTCCTCAGTCCTTTCGTTGTCAGGGCACACGCCCATGACGAGCACTTTATGAGGCAGGCGTAAGCCAGTTCTGTCGGCCAGGTAAAGATGTTTGAAGCGGCAGGGACCGATGCAAGTCCGCGCTCAGCCAGTGGCGAGCAGTTCCACCTCGAACACCAGTGTCGCGTTGGGCGGAATGACCCCACCCGCGCCGCGTGCGCCGTAGCCCATCTCCGGCGGAATGGTGAGCTTGCGCTTGCCTCCCACCTTCATGCCTTGCACACCCTGATCCCAGCCGCGGATCACTTCGCCCGCGCCGAGCCGAAATTTGAACGGGTCGTTGCGATCCTTGCTCGAGTCGAACTTCTTTCCGTCGGTGAGCCAACCGGTGTAGTGCACGGTCACACGATGACCTGCCGCGCTCTCGGCGCCGGTGCCGACGACGAGATCCTCGATGATCAGGCCTGCGGAGTTGGATTCAGACATATTTGTCCCACGCTAGGGTTGATGGAGCGCGCAGTGTAAGCGCTGCACCTCGATCGGCGCCGCTCCGGACCTTCGATGTACCCGACGCTGTGCCCGAAGATCGGCCGAGCGTTCCCGCCCACGATTTGCGCGCTCCCATCCCTGCTCCGTGCGGGTTCGATCGCGCCGTGCCGTGTACACTGCGCCCTGATCGCAATGGACGAGCGCGCCGCGCGCGCAAAGGGAATCTCGATGGCACTTCTGGAATGGAAAGCGGAACTCGAACTGGGCGAACCGACGATGGACGCCACGCATCGCGAGTACGCCGAATTGCTCAACCGGCTCGAGCATGCCGCCGACGGCGAATTCCTCGGCCATCTCGACGCGTTCATCGGCCATACCGAGCGGCACTTCGCCGACGAGAACGAAAAGATGGCCGCCACCAAGCTGCCGCCGGCTGGTTGCCATCTGCACGAGCACGAGCAGGTGCTGCTCATCATGAAAGACGTGCGCGGTCGCGTCGCGGCCGGTGAGGTCTACCTGGGCCGTGTGCTGGCGGGCGAGATGGGCAAGTGGTTTGAGAATCACGCGGCGACAATGGATCGCATGCTGGCCTATTGGCTTCTGGTCGGCGACGAAGGCCGCGCGCAGTTGCTGGCCGAAGCACAGGCGGCTCAGCACGCGCATGCGTGCGGGACGCATGGCAGCGCGTGTTCCCACGCCGAACACGCACCGGTTCCCGAGGCCGCCGCGACCGACACGGCCGGCGCACGGGCTTGATGCACGGCGCGCTCGATCTACGCGAGCGCCTTCGACACGACCTCGGCGGTATCTTTCGACAGGTTGGAAGTGCCGCGCACGCGCTCCAGCGCCGCGCGCGCAAGTCGTTGCCGGCCGGCGTCGAATTTCTTCCAGCGATCGAACGCACGCGCCAGCCGCGCGGCCACTTGCGGGTTGATCGCATCGAGCGCGGCGATCTGCTCGGCGGCGAACGCATAGCCGCTGCCGTCCGCAGCGTGGAAGTGCACGGGATTGCGCTGGCATAGGCCGCCGATCAGCGCGCGCACCTTGTTCGGATTGCGCAGGTCGAATGCGGGGTGCTGCAGCAGATTGCGAACGGCCGCCAACGTACCGGGCACCCTCGAGCTCGACTGAACCGCGAGCCACTTGTCGATCACCAGCGCTTCGTGCTTCCACTGTTCGTAGAAGCGCGTCAGCGCCGCCGGGCGTTCGGGAAAATCGGTGTTGGCGATCGCGGCCAGCGCGGCCATGCGGTCGGTCATGTTGTTCGCGGTTTCGAACTGATGCAGACATACGCTGCGCACCGAAGTCTCGTCGAGCTCCATCAGGTAGCTCATGCACAGATTGCGCAGCGCGCGCTTGCCTGCCGAGGCCGCATCGGGCGAGTACGGGCCGCTCAGCACCATCGCGCGATAGGTGCGTTCGAGTTCGCTGCGCAATGCCTGCGCCAATGCCTGGCGAACGCGACGGCGTGTGGAGTGGATGGCATCAGGATCGGCGATCTCGAACTGCTCGGCCAGATACGATTCACCCGGCAGCGCCAGCGCCTCGGCCGCGAACGCCGGATCATTCGCGCCGTCGGCCAGCACGCGCGCGAAGGCCTCGATGAAAGCGCGAGGAACCTCGAAGGGCTTGCCGTCCTTGCGCGCGTTGATACCGGCAACCATGAGATTGACCGCGAGCTGTTGACCGGCTTCCCAGCGCATGTACGGATCGCTGTCATGCGCCATCAGGTGTGTGTAGTCGCGATCGGAGTACGGAAAGCGCACGATCACCGGCGCGGAGAAGTCGCGATTGAGTGAGGGCACCACATCGGGCGGCACGTCGATGAACACGCGTTCCTCTTCGGCGTGCATGAGCGAGAGGATGCGCGCGCTCGCCGACTCGCTGCGACGTTGCTCGCCACGCAGGCGAAGTGGCACTTCGCGACCATCTGATCCGATCAGCGCGATCGCCAGCGGCAGATGCAACGGCAGTTTCTCGGGCTGGCCCGGCGTTGCCGCCGTGTGCTGCGAAAAGCGCATCGTAAAAGTGCGCTTGGCGGCATCGTAGTGACCGGTCACGTTAACCACCGGAGTGCCGGCCTGGTCATACCAGCGCCGGAACCGCGACAGATCGACGCTGCTCGCATCCTGCATCGCCTGCACGAAATCGTCGGTCGTGACGGCTTGTCCGTCGTGGCGTTTGAAGTACAGGTCCATCCCTCGGCGGAATGCGGCCGCGCCGATGAGCGTGTGGATCATGCGCACTACTTCGGCGCCCTTCTCATACACGGTGGCTGTGTAGAAGTTGGAGATCTCCTGGTACGCCTGCGGACGCACCGGATGCGCCATTGGTCCTGCGTCCTCGGGAAACTGCGCCGAGCGCAGCCGGTTGACTTCCTGGATGCGCGTGACCGCGCGTGAGTAGTGATCGGCGCCGAACTCCTGATCGCGGAAGACCGTCAGGCCTTCCTTGAGTGAGAGCTGAAACCAGTCGCGGCAGGTGACGCGGTTGCCGGTCCAGTTGTGGAAGTACTCGTGCGCCACGACGCGATCGATGCCTTCGAAGTCGTGGTCCTCGGCGGTCTCGGCATTGGCCAGCACGTACTTCGTGTTGAAGATGTTCAGGCCCTTGTTTTCCATCGCGCCCATGTTGAAGTCGCCCACCGCGACGATCATGTAGCAGTCGATGTCCAGCTCCAGGCCGAAGACATGCTCGTCCCACAGCATCGATTTCTTCAGCGCCGCCATGGCGTGATGGCTCTGATCGAGCTTGCCCGGCTCGACGTAGATCTCCAGCGCGACGCGTCGCCCCGATCGCGTCACGAACGAATCGGCTAGCCGGTCCAGTCGCCCGGCCACCAGCGCGAACAGGTACGAGGGTTTCGGGAACGGGTCGTCCCATTTCACCCAATGCCGGCCATTGGCTTCGCGGCCGCTGCCGACCAGGTTGCCGTTCGACAGCAGCACCGGATAGCGTTCGCGGTCGGCGTGGACGGTCACCGAATAGCGCGCCATTACATCGGGCCGGTCGAGAAAGTAGGTGATCCGCCGGAAGCCTTCGGCTTCGCACTGCGTGAACAATCCGTTCGCCGCCCCGTACAGCCCTTCGAGTTTGGTGTTCTGTTGCGGCTTGATGCGATTGACGATCTCGAGCGTGAACTTGCGCGGCACTTTCGCGATCGTGAGCTGCTCGGGCTCGCGCACGTATTCGGTCGAGCTGAGCCATTGACCGTCGAGCGTGACGGCGATCAGCTCGAAGTCGTCGCCATGCAGCACCAGAGGCGCAGCTTTGGCTTGCGTGCTGCGCTCGATTGCCATCCGTGAACGCACCGTGGTGTGGGTCTCGCCGATGTCGAAGTCGAGCGCGACCGTGGTGATGCGATAGTCGGGCGGAGCGTAGTCGGCGAGGCGGATCGTCGGCGGCAGTGCAGGTTCGCGCATGTCGAGGAGGGAGAGGGCGGTTCGCGGCGGTCGCGGATTCTAGCGTGCGCTCCGCTCAAAACCTGGCATTCCGGAATCGGAAATTGGAGATCGGGATTCGCGCTCGTCGGCCTGCGACGGCTGATCCGGCGCCGAGCCCGGGCCGGATCATTCGGCTGTCGGTTGCGCCGCTCCCACAAGTGCGCGATAGTGAACCGCATCTGGTGGACGGTGTACGGTGAACCGCATCGGCGGCAAGGAGATTTCGCTCATGGCACAGGCAAGCAGTTCGGCAAACAAGATGGCGGTCGGTGCGCTGAGCTACCGCCCGACGGTGATCGGCCGCAAGTACGCGATCGCCTGTGGTCACTTCCTGGCGGCCCACGCGGCGATGCGCGTGCTCGATCGGGGCGGCAACGTGGTGGATGCGGGGGTGACCGCATCGATCGCACTGGCTGTGCTGCAGCCTGACATCGTCGGCTTCGGCGGCGTCGCTCCGACGATCATTCACATGCGACACGAAGGGCGACCGTGGAGTCTCCCGGGGCTCGGCACCTGGCCCGCGGCGACCGATCCGGCCCGTCTGGCCGAAGTCGGCAAGGGGCAGATTCCCGAAGGGCTGCTGCGCAGCGTGATGCCCGCCGCGCCCGCGACGCACATCACTGCGCTTCGCCGGTTCGGCTCGATTTCATTCGAGGAGGCAGCCACGCCGGCGATGGAGATCGCGGAGCACGGCTTCGCGGTGTTTCCGCTGCTCGCGCACACCATCGCGAAGAGTGAGGCCGGGTATCGGCGCTGGGCCGACAACGCCCGCATCTTCCTGCCGCAGGGACGGGCGCCGCGCATCGGCGAGATCCTGCTGCAGAGCGACCTCGCGCGCACGTTCGGTCGAATGATCGAAGCCGAGCGCGCCGCGGCCGGCAACCGCGACGCGAAGCTGCGGGCCGTACACGATTACTTCTATCGCGGGCCGATCGCGCGCGAGATCGACGCCTATCACCGCGCCAACGATGGCTTCGTGCGCTTCGAGGATCTGGCTGGCTTCAACGTTGCGCCAGAGGCGACGATCAGCACGCGCTATCGCGAGTTCGACGTGCACGCCTGCGACGTATGGTGCCAGGGAATTTCACTGCTGCAGTCGCTCAAGATTCTCGAGCGCGACGATCTGAAGGCGCTCGGCCATAACTCGGTCGCGTACGTACATCTGCTCACCGAGGCAATGAACCTCGCGTTCGCCGATCGCGAGGGCTACGTCGGCGATCCGCGCTTCGTGAACGTGCCGACGCAGGCACTGCTGGAGGCCGGCTACGCGGCGCGCCAGCGTGCACGCATTGATCCGGCGCGCGCCTTCGGCAAGATGCCCGCGCCGGGCGTCGTGGGCGCGAAGCCGGCGTTGCGCGAGTCAGCGCTGCAGCAGGGCAGCGGTCCGACACCGATGGCGCCCGATACGATCTACTGCTGCGTAATGGACGACGACGGCAATGCCTACTCGGCCACACTCTCCGATAACTCCTACGATTCACCGGTGATTCCGGGCACCGGGCTCACGATCTCCTCGCGCGGTTCGCAGTCTTGGCTGGAGCCGGGGCACCCCTCAGAGGTCAAGCCGGGCAAGCGCCCGCGCCTCACGCCGAGTCCGGCGCTGATCCTGCGCGATGGCCGGCCGTTCATGGGCGTGGGCACACCCGGCGGCGACGTGCAGTCGCAATCGATGATGCAGGTGTTCCTGAATGCCACCGAGTTCGCCATGACCATGCAGCAGGCGGTCGAGGCGCCGCGGTTCTACACGTCGAACTATCCGAACTCGTTCACGCCGCACCAGTATCTGCAAGGGCGGCTCAATCTCGAAGCGACGCTGTCCGACGAGGTCATCGCGGCGATGCGCGCGCGCGGCCACGACGTCGAGGTGTGGCCGGCTTTTCCTGCGGCAGGCGGCGCGGTGTGTGCGGTGATGCGCGACCCGATCACCGGATGGCTGCACGCCGGCGCTGATCCGCGGCGCGAGGCTTACGCGATGGCGTGGTAGGGGGTTTTCGCGTCGCGATCTTGCGGCTCGGGCCTCTCACGTTGCGGGCCGGCGTCATCAGATAGTGCTTGCGTTGCGGCTGCGGCAGATGCTCGATGGCATAGCGGAGCATGGTGCGCGGCATACGCGCGTGGTGAGCGTCGAGAAAACCGAGCAGTAGCGTCCGATCGCAGCGCTTGCCGACTTCACGCAGCATCCAGCCGACTGCTTTGTGGATCAGATCGTGCTCGTCCCCGAGCAGGGCGCGCGCCAGGCGCAGCGTCTCATCGGGCGCGCCTCGCTTGATGAAGTGGAACGTCGCGATGATCGCGATGCGTCGCTCCCACAATGATTTCGAACGGGTCATCCGACGCAGTGGGCGACGATCGCGATCCCAATGCCAAGCGCCGACAATGTGTTCGGCGGTGGCGTCGACGAGATCCCAGTTGTTGATGTAGCGCGTGCTCGCCAGGTAAGCGCGGTAGATCCGCTCGCGCTCCGCGTCTCGTGCGCGCCGGAAACGCTCGACCAGCGCAAGCAGTGCGAGCATGCGCTCCTCGTGCCATTTCGATCGCAGGAATCGCGCGAGCGTGTCGATCGTCAGCGTGGCGCCTGGTCCGGCGAGCTGGCGAATCGCGGGCACTTTCACGCCCAGGAACTGATCACCCTCGCCGTATTGCCCCGGACCGGTCTTGAAGAAGCGCCGATAGTTCAGCGCTCGTCGCGGATCGGCGCTCGCGCGCAGCGCGCGGCGCAACGCCTTCTCGCTGGTTGCCGGGATCGGAGAAGCGCGAGCCATACGGGCTCAGCGATTCGGCCCGTCCTTGCGCAGATGGGTCTCGATCTCGCGGATCCGCACGTAGTTCGCCCGGCCGAGACGGCCCACCGGACGAGTGCCGATGTCTTCCATCGGATCGATGCGATGACGCTCCTGGCCCTTGGTGCCCTGGTACACCGATTTGTCGATGTGCACGTGCACCACATCGCCCATGATCCACGAGTTCGCCCCGAGCTCGAGAACGTCGTGGAGCGTGCATTCATAGGCGACCGGCGCACCCAGCACGCGCGGCGCCTTCACCTTCACGCACGGTGCTTCGGCCAGCCCGGTAGCGGCAAACTCGCTGGTGCCGGGCGGGTAGTCCGTTGAGCTTTCCATCATCTGCGTCATCAGACGCTCGGGCACGATGTTGATGACGAATTCGCGCGTGTTGCGAATGTTGGTGTAGGTGTCTTTCGGCACGCGCACTGCCACGCCGTGATCGTCGCCGCGCGGGCCGCACGAGAAGCCGAGCACTGGCGGCGAAGGGCAGCACACGTTGAAGAAGCTGAACGGCGCGAGGTTGGCGTTACCGTCGGTGTCGACGGTCGAGACCCACGCGATCGGTCGCGGCA
>CADEDU010000066.1:31451-41161 GCA_902826155.1 uncultured beta proteobacterium
CATGGTACGGCTCCTATAAAAGCACAATCGTTCTTGTGCGTAGCAGCATGATAGGGACTTGCAAGCATGTTTTCAAGGCGAAGTTACAGAATGGGGGTATTTGTTCGCCAATTCTGAGCGTGATCGAAGGCTTAATAGAACGAGCGTTCCTAAATGTGCATTTCGCTCACGCCAATACCAAGAAAACTAAACTGCTGGGGCCAAAAATGATAGTTAGTGCTGGCTATTTTACGAAAGGCGTCGCATGAGCACCGAAAAGCGAACCGATCCACCCACCCCGTCGAAGCTGTGGGGCACCGCGGCCGAGGTGGCGACTCGAGCGTTGCAGACCGGAGCCCTGCAACCGATCGATACGGTCGAGCAAGTCATCGCCGATGGGCCGATCCGCTTCGTGGTGCGCGAGGTGTCGTCGCTGCTGCGCAAGTTCGCCGCGCAGGCCAGCGCCGCTCCGGCGCGCAATCCCTTCCTGCCGGTCGAGCCGGCGCTGCTGGTCGCCGATCTTGCGCAGACACACGTCGTGCTGCTCAACAAGTTCCCCGTCATGGCCGAGCACCTGCTGGTGGTCACGCGCGAGTTCACCCCGCAAGACAGCCTCATCGCCCGCGAAGACTTTGTTGCCCTTGCGCACGTCATGCTCGGCCGGCGTTGCATCGCCTTCTACAACGGCGGACGCGATGCCGGCGCGAGCCAGCCTCACCGTCATCTGCAACTCGTGCCGCTGCCGCTTGAAGCGAGCGCAGTCGGGACGCCGATCGACCGGGTCCTGCAGCCGCTACGCAATCGGGAGGGGCGCAATATCGCCAGCGAGCTGCGCTACAACCATGCGCTCGGCTGGATCGAGCCCGGCGCTTTCAGCAGCGAACGCGACGCGGAAACCGCCGGCAATGCGCTGCACGCATGTTATCGGCGTCTGCTCGATGCGCTAGCCATCGGTGAAGTTGACATCGAGGGGGCGAGTCGCCAGTCGCAGCCCTACAACCTCGTCGCCACAAGCGAGTGGATGTTGATCGTCCCTCGTACCCGCGAGCGATACGAAGGGATCTCGGTCAACGCGCTGGGCTTTGCCGGCTCGCTGTTCGTGAGAGACCATGGTCAGCTCGAGCTGGTCACGCGCATCGGCCCGCGCGCCGTGCTCGCCGCGGTCAGCTGACCGGAACGGGCTGCTCCATGCTCACGGATTCGGCGAGCACGCCCGCCACACTCTGGTACTCGGCCTGCGCGGCCCTGTGCATCGCATCCAGTCCGTCGAGGCTCTGGTTGCGCGCGCGCATTTCCATCTCCTTGCAAAGCCTTGAGAGCCGCAAAGCGCCCACCGTGGCACTCGACGACTTGAGCGAGTGCGACAGCCGCCGTGTCTCCTCGATTTCGCCCTCGTTGATCGCATCCCCAAGGCGTGCGAGCAGTCGCGGTGTTTCATTGGTGTAGGTCGCAACAACACGCGCGACGACGTTCGGGCCACCGGGTTGCTGCAGCCGGCGGATCGCCGCCAGCGCACTTGGATCGAATGCCGGCCCTTCGGCATCGGACTCCGCTTGCGATTCGTGCGCAACCGGTTTGGCGATGATCACGGGCTGCCGCGGCACCACTCCGCGTCGCAACCATCGCTCGAGCACCGCTGCCAGCTCAGGCTGGCTGTAAGGCTTGGCGAGATAGTCGTCCATCCCTGCTTCGAGGCAACGTTCCCGATCGCCCTGCATCGCGTTTGCGGTCAACGCGATGATCGGAATGCGCGTCCCGGCACCGGCAGGCGAGCGCGCCTCGCGTGCACGGATCTGCCCCGAGGCGGCAAAGCCGTCCATTACCGGCATCTGGCAATCCATGAGGATCAGATCGAAGTTGGCTTCGCCGGCCAGCTTCACGGCAGCGGCGCCATCAGCGGCCCAAGCCGCGGTGCAACCCAGGCTCTCCAGCATCATCATCGCAATGTCGCGATTGACTTCGTTGTCCTCGGCCAGCAGGACGCGCGCGCCGAGCTGTTTCGCGGTCCGCTCACCTCGCTCGGCCGAGTCCGCGCCAGGCTGCGCGTCAACACCCAGCACGCGCTCGATCAGCCGAACCAGTTCGCCCTGGCGCGCCGGCTTCGAAAGATGAGCGGCGAGGGTCCCCGCTCGAACCGCCGCAGGAATCTCGGGCGTATCGAGCGACGTCAACAGGATGACCGGCGTGCCGCGCAGCGATTCGTCGTTCTTGACCAGTTCGGCGAATCCCAGACCGTCCATGCCCGGCATCTTCTGATCGGAAACGATGATCTGGTACGGCTCGCCACGACGAACAGCAGCCCGCAGCAGCGGCACCGCACGCTCGGCATTGGGTGCGGCCTCGATGCGCAGCCCAGCCTTGCCAAGTTGGTGCTGCAGAATCTCGCGGTTGGTCTTGTTGTCTTCGACGATCAGCGCGCGCAAACCGTGCAGACTGGGGTGCACCGCGTCGCGCTCCACTGCGTTCCATTTGGCGCCGAGCTGAACGGTGAACCAGAACGTGCTGCCCAACTCGGCGTTGCGCTCGGCGTGAATGGTGCCGCCCATCATTTCGACGAGTTGCTTGCTGATCGCCAGACCCAGGCCGGTGCCGCCGAACTTGCGGGTAGTGGAGCCGTCAGCCTGCGTGAATGCGGCGAACAGGCGCGCCAGCGACTCGGGATTCAGGCCGATGCCGGTGTCGCGAACGCGCACCATCACGGTTTGCATGGATCCCTCGGTACCGCGCTCTACGGTCGCGGCACCCGATTCATTGGCACTCGTACCGTTTGCAGCCAGCACCTCGACGGCGACCTCCCCGCGTTCGGTGAACTTGATCGCATTGCTGACCAGATTCGTGAGTACCTGCCGCAGCCGCAGCGGGTCACCGAACATCGTCGGGGCCAGATCGTCGGCCACTCGGCAGGTGAGCTCCAGCCCCTTGTGCGTGGCGCGCTCGCCCATCAGCTCGATCACGTCTTCGGTGAGGCGGCGCAGATCGAAGTCGACCCGCTCCAGTTCCATCTTGCCCGCCTCGATCTTCGAGAAATCGAGAATGTCGTTGATGATTCCGAGCAACGCACGGCCCGAACGATGGATGGTTTCGGCAATCTGACGCTGGCGGCCTTCCAGGCGCGAGTGCAGCAGCAGTTCAGCCATGCCAAGCACCCCGTTCATCGGGGTGCGAATCTCGTGGCTCATGTTCGCCAGGAACTGCGACTTGGCCTTGCTCGCGGCCTCAGCGGCTTCCTTGGCCGCGCGCAGTTCCCTCTCGCGCTCACGCAACGCCTGTTCGGCCTGCGCACGTTGCGTGATGTCCAGGAACACGGTGTAGGTTCCGACCACCACACCCTCGTCGTTCACGTCGGGGACGTGCCGGCCCGAATGCCAGACCGGATTGCCCTGTGGATCGACGCGCTCGCGCTCGATCGGCACCACTTCGCCCGCCAGCGCGCGGCGCAAGTTCGGCTCGATGTCCAGCCACACCTGTTCACCCACGACGTCGCGGACGTTGCGATCGACGACTGCTTCGAAGCTCTTGCCCAGCCACAACTCCTGCGCGCGATTTACGTAGCGATAGCGCAGGTCCGCATCGATGTAGGTGATGGTGACCGGAATCTGGTCCATGATGATGCGCAACCGGCGCTCGGCACGGCGCACCGCTTCCAGGGCGCGCGTGTGCTCGGTGACATCGCACGCGAACAAGTGGCAACCGACCAGCTCACCGTCGGCACTGCGTGCGGGCGCAAGCGTCGCATGCAGCCGCATGGCGCCGCGAGCGGTATGCACGTACTCCCAGTCGAACGTGCACCGCTCGCCCGCGCGAACACGGTCCCATTGCGCACGGATCTCTTCGAAGTTCGGTCCGCCGACAATCTCGCTCAGCGGCCGGTCGAGCGCGGCCTCGAGGTCGAAACCGGTCCACTGCGCCATCGTGTGATTGAGGAATCGGCAGCGCCCGCCCACATCGAAATACGCCGCCAACGTCGGCATTGCCGCGAGGTTCGCGCGCAATATCGCGGAGTCGTCGCGCGCGGCATCGGTTTTCGATGCTGCGGCCGAGTCCGAATTGCTCGCCACCGCTGATGCGCTTACCAGCCTCCTGCCGTAAGCAAGGACCACTAACACCGACACTGCCCCGACCAGAAGCAGCGAATGCATGATCGACTTCGTTGCGCCAGGGTCTGCGGCGAGTTTCCACCCAAGCCCGCCGCTTGCCATCGCCGCCAACACGATGCCGATGAGGCGTCCATATCCGCCCGAGATGTTGTTGCCTTCGGCAGAGGGTTTCATGGGAGTGCTCCTAATCGAGCGTTGCTAGGGATTGGGTATGACTCGCCAGGGTGGCGAGATAGGCCTGCAATGTGGTGCGCACGGCGTCGGGGCAGGTGGGCAGCTCGAACTTGCCTAACTCGCCGCTGCCCAGTCGTAACCTTCCAGACCCGCCTGTCAGCGTGTTGAGCGCGCGGCCCACACCGCTGCTGCTCACGATCAATGGCATCTGCGGCAGCTTGGGCAGCAGCCGCTCGAGCGCTTCGGCGATCCTGCGCATGAACGCTTCCTCGGATTCGCCCCCGGGAGGCGTCACGTGTTGTGCCAGCAGATGCTCGGTCTGCGCGTACGGCGTGCGGTTCCACTGGCCAAGCAGGCGTTCGTTCAGCATCGGCTCGACCAGGATCGGCACCTTGCCCAACGTCATGCCGATGATCGCGGCCGTCTCGCGCGTACGCTCCAGCGCGCTCGACACGATGATCCCGATGTCCAGATTCATCGCGCGCAGTCGTGCAGCCGTCTCGTGGGCTTGGCGCCGGCCCAAGTCGGTGAGCGGAACGTCGAGATCCCCGCCGCAACGCAGTCTGCGGACGTTCAACTCGGTGGCCCCATGGCGCACGAAGTAGAGCGTGCGCACGGTGCCGTGCTCGCTTGCCGGGACGAGACTGTGGGAACAGGTCTTGGCCATGGTCGATGTGAGTGACCGGATATCGCGCGATTCGCGTTGACTCAACCGAGCGCGCCGAGCGGTGCGAACGGCACGGGCGAGCCGGCAAGAGGCTCGCGCTGCGGTGCGTGCAGCACTGTCCACTCGCCTTGCGCCTGACCGGTGCCGAGCAGCCAGTCGCGAATGAACCAGATCTGATTGCGGTCGGCCAATACCGGCGTGTGTCCGGTGTCGGGCACGTGCATCACGGTGATCGGTTTGGTACGGGTCATGCGCCGGATCGTGCGTTCGAGCAGCGCGTCCGAACGCATGCCGTGGATCAGCATGATCGGACTGCGCAGCCGTTCCCACTGCGCCCACTGATGCAGGCTCTTGTGCGCATCGCGGCGATAGGCCTGCAGCGCGCGCACGTCGTGGCGATACACCCGCCCGCCTTCTTCGTCCGACCAGCGGGTCTGATGGAAGGTCAGATTGAACCGGATGTCGTCGCTGATCGGACCGTCGTTCTTCTGCGACGCACCGATACGACGCAGCAGATCGGCCGGATCGCGAAACACATAGTGTCGCGCGAGCGTCTCGGCGCGACGCTTGCGGCGCGAGCTGGGCATGTAAGGGCCGATGTCGTTCAGGATCAGCCGCGGGACCAGATTCGGATGCCGCGCTGCGAGCTCGATCGCGGCGGTGCCGCCCAGCGACGAGCCCAGGATCGCATAAGGCTGGCTACCCAGATGCACGATCAACTGGCGCAACTGCTCGACGCAGGTCGCAAGCGAATAGTCTCGCTCATCGGCCATCCACGCCGAACGCCCGCGTCCGACCCAGTCCATGCATACGATGCGGAAGCGGTCGCTCAGATCGGCCGCGAGATAGTTGAAACGCATCGCCGTGTTCACCACGCCGCCGCAGCACACCAGTATCGGCGCGTCCTTCGCACCCCAGTCGGTGTAGGCCACTCGCACCGGATACTCACGGCGAAAGCGCTGCGGCACGCCACGTTGCAAACGGGTCGGATGAACGTAGTCGAAGTGATCGAGCCGGAACTTGTGGTGAAACCGGCCGACGATGCGGCTGGCCACCGCCATGTACTCGTTCCAGGTGGTGAACACGCGTTCACGTCGGGCCACACGCGGCTCCCAGTCCGGAGCAATGCCGCGCGCGACGATCCGTGGCTTGACTATCGTCTTGACCGCGGACCCTGACGCGACAGGTGCGCGTCGTGCGCCTTCCGTGGCGGTCGCCTTTGCGACCGCTGCGAGCGAACCGGCACTGTTACGCATCGCCAGCACGCCTCCCACTCGTATCTCTAGTTGGATCCATGTCGTCGTTCTCATCGGTCCTGCGCGCTCGCGCACGACCGGCTCTTGTTCGTTCGGGGCTCGAAAAAAATCACACTCGCTCGCACCGGGCGGGCGCGGCGAGCAGGGTGAGCAAGATGCGTTCTGGATCGCGCCACACCGTGAGAAATAGCGGCCCGCGCTGGTCTTTTTGGGTCGTTGTGCGGAAAGGCGTCACGACTGTCGTATGCAGCGCACCCCGCCTCGCTAAACCAGCCGAACTTCGTGCCGATAACCAGGCTGTGTCATGGCGCGCGGGCCGCATTCGTCGCAAGCAAGCACCCGAGCTGCGGCAAACCCGGCGCCAATTTGTTTCCCACTACAGCTACCTGGCAGGAACCCTCCGGAAGGCATGGCCACGACATGGAATCGACCAGACCTCGAATGATCGCGGTGGCGGTGATCGTGTGCCTATTTGCCGTGGGCATGGCCGCGTTCCTCAACTACTTCAAGTACCGCTCGACCGTCGACCGCATCGTCAAGGCGCGACTCGCGGTGGTTGGTCTGTCGATCGAGAACAGTATCCAGGCTTCGTTGGCCCTGGGGCTCTCGTTCTCCGATCTGGGCATGCTGCAGGGCCTGATCGATCGCGAGACGGCGACCCATGAGCTGATCCAGGGCATCGACATCTTCGATACCGACGGCAAGCCGCTCTACAGCACAGACCGGATGCGCGCCGGCCGCAGCGTGTCTGCTGCCTGGGTCAACGCGGCGCGCCGCACAAAGGAAGCCAATTGGTTCGTGCAGGAAGGCGCCGAGTCGGCGGTGGGAATCTCGATCAAGAACAACTTCGGATTGACGGTCGGACACCTTGCGCTGCGCTATTCGCACGACAAGATTGACGTCGCGGCGCGCGAAGTCGGCCAACACCTCGCGCTCATGGCGATGCTCATATTCATCGGCGCCGCGTTGTTGGCATCGATCGCGCTGGTGCTGGTGATGCGGACCGTCGAGCGCGACATGCGACAGGTCGAAGCAGTCCTCAGCAATCCGGAAGGCCCACGTAATCCGGCCGTCCTTGGACGCGGGCTGTTCGGGCCGGCACTGGTGCGCTTCTTCGAGAACGTTCGCACCGCCGAGCTGCAGATCGCCGCGCTGCGGGCCAAGCTTTCACGCGGGGCGCAGTCATGAGCGAGCTCTATCTGCGCCGCATCTACTGGCGGCTCACCGGGGTGGTGATGATCGCGGTGGTCATCGCGCTGGTCGTCAATTCGTTCTTCTCGCACCGCGCGTTCGAGCAGGCACTGGTACCGGAGATGGCGCGCAAAGCCGCCACGGTCGGTGCGTCGGTGCGCGGGCTGGTGCTCAAGGCGCACGAGAACGGGATCGAGTTCCGCAGTCTCTACGGCGTCGATCAGACCCTCGACGAGGTGCGCGAGGAGAACCCGGACTTCGCCTTTCTTGCGCTGACCGATCCGCAGGGCGCGATCCTCTATCAGCGCGGCAGTGCGCCGAGCGGCATCGAGCAATACACGCATGACCCAAATGTCCTGCAGGCACCCGAGGCGACCGAAATCGCAGGACGGGCGGTGCGAATCGGCAACCAGTACATCGTGTCGTTGCCGGTCGAGGTGCCGAGCGGTCGGCTCGGTCAGTTGCATATCGGCGTGGCGGTCGGGTTCGTCGACAACATCGTGCTGGAGATGCTGCTCGACGTGATGGTCGTTCTGGTCGTCGCCCTGTTCTTCACCCTGGAACTGCTGAACTTCATCGCCGGGGCGCGCCTCGAAGCCGGACTGCGCTCGCTCGCTGGCGTGCTCGAGCGCGGTCGCACCGGCGACTTTTCCGCTCCGACGGGCGAACGCTCCCATTCGGAGTTCGGCAGTGTGCTCAGATTGCTCGAAGCTGCCGCCGCTCGCGTGAGCGCGGGCTTCCTGGCCCTCACTCGCGATATCGAAGCGGCCCGCCGCGTTCCCGCCCACGAACGCCGCGATGCGCTCAACGCAGCGCACGCGGGGCTGAGCAAGCTGCGCGAGCGCTACAGGTTCGGATCCGGCTCGAGTACCGAGACGGTTGACGATGGACGCCTCGCGCGGGTGCGTGCGCCGCTGTTCGCTTTCATCCTGGCCGAGGAACTGACCCGGTCGTTTCTGCCTTCCTATGTGAAGGACCTGCTGGTGCCGATCCCCGGCGTGTCTGCCGAGATCATCGTCGGTCTGCCGATCGCGCTGTTCATGCTGATCGTCGCGCTCGGCCAGCCGTATTTCGGGCTGTACAGCGAACGGGTCGGGCATCGACGTACGATGACCTTGGGTGCGGCCATCGCTGCCGCGGGTTTCCTTGCCACGGCCATGGCGAACAATGTCCTCGACCTGCTGCTTTGGCGCGGCGTCTGCGCCGTCGGCTATGGCTTCGTGTTTGTCGCCGCACAGGGGTTCGTGCTCAGCAATACGACGATAGCCAATCGTGCCCGTGGCTTTGCGTTGTTCGTCGGCGCGATCATGGTCGCTACCGTTTGCGGGCCTTCGATCGGCGGGATCCTCGCCGACAACATCGGTGAACGTCTCACGTTCGCCATCTCGGCGATGCTCGCGGTGATCTCGATCTTCGCCATCCAGATGATGCCCGAGGATCGCAAGAGCGATGAACAAGCGGCGAAAATCAAGCGGCCGTCGCTCAGGCAGATCGGATCGTTGCTGATCAACCATCGGTTCATGACGCTCACCGGCCTGGCGGCGATTCCGGCCAAGATCCTGCTCACCGGCGTGTGCTTCTACCTGGTGCCGCTCTACATCGTATCGGTCGGAAGCACCCAGGCGATGGCCGGCCGCATCCTCATGACCTATGCGGTGATGATGGTGCTCATGGCGCCGGTGGCGACTGCCCTGGCCAAGACGCGTGAGCATCGCGAGTGGCTCGTCGGCAGCGGGCTGCTGGTGTCCGGACTCGGCGCGTCGCTGATGCTGTTCGAGAGCGGTGTTGGCTGGGTGTTCGCTGCGGTGTGCCTGATCGGACTGGGTCAATCACTGTCGATCACCGCGCAGAGTGCGCTGGTCAGCGAGCACTGCGATCAGGAGATCGCGAGCATGGGCGATCAGGCGGTCTACGGTGTGTACCGCCTGCTCGAGCGGTTGGGCAACGCCAGTGGGCCGCTGCTCGCCGGTGCGCTCGTGATGTTTACCGGGTACCAGCGCAGCTTCATCGTCATCGGCCTGCTGACCCTGGCCTGTGGCGCCATCTTTCTGATCGCGACGCGCTGGAGCCGCCCGCGGCCAGCGCTCGCTCCCGTGGGGTAACACACAATGAATCCGATTCGACGCAGGAGTGTGCTTGCGCTGTCGATGTTCGCGCTTGCAACCCCGTTCGGCGTGCGTGCCGCGCAGCCGCAATCAGGCGCTCCTTCCGGAGCGCATGCCGTGCCGCAATCAGGTACGCAATTGACTGCCCAGGCGCCCGGACAGGGCAAGCAGTTGCGGCGCACCGATCGGCCGTTTCGAATCTACGCGGTCACGTTTCGCGGCATGACCGATGGCGAGCGCG
>CADEDU010000067.1:0-2534 GCA_902826155.1 uncultured beta proteobacterium
TGGCGATGGGTGGATCGGGCGGTGTGATCGTGATCGATCGTGCCGGATCGATCGCCATGCCGTTCAACAGCGGCGCGATGAATCGTGCCGCGATCGACGTGAACGGCAAGCTGACGGTGGCGATCGAACGCGAGCCCGAACGCCGCGCGGTGATCACCCGCCGCTGAGTTCGCTGCGCAACCCTTCGCTCAAGCGAAACCGCTGCACTTTGCCGGTGGCGGTACGAGGCAGTTCGACGACGGCGCGAATCCAGCGCGGTTGGCTGTGGCGCGGCAAGCCCGCCGAACACGCACGTTGTGCGGCCTCGCACGCCGCAGACGGTGCGATCGATGCGTCAGGCACGATGAACAGCGCCAGCCGCTCGAATCCATCGTGATCGGGCACTACCGCGCAGGCCGCCTCGCGAATGGCCGGCACACGCAGCACTGCTTCTTCGACATCGCCCGGCTTCACCCATTGTCCCGCGACACGCAGCAACTCGTCGGTGCGCCCGTGATGAAAGAAGTAGCCGTCACCGTCGACCGAGAACAGATCGTTGGTGCAGAACCAGCCGTCGCGAAACGCGCGTGCCGTGGCATCGCCGTCGGTATAGCCGCGCGCCAGCGCCGGATGGTGCATCCACAGCACGCCCATCTCACCGTCGGACACCGGCGCGCCGTCGCGATCGAGCAGCCGCGTGCGCACGCCCGGCAGCGCCTGGCCGCAACTGCCGTAGCGATTGCGTCCGGGCGGGTTGGCGATCGCGTTCAGATACGACTCCGAGGTGCCGTAGCACTCGTGCAGTTCCACACCCACTGCGTCGAACCAGCCGCGCGCCAGCGCTTCGGGCACACGCTCGCCACCGGTATAGACCGCTGCAAGCCCTCGGAGCGGCGCGAGGCGTTCCTTGCCTAACGCCAGCATGCGCCGGGCAAGCGTCGGCACCGTCATCAGGAATTGCGGACGGTGTCGCGCAATCTGCTCCACCACCACTTCGGGCTCGGGCCACTCGGCGTTGAGGATCGTCGTGGCACCGATCGTGAGCACGCCCAGAAAGGCGTTGTCGAGCGCGTACGCGAAGAACAGCTTCGAGGTCGACAGCATGGTGGTGCTCTCGTCAGCGTGCAGCACTTCGCGCAGCAGTTTGCCCGACTGCGTTGCATTCGCATGCGAGTGGATGATCCCCTTGGGTCGCCCGGTCGTACCCGAGGAATACAGCCAGAACGCCGACGCATCATCGGCAACGTCTACCGGCTCGAATTGCCCGGGCACGGCATCGAGTGACGCGACCAAGCTGCGCGCGCCTTCGGCCGCGAGCAACGTCATGTCAGGCGCGTGTTGAGCGGGCTCCTGCAGCTGCGGCAAGTACGATGAGTCGGCGATGCACAACCGCATGCCGCTGTCGGCGAAGATGTGCGCGTAGTCGCGCGCGTTCAGTCGCGGATTGAGCGGAACGGCAACGCCACCGGCCTGCATCACCCCCAGGAACGTGGCGCAGGCAAGCGGTGAATCGAGCAGCATCAGGCCGACGCGATCACCCTGCCGCATGCCGGACGCGAGCAACGCGTTGGCGCATCGATTCGCCATTTGCTGCAGCTCGCGATAGGTGGTGACGCCGTTTTGCCGATGCAGGATCGCCGGCTTGTCGGCCAGACGTTCCGCATGCGCGAGGATGCTGCGAGCAGCGTTCATGCGTGCTAATGCGTCGCTCGAATGAGTGCCAGGGTCCGCAAGCTGATTGCGAGCACTGCGAAGCGCGTGCGGTTACACGCGTCAGTCAACGCTGCGATCCGCACGATCCGGTTCTCGCGAGAACTCAGTGCAGCTTCGGCACGGTCAGCCCGATCGAAGCCGCCGCTGCAGCTGCGCGCTTGATGTAGTCCTCGCGCATTTCTTCGTTCTTGCGCAGCTTGATGCCCCAGCGTCGATAGATCTCGTTGTTCTTCGAACCGGCACGGCCGAAGAACACCGGAAAGGTCGGAAACACCTTGTCCACGCACGCCTGCAGCCTGGCGCGCCCTTCATCGGTCTGGACCAGCTCCTTGCCGAAGTCCAGCCCGAACTGGTGGTGAAACTTCTCTTCGGGCATGGTCATGCGCGCGAGGTTGCGCAACGGGTGAAACGGGCAATGCAGCAGATCCTCCACCTGCAGGATCTCGGCCAGGTCGCCCAGCAGCTTGATCGCGACGAACTCCTCCCAGGTCTGCAGCGGAAACTCGAAGATCGACAGCGGCGGCTTGGCGGTCTTCTCCGGCAGCATCTTCTCCGCTGCAATGCCCAACTCCTTGCCCAGCTCGAAGAAGCGATAGTGGTGGCCATATTCCTCCATCGCGACGCGGCAGGTCAGCCACTTCGCGTAGGGGTTGGGTGCGAGTGCGATCGCCGGCTCGTCGAACACGCGCGAGCCGTGCAGCTCGTTGATGGCGTGACTGATGACGATCTTCTCGATCGCGACGCGAAACTCCTCGGGTTGGCTGCGAAGTTCAGCGCTGGTCTTGATCTGCGGGATGGCGGTGGACGACATGGCGGTGCTCGTGTGTGGTGAAAGGTGAAGA
>CADEDU010000067.1:2634-15225 GCA_902826155.1 uncultured beta proteobacterium
GCGAAGCGGCCGTCGTAGAGCCCCAGCGGCCAGCGCCCACGCGCGAACAGCGCGTACTTGTGCGCGAATGCGTGCTGCGGACCGCACTGCGCCGCGGTGGCGAGTTGATAGTCGTGCGCGGCGAAGCTGGCGGCGCCGGTGGCTGCTTTGATCAAGCCGGCGTCGCTGCAACCGAAGCGCGCCGCCGCACTCGTCGCGGCTGCATGGATTGCATCGTTGAGTTGCACCCACTCACCGTCGGCACGCAGCGGATTGCCAGCGCCCGTCATTGCGCGGCGAAGCTCGTGCTCGCCGTTCCAGCACTCGAGCGATGCGTGCCTGATGATCGGTGCGAGCGCCTCCCAGCTTTGTACGACCATCGCCGGTTGCGTGCTCGTCAGGCCCAGCGCGGCGAGATACGCCTCGATCGCGTGGCGTTCAGCGGCAACGAGCGGCTGGCCGAGCGCGCCAAACCAATCGACCTTCGCCTCAACGATGTGCGATGCGGCCATGCGTGTCACAGCACCGGATCGGTGCTGAACGCTTCCAGATCCGTAACAAGATCGACGAAGCTCGGCGCGAACGATCGGATCGCCTCGGCCATGTCCTGCAGCGCGTGCGCGTCGCGGGGTACGGTGAGTTTCATCGCAGGACGTGCCTGCGAGAACAGAAACAGCTCGCGACCGCGTGCCGCGAAGATTTGGCCGGAGATCGCGTTGGCCGCCTTCGAGGCGAGGAACGAAACCAGGCGCGCGACATAAACAGGTGCGACCTGCAGCGCCTTCTGCTTGTACGTCGCCTGTGCGTCGTTGGCGGGCTGGATGCTCTCGGTGACGCGCGTGGCGGCAAACGGGATGACCACGTTGGCGTTGATCTTCGAGCGCGCCAGATCGTGTGCGACCACGCGTGTCAGGCCGATCAGTCCGGCCTTGGCCGAGCCGTACGCAGCCTGACCGAAGTTGCCGTAGATGCCGGCGGTGGAGGCGATGTTCACGATCGATCCCGGCGCCCGGCCATTCTTCGCCTGCTCGCGCAGCACAGGTGCCGCAACGCTCAGCAACTGGTAGGCGCCGGTGAGATTGGTGCGGATCGTGGCATCCCACGCATCGCGGCTCGACTTGAAGATGAAGCCGTCGCGGATGATCGCGGCGTTGTTCACCACGATGTCGAGCGCGCCGCACTGCTCTACGGCCGTCTTCACGGCCAGCTCGGCGACACTCGGTTCGGCGATGTCGCCATGCAACGCGAGCGCGCCAGGAATCTTCTCAGCGGCTTGCGCTGCCGCATGCGGCTCGGGCGATTCGCCGCCGATGGTCACGCCGCTATCGACGATGACGACGCGCGCACCATGGCGCGCGAGATCGTGCGCGATTGCGAAGCCGATGCCACGCGCTCCGCCGGTAACGATCGCGACGCGTCCTTGTAGTTCGTTTGCCATGGCCACTCCAGCAGGTTCGGGTTCGTCGCGCTCGGGATGGATCGCGTTCAGGGTTGATTGTGGAAGGCGTCGGCGTGGATATCGCGCAGCGCCATGCCCTTGTGTTGCAACACGGCACTGACCGCGTCGACCATCACCGGCGGTCCGGCCACGTACGCACGCCAGCTCTCGACGTTGTGAACGTCGGCCGCTATCGCTTCGTGCACGTATCCGCGCCGGCGCGTGGTCGTCGCATCTTCGGACAACACGACCTCGATTGCCAGATTCGGATGGTCGCGCATCCATTCCGTGAGTATCGCCTCGTTGTACACGTCGCGTTCGCCGCGCACCCCGAAGTACAACCTGATCGGTGCGTCGAAGTTGCGCGCCAGCATCGTCTTGAGGATCGACTGGATCGGCGCGAGCCCCGATCCGCCCGCTGCGAGCAGCACCGGCCCGACATGAAGATCACGCAGGTACGAAATGCCGTGCGGACCGGACACCGTCACCGGGTCGCCTTCCTTGAGCGTGGTGGCGACGTAGCTCGAGCAGCGTCCGCCGGGCATGTGGCGCACGTGGAATTCGAGCCGGGCATCGTCGGGCGCGTTGGCCATCGAGTAGTGCTTGCCAAGGCCCGTCGCGAAATCGACCTGCGCGTACTGTCCGGCCGAGAACACGAACGGGCCGCCCGATTCGACGTCGAGCCACACCCCGCGGATGTCGTGGGAGAGCTGTTCCAGGCGCTGCACGCGACAGGCGAGCACGCGCGAGGGATGCACGACCAACGCTTCGTGATCGATGCGGCGGATGCGCGCGTCGCCCCACACCTGGGTGCGGCAGGCGAGGATCAGCCCGCGATCGCGTTCTGCATCGGTGAGCGCGAACTCGGAGGCTTCCAGCGCGAACGTGTCGCCCTCCACCAGCTCGCACTTGCAGCTGCCGCAGTTGCCGGCCTGGCAGCTGTACGGAAACGCGATGCCCGCGCGCTGCGCGGCGGCGAGAATCGTTTCGCCATCGTCGGCGTCGAAACGGTCGTCGGAATCGAGGATGCTGATGCGAGGCACGGCGTAGAGCGAATGGCTGGTGACGATGGTTGCCGACGGTTGCGCGCGCGGCCGGCGAAATAATCCAGCCGCGACCCGCGAGTCTAGATAAGATTGATGGGAAGTCCAATAGTTTGGCTGTCAAACTATTTGTCTTGTTTTTCGACCGACGGGGAGGCTAGGTGGCGGTTTCCGCAGCGAATGGTCCAGGACGTCGATCGAGGGCGCGGCGCGAGGGCAAGTCGAAACTGACCGCCAACGGTCGCGCGGGCACCGAGGCTCCGGCACGCAATCTCAAGCGCGGCATGCTGCCCGCGCTGCTCGGCTATCAACTCCGGCTGGCGCAGCTCGCGGTGTTTCGCGACTTCGAGCGTTCGTTCGCGGCGCTGGATCTGTCACCGGGTCGCGTCGGCATGCTGGTGCTGATCGAAGCCAACCCGGGCATCTCGCAGTCACGCCTGGCCGAAGCGGTCGGACTCGATCGCTCCACGCTGGTGCCGCTCATCGACGGCTTCGAGCGCGCGCGCCTGGTCGAGCGCCGCGCCGGCAAGGATCGTCGCACCAACGAACTGTGGCTGACCGGCGCGGGCGCGCGGCAGCTCGCGCAGATGAAAAAGGAAGTCGCCCGTCATGAAGCACGCATCACCCGCGGATTGACGCGTGGTGAAGTGCAGGTGCTGCTCGGGCTGCTGGACAAGTTGCAGCGCGGCTGATCAGACCTTCCCGCGAGGTAGCACCGATCCGCAGCCATGAAAAAAAGGGACGCCGAAGCGTCCCTTTCTGCGATGCGGGGTGTGCTGAACCGAAGGCGATCAGCACACCATTTGAGACGACTCAATGATGGTATGCCGTCTCGCCGTGCGAGTTGATGTCCAGCCCCTCGCGTTCTTCCTCTTCGGTCACGCGCAGGCCGACGAAGGCATCAGCCAGTTTGAAGGCGATGAACGCGACCACTGCCGACCACACGACCGTAACGCCCACCGCTTTCGCCTGGACCCACACTTGCTCGGCGATGCTGGTGAAGCCCGACTTCGCCGTGACCCAGTCGGTGATGAAGCCCGGACCGCCGAGCGCCGGCGAGACGAACACGCCGGTGAGCAACGCACCGAGGATGCCCCCGACCGCGTGCACGCCGAACACGTCGAGCGAATCGTCCAGGCCGTGCAGGCGCTTCAGGCCGTTCACGCCCCACAGACACACCAGGCCGGAGATCAAACCGATCACCAGCGCACCGACCACGCCGACGTTACCCGCGGCCGGCGTGATCGCGACCAGGCCGGCCACTGCACCCGACGCAGCACCGAGCATCGACGGACGACCTTTGAACGCCCATTCACCGAACGTCCACGCCAGCACCGCACAAGAAGTCGCGACGTACGTGTTCATGAAGGCGAGCGCGGCGGAATTGCCCGCTTCGAGCGCGGAGCCCGCATTGAAGCCGAACCAGCCCACCCACAGCAGCGACGCGCCGACCATCGTCATGGTGAGGTTGTGCGGGGTCATCGCTTCGCGTCCGTAACCGATGCGCCGACCGGCGAGCCAGGCGCCGACCAGTCCTGCGATGCCCGCGTTGATGTGCACCACGGTGCCGCCGGCGAAATCGAGCGCACCCCATTGCCACAGCAGACCGGCCTTGGCGTTGAGCGAATCGACCAGCTTCGGATCGGTGTAGGCATCCGGACCGGCCCAGAACCACACCATGTGAGCGATCGGCAGATACGAGAAGGTGAACCACAGCACCACGAACACCAGGACCGCGCTGAATTTGACGCGCTCGGCGAATGCACCGAGGATCAGGCAGCAGGTGATCGCCGCGAACGTCGCCTGGAAGGCTGCGAACGCGAACTCGGGAATCACCACGCCTTTGCTGAACGTCGCTGCGGTCGTGAACTCACCTTTGACCGGATCGAACATCCCGTTCAGGAACAGCCGGTCGAAGCCGCCGATGATCGAATTGCCCTCGGTAAACGACAGGCTGTAGCCGTACACCACCCACAGCACCGTGATCAGCGAGAACACCACGAACACCTGCATCAGCACCGACAGCATGTTCTTGGCGCGCACCATGCCGCCGTAGAACAGCGCCAGCGCCGGTACCGACATCATCAACACCAGCGCGGTGGAGATCAGCATCCACGCGGTATCGCCCTTGTTGGGCACCGGTGCTGGTGCAGCCGCGGCGGCGGCGGCCGGCGCTTGCGCCAGTGCAACGTCCATCGACAACAGGCCCGCAGCCAGCGCCGCGAGCAAACCGATCATCACTTTCACTTCGCTGCTCCCCTTTTATAGTGCGGACGCGCCGGTCTCGCCGGTGCGAATGCGAACGACCTGCTCCAGTTCGTAGACGAAGATCTTGCCGTCGCCGATCTTGCCGGTGCGGGCCGACTTCTCGATGGCCTCGATCACCGCGTCCAGCAGATCGGCCTGGATCGCGACTTCGATCTTCACTTTCGGGAGGAAATCGACGACGTACTCTGCGCCGCGATACAGCTCGGTGTGGCCTTTCTGCCGGCCGAAGCCCTTCACTTCGGTGACGGTGACGCCCTGCACACCCACTGCAGCGAGCGCTTCTCGCACCTCGTCGAGCTTGAATGGTTTGATGATGGCGGTGACTAGTTTCATGGTGCTTCCCCTGACGTGCCCCGCGCGGGTGCGCGCGAGGCGGATCGCTTGCCGGTCAGAACGTCTTGCCGACCGTGAACACCACGGTCGCCGTGCCGGTCTCTTTGGTTCGCCCGCCGCCGGTGACGTAGTACCACTTCTTGTCGGCGTCGGTGGTGATGAACGCTGCCCCCAGTAACCAGCCGTTGAGGTCGTAGGTGGCGCCCAGTTTGTAGTCGGTGTAGTCGAGCTTGCCGTAGTGGCGCACCGTCTGATGACCGATGTGCGCGCTCAGCGTGAGCTTCGGGATGATTTCGTAATTCGCGCTCAGATCGAGGTAGCCCGAGCCTTTCGAGTTGCCGGGTGCGGCGCCGAAACAATCCGCGCCGTCACGATTGCAGCTGCCGCCGAAGGTGGCCGTCTTCACGCCGAAGTAGTCGGTGAGCGTGTGCGAGTACTTGAGCGAGAGCCACTTCCAGCTCCCCGCCACGTAGCCTTCGAGCGTGTCGAACTTGGTGCCGTTGGCGTACTTGGCGCCGGGGTAGTAGTACTGCAGCAGGCCGACGTCGAAGCCGAAATCGCCGAACGATTTCTTGTAGCCGCCGTAGAGATCCATCTCCAGACCGGCGCCGTTGGGATAGCTCAGCCCGCTGACGTTGGAGTTCCAGTTACCCAGATAAAAACCGCTCGCGTGCGAGTAATCGAAGCCGCCCTGAAACGCGGGCAGCTTGAACGTCTGCGAGATGCCGCGGAACCGGTAGTCGCTCGCCAGGTTGGCGTTGCCGGTAAACGAGTGCGTTGGGGTGGGCGTGCCTTGCGCGAACGCATTTGCGCACAAGCCGGCCGATAGCGAAGCGACAGCGAGGGAGCTGATGAGCGTGTTCATGGCGTTTTTCTGTGTGATGGCGGTTCGATAATTGAAAATGCGCGATGAGGTGCGTACACGCGCGAGCAAGCGCAAAGAGAAAGCAGCTACGCGATGCGGGTCGATGCGTGCATCGCCATAGCACTTCGTGTGCCACTCATTTAGCTCTGCTAAATCATGGGCTTACGGAGCAGCCGCGCGATGGGGGAGGTGCCGGCGCACCTGAGCGGTGCGGGCAACCGATCGGTGTGCCCCACCCCGGGGCGTATCGGTCAGGCGGGCCAGTAGGGTGCAGACGCTGTGCTAGAGTGCCCCGATCCCACCGTTAGCTGCGACCGCACCATGACCACGCCACGATTCTTCGAAGAGATTCAGCGCCGCATCGCCGAACTCGCGGCGACCAGTCCGGCCAAGGATCTGGAGCGCAACGTGAAGGCGATGCTCTCGAGCACGTTCAATAAGCTCGATCTGGTGTCGCGCGAGGAATTCGATATCCAGGCCAAGGTGCTGGCGCGCACGCGCGAGCGGCTCGAAGCGCTGGAGAAGCGCGTCGCCGAAATGGAAGCGCGCCTGGGCGAGCAGCGCACCACGCTGCAGTAGTCCCGACTGTCGCTAGAGAAGCGCGTCACGCCGAATCGATCCACGCGTCGCGCAGGTCCGATTCGATGGCATTGGCAGTCGTCTACAGCCGCGGGTTAGCCGGCGTCGACGCGCCTGCGGTCACGGTCGAAACCCATCTGGCCAACGGCCTGCCCAGCTTCACCATCGTCGGTCTGCCCGACACTGAAGTGAAAGAGGCCAAGGACCGCGTGCGCGCCGCGCTGGTCAATTGCCAGTTCGAATTTCCCGCGCGACGCATCACCGTCAATCTCGCCCCGGCTGAACTGCCCAAGGAAAGCGGGCGATTCGATCTGCCGATCGCGCTGGGCATCCTCGCCGCTTCGGGCCAGGTCCCCGATACCAAGTTGAAGGAGCTGGAATTCGCGGGCGAGCTCTCGCTGTCGGGTGAGTTGCGGCCGATCCGTGGTGCCCTGGCGATGACGTTCAGCGCGCGGCGTTCAGGGCGCGCGTTTGTCGTCCCGCAGGCGAGTGCGCCCGAAGCGGCGCTGGTGCACGATGCGACCGTCTATGCCGCCTCGACGCTGAACGAGATCTGCGAGTGCCTGCACGGCACGCGACCGTTCGAGCCGTTCACTGCTTCGGCGCAATCGATCGCGCCGATCTATCCCGATCTCGCTGATGTGAAAGGGCAGCGCGCCGCCAAGCGTGCGCTCGAAGTCGCGGCATCGGGTTATCACAGCATTCTGCTCGTTGGCCCGCCGGGCACCGGCAAGTCGATGCTCGCCAATCGGTTGCCGGGCCTGTTGCCGGCGATGACCGATGACGAAGCGATCGAAGCCGCGGCGCTGCAATCGCTCGCGCGCACCGGTTTCCAGATCGAGCGCTGGCGCCAGCGGCCGTTTCGCTCGCCGCATCATTCCGCCTCGGCGGCGGCGCTGGTGGGCGGCGGCGGTGATCCGCGCCCCGGCGAGATCTCGCTCGCGCATCACGGCGTGCTGTTCCTCGACGAATTGCCCGAGTTCGATCGCAAAGTGCTCGAAGTGCTGCGCGAGCCGCTCGAAGCCGGGCGCGTGCACATCTCACGCGCGGCGCGGCAGGCCGAGTATCCGGCGCGATTCCTGATGGTCGGCGCGATGAATCCGTGTCCCTGCGGCTGGCTGGGTCAGGCCCGTTGTCGCTGCACGGCCGATCAGGTCCAGCGCTATCGCGGCAAGATCTCAGGTCCCCTCCTCGATCGCATCGATCTGCACGTCGATGTACCGGCCGTACCGCAGACCGAACTCACCCAGGTCGACGCCGCCGCCGAATCGAGCATGGCCGTACGCGCGCGGGTGCAGGCCGTGTTCGAGCGGCAGCTTGCGCGCCAAGGCAAGCCCAACGCCTCGCTGGCTAACAAGGAGATCGAGCAGCACTGCGCACTGGAGCCTGCGGCGCAGACGCTGCTGCGGCAAGCTTTCGACCGACTGAACCTGTCGGCGCGTTCCTACCACCGCGTGCTGAAGGTCTCCCGCACGATTGCCGATATCGCGGACAGCGCTTCGATCAGGACGGCCGATGTGGCCGAGGCGTTGCAGTATCGGAAGCTGGATCGGGGGCTGTGATGACAACGCGCTCTACAGTCCAAGCGCACGCAGATCGAGCTTGCCCTCGCGCATGGCAGGACACCAGTAGTACGCGCCGCTGAGCGGCCGGGTGAATTTGAACAACGCGTCGGTCACGCCGTCTTCAGTGCCGACCATGCGCCGCAGCTGCGCCTCGAACGCATCGAGCGACGCACCGAACGCAACGAATACCAGCCCGGCGTGCGTGGCGTCGGCCCATGGCATCGAGCGGCGTAGCACGAACGCTTCGGGCTCGAAGCTTTCCTGCGCGGTGCGTTTCACGTGGGCGGACCTCGGCGCGTTGTCGATCTCCTCATTCGTGTCGCGGCGCCGGCCGATGCTCAGATCCTGCTCCTTGCGTGACATCGCATCGAAGCGCGGGAAGTCGTGGCGCCACTGCTGGACCGCGACGAAGCTCGAACCGTCCAGGCGCGCATCGCCGCTGCCGACGAGCGCTGCCTTGCGCGCATCCTTGCCTTTCGGATTCTCGGTGCCGTCTTCGTAGCCGGTGAGATCGCGCCCGCCGTCGTGCTGGAAAGCATCGATCACGCCGTCGAGCTGCAACGCCGGCGCGAGTTCGGCCGCGAGATGCCGGGAGCGATGCATCAACTCGCCGCGATCATCGCCGCGCATCCATAACCACAGCGCCGCCGGCGTCGATGGAATGTCCAGGCCGTGCGTAGCAAACTGCGGAAAACCGCGCAGGCCGTCGATCTTGCGGCCCAGCGCCGAGACCAGCGACTCGCCGATTCCCACCACCGTGCGCTCGCCGTCGATGAGGTTGCGCAACTTGCGCAGGCTCGTGCGCGCATCGGCGTTGGGCGCGAGGCTGAAGGTCGCGTAGCGAGCCAGTCGCGGGACGGGCAGCAGAATGGCTTTTTGTGGTGTGCTCATGGGCGATCGGAGACGATGGGGTGAGGAGATGGAATCGGTGAGGCAGGTGCGCAACGTGGCGTCATGGTTGAGCGACGGTTGGATCTGCCAATATGCTTCGCGCGAGTCTGCTTCGAGCAAATCGCGCGTTGCGTTCACGATTTTCGCACGCCACTGATGACATCCCGCTGGAGTTTCGCTTGTCCGTATACGTAATAGGCGATGTGCAGGGTTGCTACGACGAGCTGGCCGAGCTGCTCGAGCAGATCCGCTTCGACCCCGCCTCGGATCGCCTGTGGTTCGTCGGCGATCTGGTCAATCGCGGTCCCGACTCGCTGGCCGTGCTGCGATTCGTGCGCAGTCTCGGCGCGTGTGCGACGTTCGTGCACGGCAATCACGATTTGCATCTGCTGTCGCTCGATGCCGGGCAGGGTCGCCCGCGCGCCGATGACACGCTCGATGAAGTTCTGGCCGCGCCCGATCGCGACGAGCTGATGGCGTGGCTGCGCGCGCAGCCATTGATGCACGTCGAGGGCAGCTTCGCGCTGGTGCATGCAGGGCTGCTACCACTGTGGAGCGTCCCGCAGGCTCGCGCGCTGGCCCGCGAAGTCGAAGCGGCGATGCAGGCGCCGTCGTATCGCGAATTCTTCGCGAGCATGTACGGCAGCGAACCGGCGAATTGGTCCGATGCCCTCGCCGGCGCGGCGCGGTTGCGGGTGATCGTCAATGCCATGACGCGTATGCGCTTCTGCACACCGCAAGGCACGATGGAGTTCCATCACAAAGGTGGCTTGTCCGATGCGCCTGCGGGCTTCCTGCCATGGTTCGATGTGCCGTCGAGGCGTAGCACCACGCACACGATGTTGTGCGGACACTGGTCGACGCTCGGGCTGATGCAACGCGCCGACGTGATCGCCCTCGACACCGGCTGCGTGTGGGGCGGGATGCTTACTGCGATCCGGCTGGACGATTCAACACTGCATCAAGTCCGTTCGCGACGACCTCGACGCCCAGGCGCTGACTGATGACCGACTCGCAGGCGCGCACGAGCGCGCGCCGGTCCGACTCGGTCGTGAGCAGTGGATCGGCGAAGTGCACATCCACCACGATGTGCGGTTCGGTGGCAATGCTCCACACGCTCGACACCAGCGAGACTTCACCGACGTAAGACGCCGCGCGCGTCGGCGCGCCGTGCATGTCGCGATAGCGCAGCGCCACCGGCACCAGCGTCGCCTCCGCATCGACCGCGGGTTGAAACAACGCGCCGTGAAAGCGCAGCAGCGTATCGCCGTGCGTGGTCGTGCCTTCCGGACAGATCGCCACGCGTCGTCCCGATTGCAGCGTCTCGCGGATGCGTTCGTTCATGCGCCGCACGTCGCTTTTTTTCTCGCGTGCGATGTAGAGCGTGCCCACCGCGCTCACCAGCTTGCCCACCACCGGCCAGCCGGCGATGTCGGACTTGGCGACGAACACGCCGGGGGAGCTCGCCAGGATCACGAACACGTCGATCCACGAGATGTGGTTCGTCACGATCATGCAGCGCTCGGGCCATTGCGCCGGCGCGTTCTGATGGTTGAGGCGGATGCTCAGGATCGAGAGCAGTTCGCCCGACCAGCGCTGGATGTGGTCGTCGTGGCCGTTGTAGTCGAGCTTGGGAAAGTGACGCGCGCAGATGTACAGGCCCTTGAAGATGTGCACGACCAGCCGCGTGATGCGGGTGACGCGGGTGAGCCGGGACGTGCGTGGGCGCGACATGGTGCGGGGCGCGTGAGTCTACGAAGCGGCGAAAGTGGCAAACGCGGCAAAGGCGGCGCTAGCTGCGTCGCCTGGTGATGCGGGCAACGCCGCGACGGGCGGATACGCCGCTGCCGCCACGGCCGGGCTAGCCGAAACTCGACCCGAACGCCTCGCGATACTTCTGTTCGATCTGCGCGCGCGTGATCACGTGATTCTGCCCGCCGCGATGCGCCACCTTAAGTGCGCCCATCAACGAGGCGAGCTGGCCGGTCGTCTTCCAGTCGTAGCCGTTGACGATGCCGTAGAGCAGACCGCCGCGATACGCATCACCGCAGCCGGTCGGGTCGACCACGTTGTCGGCCTTGACGCTGCCGATGCTGATCAATTGACCCTTGGCGCGAATCGTCGAGCCCTGAGCACCGTGCGTAACGACCAGCGCATCGACCATCTTGGCGAGCGCATCGAGCGACTTGCCGGTCTTTTCCTCGACCATCTTGCCCTCGTAATCGTTCACGGCGAGATAGGTCGCCTGATCGATCATCGCGAGCAGCTCGGGGCCGGAGAACATCGGCAGCCCTTGGCCGGGGTCGAACATGAACGGGATACGTGCCTTGGCCAGTTGCTCGACGTGCTGCACCATGCCGTCGCGGCCATCGGGGGCGACGATGCCCAATTTCGCGTTGGTGCTCGCATCGATGCGGTTCTCATGCGAGAAGTTCATCGCGCCGGGGTGGAACGCGGTGATCTGGTTGTCGTCCAGATCGGTGGTGATGAACGCCTGCGCGGTGAGCGTGTCCTTGACGTGTTTGATGCGCTCGCGCGTGATGCCCAGCTTGTCGAGGCGCGCGCCGTAGCTCTCGGCATCGTCACCGACGGTGGCCATGATCACCGGTTCGCCGCCCAGCAGCTTGAGGTTGTAGGCGATGTTGCCTGCGCAGCCGCCGAACTCGCGGCGCAGCTGCGGCACCAGGAACGACACCGAGAGCATGTGGATCTGCTCGGGCAGGATGTGCTCTCGAAACCGACCCTGGAACACCATGATGTTGTCGAAGGCCATCGAACCGCAGATCAGCACACGCATGAGGACATTGCTCCGGGTGAAAGAAGTCGTCAGATTGGTTGGCGGGTTGAAATTCTTTGGATGCGTCGGCGGGCGCGGCACCGCTCAGCGGTAGAACACGATCAGCTCGTAGTTCGCTGCGGCCTGTCCGAGCTTGGCTGTGTCGATGTACACGGTCGCCTGCACGGCGCCTGATGCGGGCAGCACCTGCGCGTTCGTGGCGGGATCGGCCAGGTAGTCCTTGGGCTCGAGGACGCGCCGCGATATCGCCCGATTGCGATCGTCCATCAAAGTGAGCATCAGCGATGGCAACGCCTGTTCGAACACCGAAGTGTTGCGGATCACCGCGCTCAACGTGAGCAGGCCGGCTTCTTCACGTTCGAGTTCGGAGGAATCGAGCAGCACCGCTTCGGTGCGGCGCAGCTGCGGTACGTCGCAACCCAGCTGCGAACAGATCTGTTCGAAGACCGGTCGCGTACCGGGTGCCCATGCGGCGATATAGCTGCGCGTGGCGTAGGCAAGCTGGCCCAACGCGATCACCGCCAGCAGACCCGCCGCGATGCTCATGCCGATGCGAGCCCGCAGACTCGCGCGGCGCGGCCCGAAACTGAAGTCACCTTCGACAGCGTCGGGCTCCGGTACAGGCGCCACCTGCGGTTCGCTCGGCGCGGGCACGATCGGCAGCGGATCGGCGATCGAGTAAGCCGGCACCTCTGCCGCCGGCGCTGCGGATGCGTCACTGTCGGCGCTCGATGCTGCCGGCGCAGCGAATCCCGATGATGGTGGCAGCGCCAGATCCTCGGCCCTGAACGCGGGATGCGCGCCTGGGCCCGGGTCAGCGCGAAACTCATGCG
>CADEDU010000067.1:15325-19037 GCA_902826155.1 uncultured beta proteobacterium
GCGCGAAACTCATGCGCGATTTCAGAGGTAGCGCGCGCTACCGGTTCGGCCGCAGGTGAATGCTGCGGTGCCCGTGCATTGCCGATGTCGAAGATCGGATCGACCAGCGACACCGGATCCTGATATTCGCCGACGTGAGCGGAGCGCTGCGCGGATGCCGCTGCGGTGGTGCCTTGCGCCAGTTGCCACTCGACCGGATAAGCCGCGCGATCTTCGTCGGGTTGCTCGGTCAGCGTCGAGTACGCATCGAACACGTGTCCGCACGCGCCACAACGCACCCGGCCCTGCCGCACCGCGAGCTGGTGGTCATGCACGCGAAACGAAGTGTGGCACTGCGGGCAACGAGTGATGAGCTTCATCGCCGCACCCCTTCCAGCGCGACCCAGCCTTCGCGCACTGCGAACCGACGGACCGTGAAGAATGGGTCGTACACTGCGGCGATCTCGTCTTCCTGGCTGTCGAGCAATCCGGCCAGCACGAGTCGGCCGCCTTGGCGCGTCAGACTTGCCAGCGCAGGGGCGAGCACGCGCAGCGGGTTGGCCAGGATGTTGGCCAGCACGATGTCAGCGGTGTCGCGCAGCGGTGTGCTCACGTCTTGAAAGATTCCAGCGACTTGATTGCGATGCGCATTGATGCGCGCGGCATCGACGGCGACCGGATCGATGTCCACGCCCAGGATGCGTCCGGCCCCAAGTTTGGCGGCGGCGATTGCGAGGATACCGGAGCCGCACCCGTAATCGATGACCGTCTCCCCACCATGGACATGGTGATCGAGCCATTCCAGACACAGGCGAGTGGTCGGGTGTGTGCCGGTACCGAACGCCAGCCCCGGATCGAGCAACAGGTTGATCGCCTGCGGATCGGGTGGCTCGTGCCAGGACGGGACGATCCACAGCCTGCCACTCACCTGGATCGGTGCAAACTGCGACTGGGTCTGCTGCACCCAGTCCTGCTCCGGCACTTCTGTGATGTGATGATCCGGGCACCGGGTCAGGCCGCATGCCGCGGCAGCTTGGGTGAGCAGCGCTTCGAGCGGAGCCGATGCGTCGAACAGCGCCAGTACCTTGCTGTGCGGCCACGGTTCGGGCGCGGGGGTATCGGGCTCGCCGAAGCGCGGCTGTTCATCGAGTGTGCCGGCATCGGCATCTTCGATGCTCACCGACAGCGCGCCGGCTTCCAGCAGCGCATCGGATAGCGGCTGCGCCAGCTCGCCCGCGACCATGAGTTCCAATGAGCGCCACGCCACGATCGCACCCGTCATGTCGCGTGCAGCACGCCGCCGCTCACTTCGGCTTGGCGCGCTGCGCGAGTTTCTTCTCGAGATAGTGGATGCTGGTGCCACCGCGCAGGAACTGGCTGTCCTTGAGCAATTCCTGATGCAGCGGGATGTTGGTCTGGATCCCCTCCACGACCATCTCGGTCAGCGCGATGTGCATGCGCCGGATCGCTTGATCGCGCGTCACGCCCGAAGCGATCACCTTGGCGATCATCGAATCGTAGTGGGGCGGCACGAAGTAGCCGTGGTACGCGTGCGAATCGACACGGATCCCCGGTCCGCCCGGCGAGTGGAAGCTGGTGATGCGTCCTGGTGATGGCGTGAACACGAACGGATCCTCGGCGTTGACCCGACACTCGATCGCGTGGCCCTTCATCACGATGTCCTTCTGCCGGAACGGCAGCTTCTCGCCGTTTGCCACCAGGATCTGCTGCTGAACCAGATCGATGCCGGTGACCAGTTCGGTGACCGGATGTTCGACCTGGATGCGGGTGTTCATCTCGATGAAGTAGAACTCGCCGTCTTCGTAGAGGAACTCGAACGTGCCCGCGCCGCGATAGTTGATGCGCTTGCAGGCCTCGACGCAACGCTCGCCGATCCGTGCGCGCTCTTTGACGGTGATGCCGGGTGCCGGCGCTTCCTCGATGATCTTCTGATGGCGCCGCTGCATCGAGCAGTCGCGCTCGCCCAGATAGACCGCGTTGTTGTGCGCATCGGTCAACACCTGGATCTCGATATGGCGCGGGTTCTCCAGGTACTTCTCCATGTACACGGTCGGATTGCCGAACGCCGCCTGTGCCTCGCCGCGCGTGAGGTGCACCGCGTTGATGAGCGCAGCCTCGGTGTGCACCACGCGCATGCCGCGTCCGCCACCGCCGCCGGCTGCCTTGATGATCACCGGGTACTTGATCGCGCGCGCCGATTTGATGATTTCGGCCGGTTCCTCCGGCAACGCGCCCTCGGTGCCCGGCACGCAGGGCACGCCGGCTTCGATCATGGCGGCCTTGGCCGAGACCTTGTCGCCCATCAGGCGGATGTTTTCCGGCCGCGGGCCGATGAACACGAAGCCGCTCGCCTCGACGCGTTCGGCGAAATCGGCGTTCTCGGACAGAAAGCCATAGCCGGGGTGGATCGCCTCGGCGTCGGTGACTTCGGCCGCGGCGATGATCGCCGGAATGTTCAGGTAGCTCTGCGGTGCCGGGGCCGGGCCGATGCACACCGATTCGTCGGCGAGCTTCACGTACTTCGCCTCGCGATCGGCCTCGGAATGCACCACCACGGTCTTGATGCCGAGTTCGCGGCACGCGCGCTGCACCCGCAGGGCGATTTCACCGCGATTGGCGATCAGGATCTTGTCGAACATGGAAACTCGAAACGGTGCGACGGTTGGCGTTCGCGATGTGCCGGGCGCGCGGCGTGGCGGTACGCGATGGGGGAGATGCGTCCGATCAGCCTTCGATCACCAGCAGCGGCTCGCCGTATTCGACTGGCTGGCCGTTCTCGATGAGGATCGCCTTGATCACGCCGTCTTTGTCGGCTTCGATCTCGTTCATGAGCTTCATCGCCTCGATGATGCACACCGTCTGGCCGGCTTTGACGGCGTCGCCCACTTCAGCGAAGGGCTTGGAGCCGGGCGCCGAGGCCCGATAAAACGTGCCGACCATGGGCGACTTCAGCACGTGTCCGGGTGGCGCTTCGGGCGAACCGGCCGGCGCAGGCGCGGCCGGCGCACCGCCCCCCGCGATCGGCACGGGCCGGGCGGCGACTGGTGGTGCGTAGTACTCAGGGCCAGGCGCGGCGATGCCGCCCCGGACGATGCGCACCCGTTCTTCACCCTCGGTCACTTCGAGCTCGGCAATACCCGATTGCTGCACCAGCTCGATCATCGTCTTGAGTTTGCGCAGGTCCATGGAGCCAGGGAAACCTCAAGTGTTGCGGAGGCCGGCGCGGCGCATCGCTGCGGTGTGCCGGTAGGAATGGGAACCTTGTAAAGCGGCGCGAGTATGGGCAAGTCGGCCGAAATTGTCTACAAATGGTGCCAAGATCGCCCAACTTCGGCGATCGTGCGGCACAGCGCTAGCGCAGCAGTGGCTGGATCAGGCCGGCCACCTGTTCCGGTGTGAGCAATCCGAGGTGGCGCGCGGCGACGGCGCCTTTGCGATCGAGCACGAGGGTGTAGGGCAAGGCACCGCTGACGTTACCGAGCCGCCGCATCAGCTCGAGCGCGTTGGCTTCACCGAACAGCAGCGGGTAATCCATGTTGAACTGCTGCGCGAACGGCCGGACCTTCTCGGCGGTATCGATCGCCACGCCCACGACTTCCACGCCCTGATCGGCAAACCGCTTGCGTGCGCTGATCAGGCCCGGGATCTCCTCGCGGCACGGCGGACACCAGGTTGCCCAGAAGTTCACCACCACCACCTTGCCGTTCCAATG
>CADEDU010000067.1:19137-40765 GCA_902826155.1 uncultured beta proteobacterium
CGACGCGCGCTCGTCCTTGGCGGCGTGGATTGCGATCGCCACCGGCACGCCATCCCACTCGGCGCGCAGCACCGTCACCGCGCGCGGCTCGTCGCCGCAATAGTGACGCTGCTCCTCGGCGTCGTACGTCACGCCGCGATTGAGCAGATACAACTCGACTGATTTGGCGTCGTCGGTGAACAGCTGCAGATCGATGTCGGCGTAGCGCCCGGCGGTGCCCTTGAGCACCGAGCCGCACAGGTACGGCCGGAACTCCTCGAGTTCTTCCATGATGGTCAGCGCTGCTTCACGCAGCTCCGACAGACGCGCGCGATGTTCGTCAGCCTGATACAGCGACAGGTAGGTGCGCAGTTCGGCTTCGACTTCGTCGTTGGCGGGCAGTGATTGCGTGTCCGAGGCGCCGAGCAGCCGCGCGGCCTTGCGTTTGGCGAGCGCGTAGTCCTCGATGCCATCCTCGGCCATCATCCGAGCGGCCGCCGCGGCGATCCGCAGGCGCATCTGTTGTTGTTTGGGGGACTTGTCCCGAGCCATGGGGCGAGATCCTGATCGCGCATGTGTTTTCCGCGACCCCACGATGATACCCGAGCGGGTCATCGGAATTGTAAGCGCCTACTTTGATCGTGGTGATAGCGGCGGAGCCACTGGGGACGCGCCGACCGACCTAGAATTCGCGCCTTTGCCGGATCCCCGAGCCCACGCCACGCGTCCGTACCGGATCCTCGCGGGAACATACGCGCCGCGGCACTTGCCGCGAGTCAGGACCCAGAGTCAGGAGCCACTTTGCACATACACGTGTTGGGCATTTGCGGGACGTTCATGGGCGGGCTGGCGCTGATCGCGCGCGCGCTCGGCCATCGCGTGACCGGCTGCGACGCAAACGTCTACCCGCCGATGAGCACGCAGCTCGCGGCCGAAGGCATCGAGTTGATCGAAGGGTACGGTGCCGAGCAGCGTGCGTTGTCGCCGGATCTGTGGGTGGTCGGCAATGCAATCACGCGCGGCAATCCGCTGATGGAGGCGATCCTCGATTCGTCGGATCGATTCATCTCCGGTCCGCAGTGGCTCGCCGAACACGTGCTGCACGACAAGTGGGTGCTGGCGGTCGCTGGCACACATGGCAAGACCACCACCGCGTCGATGCTCGCGTGGATTCTCGACGCGAACGGCCTCGATCCGGGCTTTCTCATCGGCGGCGTACCCGGCAACTTCGGCATCTCGTCGCGCGCCCGGACCAGTCGCCATTTCGTGATCGAGGCCGACGAGTACGACACCGCGTTCTTCGACAAGCGCTCGAAATTCGTCCACTACCGGCCACGCACTGCGGTGCTCAACAATCTCGAGTTCGACCACGCCGACATCTTTGCCGACCTGGCCGCGATCGAGACGCAATTTCACCACCTGGTGCGCATCGTGCCGGCGAGCGGCCGGGTGATCGTCAACGGTGCCGATGAGGCGCTCGGACGTGTGATGGCGCGCGGATGCTGGTCGGAGCGCGATGCGTTCGGCACAGCCGAGGGCTGGTCGCTGGGCGCGGTCGATCAGCGCGGCTTCATCGTGCAACGCGCCGGAGCGGCGCTCGGCCGCGTCGAGTGGACGCAACTCGGCGAACACAACCGCTTGAACGCACTGGCGGCGATCGCGGCCGCCGCGCATGCGGGTGTCGCGCCGCAGGCAGCGATCGAGGCACTTGGACGATTTGCTGGGGCCAAACGCCGCATGGAGGTGCGCGGCCGTGTTCGCGATATCACGCTCTACGACGATTTCGCGCACCATCCGACGGCGATCGAGACGACCATCGCCGGATTGCGCGCCGCGGTCGGCAATGCCCGCATCCTCGCCGTACTCGAGCCACGCTCCAACACGATGAAGCTCGGCGTGATGAAAGCGGCATTGCCTGGCAGTCTTGCCGCGGCCGACCGGGTGTACTGCTTCACCGGCGGGCTCAATTGGGATGTCGCCGCGGCGTTGACGCCGCTCGGTGCGAAGGCGCTATGCGATGCCGACTTCGAGCGATTCACGGCGACCATCGCCGCACAGGCGCGGCCGGGTGACCATATTCTGGTGATGAGCAATGGCGGCTTTCTCGGGGTCCACGACAAGCTGCTCGAGCGTCTGAGAGAAACCGGTTGATAGGTCGGCAGCAACGATGATCATCTATCTGCATGGCTTCAACAGCACGCCGGCCTCCAAGAAGGCGACGCAGCTGCGCCAGTATCTGGAACGACGCGGGCTGGGCGATGCATTCGTCTGCCCGGCTTTGCCGCATTGGCCGCAACAGGCGATAGCGCTGGTGCAGGCGGAGCTGGAACGTCGTACCGGCGAGCCGATCACGCTGGTCGGCAGTTCGCTCGGCGGCTACTACGCCACGTATCTGGCTGAACGCCACGATCTGCGCGCGGTGCTGATCAATCCGGCGGTGAACCCGCAGCGCGATCTGCACAAGTATCTCGGTCCGCAGCGCAATCTCTACTCCGGTGAGCAGTACGAGCTTACGCCGGCGCATATCGAGCAACTCCAGGCGCTGTGGATCGAGCGGATCGATCCGCACCGTTATCTGCTGCTGGTCGAAACCGGCGACGAGGTACTCGACTATCGCGAAGCGATGGCGCGTTACGCGGGCGCGCGGCAGGTCGTGGTCGAAGGGGGTGACCACACCCTCATGAGCTTCCCGCAGCAGATACCGCAGATTCTCGCGTTCGCCGGAATGCGCGCGCCGTTATAATCCGCCCTCCCCGATTGCTTATCGCACGCCCGCATCGGCCTCTCGCGTGTTGCGATCGGCGGCCACAATCACCCAAGCGTTGGCCCGCTTCCCTTCCCTCCGCGCGCTTCGTGCGCGTGGCGCTGCTTTCGAATGTACGCGCTCTACGAAGACAACGGCGAGTTCAAGGTCGGCACCATCCTCACCGAAGCCGACAGCTCGTTGCAGATCGAGTCGCAGCACGGCAAGCGCCAGAAGATCAAAGCGAACAACGTGCTGCTGCGTTTCCGCGAACCGGTGTTGAGCGAATTCCTCGATGCCACGCGCGCGATCGCAGACGACCTGGACATCGACTTCCTGTGGGAAGCGAGCGGCACGGAGGAGTTCGGCTTCGATCAGCTCGCCAAGGAATATTTCGGTCGCGTCGCCACGCCGACCGAGGCTGCCGGCATTCTGTTTCGACTGCACGGCGCACCGATCTACTTTCACCGTAAGGGCAAGGGACGCTACCGCGCTGCGCCGGCCGACACGCTGAAGGCAGCGCTTGTCGCGGTCGAACGCAAACGGCAGCAGACCGAGCAGATCGAGCGCTGGGTCGAAGCGCTGGCGCGCAGCGAGTTTCCGGCTGAGTGGAAGCCGCTGATGCGCGAGCTGCTCTACAAGCCCGATCGCAACCGCATCGAGACCAAGGCGCTGGAGCAGGCGTGCGATCGCGTCGGCCTGACCGCAGCGAAGTTGTTCGAGCGCTGCGGCGTGCTGCCGCCCACTCACGACTATCACCTGGGTCGGTTCCTGTTCGAGTATTTCCCGCAGGGCGAAGGATTCGCCGGTACGCACCAGTTCGACGTACCGGGCGAGCTCGAGGCGAGCACGGTGCGTGCGTTCAGCCTCGACGACGTGGCCACCACCGAGATCGACGATGCGTTCTCGTTGCGTACCACGTCCGAAGGGCTGCTCGAAGTCGGCATCCACATCGCCGCGCCGGGACTGGGCTTCGACGCCGAGACCGGACTGGGTCGCATCGCACGCGAGCGGTTGTCCACCGTGTACATGCCCGGCCGCAAGATCACCATGCTGCCTGATGTGCTCGTCGATGCGTTTACGCTCGCCGAGAAGCAGTGGCGTCCGGCAATCTCGCTGTATGTGCAAGTCGATCCGCAGACGATGGCGATCCGCTCATCGCATTCGCGCATCGAGTCGATCGAGGTGGCGGCCAATCTGCGGCATCAGGACGTCGATCCGCTCAATGAGATCTTCCAGGTGGGCGCGGCCGATGCGATCGAGCAGGCCGAGCGCATCACGCCGTGGGCGCAGGCGTTGCATACGATCTACCGCTTCGCGCAGCGGCTCGAAGCCGATCGCGGTCAGAGCGGCGCGTCCAACGACCGGCCCGAGTACGTGTTCCACGTTTCCGGCGATCGCGTCACGATCACCGAGCGCAAACGCGGTGCGCCGCTCGACAAGCTCGTGGCCGAGATGATGATCCTGGTCAATCGCACCTGGGGCAAGATGCTGGCCGATCACGACATCGCGGCGATCTACCGTGGCCAGAGCCAGGGCAAGGTGCGCATGAGCACGGCCGCGGGCGAACATCAGGGGTTGGGCGTGTCGCACTACGCCTGGACCAGTTCGCCGTTGCGTCGCTACGTCGATCTGATCAACCAGTGGCAACTGCTCGCGCTGCTCAACAACGAAGCGGCGCCATTCGCGCGAAACTCCGCGTCACTGCTCGGTGCGATCCGCGAGTTCGAGGTCGCGTACGCGTCGTACGGCGAGTTCCAGGAGAAGATGGAGCACTACTGGTGCTTGCGCTGGCTGGTCCAGGAGGGCGTCACGCAGAGCGAGGCGACGGTGGTGCGCGAAGGCGTGGTCAAGCTGCGTCAGATTCCGCTCTTCGTCCGCGTATCTTCGCTGCCGGACCTTCCATCCGGGACTGCGGTCATCGTGCAGATCGAGTCGGTCGATCTCGTTGACAGTAGTTTGCACGTTGTCTATAAGCAGCGCGTCAATCCCTAGATTTGCGCAGGCGGACATCACCGCCCCGCCATTCCCTCGTTCGTCCCCTTCGTTCAACCGGTCGCGAATCGTCCCGTGGCTGCTCACGTCGTAATGCGCGCCCTGTCGCTGACGGCGGCGACGCGCAGTTCGCTCTCGGTGCTGCACATTGCACTGGCCGCATCCGTGCTGTTGCACGCGGTCGCGCTGTCGATCAAGTTCACGTTCCCCGAGGCGTTCCAGCTCAAGACCCCGCCGTCGCTCGAGGTGGTGCTGGTCAACAGCAAAACTGCGACGCGACCCGAGAAACCCGACGTGCTGGCGCAGGCCAATCTCGATGGCGGCGGCAACACCGATCAGGACCGGCGCGCCAAGTCGCCGATGCCGGTATTGCCGCAGGTGCGACCCGGCAACGACGCACTGGAACAGGCGCAGCGGCGAGTGAAGCGGCTGGAGCAAGAGCAGCGCGCGTTGCTCGCCCAGGCCGCCAAGAAGAGCGCAACGGTTGTCACGCAACCCGAAACGGTGCTTGATCCGACTCCACCCACACCGCAGCCGCCCGCGCCGGACCTGCCCAGCGGCCAGGAACTCGTCGCTCGCACGATGGCCATGGCGCGACTCGAGGCGCAGATCGCGCGGCAGACCGAGGAATACAACAAGCGGCCCCGTAAGCAGTTCGTCGGCGCTCGTGCGGCGGAGGTGCGATTCGCGCAGTACGTCGAGGACTGGCGCCAGAAGGTCGAGCGCATCGGCAACATGAACTACCCGGCCGATGCGCGCGGGCGCATCTACGGCAGCCTGCAGATGACGGTGCAGATCAGGGCGGACGGATCACTAGCAGCCGATCCGGAGATCACGCGACCGTCGGGCTATCAGGTGCTCGATCGCGCGGCGCGGCGCATCGTCAACATGGGCGCTCCGTACGCGCCGTTCCCGGCCGACATCCGCCGCGACACCGATATTCTGGTGATCACGCGCACCTGGATCTTCGCGCCGGGCGATCGCCTGCACAGCGAGTAGCGCCGCTGGCGGTGGCGCGACCGATGCCACGATCCCTGTCTGCCCGAAACGTCGCCCGTTCCCGCGGCCCATTGATCGGGCTCGGTCGCGCGATCGTCACGGCTTGGAAGTTCTATTGCTATGCGCTGGGGGTCATCACGCTGATCTTCGTGCTGGTGCAGGCGAGCTTCTGGGCGCAGATCGTGTGGTGGAAGTTCTTCAATCCGAGTTCCACCAGCTTCATGGAGTTGCGCCTGGAGGAGCTGCGAGCCAAGCAGCCGAACGCCGCCTTGCGGCACACCTGGGTCGACTACGGCTCGATCGCGATGAGCTTGAAGAGCGCCGTGATCGTTGCCGAGGATGCGAAGTTCGTCGACCACGAAGGCTTCGACTGGGAAGGGATCCAGCGCGCGATCGATCGCAACAAGCGCAGCGGCCGCGCGGTCGCCGGCGGCTCGACGATCACGCAGCAACTGGCCAAGAACCTGTTCCTGTCGGGCGAGCGCAGCTATGTGCGCAAGGCGCAGGAAGCGCTGATCACGCTCATGCTCGAATGGACGTTCGACAAGGCGCGCATTCTGGAGATCTATCTGAACGTGGCCGAATGGGGTGAAGGCGTGTTCGGTGCGCAGGCCGCGGCGCAGCACTACTTCAAGACCGGCGCGGATCGTCTGACCGCCGAGCAGGCGGCGCGGCTGGCGGCAATGTTGCCGCGCCCGCAGTTCTACGACAAGAATCGCGGGGCACCGTACTTGTTCGAGTATGGAGCGCGGATCCTCGCGCGCATGCCGCAGGCACAGGTGCCCTGAATACGAGCGCGCCGGCGAGCAACGCCCACTGAACCTTGCCGGAGCGCGGAAGCGGAGCCATGCATCGATTGCTGATCAACAACGGTAGCTGTCAGGCGCTCGAATCCGGCCAGGCGGCCCCCGAGCACGGCTACATCTGGCTCGATGGATCGCACGACGAGCTCGACCAGCTGGTCGAGGAGATCACCCGGCTCACCGGCATCACGTTGTTCGAGAACCATGTGCTCGATGCGCGCAACATGGGCCATCCCTCGTATTTCGACGAAACCGATCAGTACGAAATGATCGTGTTTCGCGGGTTGGTGCCCAGCCCCAATGCGCTCAAGATCGACACCCAGCCGCTGTTCGTGTTTCGGTTCGAGCGCCTGATTGCCACCGTGCATCCGGCCGACAATCGCGCCTGTGTCGTGGTGCGCGATCGGATCCGCAACCAGCCCGGTCGCCTGCCGCGCAACACCGACGAGCTCGCGCACCGCCTGCTGTCGACTATGGTCGATCAGTACCTCGACCTGCGCCAGGGCATCACGACGCGCTTCGAGCAGTTCCAGCGCGCACTGCTCGATCCGCGCCGCGCCTTCAGCGACTGGTACGCCCTGCTCGAGCAGCGCAACGAAGTACGCAAGCTGGAAACACTGAGCGAAGGTCAGCTCGATGCGGTGCAGGAATGGCGCGACGCCCGCTTCGACAGCCTCGGTCCGGAGCTGCAGGTGCGATTTGCCGATCTGGTCGAGCACATCGGCCGCGTTCTTGCGCACGCGCGGCGCGTCGAGTCGCAGATCGAGTCGGCGGTGCAGCTGCATTTCGCGGCGGTGGCGCACCGCACCAGCGAGATCATGCGCACGCTGACGCTCATCACCGCGATCTTCATGCCGCTTACGCTCATCACCGGGATCTTCGGCATGAACTTCGAGCTGATCCCCGGACTGCACTCGCAATACGGGTTCTGGTGGTCGCTCGGGGGCATGGGGGTGGTCGTCGTGGCCATGCTCACGTACTTCCGCTGGCGGCGCTGGATCTGACGCCGCCCTGACTCACGCTCTCAATCGGCAAGCGCGGCGCGTCCCCGCGCGACGTCGATGCGCGCCAGCAGCACCAGGCCAATCAGGAAGAACGCGCCCGTCGCCACGATGGCGGTTCGATGGTTGCCCTGCGCAACCCACACCACCAACCCGTAGGTGATCGGCCCGAGAATGGCCGCGAGCTTCATCGCCACGCCCCACAGGCCGAAGAATTCACCGACCCGATCCGCGGGACTGAGATAGCCGACCAGCGCGCGTCCGGCCGACTGCGACGATCCCAGACAGATGCCGGCCAGCGTGGCCGCCAGCCAGAACACCGCAACCGTCGTGGCTCCCCAAGCGATTACCACGGTGAGTAACCAACCCCACAACGTGATCGCGATGGTGCGGCGGTGTCCGAAGCGATCCTGCACGATGCCGAACGCGTACGCGCCTGCCGCGGCAGCGATATTGACCGCCAGGATGAGCGTGATGGTCTGCTGCGTCGTGAACCCCAACACCTGCTCAGCGTAGACCGCAGCCAGCGCGACCACCGCCTGCACGCCCGCTTGGTAGAACACGATGCACACCAGAAATCGGACCAGGTCGCGATAGCGGCGTGCCTCCTGCCAGGTGTGATGCATGCGGCCCAGGGCATCGGCTAGCGCGTGCCGCACAGTCCCGCGCTGCGGCTGAGCTCGCTCGCGCAGGAACAGGAACGTGGGCAGGCTGGCCAGGGCGAACAGCACGGCGGTGATCAGCAGAGTGACCGGCACGAACTCACTCGCCCCCGCCCCGCGTGCCTGGGCGTGGGTCACGTAGGCCAGGCAGGTGCCCAGCACCAGTAATCCGCCGACGTAGCCAAGCGACCAGCCCCACGCTGAGAGTCGTCCCAACCCTTCGCGCTGGCCCAGTTCGGGCAGGAAGGCCGCAATGAGATCCTCGCCCGTGCCGAAGAAGAAGTTGGACAGGATGAGCAGCATCACCGCGAGCCAAAGCTCCTCGGGGCCGGCCAGACCGAGCGCCGCGGTGCTGAGCACGCAGCCGATCGTCGTGACGACGAGCAGGGGCTTTTTCGCCGCGCGCAGATCGGCGATCGCGCCAATGAGCGGCGCGGTCAGCAGCACGAGCGCGTACGACACGCCGAGCGCGACGGTCCAGGCGAGCGTGGCCCAGGCGGCGTTGCCGGCGATCACCTTCACGAAGTACGCGTTATAGATCGCCGTGATGACCACTGTGGTGTAGCCTGAATTGGCGAAGTCGAACATCGCCCATGACCACGCCTCGCGTCGTGTCACGCCGGGAGCAAGGACGGCACGCGATGATGGTGGTGAAGTCGACGAGCGCATGGCGGTTTGGCGGTGGCGAGCGTTGTGGGCAGCGCCGCCGCTTCGCAATGCCGAGGGCCGCTGATAAAATTTGCCGATTATCCACTTGCGTGCGAGATCGTCGTCCTCGCGCTTCCCCTCATGGCTCGCGATGTCCGAAGTCCTCGAACGCAAAGGGTTGGAAGACCTGCAGGAAGCGCTGCACGAAGTGCAGGCCCTGCTGGCGCGCTATCACGAAAGTGAGTTCACTCCCGAGCACCTTCCCAACCCCAACGAAGTCGTCACCCACGAGCTGAGCCAGCAGGAGCAGCTCGCCGAGCTGCGTGCGCGGCTCGATGAACTCCACCCCGCCGATGTCGCCTACGTGCTCGAGGCGCTGCCGCTGCGCGAGCGCCTGGTGCTGTGGGATCTGGTCAAGGCCGAGCGCGATGGCGAGATCCTGCTCGAGGTGTCCGATGCGGTGCGCGAATCGCTCATCCGCAGCATGGACGCCGATGAGTTGGTCGCGGCGACCGAGCAGCTCGACACCGACGAGATCGCCGATCTCGCCCCCGACCTGCCCGACGACGTCATGGAGGATGTCTTCCGGGCCCTGCCGGTCGAAGAACGCGAGCAGGTGCGCGCCGCGATGTCGTATGCGGAAGACTCGGTCGGTGCGCTGATGGACTTCCAGGTCGTGTCGATTCGTGCCGACGTAACACTGGAAGTGGTGTCGCGCTATCTGCGCCGCTTCGACGAGCTGCCCGATCACACCGATCAGTTGTTCGTCGTCGATCGCGACGAGCGGCTGCAGGGGGTGCTGCCGATCGCCAAGCTGGTGGTCACCGATCCGGACATGCAGGTTGCCGATGTGCTTACCGTCGAGGCGGTCACGCTGCGTCCAGGCGACGATGCGCAGGAAGCGGCGCAGGCGTTCGAACGCTACGACCTGGTCTCGGCTGCCGTCGTCGATGACGAGGGCAAGCTGCTGGGCCGGGTGACGGTGGCCTCGGTGGTCGACTTCATCCGCGAGCGCAGTGACACTGAAACGCTGGCCAAGGGCGGTCTGCGCGAAAGCGAGGATGTGTTCGCTCCGGTGCGCGAGTCGTTGCGCAATCGCTGGTCATGGCTGGCGGTCAATCTGGTGACTGCGTTCATCGCCTCGCGCGTGATCGGCGTGTTCGAAGGTTCGATCGAGCGGCTGGTGGCGTTGGCCACGTTGATGCCGATCGTGGCCGGCATCGGTGGCAACTCGGGCAATCAAACCATCACGATGATTGTTCGAGCGCTTGCGCTGGGGCAGGTCCAGACCGATCAGGCGCGCCAGCTGTTCGGCAAGGAGGTGCGCGTCGCCCTCGTCAACGGTTTGTTTTGGGGTTCGATCCTGGGTCTGCTCGCCTACACGCTCTATCCGCGCGCGGGCTATATGTTAGGCATCGTCATGATGACGGCGATGACACTCAATCTGCTGCTGGCTGCGTGCATGGGCGTCATCATTCCCATCGCCATGACACGCATGGGGCGTGATCCGGCTATCGGCTCGAGCGTGATGATCACCGCGGTCACTGACGTGGGCGGCTTCTTCATCTTCCTCGGGCTTGCGACATTGATGCAGCAGTTCGGGCTGCTTTCGCCCTCTAACAGTTGACTACAGTCGACCAAAAGCCGCGTGCTATATTGGCTTGCACCCGATCCGCCCAGGGGAATCGAGAGCGGGTCCCGCCCATCCAGTGTGGGCGGTCAGGCGTTTGCGGATTGGGTTTTCGACTAAATAGGGGGAATCAATGATCGAAGATTTCAAGAAATTCATCATGCGTGGCAACGTAATGGATCTCGCCGTAGGCGTGATCATCGGCGCCGCATTCGGCAAGATCGTCGACTCGATCGTGGGCGATCTGATCATGCCGGTAGTAGGTAAGATCCTCGGCGGGCTTGACTTCAGCAACTTGTATTACGTGCTGACGCCGGGTTCGACCGCAGGTCCGTACGCTTCGCTCGATGCAGCCAAGAAAGCCGGTGCGAACATCTTCGCCTGGGGCAACTTCATCACTGTGGTCGTGAATTTCGTGATCCTGGCGTTCATCATCTTCATGCTGGTGCGCTCGGTGAACAACCTGATGGCCAAGGCCATCAAGACCGAAGCGCCCGCTGCGCCGGCCCCGCCGCCCGAAGATGTGATGCTGCTGCGCGAGATCCGCGATTCGCTGAGGACTGCGCGCTAGTACGGCACATACCGCTCTCGAAGCAGAAACGGCGCTCCTTGGAGCGCCGTTTTTGTTTGTCCAGCCAGCGCATGCATCGCGTTGGCCTTGGCCGATCCGAATGCGACGCTGCTATCGCGACGCCGCGAGGATCGAATCGGCCGCCGCGACGGTGGCATCGATGTCCGCTTCGCTGTGCGCACTCGATACGAAGCCTGCCTCGAACGCCGAAGGCGCGAAGTAGACGCCCTTCTGGAGTGCGGCATGGAAGAAGTGGTTGAACGCGTCCTTGTCAGCCGCCATCACCTCTGCGAACGACTCTGGCGCGCGATCGCGGAAGTACAAGCCGAACATGCTGCCCACCGCGTGTGCACAGAACCCGATGCGGTGCTTGCGCGCAGAAGCATTCAGACCGTCGATCAATCGCTTGGTCGATGCGAACAGCCGATCGTAGAAACCGGGCTCGCGCACCAACGCCAGCGTCGCCAGGCCCGCGGCCACCGCAACGGGGTTGCCCGAGAGCGTGCCAGCCTGATACACCCCGCCAAGCGGCGCGATGCAGCGCATGATGTCGGCACGGCCGCCGAATGCGCCGACCGGCATGCCGCCGCCGATCACCTTGCCCAGTGTGATCAGATCGGGCTTGATGTCGTACAGAGCAGCCGCACCGCGCGGATGTACTCGAAACCCGGTCATCACTTCGTCGAAGATCAGGGCCGCACCGTGGCGCGTGCATAGCTCGCGCATGGTGCGCAAAAACTCCGGAGTACCCGCCACCAGATTCATGTTGCCCGCCACCGGCTCGACGATCACCGCCGCGATCTTGTCCCCGGCGCTGCGGAATGCGTCGGTGAGTTGCTGCGTGTCGTTGAACGACAGCACGGTGGTGTAGTTGGCCAACTCCGGTGGCACGCCGAGCGAACTGGGCTGACCGAAGGTGAGCGCGCCCGATCCGGCCTTCACCAGCAGGCTGTCGGCGTGGCCGTGATAGCACCCCTCGAACTTGATGATCTGGCTGCGTCCGGTGAAGCCGCGCGCCAGGCGCAACGCACTCATCGTCGCTTCCGTGCCGGAACTCACCAGTCGAACCTGATCCATCGCCGGATACTGGGCGATCAGTTGCTCGGCCAGTTCGATCTCCGCCTCGGTCGGTGCGCCGAACGACAGTCCGTTCGTGGCTGCTTTCTGCACGGCTTCGACGACGCGTGGATGAGCGTGTCCGGCGATCAGCGGTCCCCACGACAGCACATAGTCGATATAGCGCTGACCGTCGGCGTCCCAGACGTACGGCCCCGACCCGCGGGTGATGAAACGCGGATTGCCGCCAACGGCGCGAAACGCGCGCACCGGTGAGTTGACGCCGGCCGGAATGGACCGCTGCGCGCGCTCGAACAACTGGTCGTTGCGAGAGTTCATGATCAACCGTGCAGGTGTGATTGGGGCAAAGTGGAGCAAGGATGAGACTGCAGGCGCGCGGGCGCAAGACCGGATGCGCTGTTCGTTTCCGCGTGCGCGGTCAAGCGGCAAACAGTCTTTTGAACCGACGAGCCTGCGCGGCAACGTCTTGCGCATCGAAAAGCGCGCTGATGACTGCAAGCGCATCGGCCCCTGCTGCAACGAGCTCAGGCGCGTTCTCGGGTGTGATGCCACCTATCGCGACCGCGGGGACGCGCAGTTCGGCGCGCGCGCGAGCAAACAGCGAGAGCGGCGCCCGTACGTTGCCAGGCTTCGTGGCGGAGGCGAACACACTGCCAAACGCGATGTGATCGGCACCTGCGGCCACGGCCTGCTCCGCGAGTTCGAAGCGGTCGTAGCACGATGCCCCCAGCAACTTGCCCGGTCCCAGCGTGGCTCGCGCGTGGCGCAGATCGCCGTCAGTTCGACCCAGATGCACGCCGTCGGCATCGATCGCGCATGCCAGCTCAAGATCGTCGTTGACGATGAACGGCACGGCTTCGGTGCGACACAACGCGAGCAGCGCTTCGGCCTGCGCACGTCGCTGCGCGGGCGGCAGCAGCTTGTTGCGGTATTGCACGACCGCAGCACCGCCGCTCAACGCGACGGCGACCTGCATGTAAAGGCGAGCTGTGTCCGGTTCTTCAGGGGTGATCGCGTACAGACCGCGGATCGCGGCGGCGGCGCGCATCGCTCGACTACCCGGCGACGGTGTCGGTTTCGTCGACCGCGCTACCGCTTTCGGCGGGCTCGCCGGCACGCGCCCAGAAGAACCGGTCGGGCAACTGCTGGCCCTTGCCGGCGCGAAAGCCCGCTTTGAGCGCGTGCCAGGTGTACTCCTGCGCCTCGCGCACGGCTTCTTCCAGTTCGAGACCGTTGGCAAGAGCCGCAGCGATGGCCGAAGCGAGCGTGCAACCCGAACCATGAAATTCGCCCGGCAGCCGCTTCCAGCGATCCTGACGGACTTTGCCGCTGCGCGCATGCAGCGTATTCAGCACCGACTTGGACGGCTCATGCGAGCCGGTGATCAGCACGTACTGCGCGCCGTGCTCGAGCAAGCGCGCCGCGCACGCATCGAGTTCGAGATCGCCGCCGGAGAGATCACCCGCCAGCAATCGCGCCTCGACGCTGTTGGGCGTGACGACCGTTGCCAAGGGCACCAAGTGTTCGAGCAGGGCGGCGCCTATATCGCCCGCGCCAAGCGGGTCACCACGAGCTGAACTCAAGACGGGATCCAGGATGAGAGGCACCTGCGGATGCTCGCGCGCGACAGCTGCGATCGCCACGGCGTTATCGTAGCTGCCGATCACGCCGACCTTGATCGCGGCAATGCGCACGTCGCTAAGGAGCGTGCGCGCCTGCGCCGAGACCAGATCAGCCGAAACGGGCATCACCTCGGTCACGCCAGTCGTGTCCTGAACCGTGATGGCGGTGACCACGCTCATGCCGTGGCAGCCCATGCCGCAGATGGTGAGGATGTCGGCTTGCAAGCCGGCGCCGCTGGTGGGATCGGAGCCGGCGAACGTCAGCACGACTGGGGGAGTGGAGGAGCGGTTGGGGTTGGTGGCCATGCGTTGATGGCGCCGCGTGCAACGGCGCGTTGCCCACAAAGTGAATTGCCAAGTGCAGAAGGCCGGGTCGGGGGCGCGGGAGTCGATTCCCGAGCAGGCGCTACGCGCACTGGAATAAGGCCACCACGACCGGTAACATCAGCGATTTTAACGTCAAAAAACAGTTGGATCGCTCGCCAATGGCCGAACAACCAGCAAATCGCACCTGGATGTGCCTGATCTGTGGATGGATCTACGACGAAGCAGCGGGGCGGCCGGAAGAAGGCATCGCGCCAGGTACTCGCTGGGAGGATGTGCCGATCAACTGGACGTGCCCCGAGTGCGGCGCACGCAAGGAAGACTTCGAGATGGTCGAGGTGTGACGCGCGGGGCGCGCGCCTCGTCCACCTCATCCACCTCATCCACGGGACCGTTCGCCGCGGTGCTTTCATCGAAGCTTCGGGGGCGCGACGGGATCGATGATCGCGTTCGACTGAATCGTCGCGACAGCGCGTCCGGACAGCCTTTGCTTTTCGAGTTGCCGGCGCGGATGTCGGTGCCGCTTTGACCGCAGTGCGTGACGGCGCGCAGCAGCTCCTGACTGGTGCGACGCTCTGGCGTCTGGACCCGACGCGAGGTCGCAGGCGCGTTCACCGTGCGGGCTAAGATGCCCCTTGAATACGGCAATCGCCGTTAGCTGATGCGGCGTTCGCCGTCGGCTGCTCCCGGTGATGTGTCGCAACGCCGCGCACGTCGCCGTCCGGTTCGTGACTGGTCCCACAGCGTGGATTCTGGGGCCGAGCTTAAATGCTACAAACCGTTAATTTTTCGGGCCTTCGTCCAAAAAACGTCGGCCGAGTATGTCCGACTGCACAGAGTGGCGTGAAGTAGGCCACTAGAATCGACCAAGATTTACAAGAACGTATCTTGCCCGTCTGCCGCGGGGACGGACGACGCGCGCCTGCCGCGCCGCATTCATATCGATCTGGTTGATTGGGCTACAGGCGTACCGCCTTCGTCAGCAATTTCAAGCCGTCTTGCGTGAGAAGCGATCGTGAGCACTGCATCGACACCGAATATCGCAGGGTTGAAAGTCATGGTCATCGACGACTCGAACACGATTCGTCGCAGCGCCGAGATCTTTCTCGTTCAGGCCGGATGTCAGGTGATCCTGGCCGAGGACGGTTTCGACGCCCTGGCCAAGATTACCGATCACCAGCCCGACATCATCTTCTGCGACATCGTGATGCCGCGGCTCGATGGCTACCAGACCTGCGCCCTGCTAAAGCGCAATACGCGCTTTGCCTCGACGCCGGTGGTGATGCTGTCGTCGAAAGACGGGCTGTTCGATCGTGCCCGCGGACGCATGGTCGGGTCCGACGAGTACCTGACCAAGCCTTTCACCAAGGACAGTCTGCTTCGCACCGTTGGCGCCCATTCCGGCCAGCGCGCCGATGCGTCGGTCTCGAGCTGAAGAGGTCTGCATGCCAATCAAGAAGATTCTCGTCGTCGAAGACTCCCCGACCGAACGGCACTTGCTGCTGGAGACGCTCACCAAAAAGGGCTACGACGTGGTGACCGCCGTCGACGGCAACGAGGGTGTGGCCAAGGCCAAGGCGGAGATGCCCGATCTCATCATCATGGACGTCGTGATGCCGGGCGTGAACGGCTTCCAGGCCACGCGCCAGATCACCCGCGATGAAGCCACGCGGCACATCCCGGTGATCATCTGCACGACCAAGAGCCTGGAGACCGACAAGATCTGGGGCATGCGCCAGGGTGCGCTCGCCTACATGGTCAAGCCGATCGATCACACGCAGCTGCTCGAGCGCATCGCCACGATCGCCTGATCGGCGCGCGCCAACGCAACCCCACAACCCGCACCACACACGCTACGCCGATGAGCCGCATCACCAACCTGCGAGAGTTCCAGCAGACGCTTACCAAGCGCATCCAGGGTGCCGCCGCCGGCCACAACGTGAAGCTGACGCGGCTGGGCGTGCAGGCAGGCCAGGATCTGTGGCTCGTGGAGCTCGAAGACGCGGCCGAAGTGCTTGCGGTCGGACCAATCACGCCGGTGCCGCTGACGCGGCCCTGGTTTCGCGGGCTCACCAACGTGCGCGGCAATTTGTTCAGCGTGGTTGACCTAGGCGGCTTCGTTCACGGGGAGCCGACACCGCTCAATATCGACGCCCGACTGGTGCTGATCAATGATCGGTTCCAGATGAACGTCGCGCTGCTGGTCAATCGCATGCTCGGCCTGCGCTCGATGGATCAGCTCCAGCGTGAGCCGCAGGCGCCGGGCAGTCCCTGGACCAGCGCCTCATATCGCGATACCGAGGCGCGCGTGTGGCACCAGCTGTCGATGACCGAACTGGTCTACCACCACGACTTCATGCAGGTAGGACTTTGACGCCTCTCAGGCTTGTTCCACGCGTCGGCTAGTTACCAAGCGCCGTCCAGCGACGGCAAATGAAAGACTCGATCATGGCGTTCCTCCAAAACTCGATCACCAGCCGGTTTCTGCGCTCCGGAACCGACCAACAGACCGCCGAGCCTTCAGTCGTGGGCCCGGCCTCGCAGGTTCTGACCGAACTGGACGGCGTGACCAGCGGCCCGGGAAGCTCCGGTGGGCCGCTTGGCCAGCTGCAGATCCCGCGTCGATTGCGCGTGCTCGGTCCGGCGTTGATCGTTGTGGTGCTGCTGATGCTCGCACTGGGCCTGTACGCCCAGCGACTGACCAGCCAAGGCGCCGGTTACGTCAACGCAGCGACGCGCATGGAAATGCTTTCGCAGCGGATTGCCAAAGCCTCGCAGCAGGTGTTGACGGGTTCGCCGGACGCGATCAAGGAGCTGACCGAAAGCCGCACCGAATTCTCCGATCTGATGGAACGACTCACCGCGGGCGGCGAAGTGAACGGCATCAGCATTTCGCCCACGACGGGCGCTTCTGCCGATCTGCTCGATAAGGTACGCAAGATTTGGGATCCGTCGCGCGCCAACGCCGAGACGGTGCTCAAGAACGGCCGCAATCTGCAGGACATGGGCACCGCGGTGCGCACGATCAACGGCAAGAACGCCGATCTGCTCGATCTGGCCGAACAACTTGTTGCGCTGAAACTGCAGACCAATTCGCCGGCACGCGAGATCTCGCTGTCGGGCCAACTGGTGATGCTCACCCAGCGGATCGCCAAGAACGCCAACGCGCTGCTGGCTGCCGACGTGATCGATCCGGAGACCTCGTTCCTGCTGAGCCGCGACGCGCGCACCTTCCGTGACACGTTGCGCACGCTGACCCAGGGCGCCGAGAACCCGCGCGTCAATCCGCCGCGCGATCCGGAGACGCAACAAAAGCTGCAGGAACTCAACGCCAGCTTCCAGGACTTCGACAAGTCGATCGCCACGATCATCTCCAACCTGCAAAGCCTGGTGCTTGGCAAGCAGGCGGCGCGCGCACTGGTGCGCGATTCGGGCAGCTTGCTCACCAGCACCGCCGAACTCGGTCAGGGCTATGCGTCGGAAAGCGGCGCGGGCTGGACCTACTGGATCATCGCCCTGCTGGGGGTCGTCGCGGCGGCGTTGCTGTGGCTGATCGCCAAGTCGCTCAACGACGATGGCCGGCAGCGTGCGTCCGAGAGTGCGCGTCAGGCCGACGAAGAACGCCAGCAGAACAAGTCGAATCAGGACGCGATTCTGCGGCTGATGAACGAGATGCGGTATCTGGCCGATGGCGACCTGACGGTGCGCGCCACCGTTACCGAGGACATCACCGGCGCCATCGCCGACTCGGTGAACTTCACTATCGAGGAGCTCAGGGTGTTGGTGTCGCGCATCAATGGCGCGGCCGCCCAGGTGACCGAGGCTTCGGCTTCCGCTCAGGAAACCTCCGAAAAGCTGCTCGACGCAACCGAACAGCAGTCGCAGCAGATCCAGAACGCCAGCGCGTCGGTGCTGAAGATGGCCCGCGCGATTAACGAAGTGTCTGGCAGCGCGTCGCGGTCGGTGAGCGTTGCGCGACAGTCGCTGGCTGCCGCCGAACAGGGCGCATCGGCGGTGCAGAACTCGATCGCGGGCATGAACGAGATTCGCTCGCAGATCCAGGACACCTCCAAGCGGATCAAGCGGCTGGGCGAGTCCTCGCAGCAGATCGGCGAGATCGTCGAGCTGATCTCCGACATTACCGAGCGCACTCAGGTGCTGGCGTTGAACGCGGCGATCCAGGCGGCCTCCGCCGGCGAGGCCGGGCGCGGGTTCACGGTCGTAGCCGAGGAGGTGCAGCGGCTGGCCGAACGTTCCGCGGAAGCGACACGCCAGATCTCGGCCATCGTCAAGACGATTCAGACCGACACGCAAGATACCGTGTCGGCGATGGAGCGCAGTACCCAGGGCGTGGTCGAGGGTGCGCGTCTGTCCGACGCCGCCGGCCAGGCGCTTGCCGAGATCGGCGAGGTGTCCAAGCGGCTGGCGAGTCTGATTGAGGAAATCTCGATCACCTCGCAAAGCCAGGCACAGACCGCCGGCAAGGTCGCGGCGAGCATGCAGGACATCCTCACCATCAACAAGCAGGCTACCGAAGGCACCAAGCAGACCGCGGTCTCGATCGGACAGCTGTCGCACCTGGCGCAGGAACTCAAGGCCTCGGTCGCCAACTTCAAGCTTTGATCGGCGCGAGCGAACAAAACCAGTGGGCACTGCGGATACCGCGTAAGAGTTGAGCAGAAATGGCCAGTTCCGGAGACTTCGACGTCGGCCCCCTTTCCTGGGTGAAAGGGGAGATCGACCAGGCGCTCGAGCGCGCGACCACCGCGCTGCGGGCATACGCCGCCAATCCCAGCGATAGCGGGCAGCTCAAGACCAGTCGCGCTCAGGTGCATCAGGCGCACGGCGCACTGCAGATCGTGGGCCTGGACGGTGTGGCGCGCTTCTCCGAAGAGCTGGAGGGCCTGCTCGCCGACCTGGAAGCGGGCAAGGCCAACGGCAACGCATCCGGTGTCGTCGAACGTGCCGCTAGCGCAATCTCCACCTATCTGGAGCAGCTGCTGGCCGGTCAACCCAATCAGCCGCTCAAGCTTTACGCGCTGTACCGCGAGATTGCCGCCGAACGTGGCAAGCCGGTGCCCGATCCGGTCGATCTGTTCTATCCCGACCTGTCGCTGCGATTGCCCACCGGCGAAGGGCTGACTGCAAGCGGCGTCGATCGCGCCACGGCTCTCAAGAACGGCCGATCGCGCTTCATGCGCGGGCTGTTGCGCTGGCTGCGCAAGGATCGCGAAGGGGTCCGCGAGATGCAGCAGGCCACCGCGATGATCGAGTTGGCCGAGACGATTCCTTCGGCGCGGACCTTCTGGTGGGCCACTAGCGGACTGCTCGAAGGAATCGAACAGGGCGCACTTACCGACGAATCGCTGGTGCCGCGTCTTTGCAACCGCATCGAACGTCAGATCAAACGTCTGATCGACGGTGTGTCACCGAGTGTGGCCGAGCGCCTGCAGCGCGAAGTGCTGTTCATGGTGGCGCGCGCTCAGCCCAGCACCTCGCGGCTCGGCGAGATCCGATCGGCGCTGGCCCTGGAAGGGTCGATCCCGGCGAGCTTCGAGCTGCAGGGCGAAGATGCGCAGCTGTTGCCGCGCCTGCGTGCGCTGCGCGAAGCCGTGCTGGCCGCCAAAGGCTCATGGACCAAGTTCACCGGTGGCCACGTGCAAAGTGCCGCCGCGTTCATGGATCACCTTGCTCAGCTGCGAGAGAAAACACGCGAGCTGGGGCGCGCTGAACTGAACAGCGTCGTCGACGAATTGAACGCAGTCGGCGAGGCGATCAAGGCCACCGGAGCGGTGCCGTCTGAAGCCGCCGCGCTTGAGGTAGCCACGGCGCTGCTGCTGGTGGACGATGCGGCCGATCGCTACAACGCGTTGCCGCCGCAGTTCGCCCAGCAGGCCGAGGCGATGGTTGGGCGACTGCGCAGCCTGCGTGGTATCGCCACGCCGGCGCCGGCCGACTCGTCGCTGCTCGACGACATGACGCGCCGTGCGCAGGAGCGCGTGGCGATTTCGCAGCTGGTCGCCGAGATCCGTTCCAATCTGCGCGAGATCGAATCCGGTCTGGACACCTACTTCCGCGATCAGAGTCATCCGGAAGAACTGGCCAAGCTCGAAAAGCCGATCAATCAGGTCATCGGCGCGTTTCGCATCCTGAACGAGCCCAAGGCCGAAGCTGCGCTGGCCGATTGCGTCGAGCGCATCCGCGGGTTCCGCCACGCCGGTGCGCAGCCCGACGAAGTGGAATTCGAGCGCATCGCCGGGGTGCTCTCCGGGCTGGGCTTCTATGTCGATGCGCTGGCACACGGCAAGGCCGACTTCGACGTTTCGATGCAGCCGATTCGCCCCAAGTCGAACGTCGAGGAAGCGCACATTCCCACCGCGCCCTCGGTCGAGGCGCAATTGGAAGAGCAGCAACGCGCCACGCAGGATCTGGTGCAGGCATGGCAGGCCAACCCCGACGACGCACGCAGGAAGGAAGAGCTGCGCCAGCACGTCGAAGCGATGCAGCACGATGCCGCTCTGGTGGCCGACGCCGACCTGGAGCGCAAGGCCCAGGAGACGCTTTCGCTGCTCGCGCAGTCCGATACCGCGACAGTGCAGCCTGAACTTGCCAAGGCGCTGGAATCGCTGCAACCCGAAGCAATGCCGGAGATTGCACCTTCGGCAGATGTGCAGAAGCTGGCCGAAGCATCCAGCGAGGTGATCGACGCCGAACTGCTCGAGGTCTACATCGAGGAAGCAGGCGAAGTCGTCGCGACCATTCGCGAGAACCTCGCCACATTGCGCACGCAACCGAACAACATCGAGGCGCTGCGCACCATCCGGCGTGGTTACCACACGCTCAAAGGCAGTGGCCGGATGGTCGGCCTGATGCGCCTGGGCGAGGCCGCATGGGCGGTCGAGAAGCTGCTCAACAACTGGCTGGAAGCCGAACGTGCCGGCAACGAGGCGCTGTTCGCGCTGATCGAGGACGGTCACGAGCTGTTCGGTCGCGCCGTCGAATCGCTCAAAGCGGGCAACGCACTGCCCGATGAAACGGCGTTGATCGCCAAGGCCAACGCGCTCGAATCGGGCGAGTCGATGGTGATGATCGGCGATCGTCGCCTGACCCCCGCGCTGTACGAGATTTTTCTGGGCGAATCGCGCTCGCACGTCGCGGCTTTGCAGAACATGCAGGCGCGAGTGTCCGATGCGGGTTACGTCAACGACGACGACGTGCGCGCGGCGCACACACTGGGCGGGGTATGCGGCAGCGTCGGCTTCACCGCGATTCGCGACGTTGCGCAGGCGCTCGAGGGCGCGCTCGGCCGGTTGGTAGGAATGCCGTTGAGCGCGGCCAGTCACGAGACCCTCGGCGAAGGCATCATGGCCGTCGAGGCGATGGTGCAGGCCGTGGCGCGCAAGGAAGAGCCAGTGCCCAATCCGCAGATCGTCGATCTGCTGCACGGCATTCGGATCGCAGAAACCGGTCAGACCGTGACCGATCTGGAAACGCGCGCGGCCACTGATCTGTCGCTTGGTTTCTCCGGTGACGGGCTGGAAGCAGGCGATTTTCCAACGCCGGGAACGTTCGAG
>CADEDU010000068.1 GCA_902826155.1 uncultured beta proteobacterium
TGACGGTGCTGGCGGCCATGCCGGCCAAGATCCTGCTGACCGGTCTGTGCTTCTACCTGATGCCGCTGTACGTCACCGGCACCGGCGGCAGCCAGGCTCAGGCCGGCCGCGCGCTGATGACCTACGGCGTGATGGTGGTGCTGCTGGCACCCATAGCCGCGCGCTGGGCCGCGACGCGCGAGCGCATGGAATGGCTGGTCGGCGGCGGCCTGGTGCTGTCGGGGCTGGGCGGCATCGTGCTACTGGCCGGAGCCGACATGCCGCTGGTGTTCGCCGCCATGCTGCTGGTGGGTGCCGGCCAGGCGCTGTCGATCTCGGCCCAGAGCGCCCTGGTGGCCGAGCACTGCGGCGCGGTCATCGGCGAGATGGGCGAGGGCGCCGTGTTCGGCGTGTACCGGCTGCTCGAGCGCCTGGGCAACGCGGCCGGGCCGATGGTTGCCGCGGCCGTGGCCATGAGCTGGGGCTACCGGACCGGGTTCATCGCGCTCGGCGGCTTCGTCTGCGCCTGTGGACTGCTCTTCGTGCTGGCCACGCGCAAGCCCGCCCAGCCGCTGCCGGTGCCGGCCTGACCCACGCACCGATCCGGACACAGGAAACCGACATGAGCTCGAACTTCAACCGCCGTCAATGGCTGGGTGCCGCCCTGGGCGGCGCCGTCGTCCCCGCCGCAGCCCCTGCCGTCGCAGCGGCGCCGCCGGCCGCACGCGACCCCCGGCGCCCGTTCAACATCTACGCGATCACCTTCCGCGGCATGACCGACGTCGAGAAGGGCTTCGAGGAGTACTTCGCCGCGCGCAAGATCCCGGTGCAGATCACCTACCGCGACCTCAACCGCGACGCGGGCCGCATGGCCGGGTTCCTGGACGAGATCCGCGGCATGCGCCCGGACCTGGTGTACGCCTGGGGCACCTCGGTCACGCTGGGTGTCGTGGGGCCGCACGACGCGGTGGTGCGCGGCAAGCACGTGACCGACATTCCGGTGGTCTTCACGCTGGTGGCCGCGCCCGTGCAGGCCAAGATCGTGCCCGACCTGGCGAGCTCGCGGCGCAACCTGACCGGTGTCACGCATGTCGTGCCCACCGAAGCGCAGGTCCGGGCCATCCGGTCCTACCGTCCGTTCCAGACGCTGGGCGTGATCTACACGCCGACCGAGCAGAACTCGGTGGTGGTGATCGACGAGCTGCGCAAACTCGGTCGCGAAAAAGGCTTCACCACGGTCGAGCGCACCTTCCGGCTCGACGCCAACCGCAAGGTCACGCCGGAGAGCGCGGCCGAACTCGTTCGCGAATTGAAGGAATCGCGCGCGCAGTGGCTGTATCTGCCACCCGACAGCTATCTGGGCACCATCGCGCAGGACGTGATCATCCCGATGGCGCTGGAGATGGGGCTGCCGACGTTCGCCTCGACCGAACAGCTGATGGAAGCCGGCGCGCTCACCGGTCTGGTCAGCCGTTATCACACCGTCGGACAGTTCACCGCGTACAAGGCGGAGCAGATTCTCGTCGGCAAAGTCGCCCCGGCCGACATTCCGATCGAGACACTCAAGCGCTTCTCGTTCCAGATCCGCATGGATGTCGCCGAGAAACTGAAGTTTCCGCCGCCGCTGCCGATGCTCAACTACGCCGAGCTGATCGGCACGAGAGCAAAACCATAAACGCAGCAGGCAACACAAGACACAACACGCGGCCGAACGATCGGCCACCATTCCCAGGGAGCGACAAATCGGTACCGCGCACTCACTTGTCGACAAGCCGCGCGTCGTCATCGCGGATGACGATGGTACGGTGCGCATGGTCGCCTGCCTCGCCATGGAGCGCGCGGGCTTCGAGGTGATCGAGGCCGCCGATGGCGTAGCCGCGCTCGAGGCGATCGAGCGCGTGGCACCCGATCTGGTGCTGCTCGATGTGACCATGCCGGGCATGGATGGCTTCACCGCATGCGCGTTGTTGCGCCAGATGCCGCATAGCGAGCGCATCCCGGTCATCATCATCACCGGCCTGGATGACACCGATTCGATCGAGCAGGCGTACCAGGCGGGCGCCACCGATTTCGTCATCAAGCCGATCAACTGGGTGGTGCTGCGCCATCGCGTGCGCTACATCATGCGCGCGAGCAAGGCGCTGAACGAGGCGTGGGAGAACCAGGAACGGCTCTCCAATGCGCAACGCGTGGCCGAGCTGGGCGATTGGGAGTGGGATCTGAAGCGCGATCGATTCCGCGCCTCGACCCAGGTGTACCGGATGCTGGGCAAGTCCGATGAGTATCTTCTGGCCAGCCCGACCGCGATGCTGGAGCACGCGCACCGCGACGACGTCGAGCGGGTGCGCGATGCGCTCGATTCGGTGGCCGAGCGCGCGCAATCGCTCACGCTCGATCACCGGATCGTGTCGGCCGACGGCAAGGTGCGCTTCGTGCATCACCTGCTCGAGCCGGCGCGCGTCGACGATCAGGGGCGGGCCACGCGCGTCATCGGCACGATTCAGGACATCACCAAGCGCAAGCAAAGCGAGGAGCGGATCCGTCAGCTCGCGTACTTCGATGCGCTGACCGGTCTGCCGAATCGTCTGCTGTTCAACGAACAGGTTCGCAACGCATTGTCGCACGCGGCACGTAGCGCGGCCAAGCTCGCGGTGATGTTCGTCGACCTCGACGGCTTCAAGCGCGTCAACGACACGCTCGGCCACGATGCCGGCGACGAACTGCTCAAGACCGTTGCATCACGGGTTGCCACCTCGGTGCGCGCCACCGATACGGTCAGTCGCGGCGAAGCGGAGCAGGCCAGCCACAGCGTGGCACGCCTGGGCGGTGACGAATTCGTGGTGTTGCTTGGCGAGTTGGCCCAGCCCGAGGACGCCGCGGTCATCGCGCGTCGCATCTTGCAGGTGCTCACCGAACCGGTGCGGGTCGCCGGCCAGGAGATCGTCGTCTCGTGCAGCATCGGCATCGCGGTCTATCCCGATGACAGCGAGACGGCTGAGTCGCTGCTGATGAACGCCGACGTCGCGATGTATCGCGCCAAGGCACGTGGCCGCAACACATTCCAGTTCTACGATCGATCGATGAACGCCATGGCGCGTGAACGCCTCGCACTCGAGGCTTCGCTTCGCCACGCGCTGGAGCGCGAGGAGCTGGAGCTGCGCTTCCAGCCGTGTGTGGATTTCCGGAGCGCGGCCGTCATCGGCGTTCAGACGCACCTGTTCTGGCATCACCCGGAACGCGGCATCACACCGGCCGAGGAATTCGTCGACGTCGCGCGCCAGGCGCAGCTGCTGTTCCCGATCGAACTGTGGATGCTGCAGACCAGCTGTCGAGTAGCCAAGGCATGGCGATCGGCCACCGGCCGTGGGCTGGTGATTGGCAACAAGTTGTCGGGCACTTTCCTGCGGCGCTCCGAGGCGGTGCCGGCGATCGAGCGACTGCTGGCCGAGTCGCAACTCGACCCGCGCATGCTCGAGATCCAGGTGGCGGCGCACGATTTCGTCGGCGAGATCGAGACGCTCGAGCGTGCCATTGGCCGGCTGCGCGAACTGGGCGTGCGCTTCGCGGTGACCGAGTTCGGTGCCGAATCGACCTCGCTCGCGCAACTCAAGCGGCTGAAGATCGAACGGCTGCGCATCGCGCCGTCGTTGGTGCGAAACGTCGTGAGCGATGGTGACTCCGCGGCGATCTGCGGTTCGATTGTCGCGCTGGCACGTGCGCTTGGCCTGTCGACGCTGGCCGAAGGGGTCGAATCCGCAGTGCAGTACGATTTGTTGCGTCAGCTCGGTTGCAACGCCTACCAGGGACCGCATTTCCGCGCGGCTCTGGGCGCGCAAGAGATTCGCGCGCTGCTCGCCGACATGGGCGAGAGCGCAGAAGTCAGCTGAACGGTTCGGGCACCTCGGTCTGCTGCGGTCTGCAGGATCGGGCCACGCCCGACGCGCGCTGCCTAGAAACCGATCGCCGCGCCGTCGCTGCGAGGATCGGCGCCACCGATGCGCATCCCGCTTTGCGTATCGATCGTGATGCCGTGACAGTGACCGGCGAGCTCTTGCCATGCAGGCCAACGATTAAGCACGTGACCGCGTCGTTCGAGCTCGATGAGCGTCGATGGCGCAAACCGCGCCTCGATGTTGAGCAGGTCGCGCGGCTCGCCTAGAGCGAACCGACCCGAGAGCCAACGCGGCATCTCCAGCGCCTGCTGGATGTCGAGCCCGTAGTCGAGCATCGCCACGTAGGTCTGCAGGTGGATCTGCGGCTGGCCATCGGCACCCATGCATCCCAGCACGTGACGCAACTCGCCTTCCCGGAACGCGAGCGAGGCGATCAGCGTGTGCAACGGTCGCTTGCCGGCTTCGAGTCGGTTGGGATGCTGCGGATCGAGCGAGAAGTAGGCGCTGCGATTCTGCAGCATCACGCCGGTTGGGCCGACCATTTCGCCCGAGCCGAACACGCCGTACAGACTGTGAATCAGTGAGGCGGCATTGCCTTGGGCGTCGACCACGCCGATAAACACCGTGTCGCCGCGCAGCGTGCCGTAGGAGGGCACCTTGTCCCACGGCAGCGTGCGACTCGGATCGATCAGCGCGCGGCGCTCCGCAGCGTAGGGCTTGGAGATCAGGTGCGCCATCGGCACGTGTGCGAACGAAGGATCGGCGAGCAACCGGTCGCGATCGTGATAGGCGATCTGCTTGGCCTGCACCAGATGGTGGATGTGATCGGGCCCGAGAAACTCCCAACGCGACACGTCGTAGTGCTCCAGGATATTGAGCATCTCCAGCACCGTGAAACCTTGAGTCGGGGCCGGTGTCTCGAAGATCTGGTGATCGCGGTAGGTGCTGCTGATCGGATCGGCCCAGCGCGAGTGCTGCGCCTGAAAATCGCGCTCGGTGAAAAAGCCGTTGTGGTCGCGCGCATAGTGGGCGAACGCGCGCGCCACCTCTCCCGCGTAGAAGCCGGATCGTCCCTGCGCCGCGACCGTTTCCAGGGTTCGTGCGAGGTTGGCGTTGACCAGACGGGTGCCGGGGCGGGGTGGCTCGCCCTCGGGCATGAAGACGGCGCGCGCGGTGTCGTTCAGAACACCCTGCTGAGCGGTGACCGCGATCCAGTGCGCGAGCCGCTTCGTGACCGGAAAGCCTTCGCGCGCGAGCGTGATCGCGGAGGTCAGTACTCGTTCGAGGGGCACGCGGCCGAACTGATCATGCGCCGTGGTCCAGCCGTCGACCGCACCGGGTACGGTCAACGTCGCGGGCAGCGGGCCGCGAAACGGGATCTCCTTGAGGCCGCGCTGCTCGAACCAGCCGATCGCTGCGCTTTCGGCTGCGCATCCGGCGGCGTCGAGATAACGCACGGTTCGAGTCGAGGCATCGTAGATCAGCCAGAACGCATCGCCGCCGAGGCTGGTCATGTGCGGATAGATCACCGACAGCGCGGCGCTCGTGGCGATGGCAGCGTCGACTGCGTGGCCGCCGTGCTTCAGTACTTCCACACCCGCTACGGATGCGAGCGAATGTGGAGATACCACCATGGCATGCGGCGCCATGGTGGCGGGGCGTCCGGTGTCGATGATCATGATCGGTGAATTCGATGGAAAGGACGAGCGTAGCGCATGTCAGGCTCGCCCCCGCTGCCACTCACGATGCGCGTTGGGCGATTGCCTCTGCCAGCGCGACCTGGCGTTGAGCGGCAACGACGTGCAGATTCTCGACCAGCCGGCCATCCACCACGACTACCCCGCGACCGGCGCGGCTCGCCTCCTCATGCGCGGCGATGACACGGTGCGCCCACGCGATCTCGGCCGCGCTCGGGGCAAACACTTCATTCGCGGCGGCGATCGTTCTCGGGTGGATCAGCGTCTTGCCGTCGAAGCCGAACTCGCGTCCCTGCACGCAGGATGCAGCGAAGCCGGCGTCGTCTTCGAGATCGAGATGAACGCCATCGAGAATCGCCAGATCGTACGCACGTGCGGCAAGCAGGCACAGCCCGAGGCTGGTGATCATCGGCAGGCGCATCGCGGTGTGACTGGCGCGCAGATCCTTCGCCAGATCGCTCGTACCCATCACCAGCACTGCCAGGCGCCCGCCGGATGCGGCGATCGGTTCGGCATGCAGCACGCCCTTCGGTGTTTCGAGCATGCACCACAGCGCCATCGAATCGGGCGCGCCGACTTCGCGCATCAGCGCGGCGGCTTGGTGCACCTGCGTGGCGTGCTCGACTTTCGGCAGCAGAATCGCGTCCGCGTCAGCGGCGCAAGCCGCCTGCAGATCGGCGCGGCCCCATTGCGTATCGAGTCCATTGATACGCACCACGCGCTCACGTGGTCCGTAACCGCCTTGCTTCAAGGCGTGGACGACGTTGAGGCGCGCCTGCTCCTTGGCATCCGGTGCGACGGCGTCTTCGAGATCGAAGATCAGTCCGTCGGCCGCCAGTGTGCGGGCCTTGTCGAGTGCGCGTGCGTTCGCGCCCGGCATGTAGAGCACGGAGCGGCGGGGCCGTACGTTCACCGGGGGTGCCTCAGCAACGCTGTGCGCCGGTCGTGCCCACATACACCGCGTAGAGCGAAGTCGTGGCGGCGATGAACAAACGGTTCCTCTTCGCGCCACCGAAGCACAGGTTCGATACCACCTCGGGGACCTTCACCTTGCCGATCAGCATTCCATCCGGCGCGAGAACGTGTACGCCATCCCCGGCGCCTGCCGTCTGCGCCGACATCGAACACCCGGATATGGCGGTTGCCGTTCGGATCGTGCGAGATGCTGGAGTCGGCGACGTACAGCCGGCTCTCGTCGGGGGAGAAACAGATGCCGTTCGGGCGCACGAAGTCATCGGCCACCACCTTCAGCGAGCCATCCTTCGGATCGAGTCGATAGACGTTGCACGCACCGATCTCGCTCTCGCCTTTGTGCCCTTCATAGTCGTTGAGCAGGCCGTAGGGCGGATCGGTGAACCAGATCGAGCCATCGGACTTCACCACGGCATCGTTGGGAGAGTTGAGCCGCTTGCCCTCGTAGCGATCGGCCAGCACCGTGATCGAACCGTCGAATTCGGTACGCGTTACGCGCCGCCCGCCGTGCTCGCAGCTGATCAGCCGCCCTTCGCGATCGCGGGTGTTGCCGTTGGCGAAGTTCGACGGTCGGCGAAACTCGCGGCAACCCAGACCGTCCACCCACTGCATCTGCCGATCGTTGGGCAGGTCGCTGAACACCAGCGTCTGCGTGTCGGCGAACCAGGCTGGCCCTTCGGCCCAGCGGCTGCCGGTCCACAACCGCTCGACCCAGGCGTTGGGCTGCGCAGCGATGCGAAAGCGCGAATCGAGTACTTCGAAATAGCTGCCGAGTTTGGGCGGATCGTAGGAGGTCATGGTCGCTGGTGTGAGCGGCGCTTCAGATCAACAACCCGGCCTGCAACGGCAGCCCCAGCACGTGCTGCCCATATGCTCCCGCCTGCACGTCCCAGGTGAGTGCGATATGCGAGGCGGCGGCATTCACGTCACGGAAATGGCGTTGCAGCACGCCCGATGATGCCAGGCCGCCCGCACCGCTCGCCGCCATGATCACGTCCATCGCGCGTTTCATCAGTACCGTACCGAAAGAGACGTTGCGCTTCCAGCGCAGCCGCGCCTCGACCGAGGGGGACTCTCCGCGCCCGACGGTGGCGATCAGTTCGGCCATGTCCTTGCGCATCACCTGCTCGAAGAAGTCGATGCAGGCCGAGGCTTCGCCGATGCGGATCTGCAGCGGCGCCAGTTCGGCCAAGCGCGCACCGGTATAGGTGCCGGCGCGTTTGCGCGTGATCGATACGTACTCTTCCAGCGCGGCTTTCGCAGCACCGAGCGGCACCACCCCGAGCGAGAACCCGAACGTCGGGAAGGGCGGCAGCTTGAACAGCAGCGTGCCATGCTCCTTCGCGCCGTAGGTCTCCAGGCCGCTCGCGAATCGCTCGGCGTTGATGCTCCGATGTTCGGGCACGAACGCATCGAGCACTTCGACATCGTGGCTGCCGGTGCCGGTCAGGCCGTAGGCATTCCAATTGTCGAGGCTGCGGTACTCCGACTTGGGCACGAGAAAGAACCGTCGCTCGGGCGGTTCGCCTGGTATGCCGTTGTCGACGAATGCTCCCACCAGCATCCACGTCGCCGCATCGACGCCGCTGCCGAACGGCCACTTGCCGCTCACGCGATAGCCGCCATCGACCTTGCGCGCCTTGCCGCACGGAAATGCTAGGCCGGTCGCGGCGGTGGCGTAGGGATCGCGATCCCACACGTCGTGCTGCGCTTCGATCGGAAACTGCCCGATGTTCCAGGAGTGCGTGGTCAGGTTGAGCCACACCCAGACCGTCGAAGGGCAGCCACGGCACAGCTCGAGCGCGACGTCGATCACGACATCGATGCCAAGCTCCGAGCCGCCGAAGCGGCGCGGCTGCATGGCACGCATCAGGCCCGACGCGTTCAGCTCTTCGATCGTTTCATCGGGACAACGGCGCAGTGCTTCGCACTGTGCGGCGCGTTGGCGCAGCCGCGGCGACAGATCGCGCGCCGCCGCCATTGCTTGCGCCGGCGTGAGGATGACGCCGGCGTGGGCGCGGTGTTGCTGCAACGATGCTCCTGATACGTTCAATCGATCTTCAACTCGACCGGAAAGTTATAGCCGAGCTTCTTCAGGTTCGACACATAGGCTTTGTAGACCTGTGAGCCGGGTTCCTTGCGACCGTTCGATTCTTTCGCTTTTTCGTTAGGGAGTCCCGACACCGCCTGCGCCCACTTGGCGCGATCGGCCGCCGGCAGATTGATGATCGTCACGCCGGCCGCTTTGAGTTTGTCGAGCCCTTCGTTGTCGGCTTTCTGCTGCATCTGCGCGTTGATCACGTCGTACTCGCGGCCGACCTGGAGCAATACATCCTGCACCGGCTTGGGTGTTTTCTTCCAGGTATCCATGTTCACCGTGAGCGCGATCGCGGCCGGCGCACCGAAGCCGATGTTGAGGTAGTACTTGCCGACCTCGTGCAGTTTGAAGCCGAAGTACGGTCCGGGAAAGATCACCATGCCGCCGTACACGCCGGTCTGCATCGCGTTGTACGCCTCGTTCAGGTTGGTCTGAACCCCGACGATGCCGGTGTTGCGGAACCAGTTGAGGTTGGGTCCGGCGGCACCGACTTTCTTGCCTTTGAGATCCTCGAACGATTTGATCTCGAAGCGCGTGCCCACGCCATAGTCGCCGTTCTGACCGACGCCGATGTGCTTCTGGTTGTAGCGCTTCTCGAAGATCTCGTAGAGCCACTTCACTTCATCGTACGTATTGCGCACCGCCTTCACAGCGAGCACATGGTCGGAGGGCTGAAACGGGAAGAAGAACGGGAAGTTGTTGGTGAATAGCGTCGACGGGTGGAACGGAAAATTCACCACGCCGACGTCCAGCAACCCGGTTTTGGTCGCCTCCAGCACCTCGGGGAGCTTGGCAACTGCACCGCCCCACGCTTCGGTCCACTCCACTTTGTGGCCGAGCGCCTCGAGTCGCTTGTTCACTTCCGGGATGAAGAACTCCTTCACCGCGGTGACGTGCGCGATGCCTTGCACCGGATGTCCGGCGCCGATGCGCCATTTGTAGGTGTCGGCGGTTGCGCCGCTTGCGCACAACCCGAGTGTCAGTCCGGCGATCAGGCCGCTCGCGGACTTCAGCGTGAAACCGCTCGCGACGAGGCGCGGCAGACGGGTGCGATTCATTGTCGTCCTCCAGGGGGGTGTCATTCGTGCGCGAATCATAGCCTTGCAGGCATCCAGGTAGCGATGCCCGGGAACGTGTAGATGATGAAGACCATCAGGATGAGGAACGCCCAGTACGCGGTGGACCCGCGAAAGATATCGCCGAGCGACACGTCCTTGTCCGGGACGCACGCACGCACTGTGTAGACCGCCAGTCCGAACGGCGGCGTGAGGATGCCGGCCTCGATCGCGAGAATGCCCATGATCGCGAAGGCGATCGGGTCGATACCCAGCTTGACCGCGAGCGGCGCGAAGATCGGCACGGTGAGCAGGATGATCGACACCGAGTCGATGAACATGCCCAGGACGAACCACACGATCGTCATCATCACCACCACGACCAGGGGCGTGAGGCCCAGCCCGCCCACGAACTCCTGGATTGCGCCGACGATCCCGCCCATGGCCAGCAGGCGCGAGTACATCTGCGCACAGACCAGCAGGAACAGCAGCGGCGCTGAAGTGCGGCCGGTCTCGGAGATCGCATCGACGATGTCGCGCCAGCGCTGGCCTTTCACCAGCGCCAGCACCAGTGCTCCGAGCGCACCGATGCCCGCGGCTTCGGTCGGCGTGAATAGCCCGCCCCAGATTCCGCCCAGCACCAGCAGGATCAGGATGACGGTGCCGATGGTGCCGATCACGGTGTCGCGATCGATCGGTGCCACGTCGAGTTCCGCTTTGAGTTGTCCGTGCTGCGAGCCTTCGCCGAACAGATGCGGCCTGGTGATCGCCAGATACAGACACCACGCCACGTAGAAGGCGGTCAACAGCAAGCCCGGCAGGAATCCGGCGAGGAACAGCTTGCCGATCGACATTTCGGTGAGCACGCCCCAGACGATCATGAGCACCGAAGGCGGGATCAGCATGCCCAATGACGAGCTGCCGGCGATGCAACCCAGGGCCACCGAGCGGTCGTAGCGCAGCGCGGTCATCTGCGGATACGCGACGCGGCTGAACGTTGCCGCCGAAGCGATGCTCACGCCGACCACCGCCGCGAATACGGCATTGCCCAGCACGGTCGCAACCGCCAGACGCCCCGGCACGCGCCGCAGCAGGCGATTCAGCATCACGTACAGATCCTTGGCCGCACCGGAGCGCGCCACCAGCTCGCCCATCAGCACGAACAGCGGGATCACCACGAATACGTAATCGCGCAGTACCTCGTAGGCGGTGGTCGAAAGCAGCGACAGCGCGACGCTCGCCTTGCCCGCGAGAATTCCCACGCCGATCACGCTGGCCACGCCAAGGGCGATGTTGATGTGAAAGCCGATCGCGATCATCGCCAGCAGAATCACGATCATCATCGCTGCGAATGCGGTGGCGGCCATTTTCGATCGCTCGTCAGTGCGCCGCGGCACCGGCGGCGGCATCCTCACCGCGCACCGCCTTGATGGCGAGGAGCGCGTAGCAGATCGCCGCCAGCACGCACATCGCCACGACTACGGACCGCAGCGGGTAGGTGGGCACGCGTAACGCGCCCTCACCCTGCCACTCACCGATCTCCCAGGCGCTCAGCATCGGCTCCCAGGACGCATAGGCGATGGCCAGAAAGAACCCCACGGCCACGATGTAGCCGACGACTATGAACCAGCGCCACAGGGCTTTGGGCAGGTAGGGTTGAAGCAGCTCCGCGCGCAGCATGCCGTGCATGCGGATGGCATGCGAGAGCTGCAGGAAAGCGATTGCCACGAGTGAATTGGCGACGACCTCCGCGGTGCCGGGTACCGGCTGATCGAACAGGCCGCGGCCGAGGACATCGGCCAGGATCAGCAGCGCGAGCACGAACAACCAGGCCGCAGCCAGCATGTGCAGCCCGCGCGCCAATGCGCCGACGAATCGATCGAATGCCGACACGGTCTCCTCCTTCGATGCCGCCGCGATGCGGCGGGTGCCTCGATGCTCTTGTTGCGGCTATCCGAGGCGTGCCGCGGGTTCAGTGGCCGCGTCGTCCATGAGCGCTGCAGGCTCCTCAACTCGATTGGATGGGGGCATGCATGCGGCTCCCTGCTACAACGTCGGACTCACGAAATCGCCGCCGAGCGCGACCAGGCCCCAGGGCGTGGCCTGCATGTCCCAGCTGAAGCCGATGTGTCCGGCCATCGCATGCTGATCGCGAAAGATACGCTGGATCGGATAGCGGTCGTAGATACCGTTGGCGCCTGCCAGTGCGTGCAGCGAATCGACGGCTTCGGTGCAAAGCGTTGCTGCGTAGGCGACGTTTCGCTTGTAGCGAAGCTTCTCTTCCATCGTCAACATTCGGCCTTCGCGCGCGGCCGTCTGTGCTTCGTTGCAATCGTTGCGTGACGAGAGGCGGGCCAGATCGACGCGCGCTGCGGCCGCGGCGATGCGCAGCTGCACCGCTTGAAAATCGCGCATCTTCATCGCGGTGTAACTGGTGCTGCGCTCCTTCACGACGTCGATCGTCATCTCGACCGCCGCGAGCGCATTGCCCACCATCGAGCCGGCGATGCAATGCGTTCCGAGCGAGACCAGCGGCACGTTGTAGGTCGGGTTCGGATTGACCTTTGCCCCGGGAAAATTGCCGCCGCCGCGGATGTCGTACATGCAAAGCGCGCGATGCTCGGGCACGAAGATGTCTTTCGCTCGCACCGTGCGCGAACCTGAACCCCGTACGCCGAGAACATGCCAATCGTCGAGCACCTCGTAGTCGGATTTGGGCACGAGACACATGCGGTGATCGACGATCTTGTCGCCGTCGCGGATGGTGGCGGCGAGCATCTCCCAGGTTGAATGGTTCACTCCGCTCGAGAAGTTCCAGTTGCCGCTCACGACGAAGCCGCCGTCGACCTTGCGGCCGCTTCCTTGCGGAAAGGCGATGCCCGAAGCGATGCCGGCGTCGGGGTTCTCTCCCCATACCTCTTGTTGTGCGCGCTCGTCGTACAGCGCGAGCATCCAATGGTGAATCGCGAGATTGCCCACTACCCAGGCGGTGGATGCGCAGCCGCGGGCAAGTTCGAGCGGAATATCGAACACGGAGACGAAGTCGAACTCCATGCCGCCCCAGCGCTTGGGCTGGATGAACCGGAGCAGGCCGTTTTCATGCAGTTCGGCGATCGTTTCTTCCGGGAGCGTGCGTGCGTTCTCGGTGGCCGCGGCGCGCTGGCGCAGCGCGGGGATCATCGCGCGCGCACGGCGCAGCGCTTCGTCGTAGGAGACGTCCGAGAAATTCCGGACCGGCTCGCGTGGGGCGTTCATGCAGGCATCCTCGAATGATTGATCGGCGCTCGTGACAGACGGCGCTGATGACGGACGGCAGTGGCAGGGCTATTCGCGCCGACAGCTCAGACCTTCTCGACCTTGGGCATCTCGCCGTAGTTCTCGCCGCCCCAGTCGGTGATGTTCTTCAAGCCCATGAAGTTCAGCTCGATCGCCACGCCGTTGGGATCCTTCAAGAACAGTTGATACAGATCGAACTCGGGAAACTGGCGCGGCAGGTAGTCGATGCCCATTTGCTTGAACCGGCGGATGAAATCGCCGGGCGTTTCAGCGAGAAACGCGACATGGTCGACCATGCCGGTGTTGTCGTTCGGGGCGTGCTTAGGCGTGCCGATGTAGTACTTCTCGGCGTTGGGTACGCCCGACTGGCCCATGTGGATCTGGATCTTGCCGTTCACGCCGAGCCAGTAGCCGGGGAACGGGAATGGTGGGCGCGGCATGACTTCGAACCCGAGCGCCGTGCAGTAGAAGTCCTTCGTCTCTTCCAGATTGTTGGCGCGAACGAAGTAGTGGTTCAGTTCGGTGACTGCCATGGAACCTCCTTGATCGGCATGAATGACCGCGATTGGCGACGGGCATCGTGAGGGTGCCTGACGCCGTGGTGGCGTCGCCGAAAGCATGGTAAGCGAATTGCACCGACCGGCAAAGGGTCCGCAACGGCAAAATCGCGTTTATCGGCCGATAACTAGTGACGCTGACCGAACGCGCGGCTGGGCGCTAGGCTCGGGCAGTCTCGCGCGGCGACCGCGCGCGCTGCGCGAACCACACCAATGCCACCAGCGCGAGTGCGGGCAGCAGCCACCAGTTGGCAGATGGCCGGTCGCTCGGTACTTTCAGGCTGACGATCTTCCAGCCTTGCTCCCAACCCGATTTTTTCGCTGCACTGCCGAACTTGACCGAGGTGATCTGCGCGGCGTCGCCCAGCGGCGGGGCGATCGTCAACCCGGCTTGGGCCAGCCGCTGCCGACCATCTCCCGCGGCGCCGAGGCGCACTGCGACGGTCTTGCGCACATCGTCGCCCTCGATGTTGGTGCCTTCGATGATCGCGACGAATCGCCCGCCCTCGGGGATCGCCTTGGCCACCTCCGGCATCTCGCGCACCGGAGCGTCGCGATAGGGTGCGTACAGTTTGTCCATGAAGTAGTCGGGTCGGAACAGCATGAACGTGGCCACCAGCAGCAACACCACCTCCCACCACTTGCAGCGTGTGCGGAACCAGCCCATCGTCGCCGCGGCAAACACCAGCGACGCCGCTGTGGCCGAGAAGCACACCATGATCAGGTCGCACCAGCTCTCGACGTCGATCAGCAGCAGTGTCGGATTGAATACGAATACGAACGGCAGCACCACGGTGCGCACCGCGTAGATCGAACCCTGAATGCCGGTCTGGATCGAATCCTCGCCGGAGATCGCCGCCGCCGCGAACGTGGCAAGCCCCACCGGCGGGGTGATGTCGCCCATGATCCCGTAGTAGAAGACGAACAGGTGCACGGCGATGAGCGGAATGATCAGCCCGGACTGCGCGCCCAGTTCCACGATCACCGGCGCCATCAGCGAGGCGACCAGGATGTAGTTCGCGGTGGTCGGCACGCCCATGCCAAGCACCAGACAGACGAACGCGGTGAACAACAGCATCAGCGTGACGTTGCCCATCGACACCAGCTCGACGAAATCGGTCATGCGCAGCCCCAGACCGGTAAGCGTGATGCCGCCGACGATGATGCCGGCGGTGCCGGTGGCAATGGCGATGCCGATCATGTTGCGTGCGCCGTCGATGAGACCGCTCACGACATCGTCGAATCCTGCTGACCATTCATCACCGCGGCGTTGTCTGCGGAACAGCGCGGTGAGCGGCCGTTGCGTGAGCATCAGCACGATCAGCACCATCGTCGCCCAGAACGCCGACAGCGCCGGCGACATCTCCTCGATCATCAGGCACCAGATCAGTACGCCGATCGGAATGAGGAAATGCAGGCCCGCTTTCACCGTCGGCCAGGTTTCGGGCAGCACCGGGTTGTTGACGTCGATGTCGACCGGCAGATCGGGGCACTGCGCCGATACGTAGACCGAGTAGACGTAGAGCGCACCGAGCAGCGCCGCCAGCACCCACGGCGCCGCATCACCCAGGAACGCCTGCACCGAGAGCGCGATGTAGTAGATCAGCGCGAGCACGATGACCATGCCGGAGACGCCCAGTCCCCACGCGATCATGCGGTCGCGCAATGCGCGGCTGCGCGCGTGCGCCATCGGCGCGATGCCCAGTTTCATCGCCTCCAGATGCACGATGTAGAACAGCGCGATGTAGGAGATCGTCGCCGGCAACAGCGCGTGCTTGACGATTTCCGAGTAGGGGATGCCGACGTACTCGACCATCAGGAACGCCGCCGCGCCCATCACCGGCGGCATGATCTGGCCGTTCACCGACGAAGCCGTCTCGATCGCGCCGGCCTTGATGCCGCCGTAACCGGCCTTGCGCATCAACGGAATCGTGAAGATGCCGCCGGACACCACGTTCGACACCGAGGAACCGGAGATCAGGCCGTTCAGCGCCGAGGACACCACTGCGACTTTCGCCGGCCCGCCGCGCAGATGGCCGAGCATCGCGAACGAGATCTGCATCATGTAGTTGCCGGCGCCGGCGCGGTCGAGCAGCGAGCCGAACAGCACGTAGATGAAGATGTACGCGGACGACACCCCGAGCGCCACGCCGAACACGCCTTCGGTGGTCAGCCACATGTGCGACAGCGCGCGCTGCAGCGATGCGCCTTTGTGCGCGAGCACGTCGGGCAGGTATGGCCCAAGAAAGATGTAGGCCAGGAACACCACTGCCAGAATCGTCATCGGCATGCCGACCGCGCGACGCGTGGCCTCGAGCAGCAGCACCAGCCCGAGCGTGGCGGTGACGATGTCCATCATCGACGGCTGACCGGGGCGCGTGGCCAGTTGCGCGTAGAACAGGATCAGATACGCGCCGGCGAACGCGGCGACGATCGCCAGCAACCATTCGAGCGCCGGCACCCGATCGCGCGCTGATCGTTTGAACGCGGGGTAGGCGAGAAATCCCAGGAAGAGCGCCACGCCCAGATGCAGTGAGCGCGCCTCGGTGTCGTTCAGTACGCCGATCTTCAGCACGAACGGCAGCGGCGAGGCGTACCAGAGCTGGAACAGCGACCAGGCCAGCGCCACCGTTGTCAGCAGCTTGCCGGCAAAGCCGACCAGTTTGCGCCCACCGGTGTCCGAATCGGCGACGAGTTGCTGCAGTTCAGCCGAAGGTTTGCCCCCCGGCAGCGCGGCTTCGCTCATGAGCTTCTCCCCCTTGTCCAACGCTGATGATTTTGTGTACGGTCCGCGCTACGTGTGCATTCACGCGAAAACAAAACGGGGGCGGATCGCTGCGATCTCACCCCCGCGCTGCGGCCGCGTGCGACGACGCGACGATCTGATCGGGCCGGCTTACTTGATCCAGCCTTTTTCCTTGTAGTACTTCACCGCTCCCTCATGCAGCGGCGCCGACAGCCCGTCTTTCACCATGTTCTCGGGCTTCAGATGCGCCAGTGCCGGGTGGAGCTTCTTGAAGTCTTCGAAGTTGTCGAACACCGCTTTGACCACGAGGTAGATCGTGTTGGCCGGAACTTTCGCCGAGGACACGAACGTGGCGAGCACGCCGTACGTTTCGGTCGCCTGCGGATTGTTCGGATACAGCCCGCCCGGAATCGTGACCTTGGCGTAGTAGGGCTTCTCCTTCACCAGCTTGTCGACCGCCGCGCCGGTGAGCGAGACGAGCTTCGCGCCGCAGGTCGTGGTGGGATCCTGGATATTGGCTGAGGGATGCCCCACTGCATAGAAGAAACCGTCGATCTTGCCGTCGCACAGTGCCGGGCCGTGCTCGTCGGCTTTCAGCTCTGCTGCCAGCGAGAAGTCACCGGTCTTCCATGCCATCGCGCCAAGCAGTTCTTCCATCGAGGCGCGCGTGCCCGAACCCGGGTTGCCGATATTGAAGCGCTTGCCTTTGAAATCGGTGAACGCTTTGGCGTTGGCTTCCTTGCGTGCCACCACCGTGAACGGCTCCGGATGCAGCGACATCACCGCGCGCAGATCCGCGAAGGGACCGTCCTTGAACTGCGCCAGCCCCTTCGACGCGTTGTAGTGCACGTCCGACTGGGCCACGCCCATGTCGAGTTCGCCCGCCTTGATGGTGTTGACGTTGAACACCGAGCCGCCGGTCGATTCCACCGAGCAGCGCACGCCGTGCTTGGCGCGGTCTTTGTTGACGAGCCTGCAGATCGCGCCGCCGGCCGCGTAGTACACGCCCGTCACACCGCCGGTGCCGATGGTGACGAACTTGCCTTGCGCCAGCGCAGGTATCGCCGGCAAAGCAAGGGTTGCCGCCGCGAGTGAGACTAGCAATCGAACCTGGAACATGTGGACTCCTCCAAGGGATGGGAACCGGTTGCAACGCGCTTCGGTGCGCCGTGGCCGACCGAGGCGCGCATTCTGGCAGAGGCCGGCGATTCGTTGAACAGGTGACCGAACGGACGCCGCGCGCCCCTTCTACGCCGCCTTGCGCAACGCGCTCCGGGTGGCCGCATCGATCGCATTGGCCAGTCGCTCGACGATCACCTGCAACTGCGCCTCGGTGACGATGAAGGGCGGGGCGAGCAGCACGTGATCGCCCAGCTTGCCATCGAGGGTGCCACCCATCGGATAGACGCACAGCCCCTGCGCCATGGCCGCTGATTTGATCTGCGCGTGCACGCGCAGCGCCGGATCGAACGGCGCCTTGGTCTGACGATCGCGAACGATCTCGACGCCCCAGAACAGGCCGCGCCCGCGCACATCGCCGACGTGCGCATGATTGGCGAAGCGAGCCCGCAGCAACGCCGCGAACTGATCCCCGCGCGTGCGCACCGTGGCGAGCAGGTCGTCACGCGCGATGGTTTCCTGCACGGCAAGCGCGGCGGCGCAGGCGACCGGATGGCCAAGATAGGTATGACCGTGCTGGAAGAAGCCGGTGCCCCGCTGAATGGCGTCGGTGATCTTGCTCGCAACCAGCACGCCACCGATGGGTTGGTAGCCGCCACCGAGCCCCTTGGCGATCGTGAGCAGATCGGGCGCGATGCCGTCCTGCTCGCACGCGTGCAGGGTGCCGGTGCGTCCCATGCCGCACATCACCTCGTCGAGGATCAACAGGATGCCGTGGCGATCACAGATCTCGCGGATGCGCTTGAAGTAGTTCGGCGTCGGCACCAGCACCCCCGCCGTGGCGCCGCCCACCGTCTCGGCCACGAACGCCATCACCTTGTGCGCGCCGATGCGCGCGATGGCCTGCTCCAGCTCCAGCGCGAGACGCTCGGAGTATTGCTCCGCGCTCTCGCCGGCTTGACGGTCGCGGTACTCGTAGCACGGCGACACGTGGGTCACGTCGATCAGAAGCGGGCCGAACTGCTGGCGCCGCCACGTGTTGCCGCCGACCGCCAGCGCACCCAACGTATTGCCGTGATAGCTCTGGCGCCGCGCGATGAAGTGGGAGCGTTCGGGTTGGCCGATCTCGACGAAGTACTGGCGCGCGAGTTTGAGCGCGGCTTCGATCGCCTCCGAACCGCCGGACACCAGATACACGTGGCTCATGTTGTCCGGTGCATCGGCCAGCAGCCGATCGGCCAGGCGCTCGGCGATGTCGGTGGTGAAGAAACTCGTGTGCGCATAGGCGAGCCGGTCGATCTGCTCGTGCATGGCTTTCACGATCGCCGGGTGTCCGTGGCCCAGGCACGACACCGCCGCGCCGCCCGAGGCGTCGATGTAGCGCTTGCCGGTCGAATCGACGATCTCGATGCCTTCGCCGGCCACGGCCATGGGGTAGTCGACGCGCATCGAGCGGTGCAGGATCCTGGTCATGGTGTGGTCCGTGTCGGTCGGTCAGGCGAGGCGGGACGCGCGATTATCGCGCCGATCGAGCGCGGATCGTGCGTGCATCGGCCAACCTGACCCATAATCGGCCGTTCGCCTACGTCCGACAACCCGAGGAGACCCCATGTCCACGCGCCGCCAGTTGATTCGTGCGCTGTCCGTGTCCGCAGCGTTGCTCATCGCCTTGCCGCTGGCCGCGACGGCCCAGGACAAGGTCGTGCTCAAACTCGGCTGGCCCAGCGGCGACTCCCCCCAAGACCCGTACGCCGTCGGCGCGCGCACCTTCAAGACCGCAGTGGAGCGCGGCTCTCGCGGCCGTATCGAAGTGCAGCTGTTCGCCAATCGCGCGTTGGGCGACGAGAAGCAGTTGATGGAAGGCATGCGCTTCGGCACGGCCGATTCGGGCATCGTCACGAACGCGGTGATCGCGCAGATCGAGCCGGCGTACCAGGTGAACGACCTGCCGTTCCTGTACGCGAACGAGGCGCAGGCACAGCGCATTCTCGACGGCGCCACCGGCCGCAAGATGTCCAAGAAGCTCGAATCCAAGGGCCTGGTGGTACTGGGCTACATGGAAGGCGGCTTTCGCAACATGATCAACAACGTGCGCCCGGTGCAAAAGCCAGAAGACGTCAAGGGCGTGAAGTACCGCGTCATGCAGAACCCGGTGTACATCGACATGTTCTCCTCGATGGGCGGCAGTGCGGTGCCGATGGCCTGGGCCGAAACGTTCACCGCCGTGCAGCAGGGCGCGGTCGACGGATTGGAGATTCCGGTCGCGGTGGTCGAGCAGAACAAGTTCTACGAAGTCACCAAGTTCCTCTCGCTCACCAATCACACCTACTCGGTGATCCTGCTGCTCATGTCGAAGCGCTCGTTCGACAAGCTGCCGGCGGATCTGAAGCCGGTGGTGCTCGAAGCCGGCGCCACCGCCACCGGAGCGCAACGGCAGGCGAGCTTCGCCGCGGCGCGCAGCCTGGTGGCCTCGCTCGAAGCCAAGGGCATGAAGGTGAATCAGGTCGCTGACGTCGCACCGTTCCGCAAGTCAGTGATGCCGGTGTACGAGCGCTTCCGCAAATCGATCGGGCCGGAGATCTACGAGGAAGTGCTCGCCGCGGTGAAAAAACCCTGAGGAGGCGCGCCGGATATTTCATAGTGGAGCGCGCTTGACTTGGTCGCGGTCCTCGCTCCCCTCGCGCACCTGAACCGCCGGCTCGCTGCGCTGATCCGGGTGGTCGTCACCGCTGCGGTGACGGGCATGCTGGTCGCGCTCGCGCTGCAGGTGTTCATGCGCTACGTGCTCGGCAAGGCGCTGGCCTGGAGCGAAGAGCTGTCGCTGTTGCTGTTCTCGTGGACCATGCTGCTGACCCTGGCGCTGGGTGTGCGCGAGGGATTTCACGTGCGCATCGCCGGACTGGTCGAGCGGCTAGGTCCGGCCTCCACGCAGGTGTTCCGTCTGGTCGACGCCGCCGTGCTGTTCGCCGGCGGCTACCTGTGCTGGTCGGGCATCCAGTACGTCACCGAAACCAGCGGCTCAACCTCGGCTGCGATCGCTTACCCGATCGAGTTCCTCTACACCGCTGCGCCGATCAGCGGACTGGTGATCGCGCTGTTCGCGCTCGAACGGCTGATCGATCCGCCCGCGCCTGCCGCCGCCACCCAGCAGGAGCCCGTCTGAGGTGAGCAACACCGGCTGGATCCTCACCGTCGGATTCGCGCTGCTGGTGATGGCCGGAGTGCCGTTCACCTTCGCTTTGATGCTCGCGGTGATCGCCTGCCTCATCGTTGCGGACATCCCATCGGTGCTGTTGGCGCAGACGCTGGTGGCGGGCACGCAATCATTCAGCCTGCTGGCGATCCCGTTCTTCATGCTGGCGGGCGAGCTGATGACCGCCGGTGGCCTGTCACAGCGGCTGATCGATGCGGCCAGCGTGCTGGTGCGGCACGTGACCGGCGGTCTGGCGATGGTGACGGTGCTCTCGGCGCTGGTGTTCTCGGCCATCTCCGGCTCGGCGCCTGCCACCACTGCGGCGATCGGATCGATCCTGATTCCCGCGATGGTCGCGCGCGGCTACGACAAGGCGTTCGCCACCGCCACGGCGGTGAGCAGCGGCGTGCTCGGTCCGCTCATTCCGCCATCGATCGCCTTCGTGATTTGGGGCGTGATCGCGGAGCAGTCGATCGCGCGCTTGTTCATCTCGGGAATTCTGCCCGGGATCGCGATCGCCATCGGGCTGCTCGTGGTGTGCTATCTGCACGCCAAGCGGCGCAACATGCCGCGAGACCCGCGTGCCAGCGGAGCTGAGATTCGTACCGCAATCGGTCGCGCGAAATGGGCGCTGGCGGCACCGGCGCTGGTCCTTGGTGGCATCTACAGCGGCGCGTTCACGCCGACCGAGGCTGCGGTGGTGAGTTGCGTGTACGCGCTCATCATCGGCCTGTTCGTCGAGCGCCGGTTGCAATGGCGCGGACTGCCCGAGATCGTGACCCGCGCGATGCGCGTCACCGCGATCGTGATGGCGATCGTGGCGGCCTCGCACGGCTTCGGTCTGCTCGTTGCGCAGGAACAGATCGCCACCAAGCTTGCCGCGACCCTCGCCGAGCATGTTGACCAACGCTGGGTGATGCTGCTCGGCCTGAACGTGTGCTTCTTCGTGCTCGCAGCGGTGATGGACGAGATCGCGATCATGGTGGTCCTCGGGCCGATCCTCATCACGCTGGCCAACAAATTCGGCGTCGATCCGATCCACTTCGGCGCGATCATCGTCACCAACGTCGCCATCGGCATGGCCGCGCCGCCGATCGGGTACTGTCTGTTCGTCGGCATGGCGATCAGCGGTCTGAAGCTGGGCGAGGTGTCGCGCGCGATCTGGCCGCACATCCTGGTCATGCTGATCGTGCTGATGCTCACCACGTACGTCCCCGAGTTTGCACTCGCCTTGCAGGGTCGGGGGCGATAGGACGCACAGCGCATTCGCCCTCCGGGCAAGATCTCGACGAAGGACAAACACCATGCAGCGTTACACCCCGACCTCTCGCTCGCGCGTCAAGCGCTATCCGAAGCGCGGCCACTACGACGTCGAGACCGTGCACGCGATTCTCGATGCCGGGTTCGTCTGCCACGTCGGGTACGTGATCGACGCTCAGCCGTACGTCACGCCCACTTTGTACTGGCGCAGCGGCAACCGGCTCTACTGGCACGGCTCCTCGGCCAGCCGCATGATCCGCTCGCTCGAAGACGGGGTCGAGTGCTGCCTCACCGTGACACACGTCGATGCGCTCGTGCTGGCGCGATCGGGCTTTCATCATTCGATGAACTATCGCGCGGTGATGGCGTTCGGCAAGGCGAAGAAGATCGACGATCCCGACGAGAAGCTCGCGGCGCTCGAAGCGTTCGTCGAGCGGATGTATCCGCAACGCTGGAAGCAATTGCGTCCGGTGCAGCGCAAGGAGCTCAAGGCCACCACCGTACTATCGATGCCGATCGACGAGGCCTCCGCGAAGGTGCGCAGCGGTCCGCCGATCGACGACGATGCCGACTACGCGTTGCCGATCTGGGCGGGGCTGGTACCGCTGCGCCAGGTGGCCGACGCGCCGATCGATGATGGGCGGCTCGCCAAAGGCACGAAGCACCCGCGACTGCTCGATGACTGGACGCACATCGGCGCGCACAAGCCGTAGTGGCGGCAACGAATCGTGGGTCGGCGCCGAATCGCAGCCGATCCGGATTGTGTCGATTTGAAAGGTAGCGGCAGGACGCACATCACTTGCTCACTCATCCCAACGTCTTCCACGTTTTTCTGTTCGCGCTCGGCTATGCCATGGTCGGAGTGACCACCGGCATGGGGCTGGAGGGCGGCGGCAATCCGCTCACCATCGTCACGGTGCGTACCTGGTGCGTGGTGATGCTGCTCTACTGCTATTGCCGCATCGCCGGGGTGAGCCTCGCGCTGCCGATGCGCGATCGCTGGATCGCGTGCGCGATCGGCGTGGCACTGTGCACCAACAACTACACGCTCAACGAAGCGCTCGGACGGATTTCGGTGCCGCTTGGCGTGTTGATCTTCTACACCTGGCCGGCGATGACCACGGTCTACGGTTGGCTCACCGGCAAGGATCGCTTCACCTGGCGCAGCCTGTTCGGACTCGCGCTCGCCTTCTTTGGACTCGCGCTCACGTTGAACGTCGATTTCACCACCGCGGAGATGACCGGCGTGTGGCTGGCGCTGGCCAGTGCGGTCGCGTGGTCGGTCACCTTCGTGATGGTCGGGCATCACTTCCGCGGTCGTGACTCGCGCGCCACTACGTTCTACATGACCGGGACGGCGGCACTGATCTTCATGGTGTTGATGGCGATCACCCGCGATTGGGTGCTGCCGGCCACGACGATGGGCTGGCTGGGCCTGTTGACCCTGCCGCTCTTCTACACCTTCGGCATGATCGGCCTGTTCGTTGCCACCGGCACGATGGGGCCGGCGAAGGTCGGCTTCTACATGAACTTCGAGCCGGTTGGCACGCTCGTGCTGTCGGCGTTGATCCTGGGCCAGAAGCTCGAGCCGATCCAGCTGGTCGGCGCAACGCTGGTGATCGCGGCACTCTTCCTGTTCCGGCCGCTCAAGACCGGGGCGCGCGAACTGAAGCCGGCGGCTTAGCCAAAGGAAATCAGCCGGGAATGTCGGCGTTGGTCGGCCCGTCGGTGAGGTTGCCGCTCACCGAGATCGCGTGACCCCAGAACAGCTCACCGTCGTCGTGCCAGAACTCGAAGCTGCCGTCCGGATACACGACGATCGATTCCAGCCTCATCCGCGCAACGAACGCCTTGGCGCTGAACGGCTTCTCGTCTTCGCCCAACCAGGTTTCGTTCTTCAGCGAAAGCAGCCGTTCGACGGCGTAGCGCTCGATGCGCGCCTGCCAGTCGCTTTGCGAACGCCATAGTTCGCGCGCGTTCGTCAGCGCGCGTTCAATTTCGGCCGGCTCCGCGGCGACCAGGGTGAGCGCGATCTGCGCACGACCCCATTGGGTCTTCGCCTCGAACGATTCCAACCTGCGATCGAAGCTGAACACGCCGAACTGTGCGTCGTTCAGCGTGACCGGCTGCTGCGCCTGAGCCAGCACCCGATTGAGCTCCGCATCGTCGTTGATCGGACCCACCAGTGCCTCGAGTAGCGCTTGCGGCGAGCCGGACGGATTCTGCGGCGCAAGCCGTGCACGGACGCGCACGACCGTGTCGGCCTCGATGCGATTGCGGTAGTGCGTGAGCGTCTCGGCATCGACCTGGCGACGCACGATCAGCGGCCGCGTGTCGATCGATCCGGTGCCGACTCGCCACGCAATGAAGGTGAAACCGATGGTCCAGAGCGCCTCGCTGCCGAGCTTGCTGCCCGTCGATCCGGACGCGCCGACCACGCCGGTGATGTCCACCATCGGTGCGCGTGACAGTGCCTCGAGCAGGCGCGCCTGCTGGTCGCGCAATGCGTCGATCGGGTCGGGCTCGCTCATTGCAGAAATCCGCTGAGCCGCGGCAGCCACAGCACCAGTTCCGGGAACGCGATGGCGAGCATCAAGCCGATCAGCTGCAACGCCACGAACGGGATGATGCCGCGATAGATGTGCGCCATGGTCACCTCCGGCGGCACGATCCCCTTCATATAGAACAGCGTAAAGCCGAACGGTGGGGTGAGGAACGCGGTCTGCAGATTCACCGACAGGCAGACGATGAACCAGGTGAGGAACACGATCGCGCCGCCCTGGCCCAGGTGCGCGGAGAAATCGGCCTGCTTCAGGATCGGCGCGAAGATCGGCAGCACGATCAGGCAGATCTCGATCCAGTCGAAGAAGAACCCGAGGATGAACACCAGCACCATCAGGAAGATGAAGATCTCCCAGCCGGTGTTGATGCCCATTGATTTGAGGATCTCCTCGACCACGTCGTCACCGCCCAGCGCGCGGAACACGAACGAGAACAGCGTCGCACCGAAGAAGATGAAGAACACCAGCGCGTTGGTGAGAGCGGCGCTCTCGATGATTTCCTTCATGCTCTTCAGCGACAGCCGGCCGCGGATCGCCGCGAGCAGCAGGGCACCAGCGCCACCCACGCCGGCTGCTTCGGTGGGTGTGGCCCAGCCTAGATAGATCGAGCCCAGCACCAGGAAGATCAGGAACGAAGGCGGTAGGAAGCTCTTCCACATCAGCGCCCAGAACTCCTGGCGCGTGGCCGGGCCTTCGTCCTTGCCCAGCGGCGGTGCCAGATGCGGCTTCCACCACGACAGGAAGAATTGGTACAGCACGTACAGCACCGAGAGCAGCAGGCCGGGGATCAGGGCGGCGGCGAACAACGTGCCCACCGACACCGCCAGCAGATCGCCCATGATGACCAGCATGATCGACGGCGGGATCAGGATGCCCAGCGTACCCGCCGAAGCGATGGTGCCAACCGACAGTTCCTTGTTGTAGCCGCGCTGGAGCATCGTGGGGAGCGCGATCAGCGTGAGCATCACCACCGAGGCACCGACGATGCCGGTGGTGGCCGCCATGATCGTGCCCATCAGCGTGACCGACATCGCCAGTCCGCCGGGCACGCGACGCAGCAGCACCTGCAGACAGTGCAGCAGGTCGTTGGCGACGCCGGAACGCTCCAGCACCGTGCCCATGAAGATGAACATCGGCACCGCGACCAGGATCGGATTGGCGGCCACGCCTCCCCACACGCGCGGCAGCAGATTGAAGAACTGCACCAGATTGAAGACGTCGAGCGCCCAGCCGATCAGGCCGAAGAAGATGCCGATCCCGCCCAGCACGAACGCCACCGGAAAGCCGGTGAACAGCGCGATCGCGAGCACGAAGAACAGGATCAGCGCGAGATGGTCGGTAATCCACGCGAGCATGGCGATGTCCTCGTGGCCTCAATGCGCCTTGATCGCGCCGAACTCGGCCTGCGATCGCAGGCGTTCCGGGCCGAAGAGAAACACCATCATCCGCAGCAACACCGAGATGACCGCCAGCAGCAGCAACAGCAAGCCGATCGCAATGATCGTCTTGGGGATGAAGCGGTAGGGCAGGCCGCTCGCCGCATCGGAGGTTTCGTGCTGGCTGAACGAGATCCAGGCGAAGTCTGTCGCGAAGTACAGCGCCACCAGGCAATACGGCAGCGCGAAGATCAGGCAGCCCCAGAACTCCCAGAGCGCGTGGGTGCGCGGCTTGGCATTCGCGAACGCGATGTCGATGCGCACGTGCGCGTTCTTGATGTAGCCCATGCCCAGCCACAGCGAGAACAGCGTCAGGTGCAGGTGCCATTCCAGCTCCTGCAGTCGGGTCGAGCCGAATCCGGGGACCTGATAGCCGAACTTGCGCGTCACCACATCGAAGCAGATCACCACCACGCACACGACGAACAGCCACCCGGACCATTCGGCGATCTTCGTGATGATCGTGCGCAGCGTATCGCTGACCGCGAGCGCTCGCTCCATCTTCCCCCTCCTTTGTTGTTCGACGACGGCCGGCACTCGCGCGCTGCGAGCGCCGGCGTTGCCTGCGGACTCGCTCGGGCTACTTCAGGTAGCCGTACTCTTTCCAGATCGCGTAGTCCTTGCGGAACGCTGCGTAGGAGTCGAACACCTTCTTGAACTGCGGGTTCTTCGCCGACTCTTCGGCCACCACTTCACCCCAAGCCTTTTCCATCGCCGCCAGGATGTCCGGTGTCCAGCGCTTGACCTGCACGCCGTGCTTCTGCTGCATCTCGAGGATCGCCTTGAACTGCGCCGCCTCGCCCTCGGAGATGATCTCGCGCATCGACTCGCCGCAGGCGTACTGGATCATGGTGCGCTGCTGATCGGTGAGGGCATCCCACTTCTTCTTGTTGATGTAGAGATCGATGAAGGTGGCCTGCTGATGCCAGCCGGGGAAGTAGTAGAACTTCGCCACCTGATAGAAACCGAAGCTCTGATCCATTGCCGGCAGCGAGAACTCGGTGGCATCGATCGTGCCCAGCTGCAGCGCCTGGAAGATGTCGCCCGGCGCCAGCAATTGCGTGGCCACGCCGAGCTTTTCCATCACCTTGGCGCCCAGGCCGAAGAAGCGCATCTTCAGGCCCTTCAGATCGGCGACCGACTTGATCTCCTTCCTGAACCAGCCCGATGCCTCGGGGGGAATGATGCCGCACGGTTCGTTGTGCACGCCGTACTTGGCGAACATCTCGCGCGAGAGCTGCAAGCCCCCGCCGTGATACATCCAGGCCATGTACTCGCCGATGCCCGGGCCGAACGGCACCGAGGCGAACATGTTGAACGCGGAGTCCTTGCTGGAGAAGAATCCGCCGTTGGACCACGCAGCGTCGACCGATCCTTGACCGGTCGCTTCGATCGCCTGCAGCGCCGGCACCAGCGCACCCGGCTCGTTGAAGCGCAACTCGATGGTGCCGCCGGAGATCTTGGCGATGCGCTCCTGCATCTTCTTGCCGTTCTGGCCGATCAGCGCCAGGCTCGACGGAAACGCACTCGCCATCTGCAGGCGAATCTTGCGTTCCTGGGGTACCGCCGATGACGCTGCGGCAAGCAATCCGAGCGCGATCGAGACGGCAGCAGCACGACGTGCGAACGTCCTCATGACTCTCTCCTCTGGCTTGTGTGGACCGATGGCCTGACCTGTGCACGGCAGCATGCTTCGATGGCAGGCGCAGCGTCACAGTTGGTTGGCACACTACGCTTGCCCTGGAGGTTGGGCAAGCGGGCCACGGCGAGAAGATCGGGGCGTTCAGCCCTTCACTGCCGCCGGCAGCCACAGGCTGAGCGCCGGAATCGACAGCAGCAGCGCGAGGCGCACGAAGTTCGCGACGATGTACGGTGCGACCCCGCGATAGATCGCCGCCAGCGGCACCGTTGGTGCGAGTCCGTGGATTACGAACACGTTCATGCCGATCGGCGGAATGAGCATGCCCAGTTCGATCAGCACCACGTTGATGATGCCCCACCACACCGGATCAAGCCCCCAGGCCTTGATGAGCGGCAGCACGAACGGCAGCGTGATCACCATCGCCGCGACCTCGTCGAACACCGCACCAAGCACGAGATACATGATCATCAGCAGCACCATCACCACCGGCATCGACAGGCCCGACTCGGCGATGCTCTTGATCAGCGCATCGGGGGCGTGCGACACCGCGACGAAGTAGCTGAAGATCGAGGCGCCGATGATGATCACGTAGATCATGCCGCTGGTGCTCGCCACGTCGTTGAGCGTGTTCCAGAACCCGTCGCCTTTGAGCGAGCGGCGCGCCAGCGCGAAGATGAACGCCAGCGCCGCGCCGACTGCTGCGCCTTCCGTGGCGGTGAACACGCCGAACGTGATGCCGCCCAGCACGATCAGGATAAGCAGGAGCGCGGCCCAGCCGCGGCGGATCTCGCGCCAGCGTTCCGACCACGGCATGCGCGTGCCGGCCGGCGCGGCATCCGGGCGCATGCGCGCGTAGATGCTGATCGAGGTCCAGTGCAACACGATCGCGAGGATCGCGGGCACGATCGCCGCTGCGTACAACGTGAGGATGAGCTGCTCGGCGAGCACCGCGTAGATCACCATGATCACCGAGGGCGGCACCAGAATACCGAGCGTGCCGCCCGCAGCCACCGTGCCGGTGGCGTACCCCGGTGCGTAGCGGCGCGCGAGCATGGCCGGCAGCGCCACCTTGCCGAACGTGGCGGTGGTGGCGATCGACGAGCCGCACACCGCGCCGAATCCGGCGCAGCCGCCGATGGTGGCCATCGCCAGTCCGCCGCGGCGATGCCCCACCAATGCGTAGGCGACTCGGTACAAATCCTCGGACAGGCCTGCTGCGCTGGCGAACCCGCCCATCATGATGAACAGCGGGATCGTCGCCAGATCGAGGCTGGAGAACGCGCTCGACGTTTCGGTGGCCAGCAGCGACAACGCGGGCATGAAGCCCGAGAGCACGCCGAACCCGATCACGCCGGCGATGCCCATCGCGATGCCAAGCGGCACGTGCGCGACGATCAGCACGAACATGCCGATCAGGCCCAGGACGCAGATCGTGACCGGGTCCATCGTCTCAGTGCGTCTCGGGTGTCGTGCCGGAACGGCCGGCAATGTCGCGTGCCAGCACGACAAGAGCGACGATCGTGGTCACGCCGATCATTACCGTCACCACCCACCACCACGGGCCTGTCAACCAGCGCAGCACCACGGTGGCCTCGTTGGCCTGGGTCATCTCGATGCTGTATTCGATGTACTTCCAGGTCATCAGCGAGAAGAACACCGCCGTGACCAGTGCGCCGAACGCATCGAGCGCCCGTCCGATGCGACCGGTACCGACACCAGCGAAGGCGCGGATCGTGATGTTGCCGCGCCGCGCGAGCAGCGCCGGGAAGTACGCTGCGATGATCACCGCGCAGGCGAGCGCAGTCACGTCCATGAGCCCGCGGATCGGCGCCTTGAACAGCCAGCGCAGCAGCACATCGGCCATGGTGAGCAGCGCGACACCCAACAAGCAAGTCGCCGCCGACAATGCGAGCACGCGGCTGATGCGTGCCACCTGTCGCTCGAGCGTTTCGAGCACAGTGAGATCCGGGCGAGTGCGGGTCGGGTGGCGCTACGGTGCCGCCGCTACTTGCCTGCGCGCGCCCGTTCCAGTTCGGCGACGAAGGCCTTGTACACCAGCTCGTTGCGCGGTTTGGCCTTGCGCCATGCGTCGCTCACCGGCTGCACCGTTTTCCTGAACTCTTCGCGCACGGCGGGATCGGGCTCGACGATGGAGTTCTTGCCCTTGGCGCGGATGGCCGCAGGCACCGCGGTGATCTGTGCATCGCCTACCGCTGCAAACCGCCGCGCGAACGCCTCGCCACTGTACTTGTCGATCGCCGCGCGTGCCGCCGGCGGCAGCGATTCGTAGCGCTTCTTCAGCATCGGCACCATCACCGCAGTGGCGCCCAAGGGCAGCGCCATGTGGTGCTGCGCGACCTCGTCGATCTTGAACGTGGCGATGAAGTTCCACTCGGCGAGTGTGCCGTCGACGACGCCCTTGGCGATTGCCTCCGCGGTTGCCGGCGCACCGATAACCACCGGCACCGCACCCATCGCCTCGACCACCTTGCCGGTGACCGTGCTCGCAGCGCGCATGCGCTTGCCTTTCAGATCCGCGAGGGTCTTGATTGGAAATTTTCCGTGCAGACTCACCGGCGGCACATTGCCCAGCAGCAGCAGCTTGAGGTCGGCGAAGCCCACCAGCTGGTCCTTGGCGTGCATGCGGGTGAGTGCAAGCGAGCCCTCGGTGGAGTTGTTCACCAGGAAGGGCAGCTCGATCACCTCGGTGTCGTCGAACCTCCCCGGCGTGTAGCCCGGAATGGTCCAGGCCATGTCGGCGACGCCGTCCTGCACCAGCTTGAACTGCTGCAACGGATTGCGACCGAGCGTGCCGCCTGCGAACATTTCGATCTTGAGCGTGCCGTTGGAGGCCTTGCTCACGTCTTCGGCCCAGGTGGCGAAGGCCTTGGCCGTGAACGGCGCCTGTGGCGGCTCGAAACTGGCGAACTTGAGGGTGACGGTCTGGGCGTACGTCGGTATGGCCGTGACGAGCGATGCGCCGCTCAGCGCAGCGGCAGCGAGTGTGGCGCCAAGACGGATTTTGCGGCGAGCGGGCGAGTGCATGGCTTCCTCCAATGGAAGTGCCGATCATAGCTTGATCGGCGATGCACCTCAGTCGATGGTCGCGCGATGACTTTCGTTATCAGGCAATCGTGACCATCGGCACTCGTGCCGATGAGCCGCCCGGCATACCGTGCCGGACTCGTCATTAGGAGTCCGGCTCATGATCCGCCTCGCTGTGTTCGTGTCACTGCTGTTCGGTCCGGTGCTCGCCGCGCTGGCCCAGTCCAATGCCCCGGTAGAAGCCCCCGTTGAAAGCGTTGGCGCGTGGGCGATCTGGCTGTTCGGTTTGATCTTCGTCGGCGCGTGCGGCTGGTTCGCGCTTGCGGTGATGCGCAGCAACAAGAACGAGAAATAACGCCAGGTGGCGCCCGAGCAGCGTGCCGCTGCGTTGCTCCGACCACCCACCGCGTACTCTCGCGCCTTCTAGTTGTTCGGACTGTTGGCGCGAATGAAGTGCCAGACGTTGTCGATGTCCTGATCGGACAGCACGCCCTTCCAGGGCGGCATCTGCCCTTTGCCGTTGAGCACCGAATTCTCGAAACGCGGACGTTCGTCGGGCTTGAGGCGGCGCAGATCGAACGTCTGACCGGAACTGCGCAGGTTCTCGCCGTGGCAGGTGAAACAATAGGTGTTGTAGACCCGCTCGCCGGCGTCGACTTTCGCCTGCTCCTGCCCCAGCACCCCGCTGGCAGGCAGCGTCGCGGCGATGATTGCCGCGGTGATCACGTTACGCACTGCTGACCCTCCGTTTCCCTGTCTGGTTGGCATCGTCGGGTGGTGCTGACACCGTGATGCGCGTCGTCAATGCGCGGGAGGAAATCCGCGCTTGGCCAGGTACTCGGCTGCGAAGAACCGACATTGGTCGAGCTTGTCGCGCCACTGCGGCGGCAGCAGGTCGTTGAGTACCTTCATCGAGTCGTAGCCATCCTTCACTTCGCGCCGGAAGCGTTCGGCTTTCTGCTTGTCGTGATCGAGCACGTTGTCGATTTCTTTCTTGACCGGCTCGAAATCGCAGGCGAGCGCTGAACTCGCGCCAACGGCGAGGACAATCGCGAGGACCGTCGCGAGAGCAATTGCAAGGACCGGCACGGCGAACGCAGCAGCGCGTGCCCGCCGCTGCGCCGCCCTCACCCAACCGCGCGATGCGCAGGAGGGGAGGGTATTCGCCCAGACAAGGCTCTGCTCAGGGGGCAACACCCGAAGCATTCGCCTCGACCTCTATTCGAACAGTCCGAAGGTCCAGATCGTCGCACCCGCCGGCACGTTGGCGAGATTGGGGTCGCCCGCACGCAGCGCGTACACCCCGCCGATGCCGCTCATCACGGTGACGTACTGCTTGCCGTTGCGCTCCCAGGTGATCGGCTGGCCGACGATGCCCGAAGGCGTCTGGAAGCTCCACAGCAGTTTGCCGGTCGCTGCGTCGCGCGCTTCGAACTCGCCGGTCATGACGCCGGTGAACACCAGGTCGCCACCGGTGGAAAGCACCGACGAGTAGTTCGGGCTCTTGTACGGGACTTCCCATTTGCTCTTGCCGGTAAGCGGGTCGATCGCCTTGAGATAGCCGCGGATGTTGGGGTTGTCGAGCACCTCCTTGCGCTTGACGCTGCCCGGTCCGGACGGTTTGCCGGGCGTGTACGTCTCCGGGTTCGTCGCGTGATAGCCCATGCCCAGATGCAGCGTGTTGATGAACGCCGTACCTGCCTTCGGGCTGAACGACATGTGCTGCCAGTTGGTCACGCCCGACACCGACGGCCACACCGCGGCGACTTCCTTGCCGGCGATCGCGTCGTGGTACACGCTGGTGAAGCGAGGCTTGCCCGTTTGCAGATCGACGCCGTCAGCCCAGTTCACTTTGCCGAAGGCGTTGGCGGCGAGCAGCTTGCCGCTGGCGGCTTCGAGCACGTAGAAGAAGCCGTTGCGATTGGCCTGCATCACCACCTTGGTCGGTTTGCCTTGCACGTTGAGCGTGGCAAGCACCGGTTGATGCACACCGTCGTAGTCGAACGGGTCGTTGGGCGTGGCCTGATAGAACCAAACGCGCTCGCCGGTACGCGGACGCAGCGCCACGATCGAGTTGGTCCACAGGTTGTCGCCGGGACGGCCGCGCGCATTCCACGGCGAGGGATTGCCGGTGCCCCAGAACACCAGATCGAGCTCTGGATCGTACGAGCCGGTTACCCACGAGCTACCCCCACCCACTCCCGCGGCCTCCGGCTTGCCCCACGACTCGATGCCTTTCTCTCCGGTGGCCGGGACGTTCCAGTGCCGCCACATGTGTCGGCCGGTGTTGACGTCGTAGCCCTCGATGAAGCCGCGATGACTGTATTCGGCGCCGGCGATGCCCACGACGGCCACGCCCGATGCGATCAGCGGCGTACCGGTCATGGCGTAGCCGTTGGCCGCCGTGGCCGGGGCAGGCGATGCCGTCTTCCACAACTGCTTGCCGGTCTTGGCGTCGAGCGCGATGACCTGGTTGTCGAGCAGTTGCCGGATCACTTTGCCCTCGAACAGCGCGACGCCGCGATTGACGATGCCGCAGCACACCGAACGCAGCGTCTCCGGCGGATATTCGTGGGCCACGCGCCAGATCGGCTTGCCGGTCATGGCATCCAGCGCGACGGTGGCGTTGTGCGCGGTCGTGTAGATCACGCCGTTATGCACGACCGGAAACGCTTCGGCGCCGCGCTGGTCGTTCATCGAGTAGGTCCACTTCGGGACCAGCCGGCGCACGTTGGTCTTGTTGATCTGATTGAGCGGGCTGTAGCGCTGGGCCCAGTAGCCCATGCCGTAGACGAGTACGTCGCCGTTGGTCTTGTGGTCGTCGACCAGCTGCTCCACGGATTGAGCGTGGGCCGCGCCCAGCGGCGCCAGCATGAGGGCGGCGCACGCGCTCGCCGCGAGAAGTCTCTTCATCGTGTTGTCCCCTTTGGTAGGCCCGTGCGCGGTGCTCACAAGTTTGCCTTGCATGCCAATCCCGCGCGGTCGCCAGCAACGAGTGGCCGCGACCCGGACGCCGTGAGTCTAGCGGATCAATCGCCGAGCGCGTAACACGCACGAGTTGCAAGGAGCCGCGACCACGCCACTATCGCTGCGATTGCGTGGCCATGCACGCGTCGGACAGAATGGCTGCGAATCTGCGCTTTCAATCGCTGCGTGCGATCCCGGTTTTCAGTCTCCGGTCCCCGCCAGTCCTGAGTCCTCAGCCTTCAGTCCTCCCTCTAGTCCTTAATTCGCAGGAGCGTCACGATGAAACCCTTGTTCCGCGCCGAGCACGTCGGCAGCTTCGTGCGTCCGCAACGGCTGCTCGAAGCAGCGCGCGCGCACCGAGTGGGCAATCTCCCCGTCGACGAGTATCGAGCGTTGCAGGACGAATGCGTCCGCGAAATCGTGGCGCTTCAGGAATCGATCGGTCTGCCTTCGGTCACTGACGGCGAGTTTCGGCGGCGCGGCTGGTCGGCCGGTTTCATCGACGCCGTCGAGGGCTTCGGGCTGCGTGACGGAACGCTCGGTTTTCGCAACGAGTCGCAGATCATCGGCGTGGCTTCCTCGCCATTCGCCAAGGCGAAACTCACCCGTCGACACCGCATCGTCGCCGACGATTTCAGCTTCCTCAAAGGCGTCGCCAAACGCGCCACGCCGAAGGTCACCATCGCCGCCGCCGACGTGATGCACTACTTCCTCGGGCCGAAGGCATTCGAGCCCACGGTGTATGCGGACCGCGAGGCGTACTTCGCCGACCTGGCGGGAATCTACCGGGCCGAGGTTGCCGATCTGGCCGCTGAAGGCTGCACTTATCTGCAGATCGACGACACCGCGTTGCCGTGCAACTGTGATCAGCACGCGCGGCAAGACGTACGCGCGCGTGGCGAAGATCCCGACGAGCTCACTGCGCGCTACGCCCGGCTGCTCAACGATTGTCTGGCGGGACGACCGGCGAACATGGCGGTGGGCATGCACTTGTGCCGTGGAAACCTGAAAGGCGCGTGGATGGCCGAAGGCGGCTACGACGCGATTGCCGACGTGCTGTTCAACAAGATCGACGTCGACGCCTATTTTCTCGAGTACGACACACCTCGCGCCGGCGATTTCACGCCGCTGCGATTCGTGCCCAAAGGCAAACGCGTCGTGCTTGGTCTGGTGAGCACCAAGACGCCGATGCTCGAATCGAAAGACGCGCTGAAGCGCCGCATCGACGAGGCGGCGAAGTTCGTGCCGCTCGAGCAGCTCGGGTTGAGCCCACAGTGCGGATTCTCGAGCGCGGCCGGTGGCGGGCAGGTGGTCACGCAGGATGACACCCGGCGCAAGCTGGAACTGATCGTCGAAGTCGCGCGCGACATCTGGGGCACGATCTGACGGCCGAGAACGCACATCGTCTTTGCTGGCCGGGCCTGCGCGGTCAGAGGCGCGAGTCGCGCTCCAGTGGGCCGCAGCGCGCGGGCACGTCTACTTGCCGAGCCGCAGTACCTCGACGCCTTCCCAGAATTTGTCTGAAGCCAATCGACCGCGGGTGAATTCGATCGCGTCGCGACAACGCGACGCCTCGGCGATCAACACCTCGAAGCTGCGCGAGCGCTCGATGCGCTCGATGAGTTGTTCGCCACTCGGACCAAGCGTTGCATAGGCGAGTCGACTCAGGCGGCGGCGCGCCTCGGGCAGGCCGATTCCGCCCATGGTGATCGGCGCCACCGCGACCGACGGGGCTCCGGCATGCGGCGCAAGGTCGGGCAAGGTCGATCGATCGCCCGGTTTGATCGGCTCGATGAATCCGTCGTCCAGCAGCTTCGACAGTCCATCGGTGACGTCACCGATCGCGTTCAGGCTGGTGACGATGATGTCGGCGGGCTTCTTGCCGTCGACCATGATCAGCAGATTGCGCAGCAGCTGCGGCAATCGCGCCGTGCGCTCTGCGATTTCCTGCTGGCCTTTGGCCGTCTTCCGATAGATGTGTGAACCGGAGATCATGCCGCGGAGATGTTTACTGACGGACGTTTACTGGCGAACGCTGCTGAACCCGACGCCAGCGAAGTGAAGAGGGCCAAGCGCGAGAGTGATGCTTGTCACGATAGCCCGGGCTCGCCAGGCTACCCGTGTGAAGGGTTATTGAATTCCGGAACTATTCCTCAGTCCTGACGCGTTCTGGTCATACGGGCTTGAATGCACTGCGTCACGACCGACGTCGTCCACGTGCGATTCACCGACCGCCGAAGCGATACCGCCAGCCGTTGCCGTGCCGCACAATCGTGCCGGCCGTAGGGGTGGCGAAGTGGGCCGGCAGCACGATCGTCGGCGTGCCTTCGTGCTGTGCGAAGAATGAACGGCGCGTGCTGGCGGAACGAGCGGCATCCACGCAAAAGCAACTGCTCCAGTCGGGCTCGGCCACCTGCAACGGGTGATGCATCATGTCGCCGGTCATGATGCATTCCTGGCCGCGCGATTCGATGTGCACGCAAACGTGGCCGGGCGTGTGGCCGAACGAGGGCTCCAGGCGCACCTGGTCGTCGATGGCGAATGTCGCGTCGACGAATTGCGCCTGCCCGGCCTCGATGACCGGCAGGATGCTGTCGAGGTAGTACGGATCGTCGCGGAACGCCTCGGTCTTGTAATGCGCGCTCCAGTAGTTCCATTCCTCGCGCGCGAACAGATACTTCGCGTTGGGAAAAGTCGGCACCCAGCGGTCGTTGATCAACCGCGTGTTCCAGCCGACGTGATCGACGTGCAGATGCGTGCACAGCACGTAATCAATGCTCTCCGGCGCGACGCCGGTGGCGGCGAGGCGCTCGAGGTAGGGCCAGCTCGCCATGTGGTAGCGCGGCTTCTGCGGGCGCGGCTTGTCGTTGCCGCCGCAGGTGTCGACCAGGATGGTGCGGCCGTGGCTGCGGATGAGAAAGCTGTGGAACGCCATGATCAGCCGGTCGCCGCCGCGCTCGATTGCGTGCGGCTCCAGCCACTCGCGCTGCCGGTCGACCGCATCGGCCGTCGCCGCCGGGAAAATCTGCTGCCAGGCAAGGAGCGGCTGTTCGAACTCCAGCACGCGATCGACGCGTACATCACCGAATTGCCAGGTACTCATTGAAATGTCCCCCTGTAGTGGCAGCGATTCTGATCCGACCGAATCTGATACAACAGACCCTCCCGAATCATCCGCCCTGCGCGCTGCGCTTTCGCCGAGGAACCGAACCATGGTCACACGCAACACGATCTCGCCACGCAACGTGATCTCGACGAAGCGGCGCCTGATGCTGGGCGCCTGCGTGGCCGCACTATCGCTGCCGTTGCTCGTACACGCGCAGGCGCCGGGCACGGCGTTTCCGACCAAGCCGGTGCGCGTGATCGTACCGTTCTCCGCCGGCAGCGCGATCGACGTCAACGCGCGTTTGATCGGCGCGCGACTCGCCGAAAAGTGGGGCCAGCAGGTGGTAGTCGACAACCGCGTCGGCGCCAACAGCATCATCGGCATGGAAGCCGGTGCCCGCGCCGCACCCGACGGCTACACCATCGTCATGGGCAACGATGCGGCGCTGGCTGTCAATCCGGCGCTGCAGCCCAAGCTGCCGTATGACCCGATCAAGGACTTCGCGCCGATCGCGCTGATCGGCTCGAACTCGGTGCTGCTGGTGGTGCACCCGAGCGTGCCGGTGACCAACGTCAAGGAGTTGATTGCCTACGCGGGCGAGCGCAAGGGTGAGCTCAACTACGGTTCCGGCGGCAACGGCAGCGCGCAGCACATCGCGATGGAGATGTTCGCCTCGATGACCGGTGCGCGCATGACGCACGTGCCCTACAAAGGCGTCATTCCCGCGATGAACGACGTGATCGCCGGCCAGATTCCGGTGATGTTCGTCGGCACGCCTGGTGCGCTGCCGCATGTGCGCGCCGGAAAGTTGCGCGCACTGGCGATCGGCAGTACGAAGCGCTCGGCGGTGGCGCCCGAGGTGCCGACCGTGGCGGAAGCCGGCGTGGCCGGCTACGGCTACGCTGCCTGGGTGGGCTACCTCGCACCAGCGGGCACACCGGCATCCATCGTGGCCAAGTTGAACGCCGATATCGTCGAAGCGATGGGCGCCGCAGAGGTGCGCGACAAGCTCAACGCGGTGGGCTTCGAGATCCAGACCGGCACGCCCGACGAATTCCAGCGGATCATCACACGCGACATCGAGCGCTTCGGCAAGCTGATGCGCGATGCCGGCGTGAAACCGGGTGGCTGATTGCGACGATGAACTTGTCCTCCGAATCGATCGACGGCGGGCAACGCTTCACGCAGGCGTTGACCGACACGGCGGCGCGGTTCGAGTCGGCGCGCACGCTTCCGGCGGCCGCTTACGTCGATCCGGCGATCTTCGCGAGCGAGCAGCGTGCGATCTTCGGCGCCATGTGGCTGAGCGTTGCGCGCTCCGAAGATCTACCGAACCGCGGCAGCTTCATCACGCGTGAACTGGCCGGCGAGAAGCTGCTGATCGTGCGTGGCCACGACCACGGTCTGCGTGCCTTCTTCAATGTCTGCCGCCATCGCGGTGCCCGGCTGATCGACGAACCGGCCGGAACGCTGCGTGCGCGCATCGTGTGTCCGTACCACGCCTGGAGCTACGAACTCGACGGGGCGCTGGCCGCGATTCCGCGCATGCCCGAGGGCTTCGCCATTGAGGACCTCGCGCTCGTGCCGGTGCGGCTCGAAGCGTTCATGGGGCAACTGTTCGTCAACCTCGATGCGAAGGCGCCGGTGATTGACCAGGCGTTCGCCGGCTTTCCCGATCTGGCGCGTTACGGACTCGAGCGGCTGGTGCGCGTGCGCAGCCTCGACTACGACGTGAGCGCGAACTGGAAGATCATCGGCGAGAACTACAGCGAGTGTTATCACTGCCCGCACGTACATCCGCCGCTCAGTCGTGTGAGCGATCTCACCAGCGGCGCGTTCGAGAGCGGTGATTGCTTCAACGGCGGTCCGATGCAGCTGCGCGATGGATTCAACACGATGTCCGATGCCGGTGTCACGACGCGCGCCGCGTTGGCGGGGCTCGATCCGGCGGATCGGCACCTGGTGCGCTACTACCATCTGTATCCCAACATCATGTTCGCGTTGCAGCCGGACTACGTGATGATCCACACCGTCTGGCCGCTCGCGCCGGATCGGTCGCGCGTGGTGTGCGAGTTTCTGTTCGCACCGGAAGAAATCGCGCAACCCGGTTTCGATGCCGACGACGCGATTCGTTTCTGGGATCGCACCAATCGCGAGGATTGGGGGCTGTGCCAGCGTGTGCAGCAGGGCGCGGCCTCGCGCGGTTATCGTAGCGGCCCCTACCATCCGAGCGAGCGTTGCGTGCACGCCTTCGATCAGTGGTACGCGCGACGGGTGCTCGCGATGCAGCCCTGAACCATCCACCAGCGACCGCCATGCGAATCCACTCGCCGCGATACCCCGCTCGCCTTCCAGTCCGCTTTCTTGCGCGGCCGTTCGATGCATGGTCGTTCACGGGCGCGCTGATCATTGCCGCGTTGTGGGCCGGTGCAATGGGCGTCGGTCATGCGCAGACACCGCAGTACCCCACACGCGCCGTCTCGCTGGTGGTGCCGTTCACGCCCGGCACCGGCGCCGACATCCTGGCGCGCACGCTTGGCCCGAAGCTCGCCGACCGCTGGGGCGTGGCAGTGGTGACCGACAATCGTCCTGGTGCGAGCGGCAACATCGGCGCCGAGCACGCGGCCAAAGCGGCGCCTGACGGCTACACCGTGCTCATCACCGCGACCATCTTCGCCAGCAACCGCGCCGTCAACGCCAGACTGCCGTATGACCCGATCAAGAGCTTTGATCCGGTCACGCATCTGGCCACCAGTGCCGTCGGCCTGATAGTCACGCCGCAGTTCCCGGCCGGATCAGTCAAGGAGTTCGTGGACGAGGTGCGCCGGCACCCGGGCAAGTACCACTATGGATCGCCGGGCAACGGCGGACCGCAGCATCTGGCGATGGAACTGCTCAAGCTCGATGCGCAGATCAGCATCGTCCACGTGCCGTACAAGAATTCGGGTGGCGCCGTCGGCGATCTCATCGGCGGACACGTGCAGGCGATGATCATCCCGGTGCACACGGCCGGGCCGCACGTGCGTTCGGGCAAGCTGCGCATGCTCGCGGTGATGAGCGCCCAGCGCCTGCCCAACTACCCCGACGTGCCGACGATGCGCGAGCAGGGCGTGAACACACCCGAGGTCGAGACCTGGTACGGCGCGTTCGTGCCAGCCGGCGCGCCGGCCGCGGTCATCGCGCGACTGAACGCCGACTTCAACGCGCTGCTGCGAGAGCCCGACGTGCGCGAAGTGCTCGCGCGTCAAGGCATGGGCGCGACCGGCGGCACGGCGGCTGAACTCACCGAGTTCGTGAAGACGAATCTCGCGCTGTGGGCCCG
>CADEDU010000069.1:0-19696 GCA_902826155.1 uncultured beta proteobacterium
GGTCGACAAGGACCAGGTCATGTACTACCGCGAAGACAAGGCTGGCCAGATCCTGGAGGAAGGGATCAACGAAGCCGGCGCGTTTTCATCGTGGATCGCCGCCGCCACGTCGTACTCGACCAACGGCGTGAACATGATTCCGTTTTTCATCTTCTATTCGATGTTCGGGTTCCAGCGCGTGGGCGACCTCGCCTGGGCCGCCGGCGATCTGCGCGCCCGCGGCTTCCTGCTCGGCGCTACCGCCGGCCGCACCACGCTGAACGGCGAAGGGTTGCAGCACGAAGACGGACACAGCCACATCCTGTCCTCGGTCGTCCCGAACTGCGTGTCGTACGACCCGACCTTCGCGTACGAAGTGGCCGCCATCATCCAGCACGGGCTGGCGCGCATGCTCGAGAACCAGGAGGACGTGTTCTACTACCTCACCGTGATGAACGAGAACTACGCGCATCCGGGCATGCCTGAAGGCGCCGCAGCGGACATCATCAAGGGGATGTATCTGTTCAGCGAAGGTGCCGCCGAGAAGAAGAAGGGCGCAAAAGGCGAGGCGGTGCGGGTGCAACTGCTGGGCTCCGGAACCATCCTGCGCGAAGTCATCGAAGCGGCCGCGTTGCTGCAGAACGATTGGCAGATCGCTGCAGATGTGTGGAGCTGCCCCAGCCTCACCGAACTGCGCCGCGACGGCCTGGATTGCGACCGCTGGAACATGTTGCACCCCGAGGCCAAGCCGCGTCTGGCGCACGTGACGCAGTGTCTGGCGTCACGGCCAGGCCCCGTCGTGGCGGCGACCGACTACATGAAGTCGTTCGCCGATGGCATCCGTCCGTTCATTCCGCGCGATCGCCTGTATCGCGTGTTAGGCACCGACGGGTTCGGACGGTCCGACACCCGCGCGAAGCTGCGCGAGCACTTCGAGGTCAACCGCTTCTTCGTCGTGGTCGCTGCGCTCAAGGCCTTGGCCGACGAGGGCAGAATCCCCGCCGCAGTGGTCGCGCAGGCGATCGCCAAGTACGCAATCAATCCGGACAAGGTCAATCCGGCCTACGCTTAGAGCCTTTCCAAACGCATCACTTCCCGCCGCGAGCCGCGTCAACAAAAACATGGGTGCCATCAAGGAAGTCTTCGTCCCCGATATCGGCGATTTCAAGAGCGTCGACGTCATCGAGGTGCTGGTCAAGCCGGGCGACGTCATCGCTGCCGAGCAGTCGCTCATCACCGTGGAATCCGACAAGGCGACCATGGAGATCCCGTCGCCAGGTGCTGGGGTCGTCAAGGAGTTGAGAGTCAAAGTCGGCGATCAAGTCGCCGAAGGTACGGCGATCCTGGTCATCGAGGCGGCCGATGCAGCGCCTGACGCGGGCAAAGCGAGCACAGTCGCGGCACCTGCGGCAACTGCGCCAGCTCAGCCCAAGGCCGCAGCGCCGGCTCCAGCGACATCGGCTCCAGCGCCTGCAGCGGCCGCGGTATCGAAACCCGCTGCGATGCCAGCGTCGCAAAGTGCGCCGATGCGTACCGACTTCGCGCCCACCACCAAGGCGCATGCATCTCCGGCGGTTCGCAAGTTCGCGCGCGAACTCGGCGTCGACGTCGACAGCGTTGCTGGCACTGGTCCCAAAGGGCGTGTGCTGCAGTCCGACGTGCAGCAGCACGTGAAATCGCAACTTGCCGGTGGAGCGCCGGTTGCGCGCGCCGGCACGTCGATGGGTGGACTCAATCTGCCCGCCTGGCCGGTGGTCGATTTCGCCAAGTTCGGTCCGATCGAGCTGCAGCCGCTGCCGCGCATCAAGAAGATCTCCGGGCCGAATCTGGCACGCAATTGGGTGATGATTCCGCATGTCACCAGCAACGACGAGGCCGACGTCACCGACCTCGAAGCGCTGCGCGTCCAGCTCAACAAGGAAAACGAGAAGACCGGCGTGAAGATCACGATGCTCGCGTTCGTGATCAAGGCATGCGTGGCCGCGCTCAAGAAATTCCCGGATTTCAATTCGTCGCTCGATGGCGACAACCTGGTGCTCAAGCGCTACTTCCACATCGGCTTCGCCGCCGACACCCCCAACGGGCTGGTGGTCCCGGTCATCAAGAACGCCGACCAGAAAGGTGTGGTCGAGATCGCGCAGGAAACCAGCACGCTGGCTGCCAGTGCACGCGAGGGAAAACTCAAACCGACCGACATGCAGGGCGGCACGTTTTCCATCTCCAGCCTGGGTGGCATCGGCGGCACCAGCTTCACGCCGATCATCAATGCCCCGGAGGTGGCCATCCTGGGCGTATCGAAGTCGGCGATGAAGCCGGTGTGGAACGGCAAGGAGTTCGCGCCGCGGCTGATGCTGCCGCTGTCGCTGTCGTACGACCATCGAGTGATCGACGGCGCAACTGGCGCGCGCTTCAACGCCTATCTGTGCGCGTTGCTTGCGGACCTGCGCCGCACGTTGCTGTAGATCGCGCGTCCATCAACCCGATCCGACGAATACGAAGAGTCCGAAGCGCGTGAAGAGCGCCGCCTGACACGGCATGACCACGATCGTCGTCACCAAGAAGAACGGGGCCGTGGCCATCGGCGCCGACAGCCTGACCACGTTCGGTGATACGCGTCTGGCCGATCACCACAAGCGCGTGCACGATAAGATCCTGCACGTGAAGGACTCCTACATCGCGCTGTGCGGCAGCTCGGCGCACTACGTGGTGATGGAGAACGTGCTGACCAAGGCCGACTTCGTCGATCTGAACTCGCGCTCGGGTGTGTATGAGACCTTCCGCCGGCTGCATCCGCTGCTCAAGGAGCACGCCTTCCTCAACCCGAAGGAAGACGACGCCGATCCGTACGAGTCATCGCAGATCACCGCGCTGGTCGCCAACGCGAGCGGTATCTACGGCGTGTACTCGTATCGCGAAGTGTTCGCCTTCGAGCGTTTCTGGGCGGCGGGTTCAGGGCGCAACTACGCGCTCGGGGCGATGTATGCGGCCTACGATCGCGCCCGGACGGCCGAAGATCTGGCGCGGATCGGCGTGCAGGCCGGCATCGAATTCGACAAGAACTCGGGCGGACCGCTCGAGATCCATACCTTCAACATGAGCGGTACTGCAAGGCGAGGCAAGCGATGAGCGCAGTCGAGGTCAAGGTACCCGACATCGGCGATTTCAAGACCGTCGATGTGATCGAGGTGCTGGTCAAGCCCGGAGACTCGGTTGCCACGGAGCAGAGCCTGATCACACTCGAGTCCGACAAGGCGACGATGGAGATCCCGTCGTCGCATGCGGGCGTGGTGCGCGAACTGAAGGTGAAGGTCGGCGACAAGGTGGGCGAGGGCGCAGTGATCCTGCTGCTCGACGCAAGCGAGGCAGCGAGCACGGGGGCATCCACCGAGCGCGTGGGAGCCGCGGCAGCGCCTGCCGCAGCCGCGCCGGCTGCTGCAACTGCTGCGAGTGCGTCGCCGCAGCCAACCGCAACCCGTGCGTCCAGCGCACCGGCCGCGGCATACACCGGCAGCGCCGACGAACAGTGCGATGTATTGGTGCTGGGCTCCGGTCCGGGTGGGTACGCCGCCGCGTTTCGTGCCGCCGATCTGGGCATGAAGACCGTGCTGGTCGAGCGCTACGCAACTCTGGGCGGCGTGTGTCTGAACGTCGGATGCATTCCCTCGAAAGCGCTGCTGCATGTGGCTGCGGTGATGGACGAGGCCAAGGCGCTTGCCGAGCACGGCGTTTCGTTCGGTACGCCGCAGGTCGAGTTGGCCAAGTTGCTCGCGTGGAAGTCGAAAGTCGTCGGCAAGCTCACCGGCGGCCTCGCATCGATGGCCAAGATGCGCAAGGTCACGGTGATGCAGGGCGTGGGCTCGTTCGTCGACCCGCACCATCTCGCGGTGCAGACCGCAACCGGTCGCAAGGTCGTGCGCTTTGCCAACGCGATCATTGCGGCGGGCTCGCAATCGGTGAAGCTGCCGTTCATGCCGGAAGACCCGCGCATCGTCGACTCCACCGGCGCGCTCGAGTTGCGCGCGTTGCCCGCCAAGATGCTGGTGGTGGGCGGCGGCATCATCGGATTGGAAATGGGCACGGTGTATTCGACGCTCGGCACGCGGCTCGACGTGGTCGAGCTACTCGATGGTCTGATGCCCGGCGCCGATCGCGATCTGGTACGTGTGTGGCACAAGCTGAACGATCGTCGTTTCGATCGCGTGATGCTCAAGACCAAGGTGGTCAAAGCCGAAGCGAAGGCAGCCGGCATCGACGTGTGGTTCGAAGGTGAACAGGCGCCGAGCGGTCCGCAGCGCTACGACATGGTGCTGTCCGCGGTCGGACGCAGCCCCAACGGCAAGCGCATCAGCGCCGAGGCCGCCGGAGTGATAGTCAACGAGCGCGGCTTCATTCCGGTCGACTCACAGATGCGTACCAACGTGGCGCACATCTATGCGATCGGTGACATCGTCGGCCAGCCGATGCTCGCCCACAAGGCGACCCATGAGGGACACGTTGCAGCGGAGGCGGCCGCGGGGCAGAAATCGCACTTCGATTCGCGCGTGATTCCGTCGGTGGCCTACACCGATCCGGAGATCGCCTGGGTCGGAGTGACCGAGGACGAGGCGAAGAAGCAAGGTCGCAAACTCGGCAAGGCGGCGTTTCCATGGAGTGCGTCGGGGCGCGCGATCGCCAACGGGCGCGACGAAGGCATGACCAAGCTGCTGTTTGACGAAGACACGCATCGCATCGTCGGTGCCGGCATCGTCGGGACGCACGCGGGCGATCTGATCGGTGAGCTCGCGCTGGCGGTCGAGATGGGCGCGGATGCGACCGACATCGGCAAGACCATCCACCCGCATCCGACGCTCACCGAATCGGTGGGGCTGGCCGCCGAGTTGTACGAGGGCGTGTGTACCGATCTGCCGCCTTCCAGAAAGCAGCGCTCGGAGAGCGCGTGAGGCGAGCCTGTCGGTAGCAGCCAAAGCGGAAATGAAAACGGGGCGCTTGAGCGCCCCGTTTGACTTGCTTCGATCGCCTGGTTCGTGGGTCTACAACCGGCCGCGCAGCGAGTTGAGCAGCGAGTCGAACTCGTTACCCTGTGAGACCTGACCCTTCGGCGTGAGCTGGTTGATGATCTCGGGCAACACCGAGGAGAGACTGCCCGCGGTCTGCTGCGAGTCGAGGCCGAGCTGCTGCCCCCACTGCTGCATCTGACCCTGTCCGAAAACCTTCATCAGATCTTCCGGCGAGATCGGCATGTTGGCGCCGGTGCCGACCCACGATTGCGCCTGTTGACCGAAGCCCGCGCGGGTGAACTGCTCGATGATCGAGCCCAGACCGCCCCCCGCTTGTCCACCCTGTTGGCCGCCCTGCAGCATGCCCAGCACCAGATTGATCAGATTGGCCTTGTTGCCGCCGCCCAGCATCTGGCTCACTGCGCTGCCGATCAATGAATCAAGCAATCCCATGTCTTCTCTCCTTTAAAACGGACCCGCAACGGTCCAGTCGCTTCATCGAAGGGGGCGCACCGGATCGACGTCGATCGGCGCCCGCGTCCCACCAACCGCACTCCAGTTGCATCGGGTGCGCGATGCGAGGCAGTGTACGTGATCGCGGTTAGAATCGCGCGCCCCCAAACCCGGAGGGCGGATGCCCACGCGTCGCCAATTGTCAGGGATCGACCCGTGTGTTGCTGCATGCACGGCGATGCCCGATGACTGTTCCCGGTATTGCGCCGGCCCTCAACGCCTCGACCATGAATCAGGATGACCTCAAGCGCGCCGTCGCGCGCGCCGCGATCGATTACGTGATCGACGGCGCATGGATTGGCGTCGGCACCGGCTCGACCGCGAACTTCTTCATCGATGCGCTGGGCCAGATCAAGCATCGTATCCGCGGGGCGGTAGCCAGCTCCGAACGAACGGCCGAGCGGCTGCGTGCACTGGGCGTTCCTCTGGCGGACTTGAATGAAGTGGATGATCTGCCGATCTACGTCGATGGCGCCGACGAAGTGACGCGCGATCTGTGCATGATCAAAGGCGGCGGCGGTGCGCTGACGCGCGAGAAGATCGTCGCTGCAGTGGCCGGGCGGTTCGTGTGCATTGCCGATGAATCGAAACTCGTGGCACGACTGGGGCGATTTCCCCTGCCGCTGGAGGTCATTCCGATGGCGCGCGCGCACGTTGCCCGCGAACTGTCGCGCCTTGGCGGCACGCCACGATTGCGCGAGGGATTCGTCACCGACAACGGCAACATGATCCTCGACGTGCACGACCTGCGCATCGATGATCCCGTCGGATTGGAACGCAGCCTCAACGACATCACCGGTGTCGTGACGAACGGGCTGTTCGCGTTGCGCCGCGCCGACGTGCTGCTGCTTGGATCGGCGCAGGGCGTGCAGCGCAGCGGCAGCGCATAAAGTTCGAAGGGTATCGACGATGAGATGGGCAGAATTCAACGACACCGCATTCAATCGAATCGCGCGCGTCGCGATTGCAGTATTGGTGCTGGCGCTTGCCGCGACCCATGCCACGGCACAGGGCGCACGCATGGGCAATCCCGATCAGCGCAGCCCGGGCTGGTGGACCGCTGCGGCGCGCATCCTCGCCGGCATGCCTATCGACGAATCCGACGAGCTGGCTGCGCTTGCCAAGCGCCGCAGCGTCGTGCAGCACCAGGCCGCGTTCGGTCAGTCGTGGGAGCGCTTCAACAAGGAGCGGCTCGGCCCGGCAGCGGCCTTCTCGGCGGGCGAGATCGCGAATCATCCGGCTGCGGGCGGTCCGCTCTACTACCCGTTCAGTGGTCCCGACGTGTTGTACGCGCTGGCGTTGTTCCCGCGGGCCAACGACCTGGTGCTCACCGGCCTGGAGCCGGTGGGGGAGCTGCCCGATATCACCCGGCTCGATGAGAACGCGCTCGGCGCGAGTCTGGGCGAGTTGCGCCGCTCGTTGAACGCGGTGCTGTCGTTCAGCTTCTTTCGTACCAACGACATGAAAGCGGAATTCGCCAACAACCGCTTCAGTGGGGTGACGCCGATCGTCCTGCTCTTTCTTGCCCGGCATAACGCGACGATCAGCACGGTCGATCCGATCATCGTCGATCGCGAAGGCAATGCGGTGGACGTGCCGGCGCTGTCTCTGCGCGGTGTCGTACCCGATCGCGTCTCGGGGCTGCGCGTGGTGTTCCGGCTACCTGGTGACACCGGCGATCGCCGGCTCTACTACTTCTCGGCCGACATCAGCGACAAAGGCCTGGAGCGGATTCCGCAGTACTTCAGGTTCCTCAACACACTGGCTCCACGCGCGACGTTCGTGAAGTCCGCGTCGTACCTGATGCATAAATCGTACTTCTCGCAGGTACGCACCTTCGTGCTCGATCGTAGTGCGCTCGTGCTGCAGGACGACTCGGGCATTCCGCTGCGGTTTTTCGGCGAGGCACAATGGGAGCGGCGGATGTACGGTGCCTACGTCGGGCCGATCCAGCTGTTCGCGAACTGGTATCAGAAGGATATGAAAGCGGCCTACGATCGCGCCGCCAAGCCGATCGATTTCGGCATCGGCTACCAGTTCGTGAGCCGGCGAAGCAATCTGCAGCTGTTCAGCAGACGCGCCGCGGTGGCCGCGCGGTAGCGACTATCCGAACTCGGGGACTCGCCCCGGCTGCGCCAGCGGATCGAAGGCGCGCGCCCGATCAGCGCGGCGGCGGCACGAAGCCCGACGCGTCATCGGCCCCGCCGGTGAAGAAGAACTTCTCGGTCTGCTCCATCAGGTATTTGCGCGCTTTCGCATCGGCGAGCGAGAGGCGATTTTCGTTGATCAGCCGGGTCTGCTGCTGGATCCACATCTGCCACCCTTCCTTCGAAACATTCTCGAAGATGCGCTTGCCCAACGCACCGGGCAGCGGCGGAAAATCCAGCCCTTCGGCCTGCCGCCCCAGCTTCACGCATTCAACCATTCGCGTCATCGTCGATTCCTCAGGGAACCTCTGCATGACCTGCCTCGGGAATGCAGAGGTCCCAAATTTTTCAGGGAGTTACGAGGGGGCGAGCCCCCTTGTTCAAACACTTCTCAGATCTTCTTCATCAATATATGTGAGCGGCGCTGCAGGTTGTACAGCCCCTTTTTTTCACTCGGCAGCCGATCGACCGTCGTCTCGCGAAACCCGCGTTCCACGAACCAGTGCATGGCGCGCGTGGTGAGCACGAACAGTCGGCGCAACCCTTGCCTGCGCGCGCGCTCGGTGATCGCATCGGCGAGCTTGTCACCGTAACCATCGCCGCGCGACTCGGGCCGCACGGCCAGGCAGGCGAGTTCACCGGCGCGGTCCTGCGCGAACGGGTACAGCGCCGCGCAACCCAGGATCACCCGGTCGTGCTCAAGCACGACGAAACGATCGATCTCGCGTTCCAGGATCTCGCGACCGCGATGCACCAGGGTGCCGTCGGCCTCCAGCGGTTCGATCAATTGCAGAATGCCGCCGACATCGTCGATCGTGGCCTGCCGCAGACGCTCGAGCTTGTCGGAGGTGATCATGCTGCCCGAGCCGTGATGCGTGAACAGCTCGATCAGCAGCGAGCCGTCGATCTTGTGGCTCACCACGTGCGCACGATCCACCCCGGCGCGCACCGCCTCCGCGGCATGAGCGAGAAACAACCGCGTGTCGTCGGTGAGATGCGCGCCACCCGCTGCCAGCACCCGATCGGCTTCGGCTGCCGACACCTCGGGCATGAACTCACCCGACTCGTTCAGCACCGGTGCATCCGACAGGAACACCAGCTTCTCCGCATGCAGTGCCTTGGCGGTGGCCACGGCGACATCTTCCATTGCCAGGTTGAACACCTCGCCGGTGGGGGAGTAGCCGATCGGCGACACGATCACGATGTTGCCCGCGTTCAGGCAGCCTTCGATCGCCGCGGCGTCGATCTTGCGCACCGTGCCGGTGTGTTGGAAATCGACGCCGTCGTGCACGCCGAGCGGCTGCGCGGTGATGAAATTGCCCGAGGCGGTGTTGATCGCAGCGCCAGCCATCGGCGTATTGGGCAGGCCCTGCGAGAGCAGCGCGTCGATCTCCACCCGCAGCAGCCCGACAGCCTCTTTCACGCACTCGAGTGCCACGGGATCGGTGATGCGCCAGTTGTTGTGATAGCGCGAGCGTGCCTTGCGCTGACGCAGCTGCAATTCGATTTGCGGTCGCGAGCCGTGCACCAGCACCAACCTGATGCCGGCGCTATGCAGCAGATTCAAGTCGTGGGTCAGGATCACGAAGCGGCGCTTGTCGACGACTTCGCCGCCGAACGCCACCACGAAGGTGCGGCCGCGGAATGCGTGGAAGTAGGGGGCGACCGAGCGGAACCAGGCCACGAACTGCGAGGCGTCCATTTCGGAGGAGCGTTTGTTCTGCATGGCGCGGCTCGATGATTCAAGGCGGGCGGGCGGATTCTACGTGAGCCCACCGTGCATCGGCGCGTTCGGTTTGTCCCTGGAGCTCAACGCGCTCAGCAATCGCCCCACAGCGCCTGCAGCGTGGCGATTACTGCGAGCGGCGCCGTTTCGGTGCGCAAGATGCGCGGCCCGAATCGCACCGACGTGAAGCCGCGATCAGCCAGCAGCGCGCGCTCGTCCTGAGCCAGTCCGCCCTCCGGGCCCACGAACAGCAGCACACGCCGGTCGGACTCGGCCGGAGGCTTCAAGTCGCGGACGAGCGTGCGCGCGGTGGGATCCAACGCGATCCGGACCGCAGCGTCGGGCACTGCGCCGATGAACTGCTCGAAGCGCTGCGCGACCAGCACCTCGGGAATGCGGTTGCGCCGGCTTTGTTCGCAGGCGGCGATCGCGACGTTCTGCCAGTGCGTTTCACGGCGTTCCTGCCGTTCGCTCGATAGCCGAACGATCGATCGGCTGGTAATCACCGGCGCGATGCATGCGACCCCCAGCTCGGTGGCTTTCTGAATCACCCAGTCCATGCGATCGGCCGCACACACGCCCTGCGCCAGCGTGATCGACAATGGCGATTCGGTGTCGTGCGCGATCGCATCACGGATCTGCACGATGGCCCCGCGCTTGGCGAGCTCGATCAGCTCTGCGCCGTATTCGACGCCGTCGCCATTGAACAGCGACACTCGGTCGCCGCGTCGCAGTCGCAAGGCCTGCACGTGGCGCGAGGTCGGCGCATCGAGCGTGAGGGTCGTGTTCACGTGCAGTCGCGCCGCCACGTGGAAGCGCGGCGCGCGAGGCTGCGGGGCTGGTAAAGGGTCGGACGGCTGCTCTTGCATGTTAAGATTTTTTCAGTGGCCTGGAATTCTATCGCCGCCCTCCCTCCAGAGGCGCGTGCGCATCGCCGGATCGACGTCCGATGATGTGACCATCACCGCATCCGCAGGCGGTCCCGGCCCGTACATCCCAACCCGCCGATTGCTATCCAACTCCATGCTCGCTGCGGTGATCGAAGCGACGCGCCTGGTGGCGCGAACCGAAGTCCTCGAACGGTTTCGATCGCTCGACGCGCAACGTCATGGGCGCTTGAAGGCCGATGGCACGCAGCTGTCGCACGCCGACGAGGCGGCGCAGGCGGCACTGGCCGAGCGGTTGCGATCGATCGCCGATCTGCCGTTTCTGGGCGAGGAGATGTCCGCGGACGAACAGGCGCGAGTCTGGGCCAGTGGTGAGCGGCTGTGGTGTGTCGATCCGGTCGATGGCACCACGAACTTCCTGCAGGGGCTGCCGAACTTCGCGGTATCGGTGGCGCTGATCGAGCACGGGCGCACTACGCTGGGGGTCGTCTACAACCCGGTCAGCGACGAGCTGTTCGCTGCGCAGAAAGGCGCAGGGGCGACGCTCAACGGCGTGCGCATCGAGCCGCCACCACCGAAGAGCGCGCTGGCGCGCGCGGTGATCGGCATCGATCCGAAATATCTGCCGCGCATGCTGGCGATGAATCTGGTGAGCGATCCGCCGTACTACTCGGTGCGCAACTTCGGCGCCGGTTCGCTCGACTGGTGCTATCTCGCGCTCGGGCGTTTCGATGCCTATCTGCATGGCGGACAAAAACTGTGGGACTACGCCGCCGGCGCGCTGATCCACGCCGAGTCGGGCGGGCGCCTGGCGACGTTCCAGAGCAACGCGTTCTGGTCGGCCGACCCCTGGACGCGATCGATCATCGCCGCCAATGGCGAGCACGTGTTCGACGAGTGGTGCGCCTGGGTGCGAATGGCGGGGGGATTTCGGCCGCTGGTGGTCGAGGCGTGATGACCATGTCCGCGGCAATCGAAGTCGACGCGCTCACCAAGCAATTCGGCGATGTCACCGCTGTCGCCGATGTGAGCTTCACGGTTGCCATGGGCAGCACCTGTGCACTGCTCGGCGGCAATGGCGCGGGCAAGACCACCACGTTGTCGATGCTGCTGGGCGTGCTGTTGCCCAGCACCGGGACGATTCGCGTGTTGGGCGAAGACATGCTGGCACACCGCTACCGCGTGCTGCCGCGCATGAACTTCACCTCGCCCTACGTCGACCTGCCCAAGAAACTGACCGTTGAAGAGAATCTGATGGTGTTCGCCGGACTGTACGGGGTGCGTCGCGCGCGCCACCGCATTGCGGCGCTGATCGAGGAACTCGAACTCGGGCAGTTCGCCAGACGCGCCTACGGAACGCTCTCGGCCGGCCAGCGCACGCGCGTATCGGTGGCCAAGGCGCTACTGAACGAGCCGCAACTGCTTCTGCTCGACGAACCGACTGCATCGCTCGACCCCGACATGGGCGACCGCGTGCGCACCTATCTGACCGACTACCGCGCGCGCACCGGTGCCACGATGCTGCTGGCCTCGCACAACATGATCGAGGTCGAGCGCATGTGCGACGCGGTGCTGATGATGCGTGCCGGGCGCATCGTCGATCAGGGCGCGCCCAACGACCTTATCGTGCGTTACGGCCGCGACTCGATGGAGGAGGTATTCCTTGACGTGGCGCGCAACGGCCGAGGCGCGACACCATGAGTCTGCGCAGCGATCTGCACCTGGCGGGCACCGCGCGGCGCGTGGCCGCCATGGTGCTGCGCCATACCTACCTCATGCGCAAGTCGTGGATCCGCATCGTCGAGACCGCCTACTGGCCGACGATGAACATGATCCTGTGGGGCTTCATCGCGCAGTTCCTGGCGACGAATTCTTCCTGGGTGGCGCAGGTGCCGGGCATGCTGGTTTCGGCGCTGCTGCTGTGGGAGATCCTGTTCCGCGGCCAGCTCGGCCTGGCGCTGGCATTCCTGGAGGAGCTCTACTCGCGCAATCTGGGGCATCTGTTCGTCAGTCCGCTGCGGCCCTATGAGCTGGTGATCTCGATGATCGTGGTGAGCTTCATTCGCACGCTCATCGGCGTGGGTGCAGCGGCGATCCTCGCGCTGGTGCTGTACCACTACTCGATCTTCGACCTTGGCTTGTCGCTGGTGGCATTCATGGCCAATCTGTTCGTCACCGGCTGGGCCGTCGGATTGATGGTGGCCGCGCTGATCATGCGCTACGGCCTTGCTGCCGAGAATTTCGCCTGGGGCCTGATTTTCGTGGCCGCGCCGATCAGCGGCGTGTACTACCCGATCGACACGCTGCCGGGCTGGCTGCAGAAGGTCGCCTGGGCGCTGCCGACCAGCCACGTGTTCGAAGGCATGCGCGCGGTACTGCGCGACAAGGTGTTCTGGTGGGATGCGTTGGCGCACGCGATCTGGCTCAACGTGCTCTACCTGACGATCGGCGTGATCGTCTTCCTGGTCGCGTTTCGTGCCTCACGTGTACGCGGGACGCTGCTGCAAGTCGGCGAGTGATCGCGTACGGTTCCCGCGCAGATTCGGATGCACCCCGCGGATGCAGCGCGTGAATTGACGGCGCGGATGCAGCGTGCTCCTGCACCAGGGCACCTCCGAGAAAATCCATGACTCCTGCAACCGGTGGTGCATCCACGCCCGGGGCGACGGCGTAATAGCGGCATCGACGCTTCACTGAACGCAACGCTGTGTCGATGGACGAATCCCGGCCACCAGGTGGTGGCCGATTCAACCAACCCGCAACCCGCCAATCGAAGGAGTCTCACCATGAAACGCAATCTGATCGCACTCGTCATCCTCGGCTTCGGTCTGCAAGCCGGTACCGCGTCGGCCGAATGGGCGTTCGACGATCCGTTCTGGAAAATGTCGCTCGCCAGCGTGCAATCGAAGCAGGCGCAATCCGGCATGATCACCAGCTACGAGCGCGCGCATCTGGGCGGCTTCGAGTTCGTCACCGATTACAGCCCGCTGTAACGCGATCGACGAATCTCTCGCTGCATTCCTCTCCTCTTCAATTCTCTCCTCGTCATTCCGGCCTCGCCGGATTTTGAACGCCGACGCTTGCGCGCCGGCGTTTTCGTTTGCAGCGTGGTGCGCGATCGACCGTATCATCGGCGGCGAACGCATCGCTATCCATCGACCCGGAGGAGACCGCCCATGAGCCAGACCTTGACCATCGAGCAGCGCGAGCGCCTGGCGATCGTGCGCATGAACCGTCCCGAGCGGCGCAACGCGATGTCGGTCGATTTCATGCTCGAGATCACGCGCTGCGCGCACGAGATCGGCGCCGATACCGGCATCGACGTGGTGATCCTTGCCGGCGGTCCGAACTGGTTCTCCGCCGGCGCCGATCTGAAAGACAACAAGCGCTGGGAGGCGCTGGGCAAATCACTCACCGAGGCGCGCGAGATCGCCGCGATCGGCTATCGCATGGCGCGCGCGTGGGAAGAGATGCCACAGGTGTCGATTGCGGCGATCGAGGGCTACGCGATCGGCGGCGGCCTTGCGCTCGCGCTGGCCTGCGACTGGCGCGTCATCGCGAACAACGCGTTCGTGAGCCTGCCTGAGATCGGTCTGGGCCTGCCGCTCACCTGGGGAACGATTCCACGTCTGGTGGCCCTGGGCGGTCCGGCGATCGCCAAGCGGCTGACGATCCTGTGCGAGCGCGTGAACGCGCAGGATGCGGCAGCCATGCGCCTGGTCGACTACGTTTGTCCGACGGGCGGTGCGCTCGAGCAGGCGCAGCAGGTGGCCGCGCAAGTGCTCAAACAGCCGCGCGCGGTCGTGCGCATGAGCAAGGAGACGGCCAACGCAGCGGCGTACGCGCTGGCGCACGTCGCCTCTTATGCCGGTGCCGACCAGTTCACCCTCGCCGCGGCCAGCGAGGAGTCACGCATCGCGCGTGAACGATTCGGCCGGGCTTGATCGCACGCGGATGGCACGGACATTGCACTTACCGGGATCGCGAGTCCGCATGCCGGCATTCACGGCCGGCGCTGTGTACTAGTTGACGCCACGTTCCGACGCGAGCGTCCCCCCGCGGCAGGTTTCGACTTGCTGCGGACACAACCGCCGGCACCGCGGACTCGCATTCGATCCAGTGGTCTTGACCAAGGACTACTTCGTGCAGACCCATCCCACCGGTTTGCACTTCGCCTCATCACCGCATCGGCTCATGGCGCGCGTTTCGGCTTCATCGCGCGTGGCGCCTTGCGAGCTGAACGGGCGCTTAGGCCCCTGCACGATCGCGGCGCACGCGTTCTTGATGTTGACCATCACCAGGCACTTCGGATTGGCGCATTGCGCCAGTGCCGCCTGTTTCGCCTGACGCGAGGTCGGAAAGTCGAAGCTGTAGCCGAACGCACCGGAGGCCGATTCGTAGGCGAGCGCACCGTGATTGCCTGCGCGTCCGGCCTTGGTCGGTCGATCGCCCGAGGCACCCTGCGCAAAGCCCGCGGAAAGCGCGAGGACGGCGGCGAGCGCAATGCGTGCAGCGAGTGCGACGCCGACGGCGCAGAACTTGATCCTGGCTCCAACCGGAAGCATATGCATGGCCGTTTCTACATCGTTGCGCCGAGCATCCACGGCGCGAACTCGTCGTCGCCGTAGCCCCACAGTTCGCTCTTCGACTTCCGACCCGACGCCGTGGCGAGAATCAGGTCGAAAAAGCGTGCACCGGCTGCCTCGATCGATTCCTTGCCATCGACGATCGTGCCGCAATTGATGTCCATGTCGTCTTCCTGCTTCTCGAACAGCGCGGTGTTGGTGGCGAGCTTGAGTGACGGTGCGGGCTTGCAGCCGTAGGCCGAGCCGCGGCCGGTGGTGAAGCAGATCATGTTGGCGCCGCCAGCCACCTGTCCGGTGGCCGATACCGGGTCGTAGCCGGGTGTGTCCATGTAGACGAAGCCCTTCGCGGTGACCGGCTCGGCGTACTCGAGCACGTCGACCAGATTGGTGGTGCCGCCTTTGGCCACCGCGCCCAGTGACTTCTCGAGGATGGTCGTCAGACCGCCCGCCTTGTTGCCAGGCGAAGGGTTGTTGTTCATTTCGTTGCCGTTGCGCGCGGTGTAGTCCTCCCACCACTTGATGCGGGCAATCAGCTTCTCGCCCACTTCGCGCGACACCGCGCGACGCGTCAGCAGGTGTTCGGCGCCGTAGATCTCCGGCGTCTCCGACAGGATTGCGGTGCCACCGTGCCGCACCAGTAGATCGACCGCCGCACCCAACGCCGGATTGGCGCTGATGCCCGAATACCCATCGGACCCGCCGCATTGCAAACCGAGCACGAGATGGCTTGCCGGAACGGTCTCGCGCGTCACGTTGTTGGCTTCGGGCAGCAACTCCTTGATGCGCGCGACGCCTTCATCGACCGCTTTGCGCGTGCCGCCGGTGTCCTGGATCGTGAATGCATGCAGGTGGCTCGAGCGCTTCATGCCCTGCGCGGCGAGCAGGTTGTTGATCTGGTTCGCCTCACAGCCCAGCCCGACCAGCAGCACCGAATGGAAGTTGGCGTGGCGGATGTAGCCCGCGGTGGTCCGGCGCAGGATGTCGACCGCCTCGCCCTCGGAGGCCATGCCGCAGCCGGTCTTGTGCGTGAGTGCCACCACGCCGTCGACGTTCGGGAACTCATCCAGTCGATTCTCGAAGTGCCGCGCGATCATCTTGGCTACGGTGGCCGAGCAATTGACGCTGGTGATCACGCCGATATAGTTGCGCGTGGCCACTCGTCCCGCGTTGCCGCCGTGCTTGCGCACGATGCCCTGGAACGTCGCCGGCGGCAGGATGAATTCGGTGGGTTTCTGCTCGGCGCAGTACGCGTAGTCGCGCGCGAAATTGCCCATCGACAGGTTGTGAACGTGCACGTGCTCGCCGGCTTTGATGTCGCGGGTGGCGAAGCCGATGATCTGGTTGTAGCGCCGCACCGGATCTCCGGCAGCGACCTCGCGCGTGGCGATCTTGTGGCCAGGCGGCACTTTCACGTTGACGCGTACGTTCTCGCGGGCGAGCAGTGTTCCAGTCGGCAGCTCAGTGCGTGCGATCACGACGTCGTCGGCAGCATGCAATCGGATGACCAGGTCGGCCGGTTGGAGCATGAATGAGGGTCTCCGGAAGGGAAATGGCTGGTGCGTTCGTTCGTCAGCGTACTAGTCCCGCCTCGCGCATGTAGCGCAGAACTCCCGGATGCAGCACGTCCTGACGCGGTACCGCAGCCAGCGTATTCGCCAGCGTCGTTTCCTTCAACTGCGTATTACCTGGGCCCGCCCCCGACTCCAGACGATGGATTGCCTTGGCAAGCCGGTAAGCGACGTCATCGGGCAGATTGGTTCGCGCGAGCACGAACGGCCATGAGCCGACCGATTCGACCGCAGTGGTCTGGCCCGGATAGCTATTGGCCGGTAGCGTGATCTTCTTGATGAACGTGTGCTTGCCGGTGATCCGGCTGATCTCCTCGGCGGTCGGTGCAATCAATCGTGCACCGGCCGGACTCGTTGCGACCGCGTTGAATCCAGGCCAGGCGAGTCCGCCGCCCCACAGGGCCGCGACTTTGCCTTCGAGCACCATCACTGGCCCGTCACCCGCCTTGTCGAGCAGATGAGGTTCGAAATCCTTGTTGTAGTCGAGGCCCACACCGTCCATTGCGTAGCGAGCGAGCACGACCAGACCCGAGCCGCGCGCACCCCAAGCGATCGGCTTGCCTTTGAGGTCGGCGATGGTGCGATAGGGACTGTCGGCGCGCACCACAAACATTCCCGGCTGCGAGTACATGGCGTTGATGATGCGCAGATTGCCTGGCGCGCGGCCGATGCCCACGATCGCTTCATAGGTGACTTCGCCGGTGGCCAGTGCGATGTCCACCTTGCCCGATTCGATCAGTGGGATGTTCTCGGTACTGCCTTTCGTGTTGCGGGTCTGAATCGCGAGCGTGGGGTCGATCGCGTTGAGTGCGGCGGCATAGGCATCGCCGTACACCGGAAAGCCGCCGCCGGGGGTGGCGGTCGCGAGGCTGATCATGGTCTTCTCCTGGGCATGGGCCGTGCCCGCCACCATCACTGCGGCGGCTGCGCAAAACGCAATCGAGGTAATCGCACCGGGCATCTGGGGTCATCCGTGTGGTTTGAAGTCTTTGCCCATGCGCATCAGTCGCAGGGCATTGAGGGCGTAGATCTTTTGTTTGTCCGTTTCACTCAAGCCCAGTTCCTCGACCGAGCGAATGCCTTCGCGAATGAACATCGGACCGCCCTCCGGATCGAACGGACAGTCGCTGGCGAACAGCACGTTGTCGACGCCGAAAAAGTCCAACCCGCAGCGCAGCGCCGAGGTCGAGCCGCCCAGTACCGTGTCGCCGTAGAACATCTTGAAATACTCGATCGGCGGCTTCGACATGCGCTTGAGCACGTCGCTGTAGTCCTCATCGGCCGTGCGGCTGCCGAGTTGCGCCCACAGCGTTTCGCAGCGGCCGGCGAAGTACGGGATCATCCCGCCACAGTGATGCGTGATCAGCCGCATCGTCGGCAACTTGTCGAGCAGTCCGGAGAACACCATGCGCGCGAGCGCCGCGCTGGTCTCATAGGGCCAGCCAAGCACCTGCCAGATTTCGTATTTTGAGGATTTTTCGGTCGGGTAGTCCGCACGCGTTCCCGGGCGCACCGGGTGCATCCAGATCGGCAGCTTGTGTTTGAGCGTGACGCGCTCGAACACCGGGTAGAACTCCGGATCGTCGAGCGGCCGGCCGTTCACGCTGGTGAGGATCTGGATGCCGCGTGCGCCTAACTTCTCGATGGCGCGGTCCATCTCCTCGAGCGCGGCCGGCACGTTGCTCATCGGCAGCGACGCAACGAACACCGGAAATTTCTTCGGATACTTCGCGCAGATCGCCGCCATGTCGTCGTTGGCAATGCGCGCCAGCTCCGGGGCGAATTCGGGGCCGCCCACCATCTCCGGGCCGGGCAAGCCAAGCGTCAGCACCTGCTGCACGTCGGGCCATTGGTCGAGCATCTGCGCACGCGCCTCGAGATCCCACAGCATGCGCAGGCTCGACATGCGTTTGACGATGCCTGCGTCCTTCATGTGCTGCTTCATCAGCTCGAGATAGCGCGGCGGCATCACGTGGTTGTAGACGTCGATCTTCATGATGTCTCCTGGTCGAGTGGTATGGTTGCAGCGGCGCCGAATCAGCTTGTCACTCGCGCGGGCGGCCTGTCAAACCCAATCACGCCATGCAGAACCAATCACTACGCACGCGGGTCGTCATCGCCGGTGGTGGACCGGGCGGGCTCATCACCGCGATCGAACTGGGCCGCCGCGGCGTGCCGTGTGTGCTTCTCGAACAGCGCGACGGCCCGCCGCGCTTTCCGAAGGCCAATGCCACCACCTCGCGCACGATGGAGCATTTCCGCCGCCTGGGGTTTTCGGCGGAGATCCGCGCGCTCGGGCTGCCGGCCGATCATCCGCAAGACATCGCCTATTTCACGCGCTATTCCAGGCACGAACTGGCCCGGGTGCATTGGCGTTCGCGTCGCGAGGCGGCGCTGGCGCGCGAGCAAGCCAACTCGCGCTGGCCCACGCCCGAGCCGCTGCATCGCACGCAGCAGATGTACATCGAAGCGGTGCTGAAGCGGCAGGCCGAGCGCTGGCCGTCGCTCGAAGTGCGCTTTGGCTGGCGCATGAACGGGTTCGAGACAACCGAGCGCGGCGTCAAGGCGACGGCCGAACACGTTGCTTCGGGCGCCACGAGTTCCATCGAGGCCGACTATCTCGTCGGATGCGACGGGCCACGCTCGCTCGTACGCACCACGCTTGGCATTCAGTACCAGGGCTGGGCGAGCGAAGAGCGCGACTTCCTCGGCGGGCGCATGCTCGGCACGTTCTTTCGATCACCGGCGTTCTACGACGTGGTGCGAGCGCCCAAGAGCTGGCAGTACTGGGCCGTGAACCGCGAACGACGCGGGCTGGTGTGCGCGATCGACGGCAATGGATTGTTCGTCGCCGCCACGCAACTGCCGCGCGGCGTGGAGCCCACCGAGTCGTTCGGCCGTGATTCGTTGATGCAGGCGGCAGGCTGCGAATTTCCGATCGAGCTGATCAGCACCGAACCTTGGACCGCGGGCTTTACGCTGGTGGCCGAGCGCTACAGCGATCCGCACCGGCGTGTGTTCCTGGTGGGCGATGCGGCGCATCTGTTCACGCCCACCGGCGGTCAGGGCTACAACACCACGGTCGATGATGCGGCGAATCTCGGCTGGAAGCTCGCGGCGGTGTGCCAGGGCTGGGGCGGCGCACAGCTCCTCTCGACCTATGAGCACGAGCGCCGGCCGATCGCGGTGCGCAATACCACCTTCGCGCGCGCAATGGCCGATTCGATCGGACGCATGCCGGCGTCGCCGGAACTGGAGGATGAGTCCGAGCAGGGAGCCGCTGCCCGCGCGGC
>CADEDU010000069.1:19796-38789 GCA_902826155.1 uncultured beta proteobacterium
GCGGCACGTGCCATCGGTGTCCCGCTCGCGGTGCTCGAGGTGTCGAACGCCGAGGCGCGCGACCTTTATGGCGCTGATCTGGTGCTGGTGCGACCCGACCAGCACGTCGCCTGGCGCGGCAATCGGGTGCCCGATGAGCCGCTGCGAATGATGCGGACCGTGATTGGCGCCCGGTAGCCGCCACGGCTCAAGCGTCAGCGCGCGCCGAGTTGCCCTTCAGCGAGCGTGCGCAGCTGGAAGTGTCCGCTATCCTGGAACAGCCAGGTCTCGGTGATCTGTGCCACACCGCTTTGCAGGAGGTGTGCGGGCGGCGCGGGAAACGGCCCGGCGCGGCGCAGGCTTGCCGCTGCGATGGTTTCGGCCTCGCGCTCCGGTGCGCGCAACGTGCGCACGCTCTGAATGCCGCCGTTGCGATCGACTCTGAATTCGAGCACGACGACCGCACGCAATAGCGCTTGCAACTGTCCACGATGGATGCGCTCACTATTGGCATCGTTGACGCGGGTGGCGACCACGCGCTTGTACTCATCGAGCGTACGTACGCTCGCCGCGGGCGGCGGCGCTGGTGTTGGTCGAGGGGTTGCCACTTGTGGCTTCGCCGGTGGCGCGGGCGTCTGCGCGGGTGGGTCCATGCGCTGGGGCATTTGATCGCAGGCGGCCATCGCCAGCGCGAGCGCTGCCAGTGCAAGGCGCGGCGCCCAGGATGCTCGTGAAAGGCTGATCAAGATCTACTCCGCGAAGAGATTGGCAGGTCCGAATACACGGCAGCTTCAGATGTGTGTGTGCGATGCGGCAACGGAGATTGTGTCCCGCGCGTTGACCATGCGATCGACGATCCGCCGAACGGTCGCGTCAGGGAATCTCGGAACAACGCAGCCGGTCAGGGCTTCAACCACGCCTTCACGCGCGGATGGTCCACGACGGACTGATCGACCAGATACTGCGGCCGGCGATGCTGCGCGACATCGGCCACGCTCTGCAATCCGCACTCGGCGATGTTGCGGAACATCTCGTCGGTCCAGCACAGTGCGTGCGGCGAGAGCAGCACGTTGTCGAGCTGCAGGATCGGATTGGAAATCGGCGTGGGCTCCTGCTCGAACACGTCGAGCGCCGCGCCGGCAATGCGCTTGGCAGCCAGCGCCTCGTACAGCGCCTGCTCGTCCACGATCGGTCCGCGCGCGACGTTGATGAGATAGGCGCTCGGCTTCATCAACGCGAGCCGCCGGGCGTCGATGAGCTTGCGCGTCGATTCGTCGAGCAGGCAGGCGACGACGACGAAGTCCGACTCGCGCATCAGCGTATCGAGCGATACCTGCGCGGCGCCGAGGCCGGCGATCGCATCGGCCGGTACGTTCGGATCGGCCGCCAGTACGCGCATCTCGAATGGCCGCACCATGCGTAACAGCTCCTTGCCGATGCCGCCTGCGCCGATCACCCCGAGCGTGCGACCGGTCAGGCCCACGCCCATGTGATCGGTGCGCGCGTTCCACCGCCCGCTGCGCACCAACTGATCCTTGATGACGAGCTTATGCGCCAGCGCAAGGAGGAACGTGATCGCCATCGTCGCCACCGGTCGGCGCACCGCCGGCGGCGTGTTGGTGACCATGATGCCCGCGTGCGTCATCGCGGCAACGTCGACGGAATCGAAACCCACGCCATGTCGTGCCACTAGCTTCAAGCGGCAGTCCCCACGCGCTACGGCAGCCGCGGGCACTTGCGCCAACGCGACGTAGACCGCGTCGTACCGTGCGGCGTGATCGGCGGTGATCGTCGGGACGATGTCGGGCATGTACTCCCAGGCGATATGCGGCGCGGCGTCCAATAACGCGAGCGGACCGCGTCCGAATGAAGGCTCGCCGCGCGAGTCGAGCAGATCTGCGCTCAGCGCGACGCGAAACGGTTCGGTCATGGTTTGTCCTCGCTTGCCGCGGCTTGATGCAGCGCGTCGATCTGCCGCTTCATCGCGTTCTGCAGCATCAACTGCTCCAACCCTGCGGCGATCAGGCGAAAGCCCTTGGCGACGTATTGCCGACCCCACTCTTCGTCCGCGGCCATGAACGCAGGGGTGAGGTGGTGGCGACGGCAAGCGGCGACGATGCGCTCGACTGCGTCGACGTAGCGGGGGTGATCGAACTGACCTGGAATGCCGAGGAAATTGGTGAGATCAAAGTGCCCCAGCCACAACACGTCCAGTCCGGGCACCGCCGCGATGTCGTCCAGATTGTCCAGGCCGCGCGCGGTCTCGATCATCGCGATGACCAGCGTGCGCGCGTTGGCGATGCGGATCTTCTCGGCGATATCACCGCCCGCGTAGTCGTCGTGCGCGAAGCCGAACGCTGCGCCGCGTCGCCCATGCGGCGGATATTGCGTGCAGGCGACCAGCTGCTCGGCCTGCGCGCGCGTTTCCACCATCGGCACCATCACGCCCATCGCGCCGATATCGAGCGCCCGCGCGATGAAATGATAGTCCCCGAACGGCACACGAACGAGCGGCACGATCGGCAAGCCGCGACACAGCGCGAACTGCGTTTTCAAGGTTTCGAAATCGAGCCCGGTGTGTTCCATGCAGTACATCGCGAACTCGGCACCGGCATTGACCAGGAGCTGCGGCAGGCCCGGCGACATGAACTCGAACACCATCGCACCGAAGGCGCGTTGCCCCGATCTGAGCTTGTGTTTGAGCGGGTTGGTTCGCATGGGGAGCGGGAACTAAGAGTCAGGAGTGGTGCGGGGAGATCGGCCCAGGAGACCGCCCCCATCCTAACCTTCCCCCGCGGACGGGGGAAGGAATGAAGGAATGGCAAGACGGCTCGCGCGAAGGCGCCGAGCCGGGGGCGCGAGCGCAGCAACGCGCCCCGCGTCCGCGTTGAGCGTCAGCGTCGCCGCACCCGGCGCGATGACGCTCGAACGCGGACAGATATCGCGTCGTCGCCCAAAGCGATGACGTGATATCAGTGGTTGTCCCGCGGCACCGCACTCCCGCTCGATCCCACCAGAAACTCCAGGTCCGCCCCATCGCACGCCTGATTCACGGTATCCACGTACAGCTTGTAGTACCCACGATCCAGTGGCGGCTTGGGTGCCTTCCACTTCTTGCGTCGTGCCGCGAGCTCTTCTTCCGACACGTGCAGATGGAGCCGCCGCTTGGCGACATCCACCTCGATGATGTCGCCGTTTTGCACCAGGGCGAGCGGGCCGCCGATCGCGGCTTCGGGCGAGGTATGCAGGATCACGGTGCCATAGGCGGTGCCGCTCATGCGCGCATCGGAGATGCGGACCATGTCGGTGATGCCCTTCTTCAGCACCTTCGGCGGCAGCGGCATGTTGCCCACCTCGGCCATGCCCGGATAGCCGCGCGGACCGCAGTTCTTGAGCACCATCACGCAGTGCTCGTCGATGTCGAGTTTGGGATCGTCGATGCGCGTGTGGAAGTCTTCGATGTTCTCGAACACCACCGCCCGGCCCTTGTGTTTCATCAGCTTGGGCGTGGCGGCCGATGGCTTGATGATCGCGCCGTCGGGGCACAGGTTGCCGCGCAGCACCGCGATGCCGGTGTTTTTCTTGAACGGCTTGTCCCACGCGGTGATCACGTTGCGGTTGTAGCACTCGGCGTTCTGGTTGTTCTCCCAGATCGACTTGCCGTTGGCGGTGAGCGCCTTCTTGTTGAGCAGGCCCTGCTCACCCAGCGTGCGCAACACTACCGGCAAGCCGCCCGCGTAATAGAAATCCTCCATCAGATACTTGCCCGAGGGCATGAGATTGAGCAGCGTGTGCACGCCTTTGCCGAGCTTGTCCCAATCGTCGAGGTCGAGCTTGATGCCGACGCGGCGCGCGATCGCGATCAGATGGATCACCGCGTTGGTCGAGCCGCCGATCGCCGCGTTGGTGCGGATGGCGTTCTCGAATGCTTCGCGCGTGAGGATCTTCGAGAGCGTGAGGTTTTCGCGCACCATCTCGACCGCGCGGCGGCCCGCCATGCGCGCGAGCACGTTACGCCGGCCATCGACCGCCGGGATCGCCGCGTTGGTAGGCAGCCCCACGCCGAGCGACTCCACCATGCTCGCCATCGTCGAGGCCGTGCCCATCGTCATGCAATGCCCGTGCGAGCGGTGCATGCACGATTCGGCTTCGTGGAATTCCTCGAGCGGCATCTTGCCGGCGCGCACGTCTTCGGACATCGACCAGGTGTTGGTGCCCGAGCCGATCGGCTGGCCCTTGTAGATGCCGCGCAGCATCGGGCCGCCCGATACACCGATCGTTGGCAGATTCACGCTCGCTGCCCCCATGAGGAGCGACGGCGTCGTTTTGTCGCAGCCCATCAGCAGCACCACACCATCGAGTGGATTGGCGCGGATCGTCTCCTCGACGTCCATCGAGGCGAGGTTGCGGAACATCATCGCGGTAGGCCGCAGCAGGGTCTCGCCCAGCGACATCACCGGAAATTCCAGCGGGAAGCCGCCCGCCTCCCACACGCCGATCTTCACCTGCTCGGCCAGCGTGCGGAAGTGCGAGTTGCAGGGCGTGAGCTCGGAGTAGGTGTTGCAGATGCCGACGACCGGCTTGCCCTCGAACTGGTCGTGCGGGATACCGCGGTTTTTGGTCCAGCTGCGGTAGATGAAGCCGTAGATGTCCTCACGGCCGAACCATTCCTGGGAGCGTAGTTTTCTCTTTGCCATGTTGTGCTTTCCGGTCTAGCAACCCGCGATCGGGTGGGGGGGCGAGCGGGCGGTCGTTTGTATTCCGCGCGTGCATCAAACAAAACGGGCGGGAGGCTCGCGCCATCCCGCCCGCAATGCTAGCCGAGTCGTTGCGTTACGCGGCTTTCGCTCCGCGCTCGCCGTCTTTCTGCTTGGTCAGATCGAGCGCCACGTCGACGATCATGTCCTCCTGACCGCCGACCATGCGGCGGCGCCCCAACTCGGCGAGGATGTCGAAGGTGGGAATGTCGTACTTCGCCGAAGCAGTTTCCGCATGGCGCAGGAAGCTCGAGTACACCCCGGCGTAGCCCAGCGCCAGTGTTTCGCGATCCACGCGCACCGGACGGTCCTGCAACGGCCGCACCAGATCATCGGCCGCGGCCATCAGCTTCTTCAGATCGCAGCCATGCTTCCAGCCCATGCGATCGATCACCGCGATGAACACCTCGAGCGGCGTGTTGCCCGCACCGGCGCCCATTCCGGCGAGCGCCGCATCGACGCGGTCGGCGCCTTGCAGCACGCCGAGGACCGAGTTGGCTACGCCAAGCGACAGGTTGTGATGGCAGTGGATCGCCACCTGCGTCTCAGGCTTGAGCGCATCGCGCAGCGCCTTGACGCGCTCTTCGGCGTCGCCCATCAGCAGCGCGCCGCCCGAGTCGGTGACGTACACGCAGTGCGCACCGTACGATTCCATCAGCTTGGCCTGGCGCGCCAGTTCGTCGGCCGGGGTCATGTGCGCCATCATCAGAAATCCCACCGTGTCCATGCCGAGCTTGCGCGCATGCTCGATGTGCTGCTTGGAGATGTCGGCTTCGGTCGAGTGTGTGGCGATGCGAACCACGCGCGCACCGGCCTGATAGGCCTCGTTCAGATCGTGCACCGTGCCGATCCCCGGGATCAGCAGCGTGGCCACCTTGGCGTGCTTGACGTTGTCGGCGACCGCGGCGATCCATTCCACGTCGGTATGCCGGCCGAAACCGTAGTTGAAACTCGAACCGGCCAAGCCGTCGCCGTGGGAGATCTCGATCGAATCGACTTTCGCGTCGTCGAGCGCGCGCGTGATCTTGATGCACTCATCGAGGGTGTACTGATGCCGGCGCGGATGCATGCCGTCGCGCAGCGTGACGTCGGAGATGTAGATCTTCTTGCTGGGGATCTGCTTGAGGTCCATGGTCGGTTCCTTGCGCTTACGCAGCCACGGCCAGCTTGGTGGCGGCCAGTTGTTCCGCTGCGGCCATCGCCGCCGAGGTCATGATGTCGAGGTTGCCGGCGTAGGCGGGCAGGTAGTGGCCGGCGCCTTCGACCTCGAGGAAGATCGAGACTTTCAGTCCGGACAGTTTGCCCAGGCCGGGAATGTTGAGCGGCTTGTCGGCCGGAATGCGATCGAACTGCACTTCCTGCTTGAGCCGATAGCCCGGCACGTAGGTGGCCACGCGCTGCACCATATCTTTCACCGACGCGCTGATTGCGGCTTCGCTCGCGCCGGCTTCGGTCAGGCAGAACACGGTGTCGCGCATGATGAGCGGCGGCTCGGCGGGGTTGAGCACGATCAGCGCCTTGCCTTTGGACGCACCGCCCACGACCTCCAGCCCTTTGGCGGTGGTTTCGGTGAACTCGTCGATGTTGGCGCGGGTGCCTGGTCCGGCCGACTTGCTGGAGATCGAGGCGACGATCTCGGCGTAGTGCACCTTGGCCACTTTTGCGACTGCCTGCACCATCGGGATGGTCGCCTGTCCGCCGCAAGTCACCATGTTGATGTTCGGGCTGGACAGGTGCTCATCCAGGTTGACCACCGGCACCACATACGGGCCGATCGCCGCGGGTGTCAGATCGATCACCTGGATGCCGTGCTGCTGCAGAAACGCGTTGTGCTTGGCGTGCGCGCCGGCGGAGGTCGCATCGAACGCGATGCGGATCTCCTTGAAGTTGGGCAGCTTGGCCAGACCTTCGATGCCTTCGTGCGTGGCCGGCACGCCCAGGCGCTTGGCGCGCGCCAGGCCGTCGGAATTCGGATCGATCCCGACCATCGCCCCCATCGACAGGCGCTTGGAGGAGCGCATCACTTTGATCATGAGATCGGTTCCGATGTTGCCGGATCCGATGATGGCGACGGGCACGCGAATGGCGTCCTTCATGGCGACTTCTCCGGGGAGTACGGTTGTACTGCGCGGTTGGACTGCGCGGTTGGACGGCGGAACGGGGTCCGGGCGAGATGCTCGGTCGCGAACTGCCGGGTACGGCCGACCGAGACGCCGAGCGGGGCAATGATTTTAGCGGATGCACCCGAGCAAACGATTTCGGGCGGTGTAACTAACGTCGGCGGCGACCGCGGAGCCTCACAGGCAGCGGCCGGCTGTCTTACGGTGCTGTCGGTCTTCTTGCAGCGACAGCATGACTAGTCGGGTTGTCTACCTTTTGCCTAGAGGGGACTGGCCAGCGGAGACGTGAGCAGTTGGATAACACCACTAAATGCAAATTCAGGAATCACAATCACTTAAGAATTGTCACGAGGGGGACGGAATCGGCGCTTCACGGTCGCTAACATCACATCAGTTTCGCTTATGCTTCGCTTACACCGCCCGTGACGGTGCCGAAGGCTCCCGATGCCCGCAATCATCAGCGATGTTCCTCGCATCGCCCTCATCCACTCGACCCAGGGTCACGTCGATCCGGTCGAGAGAGCCTTTGCCGATCACTGGCCGGAAGTCGAGCGCATCACGCTGCTTGATGACGCCCTGAACCTCCAGTCTCGTCCTGCCGCCGGGGCAATCTTCAGCAGTGCCGCGCTTTTCCGGTTCAAGGAACTGACCGACTACGCAGTGTCGATGTGCGTCCAGGGCATCCTCTATACCTGCTCGCAGTTCGGCGAGGCGATCGAGGCCGCGCGCGAGCACTGGCGCATGCCGATCCTCAAGCCCCAGGAGGCCTTGCTCCTGTCCGCGCTGGAGCATGGTTCGCGACTTGGGTTGGTGACTGCCCGGGAATCCGACATCGAAGCTTTGCAGCGCGAGTTCTTCGATCTTGCGGAAGAGACTGGCGCGAGCATCGAGCTGGCGACGCTCTGCCTGCCTGAGGCGGCGCACGTGAACGGATTCCAATCGCCCGAGCTCGATGAGTTGCTGCGCGAGCGCACCAGCGCGCTGCAAGCGTGCGACGCGATCATGCTTCCCGATTTCGCTGGTGCCGCCGCGGCGCCCGTGCTGCGACGCGTGCTCGATCGTCCGGTGCTGGCCGCGCCGGACGCCTCGGTCCTCCTGCTCAAGCAACTGCTCAGCGTTCGCTGAGGCGCGCGTCGTCACGCTGGCTTGCCTGGGCGTGCCCGATCGCACGCATCTCCTGCCTGCGAAGGCGCCTCGCCGATTCGTATCTGACCCGCCCGCGCCAGGAACTACTCGTCAGCGCCATACCGTTGTCGTCTTTTGACAGCGGCCCAGCCAAGGATCGCGGCTGGTCGTGCTATTGCTCGCCGGTTTGCAGGCGCCAGGCACCTTCTGACGCGCTGGCGTTGGACCGCGATTGCCGATAGCGTATGCGCGTTCGATGGTTCGCCTGCAAGAACAGAACAACAGCGGGCACAAGCGCAGGGAGAGGAAAGTGCAGCGGACCAAAGCAGGAGGCCGCCGTCCGAGCCGGATGGTGGTGGCGATCGTCGCGACGATCTTTCTCGTTTCGTGTGGCGGGGGAGAGCAGGGCACAGAGCCCCTCACCCAATCCGCCACGGCATCGCGCAAGCAGACGCTCGCGATCAATCCCGATGCCTGGGTAACGGTGCCGGCGCAGGCCGATCCGCTGCTGCAAGGACTGTCGATCCCGGCCGATGCGCCGACCCGGGGCATGTGGTCGTCGGTGAAGAGCTGGCCGCTCAATGCGCTGCATGCCGCGGTGCTGCCCAACGGCAAGGTCCTGACCTTCGGCACCACGCTGGATGGCAACTCGCAGAACGGCCGCTATCTCGATGTGTGGGACCCGACCGTGGGCTTCACCAGCGCCGGCCACAGGACCACCTTCCGCGCCACGCAGCAAGACAGTTTCTGCGCCGCCGCGACCTACCTGCCCGATGGCCGGCTGATGATCTCCGGCGGCAACGGCGCGGTGACCAGCACGATGTACGCGCCCGCCAGCGACAGCGTGACGACCGACGGCGCCAATCTCGCCGATCAGCGCTGGTACGGAACGATGATCACCTTGTCCGATGGCCGGCCGCTGATGCTGGGTGGCATGGCCCCGTACTCCGAGGGCATGCAGAACAACCCCGATACCGCGATTGCCCAGGGCCTGCCGTCGATGACGCCCGAGGTGTACGAGAACGGTGCCTGGCGCTCGTTGCCCGGCGGCTACAGTCGCGATGCGTTCGGGCCGGACTATCTGCGCACGAGCTATCCACGCGCGTGGGTTGCGCCCGATGGCAGGGTCTTCGGTATCTCGGCCGAGCGCATGTGGGTGCTCGATCCTGCGGGCAACGGCAGCATCACCACGGTGGGCGCTTTCAAGACCGCCCCCAGCGCTACCACCCGGCCCAACGTCGGCGCCACCAACAGCGCGGTGATGTTTGCGCCGGGCCGCATCCTGGTGGTGGGCGGCAACGGATCGTTCAACGCCGACGCGCTGCCGGCAAGCAATGCGGCGACGCTCGTCGACATCAATAGCGGCGTGCCCGGCCTGAACGAGCAGCCAGCGATGACCCACGCGCGGCGCTATCCGAACACCATCGTCCTTCCCGACGGCACCGTGCTGGTCACCGGCGGCTCCACCTACGGCAACAACAATGGTGCGAACGCCGTGTACGCCGCCGAGATGTGGAATCCAGCCACTGGCGCCTGGACCGTCGGCGCGAACGCGGCGATCTACCGCGGCTACCACTCGTTCACCGTGCTGCTGCCTAACGGTACGGTGCTGTCAACCGGTGGGGGCACGCCGGGCCCGGTTACCAACCTCAATGCCGAGGTGTACTACCCGCCGCAACTGTTCCGCACGGTGAGCGGCACTGCGCAACTCGCGCCGCGACCGATGATGACGGCGATCAGCGGTCTGTCGTACGCAAGCGGTGCCCCGTTGCAGATTGACATGGCCGATGCGGGCGCCGTTGCACAACTGGTGCTGATCGGCGTGGGCAACGGCACGCACTCGTTCAATCCAGGTCAGCGTCGGGTGCCGCTCACGTTCACGCAGGAATCGATCCGTCTCACCACGACGCTGCCCGATGCGAACACGGCACCGCCCGGTTACTACCAGCTGATCGCGATCGACGCCGCCGGCGTGCCATCGCGTGGTGTGATCGTCGCCGTGGGGGCCGGAGTGAGCGCACCGCCGGTGACGACCACGCCGTACGATCCTCCCGAGATCAACGCGCCGATCAACGCGCCGATCCTGGTTGCCGGCGGCACCGCGAGCTACACCGTGAGCGCCGCCAGCGGGACGACCTATAGCTGGGATTTCGGTGACGGCAGCGCGCCCAGCGCTTTCAGCGCCAATCCGGCGGTGACGCATCAGTTCGCGCAGGCCGGTCTGTACACGGTGACGCTGACCGCACGCGCCGCCGACGGCAGCCTGGCGCGCCGCACGTTCGTGCAGGCAGTCTCGGCGCCTGCGACCGCACGCGCCCCAACTGCATCAAGTGCTGTGGCCTTGGAGACTCGTGCCGGCGCCTCGGCGCGGCTGTGGGTGGTCAATCCCGACACCGACACGGTTGCGGTGATCGACACCGCCACCAACACACGCGTGGCGGAGATTGCGGTGGGCAAGTCACCTCGCAGCGTGGCCATTGCACCTGATGGCAGAGCGTGGGTGACCAACAAGGGCGCGGCGACCATCAGCGTCATCAACGCCGGCACCCTCACGGTGGTGCAGACGTTCACGCTCGCGCGCGCCTCGCAGCCGCACGGACTGGCGTTCGTGCCGGGAGGCAGCAGTGCGTTCGTCGTGCTGGAGGCCACCGGTGAGTTGTTGAAACTCTCGTCGACCTCCGGTGCGCAGCAGGGCGTGCTGCCGGTCGGACTCAATCCGCGCCACGTATCGATCAGCGCCGACGGGGCGACCGTGCTCGTGTCGCGCTTCATCACGCCGCCACTGCCCGGTGAAAGCACGGTGGCGATCGATACCAGCGCGGGCGGTGGCGAGGTGATCGCGGTCGATGCGGCGGCGATGACCGTGCGCAAAGTGATCGTCCTGGCGCACAGCGACAAGGCCGACAGCGAGATCCAGGGCAGCGGCGTGCCGAACTACCTGGCCGCGGCGGTCATCTCGCCCGACGGGGCCAGCGCCTGGGTGCCCTCCAAACAGGACAACGTCAAGCGCGGAGCCCTGCGAGATGGCCGCAATCTCGATTTCCAGAACACGGTGCGCGCGATCAGCTCGCGCATCGAGATGACCGGCTTGACCGAGGAGCTCGCGCGTCGCGTCGATCACGACAATTCGAGCGTCGGCAGTGCGGCCGCTTTCCATCCGAGCGGCGCCTATCTGTTCGTCGCTCTCGAGACCAGTCGTCAGGTGGCGGTGGTCGACGCGCGCAACGGCGTGGAGCTGTTCAAGCTCGACGTCGGCCGTGCCCCGCAAGGCCTCGCCACTTCAGCCGATGGCCGCACGCTGTACGTTCAGAACTTCATGGACCGCAGCGTGAGCGTCATCGATCTTGCGCCGCTGGTCGAAAACGGCGAGCTTCGCGCTGTCAGTGGCGCGCCGATCACCACCGTGGGCATCGAGAAGCTCACCGCGCAGGTGCTGCTCGGCAAGCGGCTGTTCTACGACGCACGCGATCCACGTCTGGCGCGCGACAGCTACATGAGCTGCGCGAGCTGCCATAACGACGGTGGCCACGACGGGCGCGTGTGGGACCTCACTGGCGTGGGCGAAGGTCTGCGCAACACGATCGCGCTGCGCGGTCGCGCCAGCATGGGCCAAGGTCTGCTCCACTGGAGCGCGAATTTCGACGAGCTGCAGGACTTCGAAAAGCAGATCCGCGATCTCGCCGGCGGTACCGGCCTGATGTCCGACGCTGCGTACAACACCGGCACACGCAATCAGCCGTTGGGCACCGCCAAGGCCGGCGTGAGCTCCGACCTGGATGCGCTGGCCGCCTACGTGGCCTCGCTCGATGCCTTCGATGCGAGCCCGTCTCGCCCGTCGGCAACCACGTTGAGCGCTGCAGCCACTGCTGGCAAGACCGTTTTCCAGAACGCCAACTGCGCCAGCTGCCACGGTGGAACCGCTTTCACCACGAGCTCGCTCAGTTTGAATCTGCGGAACATCGGCACGATCAAACCCAGCAGCGGCACGCGCCTTGGTGGCACCCTCACCGGCATCGACGTGCCCACGCTGCGGGATGTGTGGGCAACGGCACCATACCTGCACGACGGAAGCGCCGCGACGCTCGCCGCGGCGGTTCAGGCGCATGCCGGCAACGCCGTGGCCGGAACCGATCTGTCCAACCTCGTCACGTATCTGCAGCAGATCGGTGGCGAGGAGCCCGGACCGGTGACCAACGCGGCCCCGACGGTGAGCATTACAGCTCCAGCGGCGGGTGCGACGATCGCAGTCGGCCAGGCGCTCACCATCGCCGCGAACGCCGCCGACGGCGACGGCAGCATCGCGCGCGTGGATTTCTACGTCGGCGCGACGCTCATCGGCAGCGACACCACCGCGCCCTACTCGGTCAGCTGGACGCCCGGCGTGGCCGGCACGTACAGCCTCAGCGCGCGTGCCATCGACAACTCCGGCGCGACCACTACCAGCGCGATCGTCACGGTCACCGCCTCGGCCATTGCCACCGGAACGGGTCTGTCCGGCAGCTACTACGCCACCAACAATCTCTCCGGATCGGTCGTGCTGAGTCGTACCGAGGCGGTGAACTTCAACTGGGGCTCGGGCTCACCGGGTAGCGGTGTGCCATCGAACAATTTTTCAGCGCGCTGGACCGGCTTCGTCGAAGCGCCTTCGACCGGCAACTATGTGTTCCAGACCAACTCCGACGATGGCGTACGCGTCTGGATCAACGGCACGCGCGTCATCAACAACTGGACCGCGCATGCGGCGACGCTCAACAATAGTCCGAGCATCTCACTGACGGCCGGCCAGCGCGTGTCGGTGACGATCGAGTACCAGGAGTTCACCGGCAGTGCGGTGATGCAGTTCCGTTGGCGTGTGCCGGGAAGCTCGAGCTTCGTGGCCGTGCCGGCGTCGCGGCTGTACCGGTAGAGCTTTGCTCATGCGCTCTGGCTCGGTCACGCCTCCGTCCAGGCGATCCGCAGCGGCCGCGGTAGCTCCGGAGGTTGCCCGCGGCGCTGTGATCGATCTCGGTCGGCGCGCATGCCTGTTCGCGCTCGCGGCCAGCTGCGTGTCGGGTCTGGCATCGGCCAACGGACGCGATTCAAGCGCTTTCGCGACGAACTTCGACGGGATGTCGCTGGTCGACCAGGAGGGCCGACCATTCGCGTTCCGTGTGGTCGCGGGGCAGGTGTTGCTGGTGAATTTCGTGTTCACCGGTTGCTCGACGGTCTGTCCGGTGCAGACGCGGGTGCTGGCTGAAGTGCTTCGTGGACAGGCCGCGAGCGGCGCGGGCGCGAAGCTGCGCTTCGTGTCGTTCTCGCTCGATCCGGTGAATGACACGCCGGCGGTGCTCAAGGCCTATGCGCAGAGCATGGGCGTGGACCCGGCGCGCTGGAGCTTCGTCACCGGCCGCCCCGAGGACATCGATCGGATCAGCGAACGCCTGCGCCTGTTTCGACCAGGCGAGCTCACCAAGCGTCCGGACGATCACGCCACGACGCTGTGGCTGGTCGATGCGCGCGGCCGACTGATGCTGCGCCTCAACGGCAATCCACCCGACGCGGCGCGCCTGACGCGCGAGCTGACTGCGCTGCGCTCGCTCTGATAGCGCCGTTCAGGCTTATGAAGGTTTCGGGGCTGCACGCCGATTTACGAGGTACACCCCGAGCAGGATCAGCACACCGCCTGCGATGTGGTGGCGCAGGATCGGTTCATCGAGCAGCAGCCATGCCAGCAGCGCGTTGTAGGGCGGAATCAGATAGAGCACCACCGCCGTGCGGGTTGGTCCGACCGTGCGGATCAGCCATGAGTAAGTGGTGTACGCACCGAACCCTGCCACGATGCCAAGGATCAGAACCGCTGCGAGCGCTCGCCATGAAATCTCCGGGGGGCCGACCCAGATCGCTTCGATCGACGCGAGCGGCAGCATGATGACGACGCCGCTCAGGATGATGCTGGTCAGCCGCAGATTGTCCTCGAGCGCGCTCGCTCGATAGCGCAATCCCACCGAGTACAGCGCCCACGCGGCTGCGGCGAGCACGATCCACAGATCGCCATGCGTCCATTCGATCTGCTGCAGTGCGCGCCACTCGCCTTTGAGCACGATCGCGCCCACGCCGGCCATGGCGAGTGCGATGCCACCGATCTGTCGCGCAGCAACGCGCTCGCGATAGGCGAGCGCCGCGAGCAGTGCGACGAACACCGGCGAGAGCGAATAGATCAGACCGATGTTCGCCGTCGATGTGGTGCGCGCGCCGTAATACACGCTCACCCCGCTGATCCAGATGCCCAACAGCGCGAGCACGAAGCAACCGCGAAGTTCCGCGCGAATGACTGAGCGCCTGCGCCACAGAGCGAGGCCGAACAACGCGACGAACAGGATCGCCGCAATGAGCCAACGGCCCAGCGTCAGCGCGTGCGGGGCGAGGAAATCGGCGGCCCAGCGTGCGACCAGATGATTGGCCGACCACAAGGCGGGCGATCCCAGCAGCATTGCCAGGACCAGTGGTGCAGAGGCTCGTGGCGGCAAATTTCGACGGCGGAAGGGAAATACGATTCGGATGCGGTCAGACTGTAGCAAGCATCCGTTCGGCGAGATGGGGTCGCCGCAACAGCCCGGCGAGATGGGGTCGCCGCAACAGCCCGGCGAGCTGCGGTCGCCGCAACAGCCGACGCCCGCGCGTGAGCACCTGCATGCTCCCGCGGCGGACGCCGGAACAACGTGCCACCTAACGGTGATTCCGTTTCAGGCGCACTTAGACCTTCTTCGCTGCGCGTCTGACCGTCTTCTTGGCCGCGCGTCTGACGGTCTTCTTTGCCGAGCGCTTGACTGCGGTCTTCTTGGTTGCGCGCTTCACGGCGGTCTTGGCTCGGGCGCTTGCCGCCTTCTTCGCGACTTTCTTGACGGACTTCTTGGCGGCCTTCTTGGCGGCGGTCTTGGCTTTGGCTGCCGCCTCGGTCGTGGTGGACCCGCGCTGGATGTCCATGCGATGCGCGCGTGCGTACTGCTGAATGTCCTTGAACTTGCCGGACTTGTCGCGCACCGCATAGAGCTTCTTGCCGCCACGGCTGTACATCACCGTTCTTCTTGCCATTGCTTTCTCCTATTTCCAACTGCATACAGGGACACAAAGGACGCGGCAACTCGCATGCGCGACATGCCGTGTCAACGCACCAACTCGCAATCGGAGCTACGCGGCAGGGGCCGCGCGGATCAGCTCGCGAGCACTGCAACGCCGAGCCGCATGCGCACTGTGTGCATACGCCTCGGCACGTGGTGGCATTCGGCGTGGTGCCGAGTGCAGCCAACGTTCGGGTCGAACGGAAGTAGGACTGACGGTTGCTGACGATCCTGCGCGCGGCGCAAGCAGGACAGCGTTGTCGATGTGAGCAGTCTTGTCGCCGGATGGCGAGGCCGCGTACGTTGCGACGAGCGGAGTGTCGTTACGAATCTGCGCGCGGTCGGGAGCGGGCATGCAAGACACGGTGGGCGTCGGGATGCGCGGCGCTGAGTGTTGACGCTGCGCGAGCGCATATTGCTGCGTGACTGACCGACCGTGATTTCGTCGTGGAAACGGCGCGCAGTGTAGCGATGCACGTGCGCAGCGGCAAGCCGAGCGTGTCGCGGCGCAGGCAACAGCGTTGACCTCGCGTTCAGGCGTCGGCTTGAGCAAGCGCGTCGATGACCGCGCGTGTGATCGCCTGGGTACCGTCGCTGCCGCCGAACTCGAACGGTCGCACGCGCCCGCTCGCGAAGACACGATCGATGGCGCGCTCGAGCAACCGACTCGCCATCAGCAACTGCTCATTGCCGTGTCGATCGCCGAGCCACTCCAGCATCATCGCCCCCGACAACAGCATCGCCGTCGGATTGGCCTTGTCTTGCCCGGCGATGTCCGGTGCGGTGCCATGCGCCGGTTGGAACAGCGCATGCTTCAGGCCGATGTCGCCCGATGGCGCGAGCCCCATGCTGCCGACCAGGCCGCCGCCCAGATCGGAGAGGATGTCGCCGAACTGATTCTCCATCGGCAACACGTCGTACTCCCATGGTTGCCGCACCAGGTTGAGCGCCATCGCGTCGATGTAGCAGTGATCGGCGCGAATATCCGGATGGCGCGTGGCGCGTTCGCGGAAGATGCGGTGCATGAACGCCTGCGAGGTGTAGACATTGGACTTGTCGACGCAGGTCACGCGCCCTTTGCCCGGGCGGCGCTGCTTGCGCCGCGCCGCGAGCGCGAACGCGTAGTCGAACAACCGCTCGCAGGCAACTCGTGAGATGCGGCAGGTGTCGAACGCTTCGGCGTCATTGCGGATATCAGCCTTGCCGCGTGAATAGAAGAACCCTTCCGTCTGCTCGCGCAGGATGATCAGATCGATATCGCGGGCGCGCGGATCGGCCAGGGTGGTCGGCAGGCCGGGGATCGTGCGGATCGGCCGCACTCCTGCGAACAGAGTGAGGTGCTCGCGCAGATCCAACTGCGGGGCGATCTCACGGCCATCGGGCAGACGCACGTCGGGCAGACCCATCGCGCCGAACAGGATTGCATGCGCCTGCTCGCAGGCCCGCAATGTCGATTCGGGCAGTGCGACGCCGGTGTCACGGTAGTGCTCGGCCCCAGCCGGGTGCGTGGCGAAAGTCAGAGCAAAACCGCCTACCCGGGATTGCAGCGCGCGAAGCGCATCGAGGCACACCGCCATCACCTCCTTGCCAATGCCATCACCGGGAAGCACTGCAATCGAGTAGGTGTTCATGTGAGGGGCTGGACGCGCCAAGTGGGGTGGTGTGGGGTTGGAGCGGCGAGTGGGCGCCGCCCCGTGAAGACAAGCCGAGCGAATTGTCAGGGCTCGGTGCGTTTCCCGTGGGATAGTCGAAATCCGGCGTTAAAGCAAGCACTTGAAAGCGATTGGACGCTCTCGCCGCGAGGGCCTTCCCGGCAGCGACGGACCGCCCGCGGTCGAGCCGGGACTACTCGCGACGGTGCCGTCCACGCACCTTCGAAGGGTCGCCGACTGGTGGATTCCCGCACTCGGCGCTTCTATAATTGAAAGCTTTCGCGTTCATCGAACGCGTCCATCACGCAGTTCCAACGCCTTTTTCAGGCAGTTCCAACGCGAGCGCAAAGAGGGGAGACGTGTCGGCGGAGCAGGCTCATTCGCAAGCTGCACCCGGAGCCAGAGGACGTCTGGCCGGCAAGATCGCGCTGATCACCGCTGCCGGTCAGGGCATGGGGCGTGCGGCTGCGGTCGCGTTCGCGCGCGAGGGTGCGACCGTCTGGGCCACCGACGTGAGCGCCGGTGCGCTGGATTCGCTCAAGGGCGAGGCTCGCGTCAAGACGCACCGCCTCGACGTGACCAGCAATGACGAAGTCGCGGCTGCGGCCAAGCTGGTCGGCACCATCGACGTGCTGTTCAATTGCGCCGGGTTCGTGCACCACGGCAGTCTGCTCGATGCTCCCGAGCGCGACTGGGATGCCGGATTCGATCTGAACGTGAAATCGATGTATCGCATGACCAAGGCGTTTCTGCCGGGCATGCTGGCGCAGGGTCGAGGCTCAATCATCAACATGGCCTCGGTTGCGTCCAGCCTGCGTGGCCTGCCCAACCGTCTGGTCTATGGGACGACCAAAGCCGCGGTGATCGGTTTTACCAAAGCGGTGGCGGCCGACTATGTCGGGCAGGGCATTCGCTGCAACGCGGTGGCCCCTGGCACGATCGACACACCATCGCTGCAGGGTCGGATCAACGCCTTCCCCGATCCGGAGCAGGCCCGCAAGGATTTCGTGGCCCGCCAGCCGATGAAGCGTCTGGGAACGGTGGACGACATGACGCCGCTGTTCGTATATCTCGCCTCCGATGAGAGCGCGTTCGCCACCGGCGTGGTGTTCTCCGTCGACGGGGGCATGATGATCTGAAGCTCGAGGAATGCCGAAGTTTTCCTGCTCCTGTACTCCGTACGTTCAACTCCAAACAAAGATTTCGCAGCCTGCTCAAAGTAAAGAGGAACACCAATGAAACTGTGTCGCTTCGGCAAGAACGGCTATGAAAAGCCCGGCATGATCGACTCCCAGGGAACGCTGCGCGACCTCTCGGGGGTGATCCCTAACATCGATCAGGACACGATCTCGCCGAAAGGGCTCGCCAAGCTGCGCAAGATCCGGCCCGAATCGCTGCCGCTGGTGAAGACCGAGCCGCGCATGGGTGTGCCCTACACGGGCATCAGCAAGTTCGTCGCCATCGGCCTGAACTACAAGCTACACGCCGAAGAGGCCGGCGCGCCGATCCCGCCCGAGCCGATCATTTTCATGAAGGCCACCACCTGCATCAGCGGGCCCAACGACGACATCATCACGCCGAAGAATTCCACCAAGCTCGACTACGAGGTGGAGTTGGGCATCGTCATCGGTACCAAGGCGCAGTACGTCTCGGAGGAGAAGGCGCTCGACTATGTGGCCGGCTACACCATCGTGAACGACGTGTCCGAACGTGCGTTCCAGTTGCAGTCGAGCCAGTGGGACAAGGGCAAAAGCGCCGACTCGTTCGGACCGATCGGTCCGTGGCTGGTCACCACCGACGAAATCCGCGATCCGCAAACGCTGGAGATCTGGCTCGACGTGAATGGCGAATTGCGTCAGTCGAGCCACACCCGCGACATGATCTTCAGCTGCGCCAAGATCGTCTCGTATTGCAGCAACTACTTCACCCTGCTGCCCGGCGACATCATCTGCACCGGCACGCCCTCGGGCGTCGCGCTGGGCATCAAGGATCGCGATGCATTCCTCAAGCCCGGCGATGTCGTCACGGTCGGTATCAAGAATCTGGGCGAGCAACGGCAGCGCGTGATCGCTTTCCCCGGCAAGTAGGGCATCAAAGAGCGACCACCCCCATCGGCGCGCGACCCGCGCCGCAAACTGGGCTCCCTCCCTTTCTAACGACGACAGTCGTGCGAGAGAGGGAGGGCGGGGGCGGGAGAGCGGCAACACCCGGCGCGCGACCCGCGCCGCAAACTGGGCTCCCTCCCTTTCTAACGACGACAGTC
>CADEDU010000070.1:0-34364 GCA_902826155.1 uncultured beta proteobacterium
GCTTCGGCGGCGTTAGCTGCCCGTCCCAGACAAATTGGTGGGTACGAACGACGAACGGGCCGAAGGCAGTCGGTATTCTGCCCCTTCGATGTACTCAGGGCGAACGGTTGGGTGGAGCACGCCCTACACCCTCCCCGCCTTCCTCAACCACCTCTCACTCTTCTCCCGCTCAATGAGGTCGGCGATTGTCGTGGGAGTCTTGCGCGTCGCCGCATGGATCACGATCTGCAGTAGCCGCGCGGTGGCGAGCGAATCGGCAAGCGCGTGATGACGCTCCCCCGCCATGAGGTCGTATCGTTCGAGCCAATAGTCGAGCGGCTGGGTGTGCTTGGTCTCGTCGAGGATCGCCGGCGCGAGGATGGCCAGGTCGAGCCACGGCGAGTCGAGCTTCTCGCCCAGGTGCGCCCTGGCGGCGCGATTGAGCACCGTCGCATCGAAGCTGGCGTTGAAGCCGACCATCGGCTGCTTCGCGGTGAACGCCAGGAACGCAAGCAACACCTCGACCGGATCTTCACCCGCGCGTTGCTCGGTGCCACCGATTCGATGCACCAGGATGTTCTCTTTGTCGGTGGCCTGCTCCTGCCGCAGCACGCGATAGAAGCTCTCGCCGAGCAGTACCCGCCCGTTCTCCACGCGCACCGCGCCGATCGCGAGCAATCGGTCATTGAAGGCATCGAGTCCGCTCGTCTCGACGTCGGCGACGATGAAAGAGGCGTCGTGCGCCAGGACTGTCGTGGTCGGTTCGGCGAGCTGCCGGTAGATCTCCAGCCGCTCGCGCTGTGCCGGACTCAGCGCGCGAGTTGTACCGAACAGGCGGTCGAACAGTCCCATTGGCGCGCGAGTGAGGTCAGCTCAGAGAAAGTCGCGGGTAATGTCGCCTCGGCGTTCGTGGCGGATTCGAACACGAAAGCCGTGCGCGCATCTCACAACCGGTAGTCAAGCGCCACGCGCTGCTGCAGCGACTGCGCGCGTCGCAACGACTCTTTCAGGATGCGTCGCTCCAATTCGTTGAGCGCATCGGGGTCGATCCGGTTCGATCCGTTCGCGCGCTGCTGGCGCAGGCGCAGCAGCTGGATGAACTCGAACGCGTCGATTGCCGCCTCCACATCCTCGGCCGAGGTTCCCAGCCGCGTGGCCACCTGCCGCAGCCGCGCCGCGGTGTTGGTGGCATCCACGCCGTGCGCCAGCGCGTACAGCCGCGCCACGTCGACGAACAGACGCGTGCCCTGCAGCTTTAGATCGAGCGTGCCTGCCCCGTCGTCACTCGCCTCGGTGCGCAAACCTCCGAGCCAGCCGATCGGCGCCGCCGTGCGCACCGCTTCTTCCGCGATCAGGCGCAGGAACAACGTCGACGACGGCGCGTGCACCTTCACCACACTGCGCAGGTTCTCGGCCAGCGATCGCTCGCCACCCAGCGCGCGAAAATCGAACATGATCGTGCTCGACAGCAGCGCTTCGGGCGTCGGATTGCGCATCCAGCCGTCGAAACGCTTGCGCCATTCGTCTTCCGACAGACACAACTCCGGGTTGCTCGCCATCACGTTGCCGTGGCACAGCGGAAAGCCGCAGCGATCGAGGATGTTGTTTGCCTCGCGCGCAAACGCGAGCAATCGCGCGCGCATCGGCTCAGCCTGCGCCGCATCGTCGCACCGAAAAACAATGGCGTTGTCCTGATCGGTGGCCATCGTCTGCTCTTCGCGTCCCTCGCTGCCGAGCGCCAGCCAGCAATAGTCGATGCCATCGACGGCACCATCGCGCGCGGCGTACGCCAGCACGCGCCGCGTGAGCCGATCGTTCAGTGCTGAGATCAGCGTCGTGAGGCTCTCGGCGCCGACCCCTTGCGCGAGCAAGTTGTCGATCAGCCCACGCACGTCTTCGGCCGCACGCACCAGCGCATCGACGTCGTCGGCCGCTTCGATGCGCCGCGCCACCTCCGACATCGTGTGCCGCTGCAGCGCGAACAGATCACGCTCCGACACCACGCCGGCGAGCCGCCCGCCGTCGAGCACCACCACATGGCGAATGCCGCTCTCCACCATCGCCACTGCGGCGTCCATCGCCAGCGCCGTCGTCGGCAGGCTCACCACCTTGCGCATTGCCACTGAGAGGATCGGCTCGTCGAGCTTGTCGCTGTGCTCGGCCACCAGCCTGAGCAGATCGCGCTCGGTGAAGATGCCCAGCGGGCGCTGCTCGGCGTCGGCGATGACGATCGCGCCCACCGACTGCGCCGCCATGATGCCGACCGCCGCGCGAATCGAGATGTCGGGCGCACAGGTTACCGGTGCACGGCGGGCAAGACTCCCCAGCGTGCGCACCATCGGCTGATCGCTGCGCGACTGCGTGGCGAACGCTTGCTGCAAGCGCTCCGTGGCCCGCTGCAGCAGACGGTCGATGTGGCGAGTACAGAAGCGTTCGAACTCGTGACTCGCGCGCGTGAGCGCTTCGGCCGCTGCGGCCGGGAACTCGTAGGCGAACGTGTCGCGCGTAGCCACGTACTCGAGCGTGGTCGCGCGCTTGCCGATCACCGCTGCGATCGGAAACGCCTCGCCCACACCGAACTCCAGCCGCTCGGCCATCGCGCCGGTCACGCCGGCGGTGCGTGCATGCACCAGCCCCTTCTCGACGAGGTAGAGCGTCGCCACCACACCCGATTGCGGCGCAACGATGATCGAGCCGGCTTCGTGGTAACCGAGCCTGGCCTGTGCGGCGAATGCGCGCAGATGCGCGGCATCGATGCCATCGAACGGCGGATGCGCCTGCAGGAACGCGACCGTTGCCTCGACCAGTTTGGCGCTCGCGTTGCTGGCTGAAGAGTTGTTGGTCGTGGCGGTTGAGGTGGCCAAGCCGTGATCCTCGTATTCGATTCTGGTCGACGGTAGCGCGGGCGGACGGCGACGCCGTGTCAGTCGCGCAGGATGAGCGTGCCGCCGAGCCGCCGCAATACCAAGGTGATGCGCGCAAGCTGCGCCTCCAGCACTTCAGGCGCCAGGCCGATGATGCCCGGACGCAGCGCATCGAGCAGCGCTTCGATGCTCGCCAGGCCGGGCTCGCTCTCCGAGCGCATCCACCGTACCTTGCGACCGAGCACCGCCTCGACGCGCTCACAGGCCGCCTCGATCTCGGCAGCTTCGCGCTTCAACGCCGTGGCCTGCGCCTCGTCCGGCGTGAACAGACACACCGTCAGTCGCGACGATGCAGGTAACCCGCGCGTCATCGTGTGCAGCAACGTGCGGCTCGCATCGGGTGATTGCGCGAACGCCAGGACGCTCTCGACCTCAGCCCTCGCGTGCGGTAAACGAGATGCCGCTCCCGCGCCTACTCCTGCGGCTGCAGCGATCACGACTTTGCCCGGACGTGCTTCGCGCCGCGCATGCTCGAGCAGTGTGCCGCGCTCGATCCGAAACGATGCGGGCACGCGATAACGCTCCGCCGCAGCCGCGACCAGCTCGGCCACCGCGTGCGCCTCCTGCGCCTGCGCCCGCTCGACGTCGTCGCGCTCGATCGGGCGCGGCGCGGCGGTGACGGTGTCGAGCGCGCGTGTGAATGGCATCGTCGCTGCTCGCAGAATCTCGACGTCCTCGACGAAGATTCCCGCGAGCGCCCGCTGCTCCTCCTGCGCGATGCGACATGCAGTGTCGATCGCTTCGCGCGTGCGCTGCGTGAGGCGCGTGAGTAGGAGCGCTACGGTAGCCGGGCGCGCCGCGCCGGGCGCGGGAGCGTCGGCCGCCTGCGGCTCGTTCGCGGACTTTGGTTGCGCGGCTTGTTCATGAATCGCGCCGGGCTCCTGCGCTCCGCTGGGATCTCGCTTGCGACTCATATCGACCGTCCGCGTTTGCCGCGCGGTTCGCGCCGTGGCTGGGGCAGCTTCGGTCGACTGGCCGCATCGAAGCGTTTGAGTCGCTCGACCACGTCGTGGTTCACGCTGCCGATGGCGAACTGGCCATCTTCGGCTTCGTCGCCCGCCGGCATCCCGGTGAGCAGCGCGAGGGCCTGATCGACGTTCGCCACCGCGTAGACCGCGAACTTGCCTGCGCGCACCGCATCGACCACGTCGGCCCGCAGCATCAAATGATCACGGTTGGCCTCGGGGATGATCACCGCGTGCGAGCCGTCGAGCCCGCGCGACTTGCAGATCTCGAAGAACCCCTCGATCTTCTCGTTCACGCCGCCGATCGCCTGCACCAGGCCACGCTGATTCACTGAACCGGTGACCGCGAAGCACTGTTTGATCGGCACACCGGAAAGCGACGAGAGCAGTGCACACAACTCCGCGAGCGATGCGCTGTCGCCTTCGACCATTCCGTAGGTCTGCTCGAACGAGACCGTTGCCGCGAGCGAGAGCGGCCGGTGCCGCGCGTAGCGGCTGGCGAGAAACGCCGACAAGGTGAGCACACCCTTGGAGTGCACCGGTCCGCCGAGCGCCACCTCGCGCTGGATGTCGATGACCTCGCCTTTGCCCAGGCGCGTGGTCGCGGTGATGCGCTGCGGTTGGCCGAACATGGTGCGTCCGATGGTGAACACCGCCAGGCCGTTGATTTGCCCCACCACGCTGCCGGTGGTGTCGACCATGACGATGTCGCGCAGGATCGATTCCTGCATCCGGCCCTTGATCTGACCCGTGCGCTCGAGTTGGGCGTCGATGGCGCGCTGCACGTGTTGCGGTTCGATCTGCGCGCTGCCGCCGGCTCCTCCTTGACCCGCCCCGACTTGACCCGCCCAGTAATCCGCCTCGGCCAATAACTCCTCGATGCTTTGCGCGTGCACCGAGAGCTTGGCCGCATCGCCCGCCATGCGCGCGCAGTGCTCGAACACGCTCGCCATTGCCGCCGCCGAGAGCGGCCGCACGCCTTGATGCTCGGCAATGCCGGCGATGAACTGCGCGAGTTCCTCGTTCGAACGTTCGCTCCACGGCACGTCTTCGTCGAGTTCGGCGACGACTTTGAACAGCGCACCGAACTCCGGATCGGCCGACTCGAGCAACATGTGAATCATGCGCGGGCCGAACAGCACGACCTTGACGTCGAGCGGGATCGGCTCGGGCTCGAGCGATTGCGTCGAGACCAGGCTGTAGACCTGACCGAGCGATTCGATCTGGATGCGTCGCGAGCGCAGGGCGCGTTTCATGCCCTCCCAAGCGTAAGGCTGGGTGAGCAGCTTGATCGCATCGATGAGCAGATAGCCGCCGTTGGCACGGTGAAGCGAGCCCGCGCGAATGAGCGTGAAGTCGGTGCTCAACGTGCCGAACTGCGAGACGTGCTCGACCCGTCCAACGAGGTTCGCATACGTGGGATTGTCCTCGTACACCATCGGCACCTGTTCGCGCTCGCCATCGCCGATGAGCACGTTGACGCGATAGCGCTTGAAGTCGGGCTCGGGCTTCTGCATGAACGCCGGCATCTCAGCCATGCCTTCGTGCTTGCGAAAATCCTCCCCGCGCGTAACGACATCGGCCTTGGCCGCCTGGATGTAGCGCGCGACATCGGGCAACTCGCTGTACTTGTCGAGCAGCTCCTGGGTGATCTGCGCCACCGCGAACTCGATGACCTCCTGATTGAGTTCGCGCACCTGTTCGAATCGCTTGCGCCGCAGTTGCGCGAACTGGCGCACTGTCTCCTCCAGTTCAGCCTCGTAGCGTCCGACCGCCTGGGTGATGCGTTGCTGCTCCTCGGCACTCAACTGGCGAAACTTCTCCGGCGACATGACTTCGTGGCCATCGAGCGGGCCGAACGAGAAGCCGCTCGGCGATCGCAGCAGCGCCACACCGTCGTTCGCCGCGCGGGTGGCGAGCGACTGGAACCCTTGCTCTTCATACGCGTGGTACTGGGCGTCGATGCGCGCGAGCCGTCCGCGATAGTCGTCGCTCTCGAACGCGGCCGGAATCGCCACCTGTAGCTCCGCCACCCAGGCTTCCAAATCCTGGCGCAGCGCCTGCGCGCGCCCAACCGGCATGCGCAGCGCGATCGGGCGCTGCGGCTCGTCGAAGTTGTTGACGTAGCACCAGTCCGATGGCCCCGCACTCACCCGCGGCGACTGGCGCAGCAACCGTTCCACCAGCGTGCGCCGCCCCAGGCCGAACGAACCGATGACGAAAGTGTTGTAGCCGGCACGCTCGATGCCCATGCCGAAGCGCAACGACGCCGCCGCGCGACGCTGGGCGCCATCTCCCTCGACGCGCTCGAGTTGTGCGGTGCTCGCAAACGCGAATTGGGCGGGATCGCACACCCGGCGCAGCGCACTCGGCGCCAACGGCGCAACGCTTGTCATTCCTGCTTGATTCCCTTCGTCCATTCCGCGTTGGTACGCTAGGCCTGCACCGGTCGTCGGGATTGACAATCCTCAAGCTGCCCGCCGCCGGCACTAGTCGAGTCGCGATTGACGAAGATCAAAGCAGGCGCCGGTCGCCTACCTAGAGTGAACCCGCACTACTATGAGGGTCGGATCATGCGCAATGCCGTGCCGGATATGCGAGAGGGCCTGATGGAGGCCGCAGCCATGGAAGCGAACATCATGAAGGCACTAGCCGAAAGCAACGCGCAGCCGTTGACGGTGCAGATCATCCTGAGTGAGCACCGGTCGATTCGCACCGCGCTCGACGCGATTGTCGATGCGGTACAGGCACCCACCAAAGGCAAGCCGACCACGTTCGACCTCCCCGGTGTGCGCGCGCTGCTGGCATATCTCGACGGCTTCCCCGATCAGGTGCACCACCCAAAGGAAGATCAAACGCTGTTCGCGCTGCTCGAACAGCACGATCCCGAGGGCGGCGACTATCTGCAGGCGCTCCGCCGCGAGCATACGTACGGCAGCGAGGCAATGCGCGCGCTGCAGGCACAAGCCGAGGCACTCGCCACCGGCAAGCGCGCGATAGTGGAGCAATTCAGCCAGGCGCTGCGCGCGTACGACTCCTTCTATCGCGCACACATGTATCTGGAAGAAGAAGTGCTGATCCCGCGCGCGCTCAACATCCTCTCGCGCGAGCAATGGGCGGAGTCCGATGCGGCGTTCGCGGGCAACCTCGACCCGGGACGCGGCGGTGAGAACACGCTGGAGTTCGCGGCGCAACTGCGCGATGCGCTGGCGCGGTTGCAACGGATGAGTGGGTAGGCATTCGCCCTCAGCCAGCTTGCCCTGCGCCCGCCTGCCCTGAGGGGCCGGCCCTGAGTGAGTTGCTCTGAGGGAGCTGCTCTGAGGGGTCTGCCCTGAGTGAGCTGCTCTGAGGGGCCTGCCCTGAGTGAGCCGAAGGGTCAGGACCCGCGTCGCGCCAGAGCCAGGTACGCGCCCAACCCAATCATCGTCACCCCGGACAACCGAGTGAGCAGCCGCGCTCGTACCGCACGAGCGGTGGACGACTTGAGCAGGCGATCAGCCAAAAGCACCGCCACGATGTCCGCGACCGTATTCAGCGCGACGCAGATGCTGCCAAGAAAGATCAACTGGGCAACAAGCGGCTGCCCCGGCGAGACGAACTGCGGCAGGAAAGCGAGAAAGAACAGAGCGGTCTTGATGTTCAGCGCCTCGACGACGATCCCTTCGAGAAACGCCCGCCGCGCGCCTTGCGAAGTAACTGCCGTGACTTGAAGGTCATGGGCCTTCCGCACAAGGAGGCGCACCCCGAGGTAGATGAGGTAGGCCGCGCCAAGGTACTTGACCATGCTGAAGGCCAACGCCGACTGCGCAACGATCACTGAAAGCCCAAGCGCAGCGGCGAGAACGTGAAGCATTCCGCCAACCGCCGTGCCGAAACACGAAGCAAGGCCTTCGCCACGTCCGCCTGCAACAGTGCGAGCGACGACGTAGGTGATCCCGGGGCCCGGTGTGATCGCGAGGGCAATCGCTGCGATGAGGAATGCTGCGAAGGACATGAAACCTCGAATCAAGCGCCGCAGAGGCGCGCAATGGCAGCTTCGGCGTCTCGCACCATGCTGTCGATGATTTCCGCGGCTGGACGCACATCCTTTTTCAGCTCTACGCCCACGGGCGCTCGGATACCAAGCAGACGGGTAAAGCGCGTCTCCATCTCATTTGCCCCTTCACGAACCGACGGCGCCGATCAATCAGCCCACTATGCGAAGCGAGCCGCGAGTGCCAACAGAAGGACCGCGGTCACGGCCGCGACGATACCCGCGACCTTCCTCCGAGTCAGCGCCTCTTTCAGAAACGCGATGCCGACGAGGGCCGATACGACAAAAGAGAGTTGTCCGATCGGGACAACGATACTTGCCTCTCCCTTAACCATGCTCACCACCAGTATCCCGAACCCGAGTGCCTGGATGAGTCCGAATACGACGCCGTGCGCCAGAGCGGCGCCACTCGCCTTGATGCCATGATCGATGTAATACGCGGTTCCGATCGAAATTAGCGATAGAACAAACGACTGCGCCACCACAACACTCGCTGGGGTTGCACCGTGTACAAGGCCGAGCTTGAAGAAGAGAAAAGGCACGCCCCCGACGAGTGCAGCTACGAGGATCCGGGTCATCGCCTCGCGCGAGATCTCAGCCGAACGCGTACGTTGGCTTGCCAGCAAGAGCCAGACAGCTAGCACAGCCGCGGCGAGACCAGCCAATTTCAGCCCACTAAGCGGTTCATTCAGGAAGACGATCGCCAGTACCGCTGTAACGACGAAGAAGAGCCGAAAAACCGGAACTGCGATGCTTACCGCCCCGCTTTGGAGAACTTTCGAGAAGTTGTAGAAGGCGAAGTAGCCAAACGCTGCGGCCGCCGCACCCCAAAGCGCCGCGGGGTGAGGAACGAGGCTGCCGGAGGTCGCTCCCCAGACCGTGAAGACGAGCCACATCGGGATGGTGCTCGTGAGCATGATCTGATGCGGTGCGATGCCTCTCGATGCCGCGCGCTTGAATATCAAGTCGTTCACACCAAAGGCGATCATCGCGATGATCGCGAACCCGATGGTGTCGAGCATTGCCTCTCCTCTTGGCCCGCCGCATGAGGGCTAGATGGCCCGGCTCGGCGCGTTCTGCTCGCGAGAGGATACGGGCAATCGCCTTACAGGTCACATCGCCATTGACGGCACGGTCGCACCTCACCCCACCTCCAGCGTTGCGCCGGGGCGGTGCCCGCACGCGCGAGCGTGTGGCGATGCCGAGGTTATGGCAGTTCGAGTGGGGCTTTAGGCCGCGAACTGTTTGAGGGTCTCGCGCCACTTCTACTCGTTCTTCTGCGCGCGAGGCCCGAGTTTTCGCGGGCCTACTCGAACTGACAGAACCGAGGGTAGTCGCGCACAGCGACCATCGTCTTCGCTCGCGCCGGTGGGCACCGCCCCGGCGCGACGCCAGCACGGTCCACCCAAAGGCACTACCCCACGCCCTGCACCCACCGCACCAGCGACGCAGCGTTCATCGCACCCGATTGTCGCGCGATCTCCTTGCCGCCTTTGAACAGGACGATGGTCGGGATGCTGCGGATGCCTAGTTGGGAGGCGATCGCCTGCTCCTCGTCGGTGTTGAGCTTGGCCAAGCGCGCATTGGGCTCGAGCATCTGCGCGGCCTGCTCGAACTGCGGGGCCATCATGCGACACGGCCCGCACCACGGTGCCCAGAAATCCACCACCACCGGCAGATCGGTCTGATTGATCATCGCCGCGAACTTCTCGCCGTTCAGTTCAGCGGGATGGCCAGTGAACAGCGGCTGCTTGCACTTGCCGCAACTCGGCTGCTCGGTGAGACGTTCGCGCGGAAGCCGATTGGTGGTGCCGCAGTGCGGGCAGTTGACGTGAACGGAGTCGGACATGATCGGCTGCGGTATCGGGGTTTGGAAAGCTTGCGGGTTTGTAGGGCCGGGAAGGCTCGGCGGACTTGGGAAGGCTTCAACGAGGGAGGCCTTCAACGACTTGAGTCCGCCGGGCGAAGTGGAAATCGTGGCGCTGCCAGGGCGTTTCAAGAGGCTGATTTGATCCAGCGCAAGATCGCCCGGCCGTGAACGGCTATCTTACTCATGCGGGACTCTTCTCTCCTCCTCCTGCATTCGGCCGGACCCAATCAGCGAAAGCGACGGTGGATCCGGCCTTCTCATTTGCAGACTCGCCGCGCCAAGTCTGCACTGCTCTGAGTGCGGCGGTCATGGCCCATGCTCCTGAGGCGCCCGCCAGCTCACGGGTGCGCCCGCACCCGCTCCAGCGTCAGCACGGCCGACTCCAGCACACCCTTGTCGACCTCGACGAACTCGTAGCGCGCCCGCACGATCGGTTTGTTCACCATCACCAGCGCGGCCAGATCGATCGGTGTGGCGGCCAGCACGCAATCGGCCTCGGTGCGATTGATCGTCTCGCACAGCGCCTCGACCTGCAGATGCGAGTAGCCCATCGCCGGCAGAACGGGGCCGAGGTGCGGATACTGCTTGTAGAGCGCGGCGATTTCCGGCACCGCGAACGGGCGCGGATCGACGATCTCCTTCGCGCCGAGTGCGCGCGCCGCGATGAAGCCGGCACCGTAAGCCATGCCGCCGTGCGTCGTGGTGGGGCCGTCTTCGATCACCAGCACGCGCTTGCCGCGAATCGCCGCCGGGTCGTCCACCGTCACCGGCGAGGCGCCGCGCACGATGCGCGCCTTGCTGTTGAGGGCGAGCGCCGAGGCCCGCGCCTGCTCGACATCGTTCAACGATGCCGAATCGGTCTTGGCGATCACGATGATGTCGGCCATGCGCGCCACCGCCTCGCCCGGATGATGCGTGGTCTCGTGGCCGCCACGCAGCGGATCGAACAAGGCGATGTGCAGGTCGGGCCGCACGAACGGAAAGTCGTTGTTGCCGCCGTCCCAGAGGATCACGTCGGCTTCCGCGCTCGCCTGCTCGACGATACGCGCGTAGTCGATGCCGGCGTACACCACGTTGCCCATCGCCAGATGCGGCTCGTACTCCTCGCGCTCCTCGATCGTGCAGCCTTGCGCGCTCAGATCGGCGCTGGTGGCGAAGCGTTGCACCGCTTCGGTGGCAAGATCACCGTACGGCATGGGATGACGGATCACCGCGACTCGCTTGCCATGCTCGCGCAGCATGCGGGCAATCCAGCGTGCGGTCTGCGACTTGCCGCAGCCGGTACGCACCGCCGACACCGCGATCACCGGCACGTGCGCGTGGAGCATCGTGCGCGTCGGCCCGAGCAGCGTGAAGTCCGCACCGAGCGCGAGTGCGCGGGACGCGCAATGCATCACGTGCTCGTGCGTGACGTCGCTGTAGGCGAACACCACTTCGTCGATGCGCCGATCGCGCGCCAGCGCTTCCAGCTCCGACTCGGCCACGATCGGGATGCCTTCCGGATAGCGCGCACCGGAGAGGCTCACCGGATAGCGTCGATTGGCGATACCCGGAATCTGCGCCGCGGTGAACGCCAGCACCTCCACGGACGCATCGTCGCGATACACCACGTTGAAGTTGTGAAAGTCGCGCCCTGCCGCGCCCATGATCACTATGCGGCGGCGCGAAGTCTCCTTGGGGGATCTCTGCATGGCGTGTCTCAATGGATTTTTGGCCCCGCTTGTTCGGCGCGCGGCCCGCTCGCCGGACCGAGCCAATCGGCGCCCTCGACTAAGCCTAGGCGGCACACCGCGCCGTGCGTTGACAGTAGTCAAACGCCTGTCCCAAGCGCTTGTCAGACTGGCGCCCGGTTGTCGTTGGCGATCCGCGCCGGTCGCGATCCTTTCTGGACGCGATTCTCTATTCGCCTCCGATCCTGACTGCTGTCCAGGTCGCCCGTCCACGGGAGCGTCCATCGATGTCCGATACGCGCAACACCACGCAATTCATTCGACCATTTAGCGCGCTCGGCCTGGCCGATGTAGCCCTGGTCGGCGGCAAGAACGCTTCGCTCGGCGAGATGGTGGGCGCGCTGCAGTCGGCGGGCGTGCGCGTGCCAAACGGTTTCGCCGTCACCGCGCAGGCCTATCGCCACGTACTCGATCAGGCGAATGCGTGGGCACCGCTGCGTGCAGCGCTGCAGGGTCTGAACGCCGATGACGTCGCCGATCTGGCCCGCCGCGCCGAGCAGGCGCGCCGCATCGTGTACGAAGCGCCGTTGCCTGCAGCGCTGGTCGAGGAAATCCGCGCGGGCTATCGGCAACTGCAACAGCAGTACGGCCAAGGCGTCACGCTCGCGGTGCGCAGTTCTGCGACGGCGGAAGATCTGCCCACCGCCAGCTTCGCCGGCCAGCACGAGAGCTATCTCAACGTGTCGGGTGAGGCAGCACTGCTCGACGCGGTGAAGCGCTGCTTTGCCAGTCTGTTTACCGATCGCGCGATCCGCTACCGCATCGATCACGGCTTCGATCACTTCAAGGTGTTCCAGTCAGTGGGCGTGATGAAGATGGTGCGTGCCGACACTGCATCGAGCGGCGTGATCTTCACGCTCGATACCGAGAGCGGCTTTCGCGACGTGGTGCTGGTGACCGGCAGCTACGGCCTCGGCGAAAACATCGTGCAGGGCACGGTGCAGCCCGACGAGTTCTACGTGTTCAAGCCCACAACCACGAAAGGCGCGCGAGCGGTGTTGCGCCGCTCACTCGGCTCGAAGGAACAGAAACTCGTGCTCGACGGCGCCGGCACTCGCAACGTTGCAACCACCGAGGCCGAGCGCGCGCGCTTCTGCTTGACCGACGACGAGGTGGTCACCCTGGCGCAGTTGGCGATGCACATCGAGGCGCACTACTCGCAGCAAGCAGGCAGCCCGCGGCCGATCGATGCCGAGTGGGCCAAAGACGGCGAAGATGGCCAGCTCTACATCGTGCAGGCGCGTCCGGAGACGGTCGCCTCGCAACGGCCGGTGGGCCAGGTCGAAGTGTTTCGACTCAAGTCGCGGCCAACGGCACTTATCACCGGTCAGGCGATCGGGCAGCGCGTCGCATCAGGTGTGGCGCGCGTCGTGCGTAACACCGCCGAACTGCAGAGCTTTCGCGCCGGCGAGATCCTGGTCGCCGATACCACCAGCCCCGACTGGGGCACGGTGATGCAGGCGTCGCAGGCGATCGTCACCAATCGCGGCGGACGCACCTGCCACGCCGCGATCCTCGCGCGCGAGTTGGGCGTGCCGGCGGTAGTCGGCACCGAGCGCGCAACGGAGACGATCCAGACCGGCGAGACGATCACCGTGTCGTGCGCCGAGGGCGACGTGGGCGCGGTCTATCGCGGTGCCGTGCCGTTCGAAATGACCAAGCTCGACATCACCCGGATCGAGCGCCCGCGCACCAAGGTCATGCTCAACATCGGCAATCCGGGGGTGGCGTTCCGCTCGAGCTTCCTGCCCAACGACGGCGTGGGGCTGGCGCGCATGGAGTTCATCGTCAACGAGTGGATCAAGGTGCATCCGCTGGCGCTGATTCACCCCGAGAAGGTCGACGACGCCGAGGCGCGCCGCTACATCGCGCGCCTGACCGTCAACTATCCCAACGGTGCCGACTTCTTCGTCGAACGGCTCTCGGAAGGGATCGGCACGATCGCCGCCGCCTTCTATCCGAAGCCGGTGATCGTGCGGCTGTCGGATTTCAAGACCAACGAATACGCGCACCTGGTCGGCGGCACGGCGTTCGAGCCGCGCGAGGAAAACCCGATGCTCGGCTTTCGCGGTGCGGCGCGCTACGCGCATCCGGCCTACGTCGAAGGCTTCGAGCTCGAGTGCCGGGCGATCAAGCGCGTGCGCGAGACGATGCGACTGGCCAACGTGATCGTGATGGTGCCGTTCTGCCGCCGGGTCAATGAGGCGGTAAAGGTGATCAGGCAGATGGAGAAGTTCGGCCTGCGCCGCGGCGAGCATGGGCTCGAGCTGTACATGATGTGCGAAATCCCGAACAACGTGATCCTGATCGATCAGTTCGCCGAACACTTCGACGGCTTCTCGATCGGTTCGAACGATCTCACGCAACTTGCGTTGGGCGTCGATCGCGATTCGTCGATCGTGGCGTTCGACTACGACGAACGCGACGAAGGCGTGCTCGCGCTGGTACGCATGGCCATCGAAGGCGCGCACCGGCATCAGCTGCACATCGGCATCTGTGGCCAGGCGCCCTCCGACTACGCCGACTTCGCCGAGTTCCTGGTGCGGTTGGGCATCGATTCGATGAGCCTCAACCCCGACGTTGTCGTGTCGGTGATGGAGCGCGTCGCGGCGCTGGAGCGTACGCTCGGCTCCAAACGCCTCGCGCCGATGCTCGCGTGACGGTGAGCAAGATGAGCCTGGCCACCAAGCCGAATACTGCCACCGCAACGCAGCCCGCGGAGCAATCCGAGAGCGATGCACCTACGGGAGCTACTGCTGCCGACCGTGAAGCCGCGAACCGTGACACTGCCGACGAAAACGCGCGCATCGCCGAGCGGCTGCGCGAAATGTCGAGTCTGCTCGAAGCACAGGGTGCCAATCCGTTTCGCGCCGGTGCGTATCGCAAGGCGGCCGCAACGATCGAGGGACTCGGCGAGAGCGTGCGCGCCATCTTCGATCGCGGCGGCCCGGAAGGTCTCGACGCATTGCCCGGCGTCGGTCGCGGCATCCGCAGCGCGATCGCGGAAATGCTCATCACCGGCCGCTGGAGTCAGCTCGACCGCCTGCGCGGATCAGTCGCACCTGAAGCGCTCCTGCAAAGCGTGCCGGGCATCGGACCGGAGCTGGCCAAGCGCATCCACAACACGCTGGGCATCGACAGCCTCGAAGCGCTGGAAGCCGCCGCGCACGATGGCCGACTCGATGCCATGACGGGCATTGGCCAGCGACGCATCGCCGCGCTGCGCGCCAGCCTGCAACGCATGCTCGGGCGGCCGCGGCGCATCGAGCCCGCGTCACCGCACCGGCATCACCCGCCGGTGGCAATGCTGCTGGATATCGATCGCGAATACCGGGAACGCGCGAGCAACGGGCAGCTACCGACGATCGCGCCCAAGCGATTCAATCCGCAAGGCACTGCGTGGCTGCCCGTGCTGCATACCGAGCGTGAAGGCTGGCATTGCACGGCGTTGTACTCGAACACGCCGCGCGCTCACGAGCTGGGCCGCGCGCACGACTGGGTGGTCATCTACTGCTACGACGACGATCACACCGAGGACCAGCACACGGTCGTGACCGAATCGCGCGGCAGCCTCGCCGGACGACGCGTGGTCCGCGGAAGCGAAGCCGCGTGTCGCAGCCACTATGGGCACGCGTCGTGAACGCAGCGGTGAACCTGCCCGCATGAGCGTGCATCACTTCCCCGAACATATCGCCTCGACGCGAACGGTCGACAACGAACTCGTATGGGCGCTGCTCGACCCGGCGGCCTATCCTCATCCGGTCCAGAACATCCGTCACATCGAGACCCACATCTCGCACCTGTTCCTGACCGGTCGGTTTGCCTACAAGATCAAGAAGCCGCTCAAGCTGCCGTTCCTGGACTACTCCACCGCGGCGCTGCGTCGCTCGGCCTGCGATGACGAACTGCGCCTGAACCGTCGCACCGCGGCGGCGCTCTATCTCGACGTGGTGCCGATCGGCCGCACCGCCGCCGGTCTGCGCGTCGGCAAATTGGGCGAATCCGGCGAATCCGGCGAATCCGGCGAATCCGGCGAATCCTGCGACGTGATCGACTACGCGGTACAGATGCGACAGTTCGGTGCCGACCAGTTGTTCAGCGATCTGCTCGAACGCGGCGCACTGACGGCCGCTCATATCGACAGCCTCGCGCACACCGTGGCGTCGTTCCATGCGCAGCTACCGTCTGGTAATGCGCGTGTGGCCTCTGGCGATCCGGCACGCATTCACGCCTGGACCATCGACAACTTCGTGACCCTCGATGACACCGCGACACCCGCGCTGCGCGTGCAGCTGCACGCACTGCGAAGCTGGTTCGATCGTACGTTCGTGCGACTGGAACCGTTGCTGCGCGCCCGCTGGAGTGGCGGCCACATCCGCGAATGCCATGGCGATCTGCATCTGGCCAACGTCACGTTGATCGATGATCAGCCGGTGCTGTTCGATTGCATCGAATTCAACGCGGCGCTGCGCTGGATCGACACGATCAACGAAGCGGCGTTCGTATTCATGGACCTGCTGCACGGCGAGCGCACCGATCTCGCCTACCGGTTCCTGAACGGCTACCTGGAGCACACCGGCGACTACGCGGGCGTACCGTTGCTGCACTACTACGCGGCGTATCGGGCGCTGGTGCGTGCCAAGGTCGCGGCGCTGCGCGCCCGGCAGGACCACAGCCCCGAGGATCATGCACACGCGATCATGCTGTTGAACCAGTACGTTGCCCTCGCCGAACGACTCACGCGCACCGGACAGCCCTGGTTGATCCTCACCCACGGACTGTCCGGCTCGGGCAAGACCACAGTAGCGCAAGCCATGCTGGAGCAGATCCCGGCGCTGCGGGTTCGCTCCGATGTCGAACGCAAGCGTCTGCACGGCCTCGCCGGCACCGCCGCAAGCGGTAGCGCGCTGGGCGAAGGTCTGTATGCGTCCGGCGCCACCGAGCAGACGTTCGCGCGTCTGGCCGACCTGGTGCGAACGGTGTTGACCGCGGGCGAGTCGGTGATCGTCGATGCCACGTTCCTGCGCCTCGCGCTGCGTCAGAGCTTCCGCGATCTGGCGATCGAGAGCGGCGTGCCGATGGCGATCGTCACCTGTACCGCACCGCGCACCGTGCTCGAACAGCGCGTGCGCCATCGCCGGGGTGATGCCTCGGAGGCCGATCTGCAGGTCCTCGCGCATCAGATCGATCAGTACGAACCGGTCGGTACCGACGAAGCCGATCGTTGCTTCACGCTCGACACCGATTGCCCGCCCGATCGACTACGCACGGAAATACTGCGGGTAGCGATGGCACTCCGGGACGACCGTCCTTGATCCAGCGCAAAGGAGCGTCCGCGCACCGGTCTAGATTGGGCTCGTCAGGACCCAAGGAGTCGATCATGGACTATGCACACGTACTGGTGCCGACCGACGGTACCGAAGCTTCCCGCCATGCGATCGAACAGGCCGTGGAGCTGGCCAAGCATGCCGGCGCACGCATTACCGGGTACCACCTGATCGAGCCGTTGCCCAACCCATCGGGCATGTTCACCACGATGGCCGACGTTCGTGAGCGGGAGAGTTTTCCCGAACGGGCCGGCACCGTGGCGCGCGAACACCTGGCGGTGCTCGAACAGTCGGCGCGCGACGCAGGCGTGCCCTGCACAACCTACTACGAAATCAGCACCAAGCATCCGTACGAAGCAATCATCGACGCGGCACGTACCAATGGCTGCGATCTCATCGTCATGGGAACGCATTCGCGCACCGGGCTGGACGCAGTCTTTCTTGGCTCCGAGACGCACAAGGTGCTGACGCACAGCCAGATCCCAGTGCTCGTCACCCACTGATCGATGGCACGCATGCTGAAGCAGCAACACATTGGCCCGACCCTGCGCTGGGCGAGTGGACTGGTTGGAGCGTTGCTGCTTGCCGGCAGCGTAGGGGCGCAGGACCCGGCCGAGGTTGCGCGCGGCAAGGCGCTCTACGAAGTCGCGTGCGTGCATTGCCACGATCGCAGCATCCATGATCGCAAGCAACTCGCCGCCCGCACGTTTGACGACATCCGCACCTACGTGCGTCGCTGGAGTTCGGTTGCGCAACAGAACTGGAGCCCTGCCGACATCCAGGCGGTGACCCTCTATTTGAATGCGCGCTTCTACCGTTATCCCTGCGATACGCCGGACTGCAAGCACGAGTTGACCCGGCTCGGGCGTTAGGGAGTATCCGCGCAAGTGGGTACGCACGAAGGCTCGGTGAGCCCGGCGTCAGCGATCGCGCCTTCGCCGGCTGAGCAATCGAATCGCTGGTGAGAGCAGCGCAGAGAGCACGCGACCACGGCGCCACCAGCGGCCTGCGCGCGAGCGACGCAACAACGCACGTCCGACGTAGCCCGCACCGATCACCAACGGCTGCGCACGCAGCGTGCCCCCAAGCACGGCAATCCTATCGCCGAAGCGCAGCAGCGGTGCCACATCCGCGACGGCGTGCGTGAACCCCCGACGCTCGCGGTCGATCCGCGCGAGCAGCGCCTCGCGCCGCGCCTGCAATGCGGCGACGCGCGTTGGTCTGCCGGCCCGAGTCATTCGTTGTGCCTAGCTCACGTGCTCGACCTCGCGCTGTCCGGTCATAGCCACGCGATCGGCATCGAGCGCCGCAAGCGTTCCGGCGAACAGGCGCGGTTTACGCGCGAGTGCATTCGCTGCCACCAGTCCGCTGATCACCGCACCGGCGGAGAACAACGCACCGACCGCACCCAACGCGAGCAACCGATGGGTATCCCAAAACACCACCACGACGAACGCACCGATCGCCACGACGGTAAGCAGCACGAAGAACAACATCAACGCCAACGCGATGCAGATGCGGGTGAGTCGGGCGCGCTCCTCTTCCCATTCGGTTGCGAACAGCTCGATGCGCGTGTGTACCAAGCCAATTGCCGACAGGCCCAGGTTACGCAACGCGCTGGTCAGAGGAGTCGTGTTGGACATGAGCAATCAGGGCGGGGCGACGGGCGCCAAGGCCGCGGCGCGTGCAAGCTCAGCGCCGCGCGATGAGCAACCCGAGCAGCAGGCCAACGCCGGCGCCCACGCCGACGGCCGTCCACGGATGTTCCTTGATCTGCTGCTCGCCGTCGGCGACCAGCCGCTTGGCTTCGTCGACCACCTCGTGCTCCAGCTCGGCGAGCTTGCGGCGCGCGTCACGCAGCGTCGACTCCGCGCGCGATCGAGCCTTATCGATCGCATCACCGGATTGGTTGGCAGTGGCGTTCAGCAATTCTTCGGCGCTGGCGATGACCTGCCTGAAATCCGCGACGAGCTTGTCGCGCGTCGCATTCGACGTCGAGAAGGTTTCCACGTTCGGGCTCCTGCGAGGATGTTCGGTTGCGATGGGCGCGCGCCCTTGCCGATGCTCGAGCGGCCGTGCCCACCGACGCGTGAGGCGCCACTGTGAGCGGGGCTGCGCGTGACGACCTTGCGAAAGATCAATCGCGCGCCCGACCCGCTGCCTAAGCTCGCGCTCATCACATTCCCCAATCACAACAAGGTGGAGCACGGGCATGGTTCAACGCATCCTCATCGCCACCGACGGCTCGACACTGTCGCGCAAGGCGATCAAGACCGGAATCGCTCTGGCCGCCGCAACCGGTGCGAGCGTCGTTGGATTCCATGCGCGACCGACGTTTCCGGTGGTGTTCTACGGCGCGCCGGTGGAAGTGAGCCCCTCGACGATCGATCGCTTCGATGCCGACACGGCCAAGGCCGCGACCAAGTATCTGGGCGAGATCGAAGCAGCCGCCACCAAGGCCGGCGTGAAATGCGCGCTTGCGCAAGTGGTATCGGCCAGCGCCTCCGACGACATCGTCCGCACCGCGAAGAAGTACAAGTGCGACCTGATCGTCATGGCCTCGCACGGCCGCCGCGGCATTCGCCGACTGTTGCTGGGCAGCGAGACCAGCCTGGTGCTGACTCACTCCACCATTCCGGTGTTGGTGACGCGATAGCGGGCGCACCTTAGGGAATACAAGCGGGAGTGCAAGCGGCTGACTCGCTTCGCGTGCGTGGCCACCGCCCGAAGCGGATGCCAAAACGCTGCGCGTGATGGCGCTTCTCCTATACTGCGCCCGTGACGCCGCTCGCCCACGCACTCGCCGCCTCCGCCGAATCCGGTCCGCCGCGCCCCGCCATTCCGATGCATCGCTGGGTATTGGCGCTCGGCGTGCTCGCCGCGCTGGCCGTGATCGTGGGAACGGCCTGGAGCACGCTCACCATGCGGCGCGACGAGCTGGTGCACGCCGAATCGCACATGCGCGACGTCAACATCCTGCTGGCCGAGCAGACGAGCCGTGCGGTGAGCGAGATCGATCGCATCCTGCAGCAAGCCCAGTCGGAGTCGCAACCTTACGTTACCGGTGCTCGCCTCGACGGTCGCGACAATCTGAACGGACGGCTCGCCCAATTGGTCGAGGGCGCGCCCCATGTGCGCGCGCTGCTGTTGATCGATAGCCAGGGGAATCTGCTCGCACACTCGATGACGCAGGTCACGCCCAACGTGCGATACGACGATCGCGACTGGTTCCGTGCACATCACTCGCAAAGCGGCGCCGGGTTGTACATCAGCACACCCACGGTTGGTCGCGTGCACGGCGAAGCCACCATTTCGTTCTCCCGCGGGATTCGCGTCGGCTCGGAGACATTGCGCGGCGTGATCGTCGCCTCCGTGCGCCCCGACTACTTCCAGAATTTGTATCTCGCGCTGGACCTCGGCCCCGACGGCGGCGTGCGACTGTTGCGACGCGACGGTGTGCTTCTGGCGGTGAACAAAACCGAGATCGGCACCGTCGGCACGCAGTACGGGAACGCGACCGCTTTCCGACGCGCACTCGATGCACCGTACGGCATCGTGCTGCGTCATGCCGAGGGCCCCGGTGGCATCCCACGCGTCACGGCACTTCGCGCCGTCGCCGACTACCCGCTCGTGATCGGCAATTCGGTCACGATCCGGCATGCATTGCGCGACTGGGTCAAGCACCTGTGGTTCGCCCTGCCCGCGGCAACCCTGACCGCGCTCCTGTTCCTCGCGTTGGCCCGGATGCTGGCGGGCACGCTGCGTACCGATTCGGCCTTGCGCAGTGAGCTGGGGGCATCGGAGGAACGCTGGCGCTATGCGCTGGAGAGCGCCGGGCATGGCGTGTGGGACTGGAACATCCACACCGACGCAGTGCACCGATCACCACGCTACATGGCAATCTTCGGGTTGCCGCACGACTACCCGGCGACGCGCCACGCCTGGCGCGACACCGTGCATCCCGACGATCTGCCGGCGGCTCGCGAAGCGATGTTCGCCCTGGCACGCGGTGAGCGCGCCGAGATATCGACCTCCTTCCGTGTGCGCGACGGCCACGGCGGATGGAAGCAGGTACTGGTCCGAGGCACGCCGGTGGTGCGCGACGCGCAGGGCAAGCCTGTGCGCATGACCGGCACCGTGACCGACGTGTCGGCGCTGCACTACGCAGAGCAGCGGCTGCGCGAGCAGGAGGCGCGCACCGCCGCGATCGTCGAATCGGCGATGGATGCAATCATCACGATCGATGCCTCGCACTGCGTGCTGCTGTTCAACGCCGCGGCCGAACGTGTATTCGGGGTCCCGGCAGCGCAGGCCAAGGGCAGCACGCTCGACCGGTTTCTGCCCGAACGCTATCGCGCTGCGCACCGATCGCACATCGACGAATTCGGCCACACCGGTGTGACGACGCGCCGAATGGGCGGCAAGGTGAAACTCGTGGGGCTGCGCGCCAACGGCGAGGAGTTCCCGATCGATGCATCGATCTCGCAGGTGGTGATCGATGGCCACAAGTTCTTCACCGTCATCCTGCGCGATATCACCCAGCGCGTGGCCGCCGAGCGCGAGATCGAACGCACCCACAATGAAGTGCGAGCGCTCAGCAAGTCGGCCAATGAAGCGCTGGAAGCCGAGCGGCGCCGCGTCGCGCGCGAGCTGCACGACGAGCTGGGGCAGCAGCTCACCGCGATGAAACTCGACTTGAGCGAGATCGAAAACTTCGCGCGCAGCGACGGCTCCGACTCCGGTGATTCGTTGCGCGCCGCATGTGACCGCATGCGCGGCCTGATCGATCAGACCGTCGCCTCCACGCGGCGCATCTCGACCGATCTGCGCCCGCTGGTGCTCGATGACCTCGGCTTGGGTGCAGCGCTCGACTGGCTCACCAAGGACTTCACCCGTCGCACCGGGGTGAGCGTGTCGCTGCAGGTGGACGATGCCATGGCCGAGATCGGCGAACCGCATGCCTCCACCATCTTTCGCATCGTGCAGGAGTGCCTGACCAACGTGTCCCGCCATGCGCAGGCGCAGCATGCATCGGTCATCGTGGAAGCGCGCGAGACGCAGGCGCACATCGTGGTGCGCGACGACGGCAAGGGCCTGCCGCCGCGAAGCGCGATGCGAGCCGGCGCGTTCGGCCTGATCAGCATGCGCGAGCGCGCACGCCTGCTGGGCGGCGAGGCCTCGGCGGAGAATCATCCAGGCGGCGGCGCTGTCGTGAACGCGCGCCTTCCGTTAAGCTCGGCGCCCTCCGATGAAGTGTTTGGATAGCTCGCAGCCACCCAACGCATGACCAGCATCCTGATCGCCGACGATCACGCGCTCGTGCGCGATGGCCTGCGCCGCATCATCGAGGCCACCCCCGGCTTCACCGTGTTCGGTGAAGCGATCGATGGCGACGAGGCCGTCGTCAAGGTGCGCGCCGGCGGGTTCGACGTGTTGCTGCTCGACATGTCGATGCCCGGCAAGAGCGGGCTCGACCTCATCCGACACGTGCGCAGCATCGCTCCGCAACTGCCGGTGCTGGTGCTCTCGATGCACGCCGAGGATCAGTACGCCATCCGCGCGATCCGCTCCGGCGCCTCGGGGTATCTGAACAAGGACAGCGCACCGAGCCAGCTCGTCGCCGCGCTCAAAAAGGTAGCGGGTGGCGGCACGTACATCAGCCAGACCACCGCCGAGCAGCTCGCACTCGGGCTCACGCCGCATGCGCGCGCCGAGCTGCCGCATCGCTCGCTGTCCGACCGCGAGCACGAGGTGTTCATGGCGATCGTGGCGGGCAAGTCGATGACCGAGATCGCCGACAGCCTCAATCTGAGCATCAAGACCGTGAGCACTCATAAGTCGCGCATCATGGAAAAGATGCGCATGGACAGCGTGGCCGAACTCGTCCGCTACGCCGTGCTGCACCGGCTCACCGACGCCGGCCCGCAAGGCTGACCGAGGCTCAGCGCAGCAGCTGACACTCCAGTTCGCGGATGCGCGTCTCGAGCGTTTCGATGCGCTCCAGATAGGTGAGCGCGAGCGCCAACGCGGCACTGTCGAGCTCGAAGTCGTGCCGAAGCCGCGCCGCGCGCTGCGCCAACGCCACGGCCCGTCCGCCGAATCGCCACGGCTCCTCGCCTTCGGACAGCGGCGCGACCACGCCGAGCTCGACCAGCGTGACGATGTCGGACTGCGTCAACCCGGAGCGGCGCTCAAGCTCCTCCAGGTCGATCATGCTTTCGTCGTCGAGGAAGTACGCCTGCAGCAGCACGTCAGCTCTCCGCAAAATGGGCCCGCGGGTTGAATCCGGAGGCCTCCTGCAACTGCTCGTAGAGCGCGCGTTCGCGCTGGGTGAGCGACGCAGGCACCACCACCTGGATCACGCAGTACAGATCGCCGTGTCCGCCGCGCGGGCCGGGCAGGCCCTTGCCGGCGATGCGCAGCTTCTGGCCGGCGCGAGCGCCCGCGGGCACCGTCACGCGCACCTTGCCCGTGAGCGTGGGCACCTCCACCGCCGCGCCGAGTGCGGCCTCCCACGGTGCGAGCGGCAGTTCGATGTACAGGTCGCGCTCGGCCACCCGAAACAACGGATGCGGATGCAGCGCGATGTTCAGATACAGATCGCCGGCGGGCGCACCGCCCAGACCGCCGCCGCCTTTGCCCGGCACCCGCAGTCGATCACCGTCAGTTGCACCTTTCGGAATGCGCACACGCACGCGCCTGGACGCGCGCTCGACCGTGCCATCGGCCCGATACTCCGGCACCACCAGATCGAGTTCGACCTCCGCGCCGCGCGCGGCGTCTTCGAGCGAGATGTGCGCGGTCGCTTCGAAGTCGCGCCCTGCCGCGAAGAAACTGCTGCGTGCGCCGCGCCGGGCGCTGCGACCGAAGTGCGCGAACAGATCGCCCAGATCGAGCGCCTCACCGAATTCGAAGTCGCGAAACGCATCACCGTACTCGCGCGACCAGTCTGCACCGGGTTGGAACTCCTCGCCGCGCGCGTGCCGGCCGAGCCGATCGTAGGCGGCCCGCTTCTCCGGATCCTTCAGCGTCTCGTAGGCCTCACCGACTTCCTTGAAGCGTTCCTCGGCGTTGTTCTCCTTGGATACGTCAGGATGGTATTTGCGGGCGAGTTTGCGGTACGCCTTCTTGACAACATCGTCGGAGGCGTCGCGCTCCACACCGAGAATCGCGTAGTAGTCCTTGTATTTCACGGGATCGATAACACCGGCGCTTCGAGTTCGAATTTGAGTTCCACGTGCAACGTGAGGCCGAGATCAGCAGAACTCAATACCAGGACGGTCGCAAATATCGATCAACGAGGCGTGCGTCCGTTTGAGGATGCACAACAACCGCGCATCCTCTGGTTGCAAGGCAGGGCCGCTATCAAGCCGACCCTGCCTGTCGAGCCAACTCCGGCTTGCATCAATGACGATGCTCACCGCCACGCGCCATCGGCCCGCCACGGCCATGTCCCCGCCCCGACCCACGAGAATCGAGTACCTGCCGTTGTTCGGCATTCAGCACCGCGCTCAGTTGCTCGCGTGCCTGCCCGATCTCCTTGGCGGCCTCGCGCTGAAACGCCGCCATCGTCTCGTGCATCGCGCCGTGCTCCACCGTGCCGTTGTGCATCGCGCTGCGCATCTTGTCGCGCGCCTCGGCTTGCCGACGCGCCACTTCAGCATACTTCTCCCAGGCGGGCTGCTGTTCCGCGGTGAGCTTGAGCGCGTCTTTCAACGTGTCGAGATTTGCGGCGTTGCCATGCATACCCATGCCGCCACCCATCCGACCCATGCCCATGCCTTGCATACCACCGCCTTGCATGTCAGCGCCATGCATGCCCATCTGCATGCCGCCCATGCCATGACCGCCACGATGCTCGTCCGCACCGCCGTGCGCCCAAGCCGCGGCCGCCACACCTAGCGCACCCGCGAGCGCACCACCAGCCAACCCAACCATCAACCGCTTCCGACTGACTTGCATTGCCGACTCCTAGTTGAAGAAGTTCAACGGCGACTGCACCCGCAATCACCTTCCTCCGGATTCGGGGCCGGAACGGACCTTTTCAATCGCAGCGTCGCGCCAAACCGTAACCGGATATGTCATCGCATCCGTAGCCGTATCTCTTGAAACACTCTTGCGGTCGCTGGGTAGGACGATTCCTACCCCACCTGCGAGTGCTCCCACCGGAGATTCAGCGTGCGCCGATAGTGCCCGTGCAGACCACGCATCGATACTGCGAGCGTGGATACTCCGCGCTTACGTATAGTCGTCGTCGATGATTCTCAACCCGTGCGCGAGCGCGTCGTGAAGGCATTGCTCGCCTGCGGACCGGTCGATTGCCTCGATGAGGCCGAGTCGGTGGCCACCGCCATCGCCGCCATCGAGCACCATGAGCCCGATGCGCTCGTGCTCGATCTGCATCTGATCGGCGGCACCGGTCTGGACGTACTGCGCGCCATCAAGCCGAGCCGGCCGCACCTGCAAGTTGTCGTACTCACCAGCTTTGCGAGCGACCAGTACCGCATGGCGTGCGCGCGCGCCGGTGCCAACCACGTGTTCGACAAGCTCACCGAGTTCGATCAACTGGTCGAGCTGGTAAGACGCCTGGCGGCTCCGGCCGCTGCGCGGTGCCACACCTGACAAGAGCCAACGATGACCACCAATCACGGGGTGCTGGTCAATGCAGGAGAACTGGCACGGCTGTTGCGGCTCGAGCTGCCGGCGAGCGATGCCACCCTGGAAGCATCGTTCTCGACCCGACGCCTGCGCGAAGGCGAATCGCTGTTTCGCGTCGGTGACCCGTTCCATACGCTGTACGTGATACGCGCCGGATTCTTCAAGACGGTGCTTGTCGACGCCAACGGACTGGAGCAGGTGCTCGCGTTCCCGATGCAGTCCGATCTGATGGGCGCGGACGGGATCGCCTCCGGGAACTACGCCTCCGAAGCGGTCGCGCTTGAAGACAGCGAAGTGGTGGTCGTGCCGTTCAGTGCCCTCTCGTCGCTCTCACGGCAGAGCCCCGCATTCGAGCGCGCGCTGTTTGCGCTGATCAGCCGCGAACTGGTGCGCGAGCAAGGGATGCTTTACGTGGTGGGCATCCTCGGCGCCGAAGGGCGCGTGGCTGCGTTCCTCCTCAACACGGCTGAGCGCTTCGGCGCGCTGGGTTACTCGCGCAGTTCGTTCAATCTGCGCATGACCCGGCAGGAGATCGGCAGCTATCTCGGGCTGAAGCTCGAAACGGTGAGCCGCGCGCTCTCGGCGTTCGATGCGGCCGGCCTGATCAAGGTTCACCTCAAGCAGGTCGACATCGTCGATGCGGCCGGATTGCGGCGTTACGTCGACTCGCATCCGGCGAGCAGCGCCAGGGCGGCGGCGGGACCGACGCGCGTCGAGGCCCCACGCAGAAGTGCGGCCAGCGCGCCGGTGGCACCGCGCAGTCGCACGCGGGAGGTTTAAGCGCGGCCGTGCTTCGTGCCCTGAGTTGTGCGCTCGCCTTAGTAGGACTTGCTGGATGCGCCGATCTGCTGCCGAAAGCCTCCAGCATCGTGCAGGTGGACTGGACCTCGTATCAGGACGCGCGCGACGCCATCGATCAGATCGTGCCGTACGAAACGCGCCGCGCGGAGCTGACCGCCGCTGGCCTCGACCCGGCAACCAATCCGTCGATCACGATCCTCACCTTCTCAGACCTCGCGCAGCGTTTCTCCGCCGGGGCGGCAGTACGCGCCGAGGATCTCGACCCCGGCGTGCGTCAGTGTCTGGTCTCGGGCAAACAATGCAGCGGCTACGCGGTCAACGTGCGCAAGGTGCATCGCGACCGGATCGGCAGCTTCTGGCTCGACTCGCTCAACTTCAAGCGCCAGGTCGAGACCACCGGCTGGTCGTTCATCGCGCTGATCCTGATGGTGGACGATCTGGTGGTGCACACGCTCTACGGCGGTCAACCGCGAATCCATGAAATCGAGACCACGCGCAACCCACTGGGGCCGTTGCAGGGATGGGGCGATCGCGTCGTGCCGGCGATCGTGCAGTAGCGGCGCGTAAAGTAAGCCGTTCAATTACTCGACCGGAGCTCCGCGATGCCCGAACTATTCGGTCTGGACGCCTACTCGCCCAAGGAAATCGCGGCGCGCGTTTCGAGCGTCGGCGTCACCAAAGCGCGCATGCCGCTCGTGCCGATGACGATGCTCGGCATCCTTGCGGGCGCGTTCATCGCCCTGGGCGCGCTCTACTTCACGCTGATCACCAGTGATCCGTCGCTTGGCCGTGCACTCTCGCGCTTGCTGGGAGGACTGGTGTTCGCGATGGGCCTGATCATGGTGGTCGTGGCGGGCGGCGAGTTATTCACCGGCAACAACCTGCTGGTCATGGCGTGGGCCGACCGGCAGATCACCACCGGCGAGCTGCTGCGCAACTGGGTCGTGGTGTACGTCGCCAATGCAATCGGCGCGTTCGGAGTCGTGGCGCTGGCCTGGCTGGCCGGCATGGCGCATTGGAACGACGGCGCGGTCGCTCGTCAGGTGCTGCGGATCGCGGTGGCCAAGAGCCAGCTTCCTTTCAGCGAAGCATTCTTCGCGGGCGTGCTGTGCAACGTGCTGGTGTGCATGGCCGTGTGGCTGGCGATGGCGGGCCGCTCGGTGACCGACAAGATCCTGGCGATCCTGCTGCCGATCTCCGCGTTCGTGGCCGCAGGGTTCGAGCACAGCGTCGCGAACTTCTACTTTCTCGGTCTGGGGCTGGTGATCAACAGCCATGCCGCGATGGCCGCCATCACGCCCGATCCGTCGCTCACCTGGTTCGGGCTGGTGACCAACCTGGTGCCCGTCACGCTCGGCAACATCGTCGGCGGCGGCGTGCTGGTGGCATTCGTCTACTACGTGATCTACCGGCGTGGCGCGCAGTGACCTGGTGATTCAACCCACCAGGTGCTGATCGGCATACGAGCGTGGATCGTCGATCGGCTCCACGTGCACCACGACCGTCGCACGCGGCCAGCGCTGCATGACCGTCTGCTCGAACTGCTCGGCGATTTCGTGCCCGCGTTCCACGGTCCATTCACCCGGCACCAGCAGATGAACCGAGACGAATCGGCGCGCCCCGGCCGCACGCGTGCGCAGGGCGTGATAAGCCACGCCTTCGGCGCGCAGTCCATCGAGCAGACCGATGAGCACGGCTCGCTCCTCAGGCGGCAAGGCGGCGTCCATCAGACCAGCCAACGATCGATTGAGCAGTTGCACGCCGGTGCGCACGATATTTGCCGCGACCAGGATCGCCAGCAACGGATCGAGCCACGACCAACCGGTGAGCATCACCGCGGCCACACCGACGACGACAGCGGCGGACGTCCACACATCGCTCATCAGATGGCGCGCATCGGCCTCCAGCGCAATCGACTGGTGGCGCAGCCCGGCCTGCAACAGCACGCGCGCGGTCAGCAGATTGAGCAGCGATGCCACCACCGAGACCGCGATGCCGGTCGCGACTTCGGTGAGCGGCTGCGGATGCAGCATGCGATCGACCGCGGCGATGATGATGCCGATCGCTGCCAGCACGATCAACGCGCCCTCGGCACCACTGGCGAAGTACTCGGCCTTGTCGTAGCCGAACGGGCGATCTTCGTCGGGTGCGCGGGCGGCGATCGTCAGCGCGACCAGCCCGATCACCCCTCCGGCCAGGTTGATCAGCGACTCGAGCGCATCAGACAGCAATCCCACCGAACCGGTGAGCCAGTACGCCGCCGACTTGAGTGCGATCGTCGCCAGCGCCGTGGCGATCGACAGCCAGGCGAACCGGGTAAGCGAGCGATCGGGTGGCCGATCAAGCGCGCGGTCGGGCGAGCGAATCAGCGCACCCGCTACATCTCCGCCATCGGATTGACCGGCGGCTGCGGGGCGTGTTCGGGTTTGCGGGCGACCATGCATTCGGTGGTGAGGATCAGACCGGCGATCGAAGCGGCGTTCTGCAAAGCGGTACGCGTGACCTTGCACGGATCGATCACGCCCATGGCCTCCAGATCACCGAACTGGCCGGTGGCCGCGTTATAGCCGAAATCGACCGCGCCCTTTCCGCCTGTGACAACCCGGTCGACGATGACCGAAGGCTCCTCGCCCGCGTTGAGCACGATCTGGCGCAGCGGCGCCTCCAGCGCGCGCCACACGATCTTGATGCCAGCATCCTGATCCGGATTGCTGCCCTTGAGCGTTTCGAGCGCCTGGCGCGCACGCAGCAACGCAACGCCGCCACCGGGCAGCACGCCCTCTTCCACCGCGGCATGCGTGGCGTGCAACGCATCTTCGACCCGCGACTTGCGTTCCTTCATCTCGGTTTCGGTCGCCGCGCCGACCTTGATCACAGCTACGCCGCCGGCAAGCTTCGCCGCACGCTCCTGCAGCTTCTCGCGGTCGTAGTCGCTGCTCGCTTCCTTGATGGCGTCCTTGATCGACTTGATGCGCGCATCGATCGCGGCGCGCTCGCCGGCGCCACCGATGATCGTGGTGTTGTCCTTGTCGATCTCCACGCGCTTGGCCCGACCCAGCGCCTCGAGGCCGGCCTTCTCCAGCGTGAGCCCGACCTCCTCGGCGATCACGCGTCCATCGGTGAGCACCGCGATGTCCTCGAGCATCGCCTTGCGCCGATCGCCGAATCCGGGTGCCTTGACCGCACACGTCTTCAACACACCGCGCAACGAGTTCACCACCAGCGTCGCAAGCGCCTCGCCCTCGACCTCTTCGGCGATCACCAAGAGTGGCTTGCCGGCCTTCGCCACCCGTTCGAGCAGCGGCAGCATTTCGGCGATGTTGGCGATCTTCTTGTCGTGGATCAACACGAACGGATCCTCGAGCACCGCACGCTGCTTGTCGGGCACATTGATGAAGTAAGGCGAGAGGTAGCCGCGATCGAACTGCATGCCCTCGACGACCTCGAGTTCGCTCGACAGCCCCGAGCCGTCCTCGACGGTGATGACGCCGTCCTTGCCGACCTTCTCCATCGCGTTGGCGATCAGCTCGCCGATCGTGGTGTCCGAGTTGGCCGAGATGGTGGCGACCTGTTCGATGGCGGTGCGCGCGCTGCACGGCTTGGCCAGTTCCTTCAACCGGCCGAGCACCGCCTCGACCGCCTTGTCGATGCCGCGCTTGAGATCCATCGGATTCATACCGGCCGCGACGTACTTCATGCCTTCGACGACGATGCCGTGCGCGAGCAGCGTCGCGGTGGTGGTGCCGTCGCCGGCCACATCGGAGGTCTTGGCTGCGACCTCGCGAACCATCTGCGCCCCCATGTTCTCGAACGGGTCTTCCAGTTCGATCTCCTTGGCGACGACCACGCCCGAGTTGATCACGATCGGTGATCCGAACGAGCGCTCCAGAATCACCGTGCGCGCCTTCGGGCCCAGCGTCACCTTCACCGCGTTGGCGAGTGCGGTCACACCCTTGACGATGCGATGGTGCACGTCTTCGCCGAACAGAATCTGCTTTGCCGTCATGGTCAGCCTCGATTCGCAACCTTGCGTGAATATCGTGGACGTAGCGGGCAATGTAGGGGACGCGCTCTCGCCAGTGTTGACAGCGGTCAAACACCACGGGCCGCTGACCCGCACGTCAGACAGACCGACCGACTGTGGCGCAGCCGGCATCGCGCTTGACCCGCATCAATCTGACCGTCGCGGATTGGCCGAGGATCTGCGCCATTGAAATTCGCACCAGCAAAACCTACGCCACTGCAGCAGGCGTCGAAGCAGACGTCCGCTCGCGAATCGATACGATGAAGAAAGCGCTGATCGCGTTCTACTCACGGACCGGCCGCACGCGTCAGGTGGCGCACGCGATCAGTCGTCGTTGCGACGCGCACCTCGAAGACATTCAACTCGCGCACGAACCCAACGGCTGGCGCGGCTATCTGTATTCGGCGTTGAGCGCGATCCGCCAACGCACGCCGGCACTGGGTCCGCTCGAACACGCGGTGGGCGACTACGATCTGGTCATCGTCGGTACGCCAATCTGGGCCTTCCACGTGTGCAGCCCGGTGCGCAGCTATCTGGTCCGGGTGCACGACTCGCTGCGCGACATCGCCAACGTTGCGTTCTTCTGCACCATGGGTGGCGCTGGAGCCGAGCGTGTGTTCGGCGAGTTGCGCACGCTTACCGGGCACACGCCGATCGCCACGCTGGCGCTGAACGAACGCGAGGTCGATGCCAATCAGTACTCGGCCAGAGTTGCACAGTTCGCCGAGCAACTGGCCGGGCGCGGCAGCCCGTCGCTCACGCCTGCGCAACGTCACGCGATCTTGCGAACTATCAAATGACCAGGACGACGCGTCCGTAAGCTGAGTTGGGCAGTCCACGACGGGCAGCCCAACAACGGATCAAGCGGAGGCGCTGGATGTACAAGAGCATTCTCGTTGCGACCGACGGATCGAAGCTTTCCAACAAGGCGATCAAGGCGGCGGTGGATATGGCGAAATCAGTCGGCGCCAGGATCGTCGGGTTCTACGCCAAGCCGGAATATCCGGGATCGGTCTATGCCGAAGGGGCCAGCCTTTCCACGTACGGCTCGCGCAGCAAATTCAACAAGGAGCAGGACGACCAGGCGAATTCCGTTCTGCAGGGCGTGGTCGATGCAGCCAACAAGGCGGGCGTGGCGGTCGAGACCGTGTCGGTCAACGACAACGTTCCGTTCGAAGCGATCATCAGCGCGGCCAACAAGCGCAAGTGCGATCTGATCGTCATGGCTTCGCACGGACGGCGCGGCATCTCCGGGCTGCTGCTCGGCAGCGAGACACAGAAGGTGCTGACGCACTCCAAGTTGCCGGTGCTGGTCGTGCGCTGAACGCGCACTCCCTCGGACAGGCAACGCAGGCGCGCCCGTGCGCGGCGGTTCAGGCCATGAACGCCGATGACCCGCCTCGCGTCGATGCTTCGCCCGTGTTCAGCGTACGCGGGCTCAGCAAGGTCTATCGCCTTGGCGAAGTGGAAGTGCGCGCGCTCGACGGCGTCGATCTCGATCTCTACGCGGGCGAGTTCGTCGTGTTGCTGGGAGCCTCGGGCAGCGGCAAATCGACGCTGGTGAACATTCTCGGCGGGCTCGACACACCGAGTGCCGGCACGGTGCAGTACCGGGATCACGATCTCACCGGCGCCGACGACGAGGCCCTCACCGCGTTCCGTCGCGAGCACGTGGGCTTCGTATTCCAGTTCTACAACCTGATCCCGAGTCTCACCGCGCTGGAGAACGTCGCGCTCGTAACAGAGATCGCCGACGATCCGCTCGAACCCGAGGAGGCGCTGCGTCTGGTCGGTCTGCACGATCGCATGCACCACTTTCCATCGCAGCTCTCCGGCGGCGAGCAGCAGCGCATTGCGATTGCGCGGGCCATCGCCAAGCAGCCCGACGTGCTCCTGTGCGACGAACCGACCGGTGCGCTGGATTTCGCCACCGGCAAGGTCGTGCTCGAGGTGCTCGACGCGGTGAACCGCACGCTCGGCACCACCACGATCGTGATCACGCACAACGCGGCGATCGCCCGAATGGCTCATCGCGTCGTGCGCATCTCCAGCGGCCGCATCAGCAGCATCGAGCGCAACGCCGAGCGCGCGGCGCCGGGCGATCTCGAATGGTGAGATCCGCGGTGAACGCATGAATGTGCTCGACCGCAAGCTGCTGCGCGACGCGTGGCGCATGCGCGGGCACCTGGGCGCCGTCGCACTGGTCTCGATGTGCGGCATCGCCACCTTCGTGACGATGACCGGCAGCTATGAAGCGCTGCGCGATGCGCGCGACCGCTACTACCGTGACTATCGCTTTGCTGACGTCTTCGCCAGCGCGAAACGTGCCCCGCGCGAGTTGTTGCCACGAATCGAGTCCCTGCCCGGCGTAGCGGTCGCCGAGGACCGGCTCGTCACCGCGGTCACGCTCGAAGTCGAAGGCTTTGCCGAGCCGGCGAGCGCGCTGGTGGTGTCGGTGCCGGACAAGCACCGTCCGCGGCTGAACGATGTGCACGTCGTCAGCGGCCGATACCTCGAGCCCGACGCCAAGGACGAAGTGCTGGTGGGCCAAGGGTTCGCGACCGCGCATCGGCTGCATCCCGGGGGGTCGATCGCCGCAGTCATCAACGGGCGCTGGCAACGCCTGCACATCGCAGGCATCGCCACCGGCCCGGAATTCGTATTCCTGCCCTCGGGCGCGGCGATGTTTCCGGACAACAAGCGCTACGGCGTGCTGTGGATGAGTCGCGGCGCGCTCGAAGACCGGCTCGACATGAAATCGGCATTCAACTCCGTGACATTGCGACTGGCGCCGGGTGCCTCGCTGCGGTCGGTGATCGAACCGCTCGATGCGATGCTCGAACGCTTCGGCGCGGTCGGGGCGCGTGGTCGTGGCGATCACTTTTCCCACCAGATGCTCGACGGCGAGCTGAAGCAGGACCGGGTCACCGGCACCATCATTCCGGCGATCTTCCTGGGCGTCACCGCGTTCCTGCTCAACAACGTACTCGCACGACTCATCGCGTTGCAGCGGGCCCAGATCGGCGTGCTCAAGTCATTCGGCTATGCGCGCGCCGCGCTCGCCTGGCACTTCGTAAAGCTCGCCTTGCTGCCGGTGGGTCTGGGCACGCTCGCGGGCATCGCGCTGGGTGCCTGGTTGGGCGACGGACTGACGGCGATCTACCAGCGGCACTTCCACTTTCCCGTCCTCGAGTTCGCGCTGACACCGGCCACGATCCTGGGTTCGATCGTCACGGCCCTGGCGACTTCGCTGTTAGGGACGCTTCCCGCCGTACGACGCGCCCTCTCCCTGCCACCGGCGGAAGCGATGCGCCCGCCTGCCCCGCCACGCTTCGGCCGGCTGCTCTTGGAGCGTCTGGGCATCGCGCACTGGATCGGTCCGACGCCGCGGATGATCCTGCGCAATCTGGAGCGCCGCCCGCTGCGTGCCGCTGCCTCGATCCTGGCGATGGCACTGGCCTGCGCGCTGATGGTGGTCGGCCAGTTCGGACTGGATTCGATCGACGAGACCGTGCGCGTGCAGTTTCGTGCTGCGCGTCGCGACGACGTACGCCTGGCGTTTGCCGAGCCACGCGGAGAGGACATCCGCGACACGCTCGCACACCTGCCCGGCGTGCTATTGGCCGCACCGTTCCGTGTGGTGGCGGTGCGTTTGCGCAACGAACACCGGCGCAAGGAGATCGCGCTGTTCGGTCTGCCGGCGAAGGCCGAACTGCAGCGCGTGCTCGACATCGATGGACGCACCGTCTCCGTCCCGCCCGACGGACTGCTGCTGGGCGCGAGCCTGGCACGCACCCTCGGGGCCGAACGCGGCATGGCAATCGAGGTCGAGTTCAAGGAAGGACGACGCCTCACCCGCAGCGTCAACGTCGTGGCGCTGGTCGAGGAGCCTATCGGACAGTTCGCTTACATGGATCTGCACGCGCTGGCGCGCTGGATGGACGAAGGCCCGCGCTACAGCGACGCCTATCTGCGCGTCGATCCGCGCCAGCTCGACCGCCTCTATACCGAGCTGCGCAAGCTGCCGGCGGTATCGAGCGTGGCATTGCGCGA
>CADEDU010000070.1:34464-38788 GCA_902826155.1 uncultured beta proteobacterium
CTGACGGCGGCCAAGGCCCTGGTGCAGGAGGCCGATCAACGCGTTGCCCAGGCCGAAGCGGAACTCGAACAGGCGCGCCGCGAACTGCAGCGCATGGAACGCCTCGTCGCTGAGAACTTCGTGTCGAAGGATGCCGCGGAGAAGGCTCGCACTACACAACGCACCACTCAGGCCGCGCTGCAGGCGGCACGCTCGCGTGCGAGCGCTGCTCGCTCCGAGGAGCAGGCTGTTGCCACCGCACTGCTCGCACCGCTTGCCAATGGGCAAACCAGGTCGCGGCGCATGCAACTGCGCGCGCCGGCGACCGCGAAGGTGCTGCGCGTGCTCGAGAAAAGCGAGCGCACGGTGGCAGCCGGCACACCGATCGTGCTGCTGGGCGATGCGACGCAGTTCGAGATCGTCGCCGACGTGCTCTCGACCGACGCAGTCAAAATTCGCAGCGGCATGCCGGCATACATCGAGCAATGGGGCGGGCCGGCGAGCCTGCGGGCCCGCGTCCGCACCGTCGAACCCTATGCGTTCACCAAAGTATCGTCGCTCGGCATCGAAGAGAAGCGTGTGAACGTGGTGTTCGATCCGATCGATCAGCTCGGTCCGTTGGGCGATGGCTATCGAGTCGAGACGCGCACGGTGATCTGGGCCGCGGAGGATGCGATCAAGCTCCCCTCGAGTGCCCTGTTCCGCGCCGGGGACGGCTGGGCCGCGTTCGTCGTGGAGAGTGGTCGCGCCGCCAAGCGCGTGGTGAAGGTGGGCGAACGCAATGCCCGGGAAGCGCAGGTGCTCGACGGTGCTCGCGTGGACGACGTAGTGGTGAACTATCCGCCGAACGAGCTGACCGACGAGGCACGTGTGGCGCATTCCCGCGGAGCGACTGGACGATGACACGGCGTTTTGCCTCCCTACCGCGCTATACCCGCCGCGCGCTTTGATCAAACGCAAACGGCGCTCGATCGTCCCCACTAATCTCGGACGCTGAACTGGTCCGAGAGCACCGATGAACGCATCGCAGCTGGCGTTGCCGGGGACGGCCGCGCCCGCGGTGGCCACCGACTGTTTCCATTGCGGCCTGCCGGTGCGCGAGTCGGGCCGCTTCCGCTTTGTACATAGCGGACAGGCGCGCGAGTATTGCTGCCTCGGTTGCGCAAGCGTAGCCGGGGCGATCCTCGATGCCGGCCTCGGTTCGTACTACGCGCATCGTGATGGCAAGCCAGTGGCGCCGTCGCGCAACGCCGATGCGTCTGACCTCGAGCTGTACGATCGGGCCGACTACCAGGCCGGATTCGTCACCGATGCCACCGACGGGTTGCGCGAAGCCGCGCTGGTCATCGAAGGCATCCAGTGCCCTGCCTGTGTGTGGCTGATCGAGCAGCGCCTGCGTCAGATCGACGCCGTTGCCGGCGTCACGCTCGACTACGCCACTCGACGCGCCCGCGTGCGTTGGGATGTCGCGCGCCGTCGGCTGTCGGAGATCGTCGCAGCGATCGGGCAACTCGGCTACGTGGTGCATCCCGATACCCGCGCTCACGCCGAATCCATTCGCGCACGCGAGCAGCAGCAGGCGCTATGGCGGTTGTTCATCGCCGGCTTCGGCATGATGCAAGTGATGATGTTCGCGTATCCCTCGTACATCGCCGGCGAAGGGGAGTTGTCGGCAGACGTCGATACGCTCCTGCGCTGGGCCAGTCTGCTGCTCACGGTGCCGGTCGTGCTGATCTCGGCGCAGCCGTTCCTGCGCGGCGCCTGGCGCGATCTGCGCATGAGACGGCTGGGCATGGATGTGCCGATCGCGCTGGCCATCACCATCACGTTCGTCGCCAGCACCTGGGCGACGCTCGCGCAAACGGGCGAGGTCTGGTTCGACTCGCTGACGATGTTCGTGTTCTTTCTGCTCGGCGCTCGCTATCTCGAGCTGCTGGTGCGCAACAACGCCGCGCGGCAGGTCGAGGCGCTGACGCATCGCACGCCGGCCAGTGCCGTGCGACTCGCTGCCTTCCCGGCCATGGAGCCGCAGGAGGAAGTGGCATCCGCGGCCCTTGAACCCGGCGAGCATGTGTTGATCACGATTGGTGCACTGGCGCCCGCAGACGGCACAGTGGTGCAAGGTCGAAGCGCGTTCGATGAATCGGCGCTCACCGGCGAAAGCCAGCCCGTCGACAAGGCGCCGGGCAGTGCGATCACGAGCGGCACGATCAATCGTGGCGCTGCGGTGGTGATGCGTGTCGATCGCGTCGGGGCCGCCACCTGGCTGGCTGGCATCGCACGCATGGTCGAGCAGGCCTGTGTCACCCGACCACAGGTGGTGCGCGAAGCCGACCGTTATGCGGGCGTGTTCGTCGGCGCGATCCTGCTGCTCGCGCTGGGCACGGTGCTGGCGTGGTGGCCGATCGATCCGCACCGCGGCGTCATCGCGGCGATCGCGGTGCTGGTGGTGACCTGCCCGTGCGCGCTGTCGCTCGCAGCGCCCGTGGCACTGCTGGCCGCCGGCACGCGCTTGGGCCGGCATGGCGTACTGGTGCCACGGCTCGATGCCATCGAGAAACTGCCGCGCGTGCATCACGTCGTGTTCGACAAGACCGGTAGCCTGACCTACGGCGCGCTTACCCTCGCCTCGATCGAGCTCGTCGGTGCACTCGATCGGGATGCGTGTCTGCGCATCGCCGCCACGCTGGAGCAGACCGCCGCGCATCCGATGGCGGTGGCGATCCGCTCGGCGATCACGACGTCCATGCCACAGCCGTTCGCCCTCGCCGATCTGCTCGAGACTGCCGGTGCAGGGGTGGAGGCAACTCTCGATGGTGTCCGCCATCGCATCGGCAGTGCATCCTTCATCGTGGAACTGGCCGGTACTCCGGCGCCCGCGCTCGGCTCGTCCGACGCGGACGATGCGGCGCATGCGTGGTTGGGGAACGATCACGGTTGGCTCGCACGCTTCAGCTTCGGCGACGGCCTGCGCGCTGACGCGCCCGCAGCGGTGCAGGCGCTGCGTGAGCAAGGTGTGCAGGCATCGATCCTCTCGGGCGATGCGTCCGCAGCCGTGAACGCGACCGCGCAAGCGCTGCGACTCGAGCAGTTCGAGGGTGGCCTGACGCCGCTCGACAAACGCGATCGCGTCGCGCTGCTCCAGCAAAGTGCACGCGAGCGCAACGGCCTGGTCGCGATGGTCGGTGATGGCGTCAACGACGCGCCGGTGCTGGCGCAGGCCGACGTGTCGATCGCGATGGCCAGTGGCACCGCCCTTGCCCATCGATCGGCCGACATCGTACTGCTCGACAATCGCCTGAGCGCGTTGCCCGCGGCGTTCGACACCGCGCGCCGTACCGCGCGCGTGCTGCGCCAGAACCTCGCCTGGGCCTTCGCCTACAACCTCGCCACAGTGCCGCTCGCGAGTCTCGGACTGATCTCGCCGTGGATTGCCGGCGCAGGCATGGCCGCCAGTTCGCTGCTGGTGGTCGTCAACGCCGCACGCATCGCGCGCGCCTGACCAGGACTCACATGGACATCCTCTACCTGCTGATCCCGATCTCGCTGGTGCTGGTGGTGCTGGCGGCGCTGGGTTTCTGGTGGGCGCTCAATCGCGGCCAGTTCGACGATCTCGATGTGCCCGCGCACGCGATCCTGCTCGACGACGATCGCGCCGAACCGCGCAATCCGGAGCGACGCGAAGGTTAGGCGGGCTGCGTCGAGGCGCCCCGACCAAATCAATCCCGACCAAATCAGTCTGCAACTACGAAGTCTTCGAACGGGAAGTCTTCGGCTGCGGACACGCACGTTGTTTTCGTCGCACTGCTCCGGTTCCCTTTTCGCCTTACGGGCCTTTGCGTTTTATCAAGGGGCTCTGCGGCCGCGCTTCGAGAATCATGTGCAGTGCAACAACAACCAGCAAGGGGACCCATGCCGCCCGCGACCAATTCCGGAACGTACAACTACACCGTAGTGCGTCAGTTCGCAGTGATGACCGTCGTATGGGGCGTGGTGGGCATGCTCGTCGGCGTCATCATCGCCGCGCAGCTCATCTGGCCCTGGCTCGACTTCGGCATGCCGTGGCTCTCCTATGGCCGGTTGCGTCCGTTGCACACCAACGCGGTGATCTTCGCGTTCGGCGGCTGCGCTTTGTTTGCGACGTCCTACTACGTCGTGCAGCGCACCTGCCACACCCGGCTGTTCTCCGATGGGCTGGCGAGCTTCACGTTCTGGGGCTGGCAGGCAGTCATCGTGCTCGCCGCGGTGACTCTGCCGCTGGGCTTCACCTCGAGCAAGGAGTACGCCGAACTCGAATGGCCGATCGACATCCTGATCGCGCTGGTGTGGGTGGCCTACGCGATCG
>CADEDU010000071.1:0-28811 GCA_902826155.1 uncultured beta proteobacterium
GCCGAGAACGGACTGTCGTCCCACATGTGGCTCGTCGCCCGCCGGTCGGAGGAAGCACCGCAGTGACCGACTCCGACAATCACCAAAGAATCGAGGCGCGCATCCGGCAGTGCTACTCGAGCTGGGCGCAGTCCTACTTCGACGATTACTACCGGGGCCAGGGTGCCTATCCGCCCGTTCATGTCGACATCGTCCGCGATCTGCTTCGCAAGCGCGCGCCACGCACGCTGCTCGACGCCGGTTGCGGCCCAGCGTCGATGCTGCGCAGCCTGACCGACCTGGGCTGTGAGCTATACGGATTCGATCTGACTGAAGAGATGGTCATCGAGGCACGCCGGGTGATGGCCGGAGCGGGTGTGCCGCAGGATCGCCTTTGGCAAGGCAGCGTGGCAGAGCTGCACGATTTCCGCAGCCCTCCGGGCGGCTACGACGCCGCGCTCTGCTTCGGGGTGCTTCCCCATCTTCCTCCAAATGTGGATCCGCTTGCCATCGCGAATCTGCATGCATCGCTCGCACCTGGAGGCATGGTGGCGATCGAAGCTCGCAACCAGCTCTTCGCCCTGTTCACGCTGAACCGGTACAGCCGCGACCTCTTCCTCCACGAGCTGATCCGTATCGATTCGCTGTCGGCTTCGGAGCGCGCTGCGCTCGCACCGGCTGTCCAGGCGATGGAACGGCAGTTTCGCGTGGATCTTCCGCCGTGCCGGACGGGCAAGGCAGGCGAGCCCGGTTATGACGAGGTGCTGTCGCGTACTCATAACCCGTTCGTGCTGCGTGCACAACTCGAATCGGCCGGCTTCGCCGATGTCCAGGTGCTCTTCTATCACTACCACGCGCTGCCCCCGATGCTGGAGAGCCATGCGCCCGAATGGTTCCGGCACCGCTCGCTGGCGTTGGAAGATCCGCTCGATTGGCGCGGTCATTTCATGGCGTCGGCGTTCATCGCGACCGGCGTCCGTCGCTGAGAGCTGGGCGTGGGTGCGGCCATCATTAGCGGCGATGCGTTTCCGAAATACTGGATCTGGGATCACAGCGAACATGTCGCGCGCCTGTACCGGACCCGTGCGCGGGACGAGGCAGAAGAGATGACGTGTGCGGCCCAGGCCGCCGAGCTGCTCGGGCCGCTTGCGACTCCGGGCGAGTCACTGCTGGATGCCGGGTGCGGGGCCGGGTACTTCTACCACTCCCTGCGTCGGCGCAACCTCGCTCTGGAGTACTGGGGCATCGATGCATCACGTCGTCTGATCGAGATCGGACAGGAAGAACTGCCTGCCTTCGGGCTCGCGGCCGATCGACTTCGCATGTTGCGGATCGAGGACTTCGACGGCACGGCAGATCACGTGCTCTGCATGAACGTGCTCAGCAATATCGACAACTTCCATCGCCCGCTCGAGCGACTGCTCCGCGCCGCGCGCAAGAGCCTGATCCTGCGGGAGTCGGCCAAGGACGGCGCCAGCTATTCGTGGGTCCGCGATCGATTCCTCGACCCGGGTGTCGAACTGAGCGTACACGTCAACGCCTACGATGCGGCCGAGATCATGCGCTTCATCGGAGGATACGGATTCGAAGTGGAGCGTATCGTCGACCGGCGTGCAGGCACGGGGCCCGAATACGTGATCGGGCATCCGCACTGGTGGACCTTCTTTCGCGCAATCAGAAAGTCGGCCTGATCGTGTCCCGCATCGTCGCCCTCCTTTCGTCGGCACGGTCCCCGCTCCAGCGCGAGGAGTGTGCATCCGCACTGACCGCTTCTGCGGGCGCGTCGACGTGGGCCACGCATGTCTGGACCGCAGAGCAGGCAGCGCTCGGGTGGACCGGGGTCGGCGTGCCGGGCGTCGCCCGTTCCGGCGGAGTCCTCGCCGCCCTCGACGGTCGGTTCTTCAACCGCGAGGAGTTGCCGCCGGCCGAAAGCGACGCGGCCCGCCTGATCGCCCTCTATCAGCAGCACGGACTCGACAAGGCGCTTGCCAGGATCAACGGTGACTTCGCGTTCGTGCTGCACGATCCGGAGCGGAGGCTGCTCCATGCGGGTCGTGACCGGCTCGGTCTCAAGCCTCTGTATTGGGCGCGGACCGCATCGGGCATCGCGATCGCCTCACGACCGCGCGCGCTGCTCGCGCTTCCGGGAGTGGAACACGCCCCCGATCGGGCCTTCGTCGCCCGGTACGCTGCCTGCCACTACCGGGTATTCGACAATCCGGTGGAGCGTTCGGCGTACGCAGGGATCGCTCAGGTCCCCGCCGCCACGGTGATCACGTTGGATGCGGGCGGTTCCGCGCGATCGAACCGATGGTGGAATCTGCAGGACTTGCCTGACCAGACCGCTCCGGAGGAGCAGTTGGCCGAGCAATATCGGGAGCTGTTGATCGACGCCGTGCGGCGTCGCTTCGCCGGCACGACGATGCCGGCATTCACGCTCTCCGGTGGGCTCGATTCGTCCAGCGTACTCTCCTGCGCCGCGATGGCCGCGGGTACGCCTCAGATCGCGTACTCCAGTGTCTACGCCGACCCGACGTACGACGAGAGCGCCGACATCGCCCCGATGCTGGAGGGAAGAGTGTCCGAGTGGCGCCCAATCCCCATCGGCAATGACATCGACGTAGCAGGGTGGGTATCGAGAATGATCGCTGCGAACGACGAGCCGGTGGCCACCGCCACTTGGCTGTCGCACTTCGCCCTGTGCGAGCAAGTTGCGCGCGAAGGGCGGGGCGCGCTGTTCGGCGGGCTCGGTGGTGACGAACTCAACGCCGGAGAGTACGAGTACTTCTTCTTTCACTTCGCCGATCTGCAAGCTGCCGGCGCGCACGCGGATCTCGATCACGAGATCGACTGCTGGGCACGTCACCACGATCATCCGATCTGGCGCAAGAACCACGGCACCGCGATGGAAGGTATCGCGCGCTTGATCGATCCGGCGCAGCCTGGCCGAATCCGAACCGATCTCATCCGTTTGCATCGCTACTGGCCGACGCTGTCGCCCGATTGGTATCGGCTCGAAGGCTACGAGCCGGTTCTGGACCACCCGTTCCGGAGCGCGCTCAAGAATCGGACGTACCAGGATCTGTTTCGCGAAACAGCTCCGTGCTGCTTGCGAGCGGAAGACCGCCACACCACTCACTTCGGCCTGGAACGGCTCGATCCGTTCTTCGACTACCGGCTGCTCGAGTTCATGTTCCGAATTCCAGGGCGGTACAAGATCCGTGACGGCATCACCAAGCGGCTGTTGCGCTCGGCCATGCGAGGCATCCTGCCCGAGGAAACGCGCTTGCGAATCAAGAAGACAGGATGGAACGCTCCCGCCCATGTATGGTTCACCGGACGTGGCCTGACGCTGGTCCAGGATCTCGTGTCGTCCCGGACCTTCCGTGAGCGCGGGGTGTACGAGGTCAGCGCCGTCCAGAAGTTGATCGCGGACCACATTGCGGCGCTGGCGGATCCCAGTCCGCGCGAGAATCACATGATGTTCCTGTGGCAGCTGGTGAACCTGGAAGTGTGGATGGCCAGCCTGTGAGCGCGTCCCCCCCTCGCTTCGACGAACTGTTCCAGGAGGGAATGGCGGCGCTCGCCCGGGCCGATCTTGCGGCAGCCCGTTCGGCCTTTGAATCGTGCACCGCGCTACAGCCCGAGAACGCCGAGGCCTGGTGCTATCTGGGAATCAGTCTGACGTTCCAGGAGCCGTGGCTCGCGATGCCGGCTCTCGAGCGTGCGCTGGCTATCCACCCGGACCATCACGGTGCTCTCTACTGGCGGGCCGAGGCGCAGTGGACGATGGGCGATCCGAACGCGGCGGCCCAGGCGCTGCGCCGCTTGAACGATCTCGTGCCCGGCGTGCCGAACCATCTGGCGCGGATGGGCTTCGCCTACCTCTCGGCCGGCAACGGCGATGACGCCGAGGTGGCCTTTCGTGCAGCAATCGATGCGGGCGATGGTCTGGATGGGGTCGCTTCGACGCCCACCGAACTGCGACGCGCTATCTATCTTGACGTGCTGGGTCGCCGCGAAGAGTCCCTCGAGCTCGTTCGAAAAATCAACCAGTCGGGAGTCCGTGCTGAATACCCCAGAGATCGGTATCCGCGCGATCTCGAGGACCAGCTCTGCGCGCTCGAGGACATCGTTGGCGGGCGCGACATCGTCATCCTCGGGTCCGGACCTTCGCTCGGCGCTCTGCCTCCGCTGCTTGAAGAATTGGGGCAGGACGGCCGTGATCAGCTGTGCTTCTTCGGTTTCAACAACGTGCCGGTGGCAGAACGATTGCTGAAGGAGTCGACCGGTCGCGGCGTGGACCTTGCCTGCATGACCTCGGCGGCAGTGATGGAGCTGCATGCCGACTGGATTGCGGCGTTTCTGGACCGTGAGCATCCCCCGGGGCTCTTTCTGACCCTCGCAGATGCGATGAAGCCCGGACGCACCGTGTCTGATCTGCTCGCGCGTCGAATGGACCGTCTGTTCGTCTTCGCTGCGAACGGCGACCATCCACCCATTCCGGAAGATCCCCTGCACTTCCCGCCAGTGAACGGACTGCTGTGCGTGCTGCCGCTGGCGGTCCTCGCCTCACCGCGCAGGATATTCCTGTTCGGTTGCGACGGCGCCGCGCCGTCGGCCATCGATCGTGATGCTGAGGTCTACTTCAGGCAGGGCAGCGCAGACTACAAAAGCCAGCGGATCTTCAACGCGCGATACGCATGGTGGCTCGCACGGGACACGCAGTTCTTCAACGCGATGATCCCCACCGTACTGGCCAGTCTGTCCCTCCTGCATCGCATCCCGGTTGCGCCGATCTACACGTGCAACCCCGACAGCGCATACCAACCGTTTCCCCGCATATCCGGCCAGGAATTCCTGGCGTTGCAGCGGGCGCGTCCGGCCGTAGCGGGTTTTCATCCGGCGATGGTGAACCGGCGCCTGCGCCAGATCGAGCAGCTCAATGCTTCCGCGCGCGCCGAATCGGAGCGGACGCTGGCGGCACAGCAAGCACAGGCTACTCAGGCGTTCAAGCTGAGCACGGATTCGCTTGCTCGCACCGTCGACCTGCAGGTGGCTCGCATTCGCGAGCTAGAGGGCAAGGTCAATCAGCTTCGGAGCGAGATGGATGCGATCAAGCGATTTGTCGCGCCACTTCGCGCAGTGCGGCGCCTGTTCCGCTGAGGCGCGACGCCAGCGCCCGCTCGCTGTTCAGGTACTGTTCATCCGACCCAGCGTCGTGCGGACGTGCTCCAGACGCGACCTGAGATCGGGACGATCCGGTTCGGCCGCAAGGCCAAGTTGCAGGACCCGCTCCTCCCATTCGAGCGGAAACTCGAGCCCTCGGCCTACCATCAGGTTGTACAACTGCAGTGACTCGCTCAGCGTCGAGCTGCCGGCCAGCAGGCGATCGCGCAACCCGGCTTCCTGGCTGGTGAGGCCGGCGGGCCCTGGCGTCGCCTCAGAAGCCCGCGGCGCACTGGCAGACGTCTGCCGGGACCCCAATCCGAGTGCACCAGCCAGTCGACGAGTGAGCGTCGCTCTGCTCGCCTCATGCGGCACCTGCCCAGGGCCGGAGTTGGACCCGCCCTGGTAAGCGGTCGAGACCGCGCGTGGGATATCGCCGACCGACGTGCTGGATTCCAACGCACCCCAGAAAGGCTTGTCCTTGACCTTCCGGTAGACGACGTTGATGCCGACATCCGGAATCCGCAAGTCGCGCAGCGTCCGCCCCTCTTCGGACTGCATGACCCGATCGAGCGCCCTGCGCAGAGCGGGAAAGTAGCTGCTATAGCTCTGCAGGCTGTCGAGCACGCTGCTCCCACCGCTCGGGCCATCGAACCAGCAGTCGACCAGCTCGTACTCGTTGTAGCCTGCGACGTCGAAGAAGCAGCGTCCGGTGTAGGTCACGTAGCCGTGGTCGACGTAGCCCACCGCCGGGAGTGAATGATGAATGTATCCCCCGACCTTGGTGGCGTCGTGTATGACCCGGAAGCAGTTGAGCTGGTTGAGGATGTGCTCGGTCGTGCCGAAGTTGAGCACCAAGTCGAATTTACGGCGAAGCGGGGGCGGTAGCACGGCATGATTCAAGTCGAGGATCGTCGTTCGATAGCCACTCGCGATATCGAACGACATGTACTGCATGCCGACCCGCTCGAACAGCTCGCCGACAAACGCTTCGTTTCGTCCGCCGCTCACCGGGTCATAGCTCGAGCCCGCCGCCAAACGCGCCGCGAACGCCTCGGCGTCCGCTTCGCCGCCGGCGCCGTACTTGCGCATGAAACCCCGGATGGACTCCACCGACGCGGAGTACAGGTTCGAGGATCCGATATCGAGGATGCTGGTCCGGCCCTTGCCGAACAGACCCAGGCCGTCCATCTTCTCGATAGCCGAGAACGCGATGCCCACTGATGCTCTCCCTGCGCGGCCTACACCCTGCCTTGTGTCCGACGCCTGAGATCCGCGTCGGACAGATCGGCCGGTCGAGGTTGCGCCATGAACCGTCTATACGCTCACATCGCCGTCGCGACCTACCACCCGCGTCTGCGGGCAAAGCACGACGAAGTGGCCCCCTCGCTCCAGATATTCGCGATTCGTCTCGATGATCTTCCGCGCATGCACCCAGGCGAGAATTACCGTGTAGTCGGGCATCCGCCTGCACAGCTCGGCCGTGGGCACGATCGCTATACCGTCACCTGACGAGTAGCGCCCGACCTTCTGAGGATGGTCGTCGACGATGTACTCGATGGCACCGGTCAGACCAAGCTGCGAGATGAGCGTCGGCCCACTGCGTGCCGCCCCGTATCCGGCGATCTTCGCGCCCGACTTCTTCCATCCCCGCACGAGTTCGATCGTTCGCTCGCGCAGCTTCTGCACCTGCAGTCCGAATTGTTGCAACGTGTCCAGGCTGGTGAGCCGGCGTTCCTTCTCCAGCGCGATCAGCTTGCGAACCGATTCGCCGACCGCGCGTCTGCCGCCCTTCAACTGCACCGTTCCGATCAATGAACCGTGCTGGATCGGCACACGTTCGACCTCGACCAACTCCAGACCGTGACGGTCCAGGAATTGCACCATCGGATGGGCGGAATGATGGCTCATGTGCTCGTGGAAGATCGTGGCGATCAGAACCCCGTCGATGATGTCCAGAAGGTATTGCACTTCAAAGAAGAACAAGCCATCGGGTGCGAGCAGAGCGCGGATGCCCTCGGCGATCTCTCCCATGTTGTCGGCATGCGCAAAGGCGTTGAACGCACACACGATGTGGGCCGGGCCGTGGTCGTCCCGGATCCTGCGCGCCAGTGGCAGCGACATCAGCTCCGGAATCGTCGGCAGCCCCGCCTCTGAAGCACGGCGCGCGATCTCCCTTGCCGGGTCGATCCCGAGCACGCGCATGCCAGCGGCCTTGAAGGGCTTGAGGAGCGAGCCGTCGTTGCTACCGATATCGACCACGAGCGCGCCGGCGGGCGGCTTGTGCCGCTGCATCACGTTAGCCGCGAACTCCGAGAAGTGCTCGGGCATGCCCTTGGCTTCCCCGGAGTAGTAGGTATAGCTTTCCCAGAGGCTTTTCGAATCGACTACATCGAGTTGCTGCACATGGCCGCAGTCGGCACACATGTACAGATCGACGGGGAAGCGCGCGGCGGTGCGGCCCGTCTCGCTGTCCGCGCAGTAGTTCTCAGACAGGGGAATGGGTTCGAGCTTCAGGACCCGTTCGACATTTCGCGAATCACACAGGCGACAGGTTTCCCTGTGCACGACCTCGACGCTCACGGCTGGCTCCTCTTTATATCTTCGTATCAGACGGCTTCGGTCAGATCTCGCACGGCGTCGGGCAGCGTCTGCGGCCGGATGTCGCAGAGCGCCGTGGTGCGCTCCATCGAGATGCCGCTGTATCGCGGCTTGAAGGCGATGTGGACACCGCGCTCGGTGGCGGTCGTCGGCGCGATCAGTCGCCGATCGATGCCCATGCGGTCGGCGAAGGCGAAGGCGAGATCCACGTACGATACGTTCTCCGCACCCGACAAGTGAAGGTTGCCGGGCACACGGCATTCGCCGATCTTCATCAGGGATTCGCCGACAAAACGGACCGACATCGGCGCAAACAGCAGATCGGCGAATGGCTCGACGACCTCGCCCCGATTCCAGGCGGCAAACCAGCCGGGCAGCGGTGAGGTGTCACGACCGAGAATCTTGGTGAGCCGCACGACGTTCAGCCGACCGGAGGCGCCCAATTGTCCGGCGGCCAGGCGGATCGCGCTTTCGCCCTCGGATTTCTGCCGCGCGTAGGCGATGCCCGGGAGATGCGGATCATCCTCGCGGGGCCAGGGCCGCTCACCGCCGAACACCGAGTTGGTCGAGACGAACGTCACGAAGGCGCCCTGCTCGAGCAGCGAGGCGACCAGCCGCGGGATCAACTCGACGTTGATCCGTTGAGCCAGGGGATCCTTTTCGCAGCGGTCGTAGTTCGTTGCCGCTGCCACGACGAATGCGTAGTCGATTCCGGCGGGCAACACGAACGGCGCGTCGCTCTCGAAATCGAGGTGAACACGACCGGTGCCGGGTTGTTCTTGCCTACGGGTACTGGCCAACACACGCTGACCAGCCGACTGCAATGCCCGGTACAGACCGCCTCCGACGAGGCTATCGCCACCGACCACAAGATACCCGTTGCGACCCGTCATTGGATTCCTTCGATTCGACGGCGGGCGACCCGATCGGCGAGGCGAACCATGTAAGCCCGCGCAGCTGCTCCATCCTCTTCGGCCGGTGCGAACGGTGCAAGCACCGTCTTGGCCCGGTCGAACGGCCCGTTCGTCACCTCGTGCACGATGAGAAAGTCGGACCGGATCACGAGGGTATGGTAGGCCGCAGAGGATAGGCGATAGAAGAACCGACGCCCGGAACCCGCCCCCCCGAGTTCGACCACATCGACGAGATTCCCGTTCTCATCAAATACCGCCACGTCGACCTCGCCCTCCACGATGTGGAAGGACTCGGACTTCCCGAGATGCTTGTGGGGATGAATGTAGCTGGAGGCCGAGATCGCGATGATCATCTCGTGCAGGGCATCATCGTTGGTAGGGTGGGCACAGATCCGCGCCCGTCGACGTGGACTCTCCGCGGCCTGCCGCTTGAGCACGCCGATCTCCTCGCTGCCGATCCGCACGATCGGTCCCTCGGCGATCAGCACCTCGTCGTTGACCTTGCGCAGCTTCATGGGGTGCTCGCAGCGTAGACGCTGCGTGGGCTGAGCGCGAAAATGGACAAGAACCGCCCGCCGCGTTGGAGGTACGCCGCGTGCTTCGCAAGTACTTTCTGCTCGCTTTCCGGATTGAGCGCGAGCAGGCACAGATCGATCGTCTCCAGCGCAGCCGACCCGCGGATCGGCAGTCGTGACCCCGGCATCAGCAGGGACTGCTTGTGCGCATTGTCGTCGATCACGCACTCGACGGATTCCCGCAGTCCGTACATGTTGATGAACTTGGCCGCGAGGTGCCCTGCACCGAAGATCGCCACGCGCTTGCCCGCATCTCGCCAGGCTCCGAACATCGCCTGAATCGCGGCGAGCGTCCGTGCGTGCCGCCCGCCGAATGCGACCCCGTCTGCGAGGACGGATGACTGTCCGTCGCGAGCGAGAGTGGGGGTGCCAGCACCAGCACGGTTTCTGACGATGCCGATCAGCGAGTCCTCAAGCGGATAGGGATGGACGATGACGTCCTGCATCGTCAGCCCGGCGTGCGCGATCAGCGAGTCCAGCGTCTCGCGCGAGAGATACGTGATGTGCTCCTCCCAGACGAAGCTGTAGTCATACGCCCGGATGAACTTCACGCAATCGGGCATCTCGAAGAGCAGAAAACCGTCGGGCCTCACCACGCGGCTCAGCGCCGCGAGAAATGCGAGCGGGTCGTGGGCATGCTCAAGCACATGGCGCACGAGCAACAGGTCTGCTTGGCCATGACGAGCGACGAGCGCGTCGACCATCGGCACGGTCAGCGCCGCCTGAATGGATTCCAGTCCGGCACGTGGGTCGTCGATGTGCAGATCCGCACCCGGCTCATACCGGTACGTGTTCCGGTACCCCAGGCGATTGAAGCGTGCGAGCGTCGTGTCGTCTTTGTAGCTCAGGCCGACGATCCGGGCATCCTGGCGCACGCCGGGCAGCTGGCACAGGCGGGCAACCAGATCATCGAGGTGCCCTTCGGGCTCGTTGTACGTCAGCCAGTCGAATCGGGATACGACCATTGCTGCCGGCATCGGATCGACGAGTTGGATCATCCCGCACTCGGCGCATTGGCCAACCAGCAGCGGATGCCTGTCAGTGACAGCCTCCCCCGTATGTTCGAAGCGATTGCTCGGGGGCTGTGGGCCGAAATCGACCAGTATGCGAACGGCTTCGCCCCGGCAGGCGCGGCAACGGGTTGTCGCGTTTGACGCGTTCATCGCTTCATCCCGGGGCATGCATGCGGATCATGCAACGTCCGGCGAGCCGCCCGTCACGCATTCTCTCGATCGCCGAGTTGATGTCTACGAGATCGACAACCTCGGTAATCAGCTCGCGCAGCCGCAGGCGTCCGGCCTTGAACAGCGCATGGAACCTCGGGATATCCTGCTCCGGAATCGCCTCGCCGCCGTGGGATCCGGAGAGGATCTTGCCGAAGTGGAGCGGCAACGAGTGGATCGTGATGTCGTTGCCCTTGCGCGGCACACCGACCAACGTGACCCGCCCCTGAGGCTTGGCGAGCATGTAACCGAGCTGGATGATTGCGGGCTGACCGGTGTTGTCGATGAACGCGTCGACCCCTGCGGATCCGACGATCCGCATGATCTCCGCTCGCGCGTCTGCGTTCCTGGCGTTGATCACGTGGCTTGCGCCGAGCGTCTTCGCCAATGCCAGCCGATTGTCATGAAGGTCCACGGCTACGATCGGGTAGGCGGACACCAGCGCGGCGGCCTGCACGATATTGAGTCCGACCCCGCCCGCGCCGAAGACCACGACCGACTCCCCGATCTGCACACGCGCGTTGTTCTGGACCACACCGAAGCCCGTGGTGACCGCGCAGCCGAATAAGGCCGCGACCTCCATGTCGCTGTCGTCGGGGATGCGTGTCACGCGGTTCGCCGCGACGATCGCGTACTCGTTGAATGTCGTGATCCAGCCTGCATTAACGGTGCGCCCATGCCAGCGGTACTTCGGCGGCATCGCCTCGATCCCCGGGCCCTTGCGCCAGTGCATGACGACCTTGTGTCCGGGCGCGACGTGATGCACCCCGGCGCCGACCGCGATCACCTCGCCTGACGCCTCATGCCCGAGCAGGTGGGGCAGGAACTTGTCCTCGCCCTTGGCCCCGTCGATCTCCCCGAGCTGCGAGCCGCAAATGCCGCTGAACTGCACCTTCACCAGGACCTGACCGACTTCGAGCCGCTCCGGCATCTCGATCTCGGAGACGACCAGCGGACTGCGCTGTTCGACCAGGATGGCCGCCTTCATCGTGCGCGGAATCGTCATGACGGGTCTATTCGAAATAGATGAACGAGTAGTCGCCGGTGTAGCCGGTCTGCCTGAACCACCACTCCCACTCTTGCGGCGTGTTGAAAGCCTCGCACGTGACCTGCCAATACAGCAGGTTGGCCTTCTCCGTCTCGTTCCGGTAGGACTCCACGCAGAGGTAGCGGTGCTTTCGCCCGACCCGCTGCATCTCGCGCAGGGCCGGGTCGAGGTCATAGCTGTGCAGGTTATGCAGCGTGTTGATGGAAATGACCAGGTCGAAGCTGTTGTCGGGCCACGGCAACTTGTTGGCATTACCCACCTGCAGCCGGTCCTTTACTTCCTCCTTGGCATTGGCGATGGCGTATTCGGACACGTCGATTCCATGCACCTCGAGCCCCGGCACGACCTTCAGGAAATCGAACAGCAGGAACGCCTTGCCACAACCTACGTCGAGAATCCGGTCCCCGCTCTTCAGACCGTAGTGTTCGACCATGGCGCGGGCCACTTTTTCCCAGCGTCCTTCCATGTAGCGGTAACCGCCATAGTTGATGCGGCGGTCACCGTCCCAATAGTCGTAGCCCCATTTCTTCGCCGCCTCCGCCGCACGGGCCTTGGGGTATTCCGGATCGTTCACCCGAGCCAGATAGTCGCGCTTGGTGGCCTTGTGCAAGACGGACATGAAATCGATGTAAGCCACGCTCAGTTTCCTCGCTGGCGGATGGTTTGAAAGAGCTCCCGGGCCTTGACCAGCTGGCGTGCCTTGCGGCTCTCGGGGTCGGCAGAAGGATCGGCGAACGCGCGGCGCCGTGCCGCATCGCCCAGGAACTCATTGAGGATGATGCAACACCACTTGATCCGGAAGATCGGCTCGAGCAGCTCTGCGCGCTCGCTGATTCGGTCCGATTCCCGAAACGGCGCCAGCGCCTCGGTCACGAATTCAGCGCGGTGCGCGGATCCCACCGGACAGCCCGGATGAGCGAAGAAGTCGCCGATCATCTTGGCCGGGTCGTCCCATCCCGCGTACTCGAAGTCGAGAAAGCAAACCTCCCCAGAGACGCGTTGCACGGAGTTGTGGAAGCCGAAGTCCGAGGGGGACAGGCAACGCCACGAGTCCGGCAGTTCAGCCACCGGATCGGCCGATTGCGACTCGATGTGTCCGCGCACACGACTCCAAACATCGTGCAATTCGGCGACGAATGCCGTCGCCTCGCGATCCACTGTGCTTGCCGGTTCGATGGCGAAGAGGCGATCGAGCCGGCTGTCGAGCATGCGCACGTGCTGTCGCACGCTGAAACACGCTTCCGATGCGGGAGGCAAATGCGCGGCGGCGTCCCGGCTTGTGGACGAATTGAGGCGGGCGAAAAACGTGGCGGCTGCGAGAACGATCTCTCGGTCCACCATGGCAGGCTCGATGCGGGTGCCGGCGACGTACTCGTAGAGCGCGATGCGACTCTCCTCATCAGCAGCTATCGGTTGTGGCAGGCAGCGCAAGCCGTGGTTCCAGGCGTGCGTGGAAAACACGAATTCCGATCGCAGCCGGTCGCGCGGATCGGCAGGCGAGCTGTAGTAGCACTTCGCAACGAACTCCTCGGCACCGCATCGGACCCGGTAGACACGGTTGTTGCCCCCAGCCTTGAGCGAATCGAATCCGTCGATCGGGCCGCAACGGCCCGTGACCGACAGCAACGCGGCCACCCTCGCCTCTAGTGCTCCTGCTTCCATCGGCACTTGAGCAGGACCCTCAACTCGCTCCAATCGCGCGCGCGCGTCGAACGGCTGGTCGGGTGATTGTCTTCCGGATCGAATAGCACCGGCTCGGTACCGGCCGGAAAGTCGCTCGCCTCCAGAATTTCGGGGAGATCATCGATGAACACCGTACAGCCCACCTGTGCGATGCGCGCGATCTTGTCCTGCTTTGTCTGCTCGAAATACACACGCTCCGGATCGACCAGCGGGCCGTCGGCGTCGCTCAACGTTCCGCTGACCCATTTCCGGGCTGCTTCGTGCAGGTCGTACTTCGGACCAAGGTAGGGATGGCGGGTCTTGTGGCTCACGATGAAGCTGGTGAGCCCGGCAGCGCGCGCCCATCGGAGAAAATCGAGCACGCCGGCATACGGCAGCGCCTCGCCCATGCGGGCACCGTAGACGTATCCCTGCATTTCGGTCCAAACATCCTCGCGGCCGATCTGACGCAGGTGGTCACGGACCCTCACCTTCGAGGCCGGAAGATCCGCGGGGATCCAACCACCTTCGCGAGCCACCTTGTGGAACAGCGCGTCATAGCTGACGAGGGTGTTGTCGAAGTCGAGTCCGAGTCGCATTGCCACCTGCGGTTCAGGCTGCAGACAACGCCGCCAGCAGCCGATCGGCGATGTTCTGCGCGCTGAGCCCAAACTTGCGTCGTGCGTATTCTTGCGAGCCGACTTCGTGCATGAAGGCATCGTCGGCACCGAACGACAACATCCGCGCGAGATCGCCTGTTTGCCGCGCTCGCCACTCGGCGATTGTTCCACCGAGGCCGCCGATCCGACTGTGCTCCTCGGCGATTCCGATCACCGGATAGCGCCGAAACAGCTCCTCCAGGCGAACTTCGTCGAGCGGCTTGACGGTGTGAAAGCTCTCGACACGCACCGAGTGTCCTCGTTCCTGAAGCAGGTCAGCGGCTTTCAACACCTCCGGCATGATCGTGCCGGTGCCGATCAGACATAAATCGCGGCCGTCGCGGAGGGTGATTGCGTGCCCGAACGCCAATTTGGGCTGCACCGAGTGGATGATCGGCTCGCCTTTCTTCCCGATCCGCATGTATACGGGGCCATCGTGGGCCAAGGCCTGCCGAAGCTGCAAGCGGAGCTCGACTTCGTCGCATGGCGCGAGCACGGTCATACCCGGGAGAGCGCGCAGGATGGCGATGTCCTCGAGTGAATGGTGCGTCGGGCCCAGTTCGGCGTACGACAAGCCCGAGCCCGTCCCGACGATCACCACCGGCGCACGGTGATAACAAGCATCGACCCGGATCTGCTCGAGGCAGCGCGTGGTGGTGAATGGCGTGATCGTATAGACAAAGGGCCGGAGGCCCGAGAGCGCCATGCCCGCGGCGACGCTCATCATGTTGCCTTCCGCCACGCCACAGTTGAAGAATCTCGACGGTGCGACATCCTTGAACTTGTCGAACAACTTGTTACCGATGTCGCCGGACAAGAGTACGACGCGCTTGTCGGCATCGCCGAGACGGGTAACCTCGTCGGCGAACGCGTTTCTCATGCGGGCACTCCCAACTCCTTCTTGGCCCTGAGGACCTCTTCGGCTTTCGGGATGCGGTAGTGCCAGTTGTTGTCGTCCTCCATGAACGACACCCCCTTACCCTTGATGGTGTGCGCTACGACCGCAACCGGCTTGCCGCTGCCATCGGGTATCTTGCTCAATAGTCGGATCAGTGCCGCCATGTCATGACCGTCGGTCTCACATGCGCTCCAACCGAATGCGCGCCACTTGTCGACGAGCGGCCCCAGTGCCAGGACCTCGTTGCTGCGCCCGGTCGCCTGCCACTTGTTGTAGTCCACGACCACACACAGACGCTCGACCGATTGGCTTGCCGCGAGCATCGCGCACTCCCAGATCGAACCCTCGTTGCACTCGCCGTCACTCACGAGCGCCACGACGTTGTACTGGCGGCCGTGGATGCGCCCGGCAAGCGCCATGCCCAGGCCCATCGGCAGACCATGACCGAGTGAGCCGGTGGCTGCCTCGATGCCAGCAAGATGATCGGGCGTGGGAGGATGTTCGGCGAACAGACTGCCATCCTCGCCGTATCGATCGAGCCAATCGAGCGGATAGAACCCCCGCATGGCCAGCACCTGGAACAACGCGGGCGCACCATGCCCCTTCGACAGGATGAACCTGTCCCGATCGGCATGACGCGGATCCTTCGGATCGAGCCGCAGCGTATGGAAGTACGCTGCGACAAGGATGTCCACGCACGACAGGCACGACCCCAAATGCGGCGTCTGCGTCTTGTGGGAGTTCTCGATGACGCGAGCCCGGATGATCCGGGCGAGGTGGTCGAGTTCGGAAAGCTCGAACTGGCAGGCTTCTATCGCCATGTCGCGTGCCTCAAGCCTTATGCTGATACTCGAACGGCTGGCGATTCAGCTCGTCGAGATTGTTCCGCACCCACGCGATGCACGCATCGATGCCGGCATCGAGTGAGACTGCGTCTTTCCAGCCCAGCGATTCGCGCAATTTTCTGCTGTCGAGCATATAGGCAGCGTCCTTGCCCAGACGTTCGCCGACGCTCTCGGCCGCATCGTCGAAATTCACCTCGAGCCGGTCGCAGATCCGCTGCACGAGCTCGCGAATCGTCACGATGTCGTTGGTCGATATATGGTACGTCTCACCAAGCGGTGCCTCGAGTGCGATCCGCCAGGTCGCACTCGACACGTCGTTCATGTGTATGAACGACCGTCGGGAATGTCCGCCGCCGTGCAACTGCAACTTGCGGCCGAGCAGGATGAACAGGATCGTTCTCGGAATGATGCGGTACAGCTGCTGCCCCGGACCGTAGACGTTTGCAGCCCGCGTGAACAGCACCGGAAAACCATAGGCCGAAAAATAGGAATTCAAGCTCATATCACCGGCAGCACGCGACACGGCATAAGGCGTGCTGGGATTGAACGGCGTCGTCTCCTTGATGAAGCCCTCGGTGCTGCCATATACCTCCGGCGTCGTGACGTGTACGTAGCGCTCGAGGAAATCCAACTGGCGCAGACGCTCGTGGAGTCTCACCGTCGAGACGACGTTGGTCATCATCCAGTGATCGGGGTTCTTCCAGCTCTCGCCGACCATGCTCTGTGCGGCAAAGTTGACGACGTGTGTTGCGCGCGATTCGCGCATCAGCTTGTCGAGGGCATCGAGATCGTGATTGATATCGATACGCTGAAAACGGAATGCGCCGTCCTTGCCTTCCCATCTGTAGGGCAGAAACACGCGGTGGGGTTCAGGAGACCGGCTGACGCCGATCACTTCGATGCCCTGACGCAGCAGATAGGCGACAAAACTCGCGCCGGAGAACGAATTGCTGCCGATTACGAGAACACGGTTCGCCATCGACTGCGCTACAGGATGACCTGACGATTGTTGTAGAGCCACTGCATGATCATGTGGCCCGCGACGAGCTGGAGATCCTCACTGATCTGCATGTCATCGACCGCGAAATGGATCGGCACGTCGGCCATCTCCTTGGCGCGGCCGCCATTGAACCCTAGCACCGCATAGGTCCTGACCGACATCTTCTTCGCCTGCTCCAACGCCCGGGTGATGTTGGGCGAATTGCCGCTGCCAGAGAGGACGACGAGCACGTCGTCGGGCCGGGCAAGCGCGCCGAGTTGCGCGGCGTAGATGTCTTCATAGCCCACATCGTTGGCCAGACAGGTAACGACCGAAGCGTTGGCCGGAAGCGCGTTTACGCGAAGACCCTTGCCGGCGACCTTCGAGATTCCGTACATGAAGTCGTTGGCAAGATGCATCGCGTTGCCTGCGCTGCCCCCGTTGCCGCATATGAACAACTGCCTGCCCGTCTTCCAGCAGTCGAGCAACTCTCGGGCGAGGCGTTCGACCGGCTTCCAGTCAGCCTCGCGCAGCGCGACTTGCAATCGTTCGGCATAGCCGACGAACGAAACAAAAGCGTGGTCGTTGGCGGGAGCCTTCACTTGACCACCTCCTTCTGCATCCACTTCAGATTGTGAAACCGATCCTCGTCTTTCAGCTCGCCCCGCTGGAACTTATCGACGATCTCCTTGATCGCGATCTGCACCGTTTTCTTCGGACGAAAGCCTGTCGCGAGCAACTTGTCGGAGTTGACCCGGTACGAGCGAGGGTCGTTGGAGGGTTTCACCGTGATCTTCGCCGGGGCGTACTCGACAACCTGCTCGGCGATGTCGGCGATCGAGAGGTTTTCGAAGCCGGCGTTGTACACGCCGCGATGCTCCGGGTGATCGAGCAGAAACAAGTAAAGATCGGTGATGTCGTCGATGTGAATGTTGGGCCGGGTCTGCGATCCGCCGAGGACGGTGATCTCTTCTCGCGTCAAGGCCTGCATGGTGAGCATGTTGACCGAGACGTCGAGTCGCATGCGGGGCGAGTATCCACACACCGTTGCAGGACGTACGATCTGCACGGCCATGTCGCCGGCGTAGCTCAGCAGTACGCGTTCGGCGACCATCTTGGTCTTGTTGTACTCGGAGATCGGTTTCAGCGGGAGATCCTCGGTTACCTGGGGCTCATCCTTGACGCCGTACACACTGCCCGACGATGCATAGACGAAACGCCCGATGCCGTGGCGGACCGCCCGATCGGCAAGCTGCATCGTCGCGAGGCAACTGATCTCCCAGGTGAGCTTCGGGTCGAGATCACCGCAGGGATCGTTGGCGACCGACGACAGGTGAACGATGGCGTCGACGCCACTCAGATCGATCGCATCAATTTCCCGAACGTCGCCCCTGACGACTTGAAGGTTGGGATGCGGCCGAAGATAGTTGCCGAACCACATGATGTCGAGCGCGACCACCTTGTGGCCGGCGGCGAGCAGCTTTGGGACCAGTACGGTGCCCTTGTAACCGCATGCACCAGTGACCAGGACTTTCATAGGAGGGAGAGTGAGTTCGGGTTGTAGAGGGACCGGGTTGCCCGGCCGGTCGACCACTCAGGCCGCGCTAGCCAAGGCTGGCGGGATGCGTTCCTGACTGACCATTTCGCCGTGCGATAACCTGAAGATTCTATTGCAGCTTCGCCTGATAAGCGATTCATCGTGCGAGGCGAGCACGAGGATCCTTGCGCGGCCGAGAAGCATCTGCAGCCGGCGCTCGGCCTTTTCGGTGAACGAAGCGTCGCCCACCGAGAGCCATTCGTCCATCAGCAGCACGTCGGCTTCGATACAGGTCGAAACGGCGAATGCCAGTCGCATCGCCATGCCACTCGAGTAGGTTCGCATCGGCATGTGGAAATAATCGCCGAGCTCCGCAAACTCGTGGATCTGCTCGACGAGCGGCTGGATCTCCTTTGGTCGGAGTCCCATCAATGCCGCGCGCATGAACACGTTCTCGTGGCCGGTGGCCTCCAAGTCCATGCCCAGAGTGATATTCAGCATCGACGCGACACGGCCTTCGATGACCAGCGACCCCGACACGGGTTCATAAGCACCCGCCAGCACGCGCAACAGCGTGGTTTTTCCGGAACCGTTATGGCCAACCAAACCGACCCGATCCCCATCGTTGATGTCGAAGCTCAGTCGATTCAACGCCTGCACCACGACGCGATCGGCGGAGTCGCGCGCCAGCAAGCCGCCGGTAGCGGCTCGAATCATGGTGTTCTTCAGCGATCTGCTCGACCCGCCATAGATCGGAAAGGCAACGCTGATATCTCGGGCGACGATACGCGCCATGATCGGCTAGACCCAGTAGGCAATGCGACTGCGGAAGCGTGCGAAGAACGCCAGGCCCATAGCAAACCCGCTCACGGTCGTTAGCGCAACGACCAGCAGATTGATCCATGTGGGCGACGAGCCGAGCAAAGGCGAGCGCACGACCTCCAGGAAGTGATGAAGCGGATTCACCTCCGCAGCCCACTGGAGCGCCGGACCAAGATCTCTGGGTCGCCACAACACTGGCGTCAGAAAGAACAATACCTGAACGATGTTCTGGACTATCAGCGGTATGTCGCGATAACGCGCGCAAACAACCCCCAGGAACAGGGCGATCCAAACCGCGTTCAGGGCGAGGAGGAGGAGTCCGACCGGTGCCAGCAGAACATTCCAGCCGAGCTGGGGCCGGAAGATGGCGAGCACCGCAACAATCAGAATGACGTGATGCAAGAAGACGAGGAGGTTCTTCCAGACGAAACGGTAGACGTGGATGCTCAGCGGCATTCGAATCTGTTTGATCACGCCTTCTGCGCCGATGAACACAACGCAAGCTTCGTTGAGCAGGTTCGCGATCAGCAGCCAGATCACGAAACTGACCGCGAGATGCGGAAAGTAGGCGGCGAGACTGTGGCCGAACAGACTCCCGTACAGCGGGCCCATCGCGCCCACGAGCACTCCGGTACTGATCGTGATCCACAGCGGCCCGATCAGCGACCTCCGATAGCGCTGCCTGATCTCTTGCAGCGCGAGCATGTGCCAGACGTGTGCGTGTTTGAGCCCGTCTGCCAAGTCGCTGATCGCATCTCTTACACGTCCTGCCCAGCCGTCAGCGGCGGCATCGATTCGCAGTACCGGATTGGTGATCAGTCCATGTTCGATCACAGGCATTTATCTCGTGGCTTTGCCGCGCATGTCGATACAGCTCCGGTTACAGCGGCATGCCGAACCGGCATTGTGCTCAACTGGTGCTGTGCTCGCGCGTTTCGCGTTCTTGCTCGAGCAGCGCTCGAGTCTTTTTGGGTCCAATTCCGGAGCAGAAATAACGCATCATGCTCCGCAGATGAACGAGGGTGTAATAAGGATTCGACCAGCTCCGGCGGCCTGGATCGTGGACTACAACCGCGTGGGGTTCGAGGGAGACTCGCAGGCCGCTTGTCCGAATGCGGGCACACACATCCACGTCTTCGTAGTACATGAAGTACTGCTCGTCGAATCCGCCCAATCGCGTGAAGGTGCTCGTCCTGAAAACCATGAACGTGCCGGCGATCCAGTCCGGCTCGAACTGCGCGGTCGGTTGAGCGTAGTCATGCAGCGGACGCCACGCGAGCACCTTGCGAACGATCGACGTCGGGGTCGGAAACCTTCTTGCGCTTGCTTCGAGATCCCCGCTCGAGTTGACCACGAGCGGGCCTACGACACCGACATCGCGATCATCCAATACCTTGATCAACGCCGGTAACGGGTCGTGAGTCAATCGGAGGTCCGGATTGGCGACTACGAAATAGTCACCTGCGGCCATCCTGAACGCCCTATTGTGGTTGGCCGCAAATCCACGAACCACGTCGTTCTCGACCACTCGCACCGGAAACGGATAGTCGCTTGCCGCGAACGGCAATGTCTCGGCGATGTTGACGGTCACGATGACTTCGAGTCGCCCGGCGCAATAAGTTCGTACGTCGTCCAAGAACTGCCCGACGAGCCTTCCCTGCGCGTGGCTCACAACAGAAATCGTTATCTGGGGAGGTAGCACTGCCAATTGGACCGGCAGTGCCGGGCTTGTGATGGTGGCCCAGGATTGAGTAGCGGATTGCATCGTCGAGAGTTCTTGGCGCCGGAGCAAGGAGATTGAGCAACAGCCCAGCGGTTCTCCGTCAGGCACATGCAGTTGACCTTCATGCAACCATCTCGGGCTGAATCACAGACCGAAACTTCGAGGCAAAAAGAATGTTACAGGAAGTTGTGGTCCGCCCGGGAATCGAACGAATGAACCACGCTGGCCTCAGGTAATTCGTTGAAATTGCATGATTCTGACGAAAGCTGATTCCGCTGGCATTGCCCGTCAAGGTCCGAACAAAGAGTGCCGAAGGACTACATCCATCGTCTGTACCAGCCATCAGTATCCAGAATCCTCCGGTCGGACCGCCAAATCAACCGACTCCCTTGCGGAAAACCAATAGCTTGTGCATCACACCCGCTCCAACTTCGCAAACTCCAACGCCAGCCATTTCATGCCTTGCTTGCCGAAGTTGATCTGCACGCGCGCTTCGCCGCCGCTGCCTTCGGCATTGACGATCACGCCCTGGCCGAATTTCGGGTGCGCCACCGACTGGCCGATGCGAAACGGGATGCCGGTGTCGCGGCTGGCGCGTCGATTTGGCGCAGGCTCGCCGGTTTTCCAGGCTTCGTCGCTTGGCCGCTTGGCCGCGTAGCGGGCTGAGATCCACTTCAACAGTCCGCCTGGCACCTCGTCGAGAAAGCGCGAGGCGACATTGAAGCGCGTCTGGCCGTGCAGCATGCGCGTCTGCGCGAACGAAAAATAAAGCCGCGTTCGAGCGCGCGTGATCGCCACGTACATGAGGCGTCGCTCTTCTTCCAGGCCGTCGTCTTCGTTCAGGCTTTGCTCGTGCGGAAACAAGCCCTCTTCCATGCCGGTGACGAACACCGTGTGGAATTCCAGGCCCTTGGCCGAGTGCGTGGTCATCAGTTGCACCGCGTCGGCACCTTCGGCCGCCTGGTTGTCGCCCGATTCGAGCGATGCGTGCGAAAGGAAGGCGGTGAGATCGTTCTCGTCTTCCTCCTGCACGAACACCGCGGCGGCATTGACCAGTTCGTTCAGGTTCTCGATGCGGTCGGCGCCTTCGCGTTCGGCCTTGTAGTGGGCGATCAGGCCGCTCTTTTCGATCACGACCTGCACGGCTTCCTGCAACGGCAGGCCCTGTGTTTCGGTTCGCAACGCGTTGATCAGCGTGACGAACGCACCGACCGACAACGCCGTCTTGCCCGAAAGCTTGCCGACCGCTTGCCACAGACTCGAGCCGGCGGCGACCGCGGCATCTTGCACGGCTTCGATCGAGCGCGCGCCGATGCCCCGTGTCGGAAAATTCACCACGCGCAGGAACGCACCGTCGTCATCGGAGTTGGCGACCAAGCGCAGGTACGCGAGCGCGTGTTTCACTTCCATGCGCTCGAAGAATCGCAAGCCGCCGTAGACCTTGTACGGCAACCCGGCACTGAACAGGGCGTGCTCGACCACGCGTGACTGCGCGTTGGAGCGATACAGCACCGCGACGTCGCGCCGCGCCTGGCCTTCGTTGATGAGCGACTTCACCTCTTCGACCAGCCAGCGCGCTTCTTCGGCGTCGCTCGATGCTTCGAACACGCGGATCGGCTCGCCTTCGCCGGCCTCGGTCCAAAGGTTCTTGCCCAGGCGGTTCTTGTTGTGGGCGATCAGCGTGTTGGCGGCTTTGAGGATGTTGCCGTACGAGCGGTAGTTCTGCTCCAGGCGGATGATGTTCTCGACGCGATAGTCGCGCTCGAAATCAGCCATGTTGCCGACGTTCGCGCCGCGAAAGCGATAGATCGACTGATCGTCGTCGCCCACGGCGAACATCACGTTGTGCTGCCCCACCAGCAGGCGCAGCCAGCGATATTGCAGCCGGTTGGTATCTTGAAACTCATCCACCAGCACGTGCCGGAAGCGCGCCTGATAGTGGTTGCGCAGCAGCTCGTTGTTGGACAGCAGCTCGAAACTGCGCAGCAGCAGCTCGGGGAAATCGACTACGCCTTCTTTCTGGCACTGCTCGTCGTAGGCAGCGTAGAGCTCCTGATTGCGGCGGGTGAAGTCGTCGTAGACCTCGACCTTGCCCGCGCGCCGCCCTTCCTCCTTGGCGGCGTTGATGAAGTACTGCACCTGCTTGGGCGGAAAGCGGTCTTCGTCGACGCCCAACCCCTTCATCACGCGCTTGAGCAGCGACAGTTGATCCTGCGAGTCGAGAATCTGGAAGGTCTGCGGCAGATTGGCATCACGAAAGTGCGCGCGCAGCAGCCTGTTGCACAGCCCGTGGAACGTGCCGATCCACATGCCGCGGATGTTGATCGGCAGCATCGCGCCGATGCGCACCATCATCTCGCGCGCTGCCTTGTTGGTGAACGTGACCGCGAGCAGGCCGCTCGGGCTCACCGTTCCGGTCTGCACCAGCCATGCAATGCGCGTGGTGAGCACGCGTGTCTTGCCCGAGCCGGCGCCGGCCAGCACCAGTGCATGCTGCGCGGGCAGCGTGACTGCGGCGAGCTGTTCGCTGTTGAGATTGTCGAGGAGCGCGGACATTGAGCGCGGCGGCGAGGGGGCAAAACGCGGCGTGATTTGTGCCGCGATTCTACCCGCGCGCCTTATCCATGCGCGCCACGGCGGTCTGCGTCTCCGATCAATGCATAAAGCAGATGCGAGCCGTACACGTACCACATGACCATGTTGAGGTTCGTCGGAAACACCTGGTCGTACAGCTCGCGCAGCACCAGCGGCACGACGCTGTTCTGCAGCAGTCCGACGAAGCCGATGATCCCCGCGAACGTGCGCACCAGGCCCGAAAGCACGCCGCGGCGCAGGTACAGCGCGAGGAGCGCGATCTCCACCAAAGCCAGCGCCGCCGCGCCAAGCCCGGCGCGATTGGCACGCGCAATCGCCGGGTCGGGCTCGTTGAGGGTGACGGTGATCACGTAGACGAACGCGGCCAGGCCCAGCAACAGCGCGACGAAGAAATTGGTGCCGACCCAGGTGCGCCCGATGCGCTCGCGCCAGCTGCGTGGAACGGAAGGATCAAGAGGGGCGTCGTCCGGACCCGAGTGGCTGTCTGGTTGCGGCCCGTGGCCGGTTCGTTCCTGGTTCGTCTGCGTTGTCATGCCGCGAGTATGCGTGATCGCGAGCGCAGGCGGCGAACGTCGTGGACGGCGCGCCTACCGGTACTCACCGGTACGAATTGAAGCCCGCTGGAGCCAATCCGGACAGTTTCTTGAACCTTGACAGGCACGCTTGCAACCCACGGTCGACCCTTCGGCCGAGCCCGTTCCAGACGCTCTTCCACCCCCGCCCGTCCCGACTCCTATCCCTTAGCTCCCCCTGGCCATGGACCACGACCTGCAACCCGGCGATCACCTCGTTTCACGCCGCCGCTGGTATATCCACCACGGGATCTACGCCGGCAACGGCCGCGTCATCCACTATCGCGGCTACACCAAGCAGCTCAAGCGCGAGCCGGTGGAAGAAGTGTCGATCGAGCGCTTCGCCGGCCGGCACGGCTTCGAAGTGAAGGATTGGGCTGCGCGCCAGTACACCGGAGAATCGTGCGTGGCCCGCGCGCGCATGCGCATCGGCGAGCGCCGCTATCGGCTGCTGTCGAACAACTGCGAGCACTTCTGCGAGTGGTGCATCACCGGCCAGCCGCACAGCGCCCAGGTCGAGCAGTGGCTCGCGTGGGCCAAGGGCGAGGTCAACGCCTTGCTCGCCAAGGTCTGGCCCCGCACCGCGCACACCGCGCACTGATCCGGCAGGACCGCTCTCCGCCCCCCTCCGACGCAGTCGTCCCCGCCCTTGGCGCAGCCGTCACGGGGCATCGACTCGACCCGGGATGCGACCCCCTGGGCGTTATAATTTTCGTTTGCCCAACATACGCCCGCCTCCCGCGACGCTCGCCGAGCGTGCGCATGCCAGGGCGGCGCTCTCGAGTCCCCCGAATCATGCAGCAGCAATACGAGCCGCTCGCCATCGAGCGCGATGCCCAGGCGCACTGGGACAAGACGCGTGCCTTCAACGTCGTCGAAGACCGGTCCAGACCCAAGTACTACTGCTTGTGCATGTTCCCGTACCCCTCGGGCAAGCTGCACATGGGTCACGTGCGCAACTACACCATCGGCGATGTCATGACGCGCTATCACCGCATGCGCGGCTTCAACGTGCTGCAGCCGATGGGCTGGGATGCGTTCGGGCTGCCGGCGGAAAACGCCGCCATGGCCAACAAGGTGGCGCCGGCCAAGTGGACGTACGACAACATCGCCTACATGAAAAAGCAGCTCCAGTCGCTCGGCTTCGCGATCGACTGGGAGCGCGAGCTGGCCACTTGCACGCCGCAGTACTACAAGTGGAACCAGTGGCTGTTCCTGCGCATGCTCGAGCGCGGCATCGTCTACAAGAAGACCGGCGTGGTGAACTGGGATCCGGTCGATCAGACCGTGCTCGCCAACGAGCAGGTCATCGACGGGCGCGGCTGGCGCACCGGTGCGGTGGTCGAGAAGCGCGAGATCCCGATGTACTACATGCGGATCACGCAATACGCCGACGAGTTGCTGGGCGCGCTCGAGCAGCTGCCCAACTGGCCCGAGCGCGTCAAGACGATGCAGGCCAACTGGATCGGCAAGAGCTACGGCGTCAACTTCGGCTTTCCCTACGAGATCGACGGCAAAAAAGACGTGCTGCGTGTGTTCACCACCCGCGCCGACACGATCATGGGCGTCACGTTCAACGCGATTGCGGCCGAGCACCCGCTGGCTACGCGCCTGGCACGCGACAACCCCAAGCTCGCCGCGTTCATCGACGAATGCAAGCGCGGCTCGGTTATGGAAGCCGATCTGGCGGCGATGGAAAAGAAGGGCATGCCCACCGGCTTTTTCGTCACCCATCCGCTCACCAACGAGAAAGTCGAGATCTGGGTCGGCAACTATGTGCTGATGAGCTACGGCGAGGGCGCGGTGATGGGTGTGCCCGCGCACGACGAGCGTGATTTCGCTTTCGCCAAGAAGTACGGCCTGCCGATCAAGCAGGTGGTCGCCGTCCCGGGCAAGGCGTTCAGCCTCGATGGTTGGGATGAGTGGTACGCCGACAAGGAGAACGGCCGCTGCGTCAACTCGGGCAAGTACGACGGCCTTACCTCCTACATGCAGGCAACCGACGCGATCGCTGCCGACCTCAAGGCGAAGGGCCTGGGTGACAAGCAGGTGCAATGGCGGCTGCGCGACTGGGGCATCTCGCGGCAGCGCTATTGGGGCACGCCGATCCCGATCATCCATTGCGACGGTTGCGGCGACGTGCCCGTGCCCGACAAGGATCTGCCGGTAGTGCTGCCCGAAGATTTGGTGCCGGATGGCTCGGGCAACCCGCTCAACAAGACGCCGTCGTATCTCGCGTGCGCCTGCCCGAAGTGCGGCAAGCCCGCGCGCCGCGAGACCGACACGATGGACACGTTCGTCGATTCGTCGTGGTACCAGATCCGCTTCGCTTGCGCCGACCAGGCCAATGCAATGGTGGACGACCGCGCGAAGTACTGGCTGCCGGTCGATCAGTACATCGGCGGCATCGAGCACGCGATCCTGCATCTGCTGTACTCGCGCTTCTGGACCAAGGTGATGCGCGATTGCGGGCTGGTCGGTATCGACGAGCCGTTCACCAGCCTGCTCACCCAGGGCATGGTGCTCAATCACATCTTTCAGCGCAAAGGCGAAAAAGGCGGCGTCACCTACTTTCCGCCCGACGAACTCGAGATTGAACGCGACGCCGAAGGTCGTATCACCGGCGCACGCGCGCGCGACGGCAAGCCGGTCGAATACACAGGCATCGGCACGATGTCGAAGTCGCGGCTGAACGGCGTCGATCCGCAAGCGCTGATCGAACAGTACGGCGCCGACACCGCGCGCTTTTTCATCATCAACACCAGTCCGCCGGAGTTCACCCTCGAGTGGTCCGACAGCGGCGTGGCCGGCGCCTCGCGCTTTCTCAAACGTCTGTGGGCCTTCGCTTTCGATGTCGCGGCGCTGGTACAGGCCGAAGCGCGCAAGCGCGGCGACCAGGCCGGGTACGTGTACCCGGCCGATTGGGCCAAACAGTCACCCGCGCTGGCCGCGGCGCGACGCGAACTGCATCTGAATCTCAAGCAGGCGCAGTACGACATGCAGCGCATGCAGTTCAACACCGTGGCTTCCGCCGCGATCAAGATGTTGAACGCGTTGTCGGACCTTTCCAAGTCCGGCGAGGCAGCAGGCGATCCACGCTACGCGCAACTGCTGCATGAGGGCTTCTCGATTCTGCTGCGCACGCTCTCGCCGATCACGCCACACGCTACGCACGCGCTGTGGCAGGAGCTGGGATTCAGCGGTGAGCTGATCGACGCGCCGTGGCCCGAGGTGGACGAGCGCGCACTCGAACAGGACGAGATCGAACTGGTGCTGCAGGTCAACGGCAAGCTACGCGGTCATCTGGTAGTGCCGAAGTCGGCCGACAAAGCGGCGATCGAAGGCCTGGCGCTCGCCCATGATTCGGTCACCCGCTTCACCAACGGTCAACCGCCCAAGAAAGTGGTTGTCGTGCCGGGGCGGCTGGTCAATGTCGTGGTCTGACCGCCTCGACCGGGCATTGCGTCGGCCGGTTGCACGCCGGCGAGCGGCGCTGAGTGTCGCCGCAGCCTGCCTCGCACTGGCCGCCTGCGGTTTTCAACTGCGCGGCTCGGCCAATTTTCCATTCGAGTCGATCCACATTCCGGGCACCTCGCCGCTGACAGTCGAGCTCACTCGCAATATCAACTCGGGCAGCAATGCGCGCGTACGGAGCGAGCCCAAGGACGCACAGGCCATCCTCGTGATCCTGGCCGAGGCGCGTGACAAGACGATTCTCAGCCTGAGCACCGCCGGACGCGCTCGCGAGTATCAGATCCTCTATCGCGTGTCGTTCCGCGTGCACGACGGCAAAGGCGGCGAGTTCGTGTCCGCCAACGACATCATCGTGCGGCGCGACATCACGTTCAACGACCAGGTGCTGGCCAAGGAAAGCGAGGAGGTCGTGCTGTTCCGCGAGATGCAGTCCGACGTGGTCCAGCAGATGATCCGGCGCATGCAGGCAGGCAAGTACCGCCGCGGCGACGACGACTGAGCGCTCATGCCACAGCTGCGCGCCGATCAGCTCGATCAGCACCTCGCGCGAGGTGTCGCGCCGCTCTACGTCGTGCACGGCGACGAACCGTTGCTCTCGCTCGAGGCGGCCGATGCCATTCGCACCGCGGCCCGCAAGGCTGGTTGTACCGAACGCGAAGTGATGGCGGTCGAGCGCGGCTTCGAATGGGCGCAACTGGGCCACGCGGCGGCGGGCATGTCGCTGTTTGCCGATCGTAAACTCATCGAACTGCGCATCCCCAATGGCAAGCCGGGCAATGATGGCGCGCAGGCCATCGAGCAGTACTGCGCGCATCTGGTCGAAGAGAACGTCACGCTGGTGAGCCTGCCGCGGCTGTCCAAGGCCGATCAATCCAGCGGCTGGTTCACGTCGCTATCGGAGCGCGGCGTGGTGGTGAACGTGTTCCCGATCGAGCGGGCGCGGCTGCCACAGTGGATCGGCATGCGACTGGCGCGACAGAAGCAGCGCGCAGACGAGGCGACGCTTGCGTTCCTCGCCGACAGCGTCGAGGGCAACCTGCTTGCCGCCCATCAGGAAATCCAGAAACTCGCGCTGCTGTGCCCCGAAGGCGCGCTGCCGTTCGACCAGGTGCGCGACGCAGTGCTGAACGTGGCGCGTCACAGCATCTATCAGCTTGCCGAGTCGATGCTGGCGGGCGACGCGTCGCGTGCGGCTCGCGTCAGCGACAGTCTGCGCGGCGAGGGCGAGGAGCCCCCGCGCGTGCTATGGGTGCTCGCCGAGGATATCCGCGCAATCGCCCGCATCCAGATCGGATTGTCCGCAGGGCGACCGCTGCCGGAGCTGCTACGCGAGAACCGGATTTGGGGCGAGCCACGGCTGAGTCTGATGGGCAATGCCGTGCGCCGGGTGCAGGCCGCCACGGCTCACGCAGCCCTGGAGCGCGCCGCGCTGATCGACAAGATGATCAAGGGCGTGGCCAAGGGCGACGTGTGGGACGAGCTGCTCGCGCTGGCGTTGTGGTTCGCACCTCGACCCGATGAACAGCGCATGCGCGC
>CADEDU010000071.1:28911-37490 GCA_902826155.1 uncultured beta proteobacterium
CCGATCTCACGCTCGATCCTACCCGCGACGTCGTCGCGTACATGCGTGCGCTCGGCCAACGCGCGCGCGAGGCTTCGCGCCTGATCGCCAAAGCTGACACCACCACCAAGAACCGCGCGCTGCATGCTATTGCTGCGGCGATTCGCGGGGCGTCAGCCACGCTGCTGGCCGCCAACGCCGAAGATGTGGCCCGCGCCCGAAACAACGGCCAGGACGCTGCGTTCGTCGATAGGCTCACGCTCAAGCCGAAGTCGATCGAAGACATGGCGCGCGGCGTGGAGGAGGTGGCGGCACTGCCCGATCCGATCGGCGCCATCACCGATCTGCAGGAGCGTCCTACCGGAATCAAGGTCGGACGCATGCGCGTGCCGGTCGGTGTGATCGGCATCATCTTCGAGTCGCGCCCCAACGTCACCGTGGACGCCGCGGTGCTGTGCCTGAAATCGGGCAACGCGACGATCCTGCGCGGCGGGTCGGAGGCAATAGCCTCCAATCGTGCGCTGGCGCGCTGCGTACAGGCCGGATTGCGTACGGCCGGCTTGCCCGAAGCCGCAGTGCAGGTGGTGGAAACCGCCGACCGCGCCGCGGTGGGCGAGATGCTGCGCATGAACGAGTTCATCGACATCATCGTGCCGCGCGGCGGCAAGTCGCTGATCGAGCGCATCAGCGCCGAATCGCGCATTCCGATGATCAAGCATCTCGATGGCGTGTGCCACGTGTACGTCGACGATTCCGCCGATCTCGACATGGCGGTCACGATCGCCGACAACGCCAAGACGCAGCGCTACGGCACTTGCAACACGATGGAGACGCTGCTGGTGGCCGAGAGCGTGGCGCCGAATCTGCTGCCCAGGCTCACCGGGATTTACCACGACAAGGGCGTGGAGTTGCGAGGCGACGAGGCTGCGCGCAAGTACGATCCGTCGATGCTGCCCGCCACCGAGGAGGACTGGTACGCGGAGTACCTGGCGCCGATCCTCGCGGTGCGCGTGGTGAAGGGGCTGGACGAGGCGATCGAGCACATCGCCCGCTACGGCTCGCAGCACACCGACGCGATCGTCACCAGCAACGATGCGCATGCGCAGCGGTTTGTACGCGAGGTCGATTCCAGTTCGGTGATGGTCAATGCGTCGACGCGTTTCGCCGACGGCTTCGAGTACGGGCTGGGTGCCGAGATCGGCATCTCCACCGACAAGCTGCATGCGCGCGGCCCGGTCGGGCTCGAAGGGCTCACGTCGCAGAAGTGGGTCGTGCTGGGCAGCGGCCAGGTTCGCAAGTAGTAAAGGATCGCGCGAAGCACTCGGAGGCCCACCCGGATCGCCGCCCTGTGGTGAGGGCGCGACGCCCAGCAGCACCCGGAGGAGGAGAGGTGCCGCTGTTCGTCAGCGGCCCTCCGAGTGCTCCGCGCGATTCCTCCGAGTGCTCCGCGCGAGATCGACTCAACCAAACCTCAATCGGCAATCACGGCAGCGCCGGCGCCTCCTGTGCGCTCCGGCCGCGCGTGAGGCGATACCAGTCGATGCGGCGCGTGGCGATCATCACGCCGGCAAGCAGCGCGAACATCAATACCGAACCGGCGAGCAGCGCATAGTCCTCGGCCTTGAGCAGCAGATAGAGCGCGCCGTAGAGCAGCGCCAATCCTCCGCCGAACGACAGGCCCCGCCGCGCGCTTTGCAGCACCCGCACCACGTAGAACGTGATCAAGCCGACGCAGGCGGCCGTGGCAATCGCATATGCCGCTTCGAACGTGATGTGCTCGGAAAGCGCGGTGATCAGCAGGAAGAAGATCGCCAGCGCCAGTCCGACCAGCAGGTATTGAATCGGGTGGATCACCAGCCGCTGCAGCAGCTCGAACAGGAAGAACGCGACGAACAGCAGTCCGACGAACAGGAATCCGTACTTCGAGGCGCGCTCGAGTTTCTGATACACGCCGATCGGCTCGATCAATGCCACACCGAGCACCTGCTGATTGATCGCGGCACACGGCTTGGTCGCACCGCAGGTGCGCAACCGCTCGGCGCCCTGCGAGGCGTACTGCGACACCTTCCAGCCGGCGTCGAAACCGTCGGCACGGATGTCGTGCCGTGCCGGCAGGAACGGACCGTGGAATGATGGATGCGGCCAATCGGCGCGCAGCGCGACCGTGGTGTCCTTGGCGATCGGCGCGATGTCGAGCGCTTCCGAACCGGCGATCTCGGTGGTGAAGCTGAACTCATACGTACCGGCACTTCGTTCCGCATCGACCTCCAGCATCGCGTGTACGCCATTGAGCAGCGCTGCGTCGCCCGTCCCCGGCGCGAACTCGATCCGCGTCGACCCGAACGCGAGCGGCGAGACGCTGCGGATGCCACGCGGGTCCGATACGCCCAGCACGATGCGCGGCCGGGCCCACTCGTAGCGGCTGTTGGGCTCCACCCCGACGAGTCTTGGCGGGATGGTGATGCGGCCGCTCACCTGTGCGCGCGTCTGATAGAGCCGCGCCTTGTGGATGCCGCGCGCTTTCTCCAGCGTGGCGACGTTGAGCGTCCAGTTCACCGCATCGACCGGAATGCGCACCACGCCCGGCTCGGCGTGCTCGCTGCGCCGCTCCTTCGGTTTGCCGTCGACGATTTCGGTGACGACCTCGATCCAGCGACGGGTGTACGGCACCGCGAGATACGGGTCGGTGACCGTTTGGCGCGCGCCCCAGCCGAACGCGATATCGGCGATCGCCTCGTTGCGCCGCGCCTGGCGTTCGCTCACCAGATCGCGGATCATCGCCACCGGCACCAGCAGCACGATCGCCAGGAACGCGATGCCCGCGGTACGCAGAATGAAGTCTCGACCCATTGCCACTCCCTAGGTGTTGTTCAGAGCCGACACGATGGATGACGATCGAGGCTGCGCCGGGGCACCATCGGGGCAAACAACGCGCGAAAGGTGGCGGGAAAATGCGCGCGTGACCCACGCCGCAGTTGAACATCGCCCAGAATTTGAACCCGCCGCTTCGTTACACACCACACTTCACGACGATGACACTCACCTGGTACTTCGACTACGTCTCGCCCTATCCGTATCTGCAGTTGCTGCAGCATCCGGCGCTGTTCGCCCGACCCGACATCGAAGTGCGTCCGGTGCTGTTCGCCGGACTGCTGAATCACTGGGGCCAGAAGGGGCCCGCCGAGATCGTCGGCAAGCGCATTCACACGTTTCGGCTCATCACCTGGCAAAGCGCCAAGCGCGGCACGCCGCTGCGTTGTCCCCCGGCGCATCCGTTCAATCCGCTGCACGCGCTGCGCTTGACGATCGCGCTGGGCGCGCGGCTGGACGTGGTCCGCGCGATCTACGATTTCATCTGGGGCGAGGGTCGATCGGTGGGCGACGAGTGGCCGGCGCTGCTCGAACGGCTGTCGATCGAGCCGGCACGCGCCGCCGAACTCATGGCGGCTGACAAGGTAAAGGCTGCCCTGCGCGAGAACGGTGAGCGCGCGATCGCCGCAGGCGTGTTCGGTGTGCCGACCTTCGTCGCCGGCAAGGAGTTGTTCTGGGGCGAAGACGCGACTGCGATGCTGCTCGATTACCTCGTCGATCCGGCCCTGTTCGAGCAACCGGAGTTGAAGCGCATCGATTCGATCGGCGTGGCCGCGTCACGCATCTAGACCCGCACGCCGATAGGCGCGCGGCGAACTACCTGACCACGACTACTTCGCGGTCAGCTGCGCGAACAGCTCGTCGAGATCGGCCACGACACGGCAATGCCGCTCGAAACCGGGGCGGATCACACCGATCTCGCGCCCGCGCCGGAAGAACTCGACGATCGGATCCCAGAATCCGAATGTGTTGACGAGATACACGGGCTTGGTGTGCACGCCCAGTTCGTTCCAGGTGACCATTTCGGTGATCTCATCGAGCGTGCCGATGCCGCCGGGGATGGCCACGAACGCATCCGCCGCCTCAGCCATGCGCGCCTTGCGCTCGGCCAAAGTCTGCACCACGATCATCTCGCCGACCGAGGTGTTGATCCCCTCGCGGTTGATCAGAAAATCCGGAATGAAACCGAGCACCGGCGCGCCTGCGTCGTGCGCGGCCTGCGCGGCTGCGCCCATCAGACCACGAGTGCTCCCGCCGTAGACGAGGCGAAATCCGGCACGGCCAACACGATCGCCGAACGCGCGCGCGTGCTCGAGATACTGCTCGCCCAGGTTGCGTGAAGCCGAACAGAACAGGCACACACCGAATGCCTGCTGCGCCGAGTCTGCTGCCGAGTGTGGCATCGATGATGTCGTCACGCGATTTGCTGCCGATCAGGCATGGATGACGGCATCGAGCCCGATGTCGACCGCCGGCGCCGACTGGGTGATGCGCCCCACCGATACGAACGTCACGCCGGTCTCGGCGATGCCGCGAATCGTCTCCAGCCGCACCCCGCCGCTGGCTTCCAGCGGCACCCGCCCGCCGACGATGCGAACCGCTTCGCGCAGATCCTCCAGGCTCATGTTGTCGAGCAGGATGCAATCGGCGCCCGCGGCCAGCGCTTCGTGCACCTGACCGAGCGTGTCGCACTCGACCTCGATCTTCGTGAGCGTGGGGCAGCCGGCCTGCGCACGTTCCACCGCCGCTCGGATCGAGCCGCACACCGCGATGTGGTTGTCCTTGATCAGCACGCCATCGTCCAGCCGCAATCGATGATTGCGCGCCCCGCCCATCTGCGCCGCATGCTTTTCCAACGCGCGCAGACCGGGCGTGGTCTTGCGCGTGTCGATCAGCACCGCCTTCGTGCCGCGGATGCGGTCGGCGTATTGCGCGGTGAGGCTGGCGATGCCCGACAGATGCTGCAGCAGGTTGAGCGCGGTACGCTCGGCCGTGAGCAGGCCTTGCGCCGGGCCGCTCACCGCCGCGATGCGCGTTCCGCCGGTCACGCGTGCGCCGTCCTCGACGAACTTTTCGAAACGGCACTCGGGTACGCGGCGCTTGAACACCTGCGCAGCGATGTCGATGCCGGCGATCACCATCTCGTGTCGCGCATTGAGGGCCAGATCGGCCTGCGCGTTGCGCGGGATCACCAGCTCGCTGGTGAGATCGCAAAAGCCGATGTCTTCTTCAAGTGCCGCGTCGATGGTCTTTGCGACGACCAGCGGGTCGATCATCGCCACTCCTCATGGATGAACAGGTTGAACGGGACGCGGTCAGTCTAGCAGCCACGCCGCCCGCTACAATGCGGGCCAGCCGTCTCCTCTCCCTGCGCAAGGCGTACGATGAGCAAAACCTCACCGCTCGGCATTCTCGGTGGCACGTTCGACCCGATCCACTTCGGTCATCTGCGATTCGCCGAGGAAATCGCCACGGCGCTCAATCTCACCGAGATCCGACTGGTGCCCGCAGGCACGCCGCCGCACCGCACCGCACCCCTGGCCGGCGCCGAGCATCGGCTCGCCATGGCATACCTCGCTACCGCAGGCAATCCGATTCTGCGCGTGGACGCGCGCGAAGTACGGCGCGCCGAGCCGAGCTACACCATCAACACGGTGGAGGAAATCCGCAACGAAATCGGTGACCGGCCGCTGTGTCTGCTGCTGGGCGCCGACGCCTTCTTCGGCTTTCCGTTCTGGGAACGCTGGCAGGAGTTCTTCAAGCTCGCGCATGTCGTGGTGGCGAGCCGCCCCGGCTACGAACTGACCTCGACGCTGCCGCTGCCGCTGCAGCCACTTTGGGGCAAACACTTCACGCATGAACCGCATCGCCTGGCCGAGCAGTCTTGCGGGCTGATCTATCACCAGACGATCACGTCGCTCGACATCTCCGCCAGCCACATCCGCGCATTGGCACGCCGTGGTCACAGCGCGCGCTATCTGTTGCCCGACTCGGTGCTCGAGTACATCGACAAGACCGAGGTCTACACATCGAAGCCCGCAGCCTGAACGCCTCTGCGCGGCCGGCCGCAGCCTCCGATCGACCGCGCCGGCCTCGATTGCAGCTGACGAAGCTTCTCCCGTATAGTCGGCCGCGGCGCGGGTTCCCTGTGAGCCGTACCGCGCACGACCGGGCCGGCGTCGATCACGTTCCTGGTGTCGCCGGTGTCGTTGGCATCACTGCTAACACTCGTATCACTCGTGCATTGGAGGCATTCCCCCGTTGAGCCTTCTCAAGAAGCAGCGTGCGGTGGTCGCCGCGCTCGAAGACATCAAGGCGCGCGACATCTCGGTATTCAACGTCACTCATCTCACTTCGATGTTCGATCGCGTGATCATCGCGACCGGTGAGTCGGCGCGGCAGGTGAAGGCCCTGGCCCGCAGCGTGCACGACAAGGTGAAGGCCATGGGTGAGCGCGTGGCCTCGATCGAAGGTGAGGAATCCGGCGAGTGGGTGCTGGTCGACCTGGGCGATATCGTCGTGCACGTGATGCATCCGGCGGTACGCCAGTACTACAACCTCGAGGAGCTGTGGGGCCAGCCCAAGCCGCGTGCGCGCAAACCCAGGGCGGCCAGCCTCAGCAAGTCGTGATGCACTGATCGGATTCGTATGCGGCTGATCGTCATCGCGGTCGGGGAGCGTATGCCCGGCTGGGTCGATCAGGCGGTCGACGACTATGCGCGTCGTATGCCGCGAGCGTTGCGCCTGGAACTCAAGACGATCCGACCGGCGCGCCGTACCGAGGGTGACAGCGTCGAGCAGTTGCTGCGCGAAGAAGCAGTGCGCCTCGATGCCGCAATCCCGCGCGCCGCGCTGATCGTTGCGCTGGACGAGCGCGGCAAAGCGCTCAGTTCGATGGCGCTCGCCAGACAGCTCGATTTGTGGATGCAGGGCGGGCAGGACATCGCCTTGTTGATTGGCGGCCCCGATGGCCTCGATCCGGCACTGAAGCGTCGCGCCGCGATCACCCTGCAGCTTTCGAGCTTCACCCTCCCGCACGGGCTGGCGCGCGTGGTGCTGGTGGAGCAGCTCTACCGGGCCGCTATGATCCTGGCGAACCATCCCTACCACCGCGAATAACACCGCACGGCGAGCCATGCTGGCGTTGCCCAAGATCTACCTGGCATCACAAAGCCCGCGCCGGCGCGAATTGCTGGCGCAGATCGGTGCTGAGTTCGAGTTGCTGCGTCTGCGCGAGCGCCCGGGCCGCACGGCTGACGTCGATGAAGCGGTGCTTGCCGGAGAGCGCCCCGACACCTACGTGATGCGCGTCGCGCAACTGAAAGCCGACATCGCCGCGCAACGCGTGGCACAGCGCGGCTGGGCGCGCATGCCGATTCTCGCCGCCGATACGACCGTATGTGTCGACGATCGGATTCTGGTCAAGCCGGTCGATGCCGACGACGCCCGAGCGATGCTGCGCAGCCTGTCTGGCCGCAGTCATGAAGTGCTCACCGCGATCGCCGTTCATCACGCCGGTCGGCTGCTCACCGCGCTGTCGCGCAGCACGGTACGATTTCGGTCGATCGGCGCGGACGAGATCGACGCGTACGTAGGCACCGGCGAGCCGATGGACAAGGCCGGGGCGTACGCGATTCAGGGTGGCGCCCAGGCGTTCATTCCCGCAATCGAAGGCAGCTACTCCGGCATCGTCGGCCTGCCGCTATGTGAAACCGTGGCGTTGTTGCGCCAGATCGCGAACTGAACCCCGCCTGCGCTCGCCGCGCGCGCAACCGACATCGACATGGCCGAAGACATTCTGATCAACGTCACGCCGCAGGAAACGCGCGTCGCCGTCATCGACGCGGGCGTGGCGCAGGAACTGCACATCGAGCGCACGCACGGGCGCGGACTGGTGGGCAACATCTATCGCGGCGTGGTCGCGCGGGTGCTGCCAGGCATGCAGTCGGCCTTCATCGAGATCGGCCTGGAGCGCGCGGCGTTCCTGCACATCGCCGACATCTGGGAAGCACGGCAAAACGGCGGCGATCCGCGCCCGATCGAGAAGATCCTCTCCGAAGGGCAGCCGATCGTCGTGCAGGTGGTGAAGGATCCGATCGGCACCAAAGGCGCGCGGCTGTCGACGCAGGTGAGCCTCGCCGGACGGATGCTGGTGTACCTGCCGCAGGATCCGCACATCGGCATCTCGCAGCGCATCGAAGACGAAACCGAGCGCAAGAATCTGCGCGAGCGGCTGCAGCAGCTCATTCCGCCCGAGGAGCGCGGCGGGTACATCATCCGCACCGTCGCCGAGAACGCGCACGAAGACGAGCTGGCCAACGACGTGCAGTACCTGCGCCGGCTGTGGCACGACATCCGCCAGCGTGCAGGCGAAGCGCCGGCGCCGTCGTTGCTGCATCAGGATCTCTCGCTTGCCCAGCGCGTGCTGCGTGATTTCGTCGGCGCCGACACCGGCCGCATCATCGTCGACTCGCGCGAGACCTTCGTGCGGCTGCAGGCGTTCGCCAAGGACTACACCCAGCAGGTGCTGCCCAAGATCGAGCATTACACCGGCGAGCGGCCGCTGTTCGACCTCTACAACATCGAGGAAGAGATCGAGAAGGCGCTGGCGCGGCGCGTCGACCTCAAGTCGGGCGGGTATCTGATACTCGATCAGACCGAGGCGATGACCACGATCGACGTCAACACCGGCGGCTATGTCGGCGCGCGCAATTTCGACGACACCATCT
>CADEDU010000072.1:0-2237 GCA_902826155.1 uncultured beta proteobacterium
ACCGGCGGCTCGAACGTGCAGTTCGCGATCAACCCGGCCGACGGGCGCATGGTCGTGATCGAGATGAATCCGCGCGTGTCGCGCTCATCGGCGCTGGCATCCAAGGCCACCGGGTTTCCGATCGCCAAGATCGCCGCCAAGCTCGCGGTGGGCTACACGCTCGACGAGCTCGCCAACGACATCACCGGCGGTGCCACGCCCGCCTCGTTCGAGCCCACGATCGATTACGTGGTCACCAAGGTCCCGCGCTTCGCGTTCGAGAAATTTCCGCAAGCCGACAAACGACTCACCACGCAGATGAAGTCGGTCGGCGAAGTGATGGCGATCGGCCGCTGCTTCCAGGAGTCGTTGCAGAAGGCCTTGCGCGGCCTGGAGGTCGGCGTAAGCGGCCTCGATGAGAAGAGCACCGATCCCGAGCAGATCGACCAGGAGCTGGCGGTCGCCGGGCCGGAGCGCTTGTGGTTCGTCGCCGATGCGTTCCGCGCCGGCCGCTCGATCGACGACGTGCACGCGCGCAGCCGTATCGATCCGTGGTTTCTGGCGCAGATCGACGATCTGGTGAAGCGCGAGCAGGCGCTGCGCGGCCGATCGCTTGCGTCGATATCCGCCGACGAGCTGCGCGCGCTGAAGCGCGTCGGGTTCGCCGATGCGCGCATCGCCACGTTGCTCGGGAGCACTGAGACGATGGTGCGCGAGCATCGGCACGCGCTCGGCATTCGTCCGATCTACAAACGCGTCGACACCTGCGCCGCCGAGTTCGCCACGCCCACCGCCTACTTCTATTCCAGCTACGACGAGGAATGCGAGGCCGAACCGACCGGCCGGCGCAAGATCATGGTGCTGGGCGGCGGCCCCAATCGCATCGGCCAGGGCATCGAATTCGACTACTGCTGCGTGCACGCCGCGATGGCACTGCGCGCCGACGGCTTCGAGACACTGATGGTCAATTGCAATCCGGAAACCGTCTCAACCGATTACGACACCTCCGACCGGCTTTACTTCGAGCCGCTCACACTGGAAGACGTGCTCGAAATCGTCGACAAGGAGAAACCCGAAGGACTGATCGTGCAGTACGGCGGCCAGACCCCGCTCAAGCTCGCGCGCGATCTCGCTCGTGCCGGTGCGCCGATCATCGGCACCACGCCCGACATGATCGATGCCGCCGAGGATCGCGAACGCTTCCAGCAATTGCTCCACCGACTCGGCCTGAAGCAGCCACCCAACCGAACCGCGCGCACCGAGGCCGAAGCGCTGGAAGCGGCCGAGCAGATCGGTTATCCGCTGGTGGTGCGTCCGAGCTACGTGCTGGGCGGTCGTGCGATGGAAATCGTGCACCAGCGCGGCGATCTGGAACGCTACATGCGCGAGGCGGTGAAGGTCACCAACGATTCACCGGTACTGCTTGATCGTTTTCTCAACGACGCGATGGAAGTCGACGTCGATGCGGTGTGCGACGGCCAGACCACGCTCATCGGCGGCATCATGGAGCACATCGAGCAGGCCGGCGTGCACTCGGGCGACTCCGCCTGCTCGCTGCCGCCTTACTCGATACCGGCGCATGTAGAACGGGAATTGCGCCGACAGACCGTCGCGCTGGCGCAGGGTTTGTCGGTTGTCGGACTGATGAACGTGCAATTCGCCATCCAGCGCGATACCGTCTACGTGCTCGAAGTCAATCCGCGCGCGTCACGCACGGTGCCGTTCGTATCGAAGGCCACCGGCCGGGCGCTCGCCAAGATCGCCGCGCGTTGCATGGCCGGACAGACGCTCGCGGCGCAGGGTATTCGCGGCGAATTCGTCCCCCCCTACTTCGCGGTCAAGGAGGCGGTGTTCCCGTTCAACAAGTTTCCCGGCGTCGACACCATTCTCGGACCGGAGATGAAGTCCACCGGCGAGGTGATGGGCATCGGCACCACCTTCGGTGAGGCGTTCGTGAAGTCGCAGCTCGCCGCCGGCACGCGCCTGCCGAGCAAGGGACGCGTGTTCATCAGCGTGCGCGACGAAGACAAGCCCGCGGCGATGCAACTCGGCCAGGAACTGCACGAGATGGGGTTCCAGCTGATCGCCACGCGCGGCACCGGCGCTGTGCTGCTCGCGCGCGGCCTGCCGGTGAATGTGGTCAACAAGGTGGCCGAAGGCCGGCCGCACATCGTCGACCTCATGAAGAACGGCGAAGTGGATCTGATCATCAACACCGTGCAGGCACGCCGCTCGAGCATCAGCGACTCGCGCTCGAT
>CADEDU010000072.1:2337-3975 GCA_902826155.1 uncultured beta proteobacterium
CTCAGGCCCGGCCCAGGCGCGGCCCGAGCAGCCGATCGAGGAGCGACTCATCGGCATCGACCGGCCTTTGCCGCGCCGGCAGATTGGTCGGGGCCACGGTAACCCGCATCGAGACCGTGTGCACCTGCTCGCGCGCCGTCACGTCCACCAGCGCGCGGTACTCGGCCTCGATGATTTCGTCGAGCACCTCGGCGATATCGACCTGCAGGGTGCCGCTGCCCCACACGACGTTGCTCATCTGCTTCAACACAGCCACGCCACGGCGCAACGTGCCGAAGGCCGCATTCGTTCTGCTGAAGCCCGAACCGGCCAGCGCTTCGACCAGATTGCCGCAATGCGAGGCGAAGGTCACGATGCCGCGGATACCTGCGGTCTGCGCGGCCTGCGCAAGCTGATCGAGCAGTTGCGACGATTTCTCATAGGCGTCGCGTCGATCAGGTGCGCGACAGAACAGATCGATCGCACCAGGCAAACCCAGCATCGTCTGCGTCAGCACGTCGAGGAAGGATCCCAGCTCCAGCGAGCCGAGCTCGTTGGGAAGGTCGAGCGACAGATCGGCTTCGCTGAATGCGCACGGGCCATTCGGCGCCGCCGGCAGCGGTGGCGTCACCTCGACCTGCACGGGTGGCGACGCAATCTCCACGCGTTGTTCCACCGCGCGCTCCGGGCCGCGCTCGACGGCGAGGCGCGCTTCGAGCGCGTCGATGTAGTCATTGAAATCGCCCTGCGCATCGAGCACGACGGGGGTGTTCGCCGGATCGATGCGCGCCGGCGTATCGAGTTCCACGGCCGCAGCCGCGGCCGGAGCCGCGTCGAGCACTAGATCGATGGTCGACGGCGCAACGAGAAATGCCGCGCTGGGTTCGAAGTCGTCGGCCGCTTTGGTGATCACCTGTGGCAGTGGACTGACTTCGTCCACGTTGATGTCCTCCACGACATTCATCGAATCGGCCGCGGCTTCGCCGGACGCATCGAAATCCATCGCGAGATTGGCGAGCAACACGTCCTCGGAGTACGAATCGGCGTACGAATCAGAGCGTGAAGTCGAGTGCGAGTCGGAGTACCTCGCTTTCAGTGCGGCACCCACTGCGCTCACCACAACCCGATTCGCTCCGGATCGGCCGACACTACCTGGCATAGGTCCGTCCAACGGCATGGTTTCCTCCCGTCCTTGTCGTGTGCTGCGCTTTCCCAGGTTGAGCAGGCCGAACATGAACATCACGCCGCCTTGGCAAGTGCGGCCTTGCCCACTGGAATGACCACTGTAAACACCGATCCGAACTCCGGCTCCGCGCGCACCGTGATCGAGCCGCGATGGGCCTCGACGATGCGCTTGACGATGGCCAGACCCAGTCCGGTGCGGTCGCCACCGTGCTTGGTCGTGTAGAACGGCTCGAACACTCTCGTTACCGCATCCGAGCCGATTCCGGCCCCGTTGTCCTGGATCTGGAACTGCACTGCATCGCTCAATGCGCGCGTCCGCAGCGTGATCTCCAACGCGCGGCCGGGAATCGCCGCTTCGCACGCGTTGGTGATCAGGTTGTGCAGCACGCGACGTATTTGCTCGCCGCGGCACCAGATGTGCGGGAGGCGCCCGTAGTCTTTCGTGATCCGTATGTCACGCACCTGATTGGCCTG
>CADEDU010000072.1:4075-36960 GCA_902826155.1 uncultured beta proteobacterium
GCGGGAGGCGCCCGTAGTCTTTCGTGATCCGTATGTCACGCACCTGATTGGCCTGGGCCTTCAACAGCGCGTCGAGTTCATCGTTCAGATCCCAGGCCGCGGTCTGGCCAGCGTCGGGACAGGCGAACTCCTCCAAATCGTCGACCACGGCCTCGATCCGCGCCACGCCCTGCAGACTCGCCGTGACCGTCTCGCCAAGGCTCTCGAGTTGTTCGGTGGGGCCGACCGCTTCGAGCGCCGCGCGCACATCGAAATAACGCACACGCACGGCATTGACATCGCGCGGATGACTGCCCATCGCCTTCACGAACGTCTCGGACTTGCCAAGCGCTTCGGTGAGGTGCTTGAAGCTCGCTTCGATGCGCTGCAAGGAATCCTTCGCCCGAGCGGCCGGTGTATGCAGCTCGTTCACGATGCCCTGTACCACCTGCCCTAGTGCGGCAACCTGTCCGGTACGTGCCTGCTCCGTGCGCGCCTGTGCCTTGCGGAGCTTTGCCAGCGAGAGTTCCAGCCCGCTGGTGCGCGACGCCACCGTGGCCTCGACGCTGCGGATGACACGTCGCAGGTGCCAGCCGAGCATGCCGAGCGCCACTGCCAGCAATCCACCCAACAGCACCAGCGCACGGCGATCGCGCGCGTTGCGCGTCAGATGGGCATCGAACAACCGGCTCAGCGTCTCATCGAGTTCGGCAACGCGCGGGGCGATCGGCAACGCGTCGATTTGCGCCAGGACCTTCTCGAATCGATCGAGCTGCTCGATCGATACGCGTGCATGATGCAGGAATGCACCGGTGCGCTCGCTGTCGGCAAGTTGCGGCCGGCTGCCCAGCTGTTCGAGCACGCGCCGCGCTGCGCGCCCCGAATCAGCATCGCCCGTCGAAGCCGCATGCAGTACGCGCTGAGTGAACGTCTGCGCTGTGGCCGCCAGATCGCGGCCACCCGGCTCGTTGCTCACGCCGATGACGAGCACGCTCAGCGCCGATGAGACGTGGCGAAGCGAGCCTCGCAGCAGCGGATCGACCTGCCTGAACTCCTCCAGCAGCGCGGCCTTGCGTTCGAGCAGGCTCGCGAGTTCCGCAACGGCACCTTGCATCGAGGGTTCACTCGGCAACGCACCACTGGCACCGAGCATGCGATCGCGAATCCGCTCGACGCTCCCCGGAGGAGATGCCGTGGGCGTGCGGTCTTCGTTCGAGTCGATGCGTGCGCGCATGGCCTGCGCGTTCCACTGTGCATCGAGGCGCTCCAGACTGCGCAAGCCGGCGGCGAGATTGACGAGATTGGCCCCAGCTTCGTCGTGCGCCGAGCGGATCAGAAAGAACGTGGCGGTGGTGAACAACACAGCCCCGCCGATCGCGAGGGCGACCAGGATCCACACGCGATTGACGACCGGCGCCAGTTGAACGGGCGCCTCGGCCACGAGCTCGGGGGAGTCGGCCATCGATTCGATTACCTCCGGAAAGCCCCCGGGTCATCATGGTCGCGGCGCGACACCGGGTTGCCTGGACGGAATCGTATGGCGGATCAGCGGTTTAGCGAATCAGGCACGCACCTCCACGCGATCCCATCTGTGACAGCCTCGTGGACGTGTCACAAAGATTTACCAACGCCGATCATTGAGCACTCGGCCACGACCGACCTGATTCGGCACTAAAGCGGGCTCCATCAGCAAACACCCCGCCATCGTCTGGTCGGCACAAACCCAGCCATCGCAACAAGGAGCACCACCGCATTCGTCCGCACGCACCAATCGGATCCATCGGACCCGATGAACGATCACTGAATCGGTGCGTGCAACGCTGTGAGCGCACCGGCGCCGTGCGCAACCGCATTGCATCGCACGTTGCTGCGAGCAGATCGATCGACGCACTTCCCGCGGCAATTCAACGACATGCAGGGTCGCAAGCGCAATTGGCACGGGCGTTGCGATAGGGCCCCCACAACGACTCACGCGAGAGTCGGCTCGGCTTTCTCTTCCATGACCCAAACAGAGGTGCACATGACGTACCGCGCAAATCGCAGCTCCCGCAGATCCGTTCTGAAGAGCGTTCTACTCGGCTCCGCATTGGCAGCATTCGGAGCATTCCCGCAACTGAGCCAGGCGCAAGCGAAGAGCATCAAGGTCGGCGTGCTGCATTCGTTGTCGGGAACGATGGCGATCAGCGAGACGGTCCTGAAGGACGTCGCGCTGATGGCGATCGAGGAGATCAACGCTGCCGGCGGCGTGATGGGCCACAAGATCGAGCCGGTGGTCGTCGACCCGGCTTCCAACTGGCCGCTCTTCGCCGAGAAGGCGCGTCAGTTGCTCACGCAGGACAAGGTCGCCGCGGTCTTCGGCTGCTGGACCTCGGTATCGCGCAAGAGCGTGCTGCCCGTGTTCGAAGAATTGAACGGCCTGCTCTACTACCCGGTGCAGTACGAGGGCGAGGAACTCTCGAAGAACGTGTTCTACACCGGTGCGGCGCCCAATCAACAGGCGATCCCGGCGGTGGAATACCTGATGAGCAAGGACGGCGGCGGGGCCAAGCGCTTCTTCCTGCTCGGCACCGACTACGTCTATCCGCGCACGACCAACAAGATCCTCCGCGCATTCCTGAAGAGCAAAGGCGTCGCCGACAAGGACATCGAGGAGGTCTACACGCCGTTCGGCCACACCGACTATCAAACCATCGTTGCGAACGTCAAGAAATTCTCCGCGGGAGGCAAAACCGCGGTGGTGTCGACGATCAACGGCGACTCCAACGTGCCGTTCTACAAGGAGCTCGGCAACCAGGGCCTCAAGGCCACCGACGTGCCGGTGGTCGCGTTCTCGGTAGGTGAAGAGGAACTGCGCGGCGTCGATACCAAGCCGCTCGTGGGACATCTGGCCGCCTGGAACTACTTCATGTCGCTCAAGAATCCCGACAACGACGGCTTCACCAAGAAATGGGCCGCCTATGCAAAGGCCAAGAAGCTGCCCGGCGCCGACAAGCCGCTTACCAACGATCCGATGGAAGCAACCTATATCGGCATCTACATGTGGAAACAGGCTGTCGAGAAGGCCAAGACGTTCGACGTCGACAAGGTCATCGTCGGTATGTCCGGTCAGACGTTCAAGGCCCCCTCAGGCTTCGTGGTGAAGATGGACGAGAAGAACCATCATCTGCACAAGCCGGTGTTCATCGGCGAGGTGAAAGCCGACGGCCAGTTCAACGTGGTGTGGAAGACCAACGGGCCCGTCAGGGCTAATCCGTGGAGCAAGTTCATCGCCGGCAACGAGAACAAGCCCGACGAGCCGGTACGGATGGTGTCAGCCACGAAGAAGTAACGCGCAATGCCCATGGCGAGGCCCCGCACTCCGGCAGTCATGCGGAGGTCTGGGCCTCGCGGTTTTTTCGCCACCGACTCCTGACGACGACGCACCATGCCTCGATTGCTGTTTTCGCTCGCGCTGCTCGCGCTTACCTTCACAGGCAACGTCGTCTTCGCTCTCGATGCGGCGCAGCTCGACAAGCTCGGCTTCGGCGACAGCGACGAGCGTTCGGTGGCCATCACCACGCTCGCCGCCTCGGGCGATCCGCAGGGCATCGCAGTGCTCAAGGCTGTGCTCGATGGAGAGATCCAGGTCGATCCCGCCGCCAGGCGCGTGTTGCTCGTGCGGGCCGGTCAAGTCACCGATGTAGCAACCGGCGAATCGGTGAACCCGCCGCCCGCACAGACAGAAGAACTTGCGGTCAACAATCGACTGCGGCGTGAAATCGGCGCCGCGCTCGCGGCAACGCGGCTGCTGGATGCCGACCGCGGCGTGCGGCTCGCTGCAGCCAAGGAACTTGCCGGTAGCGCCGACGAAACGCTGCTACCGATCGTCACTAAGGCCATCTCACTTGAACGCGACGCGGCGATCAGGCCGCGGCTCGCGCTGATCGCTGCCGCGATCGAGATCAAGTCGAGCGACAAGTCCGCTCGTCTGGCAGCGATCAAGACACTTGCTGCCTCGAACCAGCCTTCGACCAGGACGCTGCTGAGTGGCCTGCTGCAGAAGAACAGCGACGGCAGCTTCGTCGAGACCGACGCCGACATCCGCAACGCCGCCGAACTCAGTCTGCGTGCCGTGGATTCGCACCTTGCCTGGGCCGACCGTGTCGCCCTGGCGTTCACGAGTCTGTCGCTGGGTTCGATCCTGCTGCTGGCCGCGTTGGGGCTGGCGATCACGTACGGCCTGATGGGCGTGATCAACATGGCGCACGGCGAGCTGATCATGATCGGCGCCTACACCACCTTCATGGTTCAAAACGTCGTTCGCAGCGTTGCGCCCGGCGCCTTCGACTGGTATTTGCTTGCTGCCGTGCCCGCGTCGTTCGTCGCCGCGGCCATGGTGGGCATGCTGCTCGAACGTTCCGTGATCCGCTGGCTTTACGGGCGGCCGCTGGAGACGCTGCTGGCAACCTGGGGGATCAGCCTGATCCTGATCCAGTTCGTGCGCACGGTGTTCGGTGCGCAGAACGTGCAGGTCGAGAACCCGGCATGGATGTCGGGCGGCATCGCGGTGATGAGCGACGTGGTGCTGCCCTGGAGCCGCATCATCATCATCGGTTTCGCGGTGATGGTGCTGATCGCGATGTGGCTGCTGCTCACGCGAACACGCCTGGGTCTGTTCGTTCGCGGAGTCACGCAGAACCGCTCGATGGCGGCCTGCGTAGGCGTGCACACAGCGCGCGTGGACACCTGGGCGTTCGGGCTGGGCTCGGGCATCGCCGGACTGGCAGGTTGCGCTCTCTCGCAGATCGGCAACGTCGGCCCTGACCTGGGGCAGGCGTACATCGTCGACTCGTTCATGGTCGTCGTGCTGGGCGGGGTCGGACAACTCGCCGGCACCGTCTACGCCGCACTGGGTCTGGGACTGGTCAACAAGTTCATCGAGTCCTGGTCCGGCGCGGTGATCGCCAAGATCGCGGTGCTCGTGTTCATCATCCTGTTCATCCAGAAGCGTCCGCAGGGGCTGTTCGCCCTCAAGGGCCGCGCCGCGGAGGCCTGAGCCGTGTTCGTGTCGAGAATCACCGACCTGTACGGCATCAAAGGGTGGCTCGCGATCGGGCTGACCGTGCTGATCGTTGCGGTGTGGATACCGTGCGCGAACCTGCTGCTCGGACCCGAGCATCCGCTGCACCTGTCGGCGTACTGGATCACCCTGATCGGCAAGATCATGTGCTATGCCATCGTCGCGCTGGCGATGGATCTGGTGTGGGGCTACGCCGGCATCCTGAGTCTGGGCCATGGCCTGTTCTTCGCGCTCGGCGGCTACGCGATGGGCATGCACCTGATGCGCCAGATCGGCCGCGAGGGTCAGTACCAGTCCGACCTGCCCGATTTCATGGTGTTCCTCGACTGGAAGACCTTGCCCTGGCACTGGAGCTTCACCGAGCACTTCTGGTGGGCCGCGCTGCTGGTGGTGCTGGTGCCGGGGACGCTCGCGTTCGTGTTCGGCTACTTCGCGTTCCGCTCGCGCATCAAAGGGGTGTACTTCTCGATCATCACCCAGGCGCTCACCTATGCGGCGATGCTGCTGTTTTTTCGCAACGAAACGGGGTTCGGCGGCAACAACGGTTTCACCGACTTCAAGCGCATCCTGGGCTACACCATCGCCACGCCGCACACGCGCATGGCGCTGTTCGTGATCACCGGACTTACCCTGCTCGGCACACTGCTGCTCGCCCGCTGGCTGGTGACCTCGAGGTTCGGCCGCGTGCTCACCGCGATTCGAGATGCCGAGTCGCGCATGCGCTTCTGCGGATATGACCCGCTCCACTACAAGCTGTTCGTGTGGACGCTCTCGGCCGTGATCTGCGGAATCGCCGGAGCACTTTACGTGCCGCAGGTCGGCATCATCAATCCGAGCGAGATGTCGCCGGCCAACTCGATCGAGATCGCCATCTGGACCGCGGTCGGCGGCCGCGGCACGCTGGTCGGTGCGATCCTCGGCGCATTCATCGTCAATGGTGCCAAGAGCTTCTTCACCGTGGCGTTCCCCGAATACTGGCTGTTCGTACTCGGGTTCCTGTTCATCGCGGTGACCTTGTACATGCCCGATGGGGTGGTCGGCCTGGCGAAACAATTGCGGGCACGGTTGCACCGCCCGCGCGATCCGATGGCGGCTGTGGTGACCAAACGCGGAGCTACGGCCACACCAATGGCGGCTCCCGCCCCACCGGCAAAACCGGTCAACACCTTAGCCACGCCTCCCGCTCGCGGTCTGAACACCACGCTGCCGACCGCACCGGCGGCTGGATCGAGCCCGTCATGAGCGCCATCCACACCAGCACGGGCTCCGGCGGCATGGCGGGCGCAGGTGGACACCTGCTGCGCGACGGCCTCGATACCTCGCACGGCACCGTTCTCTACCTCGAAGACATCTGCGTGAGCTTCGATGGTTTCAAGGCGCTCAATGATCTGTCGCTGTCGATCGACGTGGGCGAGCTGCGTTGCGTGATTGGCCCCAACGGCGCCGGCAAGACGACGATGATGGATGTGATCACCGGCAAGACGCGCCCGGACACCGGCACCGCGTTCTTCGGCCAGACGATCGACCTCACACGGCTCTCGGAGACGCAGATCGCCCACGCGGGGATCGGCCGCAAGTTCCAGAAGCCGAGCGTGCTCACGCAGCACACCGCGTTCGAGAACCTCGAGATCGCGATGAAGGCCGACAAGCGCGTGCGCCGCAGCCTGTTCGCTCGGCTTGACACCGAGCAGCGTGACCGCATCGCCGCGATGCTCGAGCGTATCCATCTGTCGCGGCACGCCGACCGGATTGCCGGAGAGCTCTCGCACGGACAAAAGCAGTGGCTCGAGATCGGCATGCTTCTGATGCAGGACCCGCAACTGTTGTTGCTCGACGAGCCTGTCGCAGGCATGAGCGACGATGAGACGGAGCGCACCGCCGAGTTGTTCCTGTCTCTGGCGGGCGAGCGCTCGCTGGTGGTGGTCGAACACGACATGAAGTTCATCGGCCGGATCGCCAGGCGCGTCACGGTTCTGCATGAAGGTAGCGTGCTGGCCGAAGGCACGCTGGCACAGGTGCAGGAGGATCCGCGCGTGATCGAGGTGTACCTCGGTCGCTAACTCGAACTCACGTCCGGCCACATCCGATCGAGTCGGCGCATGACCAAACGATACGCACGCGACCCGACTGCACACCACTGACCGACCCGAAACGCATTCTTACCTGCGGCGGCGCCGATACCACCATGCTCAACATCCAGCAACTGAACCAGTACTACGGCGGCAGCCACATCCTGCGCAACGTAAGCTTCGAGGTGCCGGCGGGCAAGGTGACGACGCTGCTTGGCCGCAACGGCGTGGGCAAGACCACGCTGCTCAAGACGCTGATGGGGTTGGTGCCGGCCGCGACCGGTACGATCCGCTTCAATGAGCGCGAGCTGAGCGACGCGGCGCCGTACAACCGGGTCCGTGCAGGCATCGCCTACGTGCCGCAAGGGCGCGAGATCTTTCCCCAACTCACCGTCGAGGAGAATCTGCGCATGGGCCTGGCGACGAAATCGAGCCGCGCCGCTATTCCAGCGCGCATCTTCGAGATGTTTCCGGTTCTCGAACAGATGCTCACCCGACGCGGCGGCGATCTGTCGGGCGGCCAGCAACAGCAACTGGCGATCGGCCGCGCGCTGGTGATGCAACCGAAGCTGCTGATCCTGGACGAGCCCACCGAAGGCATTCAACCGTCGATCATCAAGGACATCGAGCGGGTGATCCGGTCCTTGGCTGCCGCGGGCGAGATGGCGATCCTCCTGGTGGAGCAGTACTACGACTTCGCGCGCGCGCTGGCCGACCACTACCTGGTCATGGAGCGCGGGGAAGTAATCGCGCGCGGCCTCGGTGTCGACATGGAACGCGACGGAGTGCGCGATCTGCTCGCAGTATGATCAGTGCATGCCGCTCGATTTCGCTGCGCTCGCGCCGCTGTCTGATTCAACCGACCGCTCGCCCGCCGGGCACACTTCCGCCTGGGCCGCACGCTTGGCGCTGCACTACGCCAGGCGCGGCGCACGGACAGTACTCGCCTCGCGCGAGCACGACGGACCACTCGTGGTGCAAAAGCCGCTCTATCCCGAGGGCGACTCGGTCTGCCACACGATCATCGTCCATCCCCCCGCGGGAATCGCCGGCGGCGATACGCTGCAGCTCGACGCGATGCTCGCCGAGGACGCTCACGTTGTGCTCACCACCCCCGGCGCGGGCAAGTGGTATCGATCGGCGGGCCGCGGCGCAGAACAGTCGATCGGGTTCCAACTCGCCCCAGGTGCCTGCCTGGAATGGCTGCCGCAGGAAACAATCGTGTTCGACGGCGCACTGGCGAACATGCACACGCGGATTCGGATTGCGAGCGGCGCACGGTTCATCGGCTGGGACATCCTGTGCCTCGGTCGCACCGGCTCGGGCGAACGCTTCACGCGCGGCGAATGCCGGCTGCATACGCGCGTCGAACTCGACGGGCGCCTTGCCTGGTGGGAGCGGGGCCGAATCGTCGGCAGCGCTCCGGTACAGAGTGCCCGAGTCGGCTTGGGGGGTCACACGGTGAGCGCAACAATGATCGCGATCGGCGCCGCACTCGACGACGATCATCTCGCGATGACGCGCGCGGTACGGCCGCGCCACGGCATCGCCGGCGTCACGCCCCTGCCTCGTGTCTGGATCGCGCGCTACCTCGGCGACTCGAGCGAGGCTGCGCGCGAATACTTCATCGCGCTGTGGCACATCGTGCGTCCCGCCCTCGCCGGTCGCGCCGCGACCATCCCGCGCATCTGGCGCACCTGACCGCGTTGTCACGAGAACAAAGCGATGGAACTCACCCCGAGAGAAAAAGACAAGCTGCTGGTGTTCACGGCGGCGCTGCTCGCCGAGCGGCGCAAGGCGCGCGGACTCAAGCTCAACTACCCGGAGGCTGTGGCGTTCATCAGCGCGGCGATCATGGAGGGCGCGCGCGACGGCAGGTCGGTGACCGAATTGATGAGTTACGGGGCCACGCTGCTCACGCGCGATGACGTCATGGAGGGCGTCCCCGAGATGATTCCCGACATACAGATCGAAGCGACATTCCCAGACGGCACCAAGCTCGTCACCGTTCACCACCCGATTCCCTGATCCCCATGCGCCTGCTCACCGCCCTCTCAGTCGGACTTTCACAGCGACCCGCGTGGATTTCCGCTGCGTCACTGCTCATCGCACCGACTGCCGCCCACGCACACCTCGGCCACGGCTTCGACGTGCCTCACTTCCACGTCGACGATTTGATGCTCGTGATCGGCGTGATCGCCTTGCTCGGTGTCATGTCGGCCCTCATCGGACGCAAGTGACATGAAGCCCGGCGAAATCGTCAGCCTGCCCGGCGAGATCGAGCTGAACTCCGGCCGACCCGCCGTCACGCTGACGGTCACGAACAGCGGTGACCGGCCAATCCAGGTCGGCTCGCATTATCACTTCTTCGAAACCAACGAATCGCTGCAGTTCGATCGTGCGACAGCGCGCGGCTACCGACTCGACATCGCCGCGGGCACTGCGGTGCGGTTCGAACCCGGCCAGAGCCGCACGGTGCAGCTCGTGGCCTTGGCCGGAGATCGCAAGGTGTACGGCTTTACCGGCAAAGTGATGGGCGCGCTGGATCGAGCGGCCGGCAAACCCAAGCGAGCTCGCCGATGAGCACGAAGATTTCGCGTCAAGCCTATGCCGAGATGTTCGGCCCGACAGTGGGCGATCGCGTTCGCCTGGCCGACACCGAGTTGTGGATCGAGGTCGAGCGCGACTTCACGGTCTACGGGGAGGAGGTGAAGTTCGGCGGCGGCAAGGTGATCCGCGATGGCATGGGACAGAGCCAGCGCACCAGCGCCGACGTGGCCGACACCGTCATCACCAACGCGCTGATCGTCGATCACTGGGGCATCGTCAAGGCCGACATCGGCATCCGTGTCGGCCGGATCTGGCGCATCGGCAAGGCCGGCAACCCGGACATCCAGCCCGCAGTGACCATCCCGATCGGCGCAGGCACCGAAGTGATTGCGGGCGAAGGCATGATCGTCACCGCCGGCGGACTGGACACGCATATCCACTTCATCTGCCCGCAGCAGATCGACGAAGCGCTCATGAGCGGCGTGACTACCATGATCGGCGGGGGCACCGGCCCCGCCACCGGCACCTTCGCGACCACCTGCACACCCGGTCCCTGGCATATCCGCTCGATGCTCGCAGCCGCCGAAGCGTTTCCGATGAACCTCGGATTCCTCGGCAAGGGCAACGCCAGCCTGCCTGCCCCGCTGACCGAACAGATCGAGGCCGGCGCGATCGGCTTGAAACTGCACGAGGACTGGGGCACCACACCTGCCGCCATCGACAACTGCCTGACGGTCGCCGACGAGTTCGACGTGCAGGTCGCGATCCACACCGACACGCTGAACGAGTCGGGCTTCGTCGAAGCCTCGATCGCCGCGTTCAAGGGGCGCACCATCCACACTTATCACACGGAAGGGGCCGGCGGCGGACACGCACCCGACATCATTCGCGTCGCGGGGCTGCCCAATGTACTGCCGTCGTCGACCAATCCGACGCGGCCGTACACGGTCAACACGATCGCCGAGCACCTGGACATGCTGATGGTGTGCCATCACCTCGATGCCGGCATTGCCGAAGATGTCGCGTTCGCCGAATCGCGCATCCGCAAGGAGACCATTGCCGCCGAAGACATCCTGCACGACCTTGGGGCGTTCGCGATGATGTCCTCGGACTCGCAAGCGATGGGGCGCGTGGGCGAGGTGATCATCCGCACCTGGCAAACCGCGCACAAGATGAAGGTACAGCGCGGCGCGCTCACCGGCGATCCGAGATCGAACGACAACGCGCGGGTGAAGCGCTACATCGCCAAGTACACGATCAACCCGGCAATCGCGCACGGCGTAGCCCACGCGGTAGGCTCGATCGAAGCCGGCAAGTTGGCCGACCTGGTGTTGTGGCGGCCGGCGTTCTTCGGCGTGAAGCCCTCGCTGATCCTGAAGGGCGGAATGATCGCCGCAGCGGCGATGGGCGACCCCAACGCCTCCATCCCGACGCCGCAGCCGGTGCACTATCGCCCGATGTTCGGCGGGTTCGGCAAGGCGCTACGCACCTCGGTCAGCTTCGTGTCGCAAGCGGCGCTGGCCGATCCCGCGCTGCAGGCGCTCGACCTGCAACGTCCGCTCGAAGCAGTGCGCGACACTCGCAGGATCGGCAAACTCGACATGGTCCACAACGACTGGCTGCCGCGCATCGACGTCGACCCGGAGACCTACGAAGTGCGCGCCGATGGTGAGCTGCTCGTGTGCGAGCCGGCCAGGATTCTGCCGATGGCGCAACGCTACTTCCTGTTCTGAGAGATCGGCTCGATACGTGTTCGTCCCGGGCCTCATCACCTCGTTTCCACCCCACGCCGCCCGCGATCACGGATGACGCAATCACACATGATCGAAGTCCGTACCAAGCTGCATGGCGCCGGCCCCGCACACGGAATCGAACTGGCGGGCACGCTTGCCTTGCCATTCGAACTGCGCGAGCGCAGCCGACTGCGGACGCAACTGATATCCGGTGAGCCAGTAGCGTTACTGTTGCCGCGCGGCGACATCCTGCGCGGTGGCGACGTGCTGGTAACCGCCGATGGGCGCGCGATCGAAGTAGTCGCAGCGCCTGAAGAAGTGGTGCACATCGAATGCATCGACGCAGCCGCCCTCACCCGGGCGGCCTATCACCTGGGCAATCGCCACGTGCCGGTGCAGGTGGGTGACGGGTTCCTGCGCATCGGGGCCGACCATGTGCTGGAGGAGATGCTTCGCGGCCTGGGCGCGAGCCTCACGTCGATGCGTGCGCCGTTCGAGCCCGAAGCGGGAGCGTACGGCGCCACGCACGGCCACTCGCACGATCATCGTCACCGGCCCGAAGACGAAAAGGCCGACCATGGCCGTATCCACGAGTACAGCTCCTTCGCCGTACCGGGCGCAAACGAAACGCCATGAATGCGACCCGGACCGGCGCACTCGCAAGACTGCTGCAGTTGGCCAGCCCGGCCCTGCCGGTCGGTGCGTACAGCTACTCGCAGGGCCTCGAAGCGGCGATCGAGTCGCGGATCGTGCACGATGCCCCGAGCGCGCAGCGCTGGATCAGCGAAATGCTCGATCTGGTGATCGCGCCGATGGAAGCGCCGACCGTCGCCATGCTCCACGATGCATGGCAGCGCGATGATTTCACACGTGTCGACGCACTGAACGCGCTGTTCCTCGCGAGTCGCGAAACCGCGGAGCTCCGCGCCGAGACGGTGCAGATGGGCTACTCGCTCACCTGCCTGCTCTCTCAGATCGGGCCGATTGCAGACTCCGGTGGCGACAATGCGCCGGACTCGGCGGCGAACACCGTCGCCGGCGCGCACGAACTTGCCGCGATGAGCGAACCGGCCTTTCCCACGGCGTTCGCCTTCGCCGCGCACCGCTGGGAAATCGACCGCAATGACGCGCTGATCGGCTATCTGTGGTCGTGGCTGGAGAATCAGACGATGGCCGCCATCAAAGCGATTCCCCTTGGCCAGACCGACGGTCAGCGCATCCTGCTGGAACTGGGCGCTCGGATCGAAGCCATCGCTGCACGTGCGGCAACCACCACCGAAGACGAACTGGAAAACTACGCGCCGCAACTGGCCATCTTGTCTTCACACCACGCCACTCAATACAGCCGCCTGTTCCGATCATGAGCCCGACATCAGCCTCTGCCTCCTCCGCATCCACTGCCGCTACTGCCACCCCTAAGGCCGCAGCCGCATCCCCCGCGACCGGTGCAGCGTCGAAGCCCGCGTCGGCTGGCCGACCGTCGCCCGCACCGCAGACGTCCAATCCCCTGCGCGTGGGCATCGGTGGTCCGGTCGGGTCGGGCAAGACCGCGCTCACCCTCGCGTTGTGCCGCGCGTTTCGCGATCAGTACAACATTGCCGTGGTGACCAACGACATCTATACCGAGGAGGATGCGCAGTTTCTGATCCGCCACGAAGCACTTCCGGCCGAGCGCATCATCGGCGTGGAAACCGGTGGCTGCCCGCATACCGCGATCCGCGAGGATGCATCGATCAATCTCGAAGCGGTGGCACGCCTGAACCGCCGATTCACCGGACTGGACCTGATCATGATCGAGTCGGGGGGCGACAACCTGGCGGCAACATTCAGCCCGGAACTGTCTGACCTCACGCTCTACGTGATCGATGTCGCTGCCGGCGACAAGATCCCGCGAAAAGGTGGGCCGGGCATCACCAAGTCGGACCTGCTGGTGATCAACAAGATCGACCTGGCGCCGCTGGTGGGCGCCTCACTGGAGGTGATGGACCGCGACGCTCGCAAGATGCGCGGCGAACGGCCGTTTGTGTTCACGAACCTCAAGACCGGCCACGGCCTGGACACGGTACGCAGCTTCATCGAGACAGCGGGGATGCTGCGGCCGCAGTGACGCAAACCCGCTACTTCGACCCGCCCAACCCAAGCAATCGGATCGCGTTCTGCTTCAGGATCAGCGGGCGCACGTCGTCCTTGAAGGGCGCCTCGGCGAAATCCTTCAACCAGCGATCGGGCGTGATCAGCGGAAAGTCCGAGCCGAACAGCATGCGCTCCCTGAGCAGCGTGTTGGCGTATTGAATCAGTTGCGGCGCGAAGTACTTCGGTGACCAGCCCGACAGGTCGATGTACACATTCGACTTGTGCAGGCACACCGACAGCGCTTCGTCCTGCCAGGGCCACGATGGGTGCGCAATGATGATCGACATGTCGGGAAAATCGATCGCGACGTCGTCGAGGTACATCGGGTTGGAGTACTTCAGATGCAGTCCGCCGCCTGCGCGCATGCCGGTGCCGATGCCGGAGTGGCCACTGTGGAAGATCGCCGGGAGTTTGTACTCGGCGATCACCTCGTACAGCGGATAGGCCAGGTGGTCGTTGGGAAAGAAGCCTTGCGTGGTGGGATGGAACTTGAAGCCCTTCACGCCCTCTTCCTCGATCAGCCGGCGCGCCTCGCGCGCGCCCATCTTGCCCCGATGCGGATCGATGCTCGCGAACGCGATCATGATGTCGGCGTTCTCGCGCGCGAACTTCGCCACCTCCTCGTTGGGTATGCGCCGCCGCCCCATCGTCGATTCCGAATCGACGGTGAACAACACCAGTCCGATCTTGCGTTCGCGGTAGTACTTGATCGTGTCGGGAATCGTCGGGCGTTTGCCCATCGCGAACTTGAAGTACTTGTCAGCGGCTTCGTCGAATTCCTTGCCGAACAGGTCCGGTGGCTGGCAGCACGACACCTGTGCATGCGCGTGAGTGTCGATGGCGATGAGATCGTCGATGTTCATAGGGGCAAGCGAGCGTTCATCCAATGGGAGAATGTTCACAACTCAACCGGCGCACACGCTGCGCCGCAAACTTGGCTCCCTCCTTCTCTAGCGACGCAAGTCGCGCGAGAGAGGGAGGGCGGGGGGCGGGTGAGCGCCCCCAATCCACCGGCGCACACGCTGCGCCGCAATCTCGGCTCCCTCCCTTTCTAGCGACGCAAGTCGCGCGAGAGAGGGAGGGCGGGGGGCGGGTGAGCGCCTCAATCCACCCGTGCGCCCGAGTCCTTGACCACCTTGGCGTAGCGCACGGTGTCATCGGCGATGAGCTTGGCGAACGCCTCGGGCGTCATCGTCACCACATCCAGTCCCTGCTCGGTGTACTTCTGCAGCACGCTGGAATCGGAGATCGCCTTGACGAACTCCTCATGCAGCCGTTTGATGACCGCGGGCGGCGTGCCGGCCGGGGCGAACATGCCGAACCAGGCGCTCAGATCCATATTCGGAAAGCCGGTCTCGGTGAGCGTGGGCACGTTCGGAAACAGGCGATGACGCTTCTTGCCGGTGATCGCCAGCGCGCGCAGCTTGCCATCGCGAATGTGCGGACCACTCGTGATCAGCGCATCGAAGAACAGATCGACGCGTCCGGCGAGCATGTCCTGCAGCGCCGGCGCCGAGCCCTTGTAGGCGACGTGGGTGACGTTCGCACCCGCCTGAGTCTTGAACATCTCGCCCAGCAGATGACCGCCGGAGCCCACACCCTGTGAAGCGAAGGTCAACCCACCGGCGTTCGCCTTCGACATCTTCAGCAGATCGGCAGGTGATTTCGCCGTGCTGGCCGCGGGCACGACCAGAATGCTTTCAGTCGAGATGAGCGGAGTGATCGGGGCGAAGTCCTTCACCGGGTCGTACGGCAGTTTGGCGTACAGGCTCGGATTGACCGAGTGCGTGCCGAAGTGGCCGAAGAAGATCGTGTAGCCGTCGGGCGCGGCGCGCTTGACGATCTCGGCGCCGATCACGCCACCTCCGCCCGGGCGGTTGTCGACGAGCACCGTCTGCCCGGTGCTTTCGGCGATACGCGCGCCCACCAGCCGCGCCACCGGATCAGTCACGCCACCGGGCGGAAACGGCACGACGATCGTGATCGGCCGCGTGGGAAAGGACTGGCCCTGCGCGAATGCAACCGAGGCGGCCGCGGACAACGCGCAGACGAATACACCGAGCCTGACGATGCTGTTCATTCGACTCACTCCTTGGGTTGTGCGCGTCTGGGTGCGCATCGTGTGGGCCGATTTCGCGAGCGAATGGCACCTCGTAGCCCTGCGGCATTCTATGCGCAAGTACGACGACCAAGAACCCTCCAACTCGCTGATCGGTCGCCGGACAACACCGAGGATCCATTCGTGCCCAGCGAGCCGCCGCTACTGCTCGCGGTGTTGTTCACTGGCAGGCTCGTGTCGGGCGCGCTGTGAGCGCCCTCCGGTCAACGCAACGTCAGTCCGGGCGTTGCGGTGGGTGACGTGGCGCACGACAATGCGCGCGCTTCTCAGCAAGACGTCCCGCCCGAAAACGAAGAGGAGAATCACATGAGCAAGCTGTCGCGCCTGTTGCTGGCCTCCACGCTGGCCCTTGGAATGGCCCTGCCCTTCACGACCCTGGCGCCGATCGACGCCGTTGCGGCCGAGAAGAAGGCGGACAAGAAAGGCGAGAAAGTCATCGATATCAACAGTGCCAGCGCCGAAGAGCTCATGACGCTCGACGGCATCGGCGAAGCACGCTCGAAGGCGATCATCAAAGGTCGCCCGTATCGGGCCAAAGACGAGCTCGTCGACAAGAACATCATCCCCGAGGGCGTCTACGCGAAGATCAAGGATCAGCTCATCGCGCACCAGTCCAAGAAGAAGTAGGCACCAAGCGGTGCCGCACGAGGGAGCGCCGACTCCCTCACGGCGCCAGGCAAGCAACGAGGCTCCGCGTCGAAGCGCCGGGCCTCGTTGTCGTTTACGGCGCTACTCGTAGCGCGCCACGGTGATCGACTTCAGCTTGTCGCGGTCGACCTCTACGCCCAGGCCCGGAGGGGTCGGCAGATGCGAGTAACCACCGGTCAATTCGATTGGTTTGACCAGGATGTCGACGCCGAGCACGTGGTTGGCGGTGTAGAACTCCGCGCCGAGTGAAATGTTGGGCGTGGCGCAGATGAGTTGAATGCCCGCGGCGATCGCGACGCCGGCCTCGAACATCGTGCCGCCATAGCACGGCACGCCGGCCGCACCGCAGATCGCAGCAATGTCGCGCGCCCGCACGATGCCACCTGCCTTCATGAGTTTGATCGACACGCAGTCGGCATAGCGGTCGCGCACCAGTTCGACCGCCTCTTCCGGATTGAAGCAGCTTTCGTCGGCGAGGATCGGCGTGTCGAGCGCGCGGGCGAACTCGGCCATCCACTTGCGTTGATCGCGCGGCACCGGCTGCTCGATGAAGCCGGGCTTGAACTGCTCCATCTCGCGCAGCTTGCGCAACGCATCCCACGGCTCCAGGCCCTGGTTGTAGTCGATGCGGATCTCCGCGTCGCCCGGCAACACTTCGCGCAACCGCGACAGCCGCTGCAGGTCTTCGGCATGCGACAGAAACCCGGTCTTCACCTTGTACAGGCGCACCCCTTCGGCCACGCGTGCACGCACCCAGTCGAGGTCTTCGTCGAAATCCGGATTGGCCACCGACACCGACAGCGGAATGCGATCGCGAAACACCCCACCGAGCAGTTCGGCCACGCTCACGCCGTGACGCTTGCCGGCGAGATCGAACAGCGCCATCTCCAGCGCCACCTTCGCCTCCGGATGCGCGACCACCGCATGCGAAGTGGCATCCATGATTGCGCTGATGCGCCTTGGATCGGCGCCGACGACGATCGGGCGCAAATAGACATGCAGCGCTGCCGCATTCGCCTCGGCCGTGCCGGAGAACACGCTCCACGGCGCTGCCTCGCCCCAACCGATCCGGCCATCGTCGGTATGCAACTCGAGCAGCACGCCACCGATCGTCTTCTCGATGTCGCCCACGCCGTGGCGCCGCTTCATGCGCAACGGCCACGACACCTGATGCACGATCATGCGAACGATCTTCATTGCACCTCTTTCAATGTGCACGCATCTGGGATCAACTCCCCACCACGAACGGTTCGATCATGCCGCGAAGCGTGGCGATGATCGACGGCGCCACGATGCGGCTGGTGCGCGGATTGGCCGACGGTCGATTGCGGCTCTCCATCGACAACTGGATGTCGTCGGCATCGACTTCGACGCGGTGAATCGCGCCAGGCACGCTCGCATCGACCCACACCTCGACGCGCGTGCGCGCCAAGCCGATACCGGCAAGCGACAACGCGATGGCCACATTGAAATGGCGCGGAAACGCCTGCCCTGCTTCGGCCGCCGAGCCTTCGAACACCTTCACCGGCTCCAGCGGCGGCGGATCGAGCACGAAGCCACGCGCCTGGATGTACGGTTCGTGCGCCATCGAACCCGGTTTGATGCGCGAAGTGAGCTTCACCGAGTGGATTGAACCCTCGCGTGCGCAGCGCAAGATGTCCAGCCCTGGCAGAGCGCCCGAGCAGATTCGCACTCGCGCACGATGCTCACGCGCAAGCTTTGCAATCTCCGGAAACTGAAGCAGGCCCGCGGCGCTCACGATCGTGAGTGCCTTGCCGGCGGGCAACACGGCATGCGCGATCTCCGGCAACGCATCGGCGGTGGCCGACTCGACGACGATGTCGCAGTGCTGAGCGAGCTCGCTCAGTGGAACGACTTGCGGCCGGGGCTCAATGGTGGCGGCGCGCTCACGGGCGCGATCGAGATTCGCTGCCGTGACCGCACTCACGCGCACGCCCGGAATCACGTCGCGCGCCAGCCGCTGGGTGACGTCCAGACCTACGTTGCCGAAGCCGGCGATACCGATGCGCGTGCTCATCGTGGCGAGCGCAACAGATCGGCCAATGCGGTGACGTCATCCACCGCCTCGATCGTCGCAAGCATGCGTGCCAGCCGATCGACGTTCGCAGGCGTCACAACCGAACCGGCCAGTCGCGCGAACTTCGCGTTCAACTCGACATCATCGAGCGGACTTTCCGGATAGCCGCGCGCGATGTCGTTCCGCCGCCGCAGCACCCGACCGTCTTTCGTTTCGATCTCGACGATGGTGGCGTAGAAATCGGGAAACAGCTTGTCGAGTTCGGGGTCGTTGCGGATCTCGACCCGTCTGGCCAGCGCAGCCACCGCGGGATTGCCGACTCGCTGATCGACGAACAGGTCCGACACGCGCAACTCGCCATGCACCGTTGCCACCGGCAGCACGTACTGCGCGCAGTGGCTCTTCAGTGGATTGCCGTCGATGCAGTGTTGACCTGCCTGCGGGAAGTAGAGGCGCAAATGTTCGATGTCGCCATGCGCCACGCGCTCGTCACGCAGCAATCCGAACAGCGCATCGAGCCCCGGATGCAGGAACGACACGCACGAGTACGGCTTGATCGCGAGTTCGCTGATGCCGTCGAACTTCACGCCAAGATCGCGGGTGAGCAGTTCGGGTCGCGGGTTGCGACTGTACGCGTGAAACACCGTATGCCCGGAATCGAACACGGCATCGGGTCCGCCGAAGCCACGCTGCGCGAGCAATGCCGACGTGACGCCGTTGCGCGCGGCCACACCCATCTGGAACGGTCGCGCGTTCTCGGTCGGATCGGACTCCCACGCCATCATCCCTGAGGTCTGACACGCCGCCAGTCCGAGCGCGCGCACGACGGCGTTGGTATCCAGGCCGAGCAGGAAAGCCGCCGCCGCCGTGGCGCCGAAGCACCCGGCGATCGCCGAGGGATGAAAACCGAGTGCGTACAACTCCGCCGGCCCGAGTGCCATCGACACCCGGTATTCGACTTCGCAACCGATCACGACTGCGGCGAGCAGATCACGGCCTGATCTCCTCGCCGGCTCGGCCAAGGCGAGCGCGGTGGGGATCATCACCGCCACCGGATGCAGGATCGCCTCGGGATGATGCGGCTCGACGTCGCACGCGTAGCCCATCGTGCCGTTGGCAAGCGCAGCCATCACCGGTGAGGTCTTGAAGTCGAAGCCGACGACGCTCGCGCTCGGTGTGCCGCCTTGCTCGCGCACGAACTCGGCGATGAGGCGCCCGGTCGAGAAGTCGGGATTCGCCGCCGCGAGCAGCGCACCGGTGCCGTCGGACATGATCGTGCGAGCGTAGTCGCGCACCGATCGAGGAATCGCGTCGTAGCGGAATCCGGCGATGCACTCGGCGAGTTGTTGTGTGCGGGTCATGCAGACCTCACCTCGAAGCACTGTCCGCTGGTTGAATGTCGTTGGCCAATGGCGCGTGCCGATTTGCGTGCGGACCTACCGCTCCCGCCACTCGCGTGCCGCACTCGCCGGATGGCCGAAATCGCGCGGCCGCAACCCGGCGTGGAACCAAGTGACGAAGCTGTAGATGTCGAACACCGGTAATCGCACCGCCTCCGACACGGCGCGCGCGTACGGGCACATGTTGGTGCACTCCAGCAGCACGGCGCCAATGTCGGCGTGCTTGCTCACCAGTTCGAGCGCACCGTTGACGACGTCCTGCTCGGCCGCCGCGATGTCCATGCGCGGCTCGTCATTGAGGATCGCGCGGGTGAACTCCTGGCCGCCGTCAGTGCCGACGATCGGGATCGATGAATCGACGCCGATCGCCTGCAGATGGCGCTGCGTCATCGTCGCCGCACTGATGGTGAGGATGCCCACGCGCTTGCCTGGAGGCAGCGTCGACTGAATGAATGGTGCTTGCATCAAGCTCGATATCGCCACCGGCACACCCGCTGCCGCAGCCACCTCGCGCTGATAGATCGACAGGAAGCCGCAGTTGGTGGTGATGCCATCGGCGCCCTGCGCCACCAGTTCGCGCGCAGCCTCGCAGAACGCATCGAGCAGCCCCTCCGCCTGTCGGCGCACCACGCGATCGGGCGAAGCCCCCTTCACCACTTTGTAGAGGACCGGAAACGGCCAGGTCTCGGCGTTGCCCATGTCGCCGGGAATTCGCGGGAAGCGCGCCTCCAGCATCAGGATGCCGACGCGCGCCCCGAACACCGCCTTGCCGCCGTGCGCGATCCGAGGGTGTGTCATGGCGTGAGCCCTTCGCTCATGCGACCCACTCGCTCACCGGCGCCTTGGCCTCGTGCAGACCTTGCGCGATCACGTCGACCAGCACCGGCCCACCATACGCGGCCGCCTCCTTGAACACGCTGCGCAGCTTCGCCGGATCTTCCACGCGATAGCTCTTGACGCCGAATGCGCTCGCGACCTTGGCGTGATCGGTGCTGGTGAAATCCACCGAGAAGTAGCGCTCGCCGAACCCCGATTTCTGACCGGCTTTGATCCAGCCGTAGACCGAGTTGGAGACCACCACCATCATCAACGGCACCTTGTGGCGCACGATGGTCTCCATCTCGCCGCAGGTGAACCCGAAACTGCCGTCGCCCATCACCGAGACGACTTTCGCCGAAGGCCGGCCGAAGTGCGCACCCATCGCCGCCGACATCGAGTAGCCCAGTGCCCCGTGCGCGCGATTGGAAAAAAACCAGCGGCCGGTGCGGCGGATCTCGTAGTACGCGGAGAAGTACGGGCACGGCGTACCCGGATCGGCGACAACCACCGCATCATCGGGCAGCGCGGCCTGCAGATCGGCCACCACGCGCTCCGGCTTGATCGGCGTATCGAGGCTTTCGGCGAGCGCGCGGAATGCTGCTTGCTTGTCGGCTTTGGCGCGGGCGACGAATGCGCGATCGAGCGTGCGCCCACCCGCGGGCTTCGGCTGACACTTGATCTCCTCGACGAGCGATGCCAGCGTGAGCTTTGCATCGCCGACCATCGCGACGTCCGCGCGATAGTTGGTGCCCGGCACCGCGGCGTCGACATCGAGATGCACGACGCGCACCGCGCCCGGGGTAGGAAAGCGCCAGCGCTCGGTGGTCACCGACCCTGCGCGACAGCCGATGAAGAACACGCAGTCGGCCGCTTCGACGACACGACGCGTCGGTGGCGTGCCGCCATTGGACCCGACCACGCCCACGCCGAGTGGATGGGTCTCGGGTATCGAGCCTTGTCCGCTGATCGTGGTGGCGATCGGACAGTCGAGCCACTCGGCCAGCGCGAGCAGTTCGGCCTCGGCGCCGGCGATCACCACGCCGCCACCACAGATGATCAGCGGATTCGCCGCACTCGCCAGCAGCTTCGCCGCCTCGCGCACCGCCGCGCTGTCGGCTGCGTAGCGGCGCGACGGAAACGAGCCGAGCGACGCATCGGCCCAGACTTCACTGCTCACCACCGACTGCTTCTGCACATCGAACGGCAGACCGAGATGCGCCGCGCCAGGCCGATCGCTCGTCATGGCGGTGAACGCCGCGCGGAACATGCGCGGCAACTCGGCAGCGCTCTGGATCACCGTGTTCCACTTGGTGAGCGGCCGGAACAGCGCGTCCTGATCAAGCGCGGTCAACGCGAACTTGCCACGCGAACTGGTGGAAATATCGGTGGTGATCGCCAGCACCGGAATCGACGACTCGTTCGCCTCGACCACGCCTGGCAGGATGTAGGTGGCACCGCCGCCCGAAGGCCCTTCGCACACGCCGACCTTGCCGGTGACACGCGCGTAGCCATCGGCCATGTACGCCGCCGAGCGTTCGTCGCGCGTGAGGATGTGCGTCATGCCGTGCTCGAGCCGATAGAGCGAGTCGTAGAACGGCAGACTGGTATCGCCGCACAGACCGAAGATGTGCGTGACACCGTGGCCCTGCAGCATGCGCACTGTTGCATCGGCTCCGGTCATGGTGTCGGTGGCCGATTGCGGCGCCAGGGTTTCGGGTCGGTCGTGTTTCATGCGGCAGTCCTGCGTCGGGAGGGGCGAACGGCGAGTTTCCCCCGACGCGCACCCCGTTCGCAAGGCCGCAGGCATGGGTGTACAGTCGCGCGGCTCGTCCGCACCTACAAGGAGGATTCCATGCGACATGCGATTTCCGCGGCCGGCGCTACGCTGGCACTGGCCTTTGCCGGCGCCGTGCAGGCGCAGACCATCGAATGGGTGGCCGGTCAGCTCGGCGGCGGCTGGTACACGATGGTCTCGGGCATGGCCAAACTGCTCGAAGAAAAGAACCCAGGCATGCAGGTGAAGGTCGTGCCCGGCGGTGGTACGGCAAACCCATCGAAGATCGAGCAAGGCCAGAGCCAGCTCGGCATGGGCCTGGACATCTTCGCCAAGATGGCGGTCGACGGCACCGGCATCTACGAGAAGAAGCCACACAAGAAGGTGATGATGATCGGCCAGTCGTTCTCCGACAACTACCTGCACATGATCCGCGCCAAGGGCGCCAAGCTCGGCTTCGAGGAGGTGTTCAAGTCGAAGGACGTGCGCATCGGCGTGACCAAGGCAGGCTCCTCCGATGAGATGAGTTTCCGGTTCGTGATGCAGCACTACGGCACCTCGTACGACAAGCTGCGCGGCGCGGGCTACAAGATCTTCCAAGGCGACTACAACGAGCTGGCCGCGGCCTTCAAGAACAATCAGGTCGACTACGTCTTTCTGGTGCTGGGCATTCCCGGTGCCTCGGTGATGGACATGGCGCAGGGCCGCGAAGGCGAGTTGGTCGCCTTTCCCGATGCAGTGCGCAACGCGTTCCCACAGAAGTACGGCTATTCGGCCGGCGCCTTCCCGGCCACGACCTATCCGAAGTTCCAGGCGGGTCCGGTCAACACGCTGATCATGGCGACCACGCTCATGGTGTCAGCCGATCTGCCGGAGAACGTGGTCTACAACGTCACCAAAACGCTGTGTGAGAACACCGCCGCGCTGCCGAAGATCCACGCGAGCATGGACGTGTTCGATTGCAAGACCGCCGCGAAGAACCGGCCGGTGCCGCTGCATCCGGGTGCGGCGAAGTATTACAAAGAAAAGGGCCTCATCTAGCGAAATGGCGGCAGGCTCCTTAGGCGGCAGCCTCCTTGGGTTATGCGCGACCTGAAGGGCCCCATCGGGTTGTTCGTCGCCGCCGTCGCCGTGGCGATGGCGGTGTTTCATCTATACACGGCCGGCTTCGGCACGATCGAACCGCGCGAGCAGCGCTCGATTCATCTGCTGGGAATGCTCGCGATCGCATTCCTCATCTTCCCGGCCTCGAAGCAATCGCCTCAGGATCGTCCGAGCGGCCTCGACTGGCTGCTCGCCGCGCTCTCGACGCTACCCAATATCTATTCGTACTTCGAGTCGCACCGCATCAACCTGCGCATGGAGAACGTCGACGCGCTGCTCGCGCCGGAGCTGATCTTCGGCGTGCTGGCGACGGTATTGGTCGTCGAAGCGATCCGGCGCGCGGTGACGCCGATCCTCGCGGGGCTGCTGGTGCTGGGCATCAGTTACCTGTTCGTCACCGAGTACATGCCGGGCCTGCTGCACTATCGCGACATGTCGTTCAGCGAGATCGTCGAGACGATGTATCTGCTCAACGGCATGGGCATGTACGGCTCGATCACCGGCATCTCGGCAACGATGGTCGCGGTGTTCATCATCTTCGGCGCGTTCATCGAAGGTTCGGGCGTGGGCCGGCTGTTCCACAACTTCGGCACCCGTGTCGCGGGTCGTTACGCAGGCGGTCCGGCCAAGATCGAAGTGGTGAGCTCCGCGTTGTTCGGCACCATCAGCGGTTCATCGACCGCGAACGTGTTCGCCACCGGCTCGTTCACGATTCCCGCGATGATCAAGCTCGGCTATCGACGCTCGTTTGCGGGCGGCGTCGAAGCGGCATCGAGCGTGGGCGGGCAGATCATGCCGCCGATCATGGGCGCCGGTGCGTTCGTGATGGCCGAGATCACGCAGATCCCCTACTCCAGCATCATCATCGCCGCGACGATCGGGGCGATCTGCTACTTCTTCATGATCCTGATCTCGGTGCACTTCGAAGCCAAGCGCATGCGCCTCGAAGGCTGCAACCCATCGGAGATTCCCACCTGGACCACCGTCGCCAAAGACCTGCACCTGCTGTTGCCGGTAGTGGTGCTGATGGTGCTGATGTTCAACAACTACTCGCCGGAGTTCGCCGCATTCTGGTCGACGCTTGCGATCGTGCCCTCGTCGTGGCTGCGACGGGAAACACGCCTGTATCCACGGCAGATCCTGAACATGCTCGCTGCGGGTGGTCGCAACATGTCGATCGTGGCGCTCGCATGTGCCGGCGCCGGCATGTTCGTCGCGTGTCTCACCGTCACCGGCGTGATCATCTCGCTATCCACAGTCATCACCAAGCTTGCCGGCGGCAGCATCCTGATCTCGGGGATGCTGCTGATGGTGGTCACACTGATCCTGGGCATGGGCGTACCGACCACCGCCGCGTACATCATCGGTGCGGCAATCGGAGCGCCGATCCTGATCAAGCTCGGCGTGCCGACCCTGGCCGCACATATGTTCGTGTTCTACTTCTCGATCCTCGCCGATGCCACGCCGCCGGTGTCGGTCGCTTCGTATGCCGCCGCCTCGATCGCCAAGGCAGATCCGATGCGGGTGGGCCTCACCGCGTTTCGCCTGTCGATCGCCGGATTCGTCGTCGGCTTCAGTTACCTCTATACGCCCGCGCTGCTGATGCAAGGCGCCTGGCACGAAGTCCTCGCGCAGACGGCGGTGAACCTGCTTGGCCTCACGTTGATGGCCGCCGGCCTGTTCGGCTACTTTCGCGGCGACCTCGGTGTGCCTGAGCGCGTGCTGCTCACCTTCGCGGGCCTCGGTCTGGTGCTGCTCGAAGCGTTCGACCAACCCGTCGCGATCGCCGGCATGTCGATCGACATCGGCAACGTCTGGGGGCGTATCGGTGTCGAGCTGCTGATCATGATCGCCTTGTACTTCATCCCACGCGCTGCGGCGCGTCCGCTGAGAACCCAATCACCATGAGCGCACCCATCGTCATCGTCGGCGCCGGCATCGTCGGCCTGTGTACCGCTTCGTACCTGCAACGCGAGGGCCGTAACGTCGTCCTCATCGACCCAGGCGGGCCCGGCGAAGGCGCCACGTTCGGCAATGCCGGTTGCCTCAACGCCTCGTCGGTCGTGCCGGTGTCGATGCCGGGCACCGCGAAGCAGGTCCCGGGCTGGTTGATGGATCCGTTAGGGCCGCTGGCGATCCGGTGGTCGTACCTGCCCTCGCTTATCCCGTGGCTGGTGCGCTTCATGCGCGCGGGCACGCCCGAGCGGGTACAGCAGCAGGCGCGCGCACTGCGGCCGCTGATCGCCGATACGCTGGAGAACTATCGACCGCTCGTGAAGGAAGCGGGGGTCGAGCGCCTGATCCACCACATCGGACACCTGATGGTGTACTCGACCGAAGAAGGGTTCGCCAAGGACGAAGCGGCGACGCGCTTGCGTGAGGCGAACGGATCGGCGATCAGCACGCTCTCAGGCGACGAGATCCATGAGCTCGAGCCCGATCTGGGCCCGCAGTTCGTCAAAGGCCGGTTGATCCGCGAGAACGGGCATTGCTCCAATCCGCTCGGTCTGGCGCAGGGGTTGGCGCGGATGGTCGAAACCAAGGGCGGCAAGATCCTGCGCGAGCGCGTGACCGGCTTTGAAGGCAACGGTGGCGAAGTCGTCGCGGTGTTGACCGATAAGGGTCGTCATGCCGCATCGCAGGTCGTGCTTGCCATCGGCGCCTGGTCGCGCGAGCTCGCGCGCCAGCTCGGCGACGACGTGCCGCTCGATACCGAGCGCGGCTATCACATCATGATCAAGGACGCGGAGTCGGGTCCACGACTGCCGACGACCTGGGGCGAAGGCAAGACGGTTGCCACGCCGATGGAAACCGGGCTTCGCTTCGCGGGCACCGTTGAATTCGCCGGCATCGACGCGCCGCCGAACTGGGAGCGCGCCAAGATGCAACTGCGCGCCGGTCAGAAGATGTACCCCCTGCTTGCGCGCGACTACAGCGAGGATAGGTTGTCGATGTGGATGGGGTTTCGGCCGAGCATGCCCGACTCGTTGCCGGTAATGGGCCAGTCCTCGCGCTATCGCAATGCGTTCCATGCGTTCGGGCACGGGCACATCGGCCTGGTCGCAGGTTCCACGACCGGCAAGGTCATGACCGAGCTGTTGACCGGCAAGAAACCCTCGATTCCGATCGAGGCGTACAGCCCGAAGCGGTTCGGATAGCCCGCTCAGGCTAGGGCAACACCCCGGAGTGGTAGGGCGTACTCGCCATCGCGCCACGGAATCGCCCTACTTGGTTGGTAGCGCGCCGACATAGCGGACCGCCAGCTCGATCCCGCGTTCGAGCGCGCGACTCCTGGCAGGGCCGGCGCTCATCTCAGCTCGTAGACCCGGATGCTGGTAATGAACGGGCAGCCGGCAGCGACCTCGACTGCGGCATCGAGGCTCACGGCCTCGATGATGTTGTAGCCGGTGATGGACTCCGGACCCCACGGCAGATCCGTCGTTCCGCTTTTCGATATCTCTTGGCCACCGCTGAATCCGCCTTGATCCAATTGCCTGTCGGCGATCGACGCAAACCACGCTTTCCAAGCCTGCATGATCTGTGCGGTCGGTCTCTCGAATCCGATATGCACAAGCATGAACTTCTTCATGTCACCCTCCTGGTTAGGCCTTGCGTGGAGTCGGATGAGGCCAGCGATTCGCGTCCACTCTACTTGCAATTTACAAGCAAATGATACACGATCACTTGCACCACACAAGTAAAAGGAGCGATTACATGAAACTCCACTACGTCGTCGGCTCGCCCAACTGCCGCAAGGTCCACGCCGTGATCAATCATCTCGGCCTGAAGCTCGACATCGCGTATCACGACTTCTTCAACGGCGAGTTGCGCTCGCCCGAATTCCTGGCACTCAACCCCAATGGCATGGTGCCGGTGCTGCAAGACGGTGAGCTCTCGCTGTGGGAGTCGAACATCATCATGCAGTACCTCGCGGATGCCGCCCCGCAGAACGCACTCCTGCCGAGACAACCCAAATCGCGCGCCGACGTGCTGCGCTGGCAAAGCTGGGAAGCGGCGCACTTCAACAAGGCGCTGGGCGTGCTGTCGTTCGAGACGGTCGCCAAACCGATGTTCATGAAAGTGGCGCCGGATGCCGACGCCGTTTCCTGGTCCACGCGGGAGCTTGGACGGTTCGCGCCGGTGCTAGATCGCGCATTGGCCGGACGTGACTATCTGGTCGGTGACGCGATCACGCTTGCCGACTATTCCGTGATCCACCTTGAAGCCTTCACCGGCATGGTCCCGTTCGACTGGAAGCCCTACTCGAACCTCAACGCATATTTCGATCGGATGCGCGCCATCCCGCATTGGCGCAACACGGCGCCGAGCAGCCCGCAAGCCATCGGGCGGCGTCCGAGTTGAGTCGCGCCCGACTCATTCAGCCGCGCGCAGCGTTTCAGTGCGATCGATCCCCACGCGCGTAGAATTTCGCGCGTGAACGCACGCAGAACGAAACAGCCGCCAGCAAGTCAGACGCGTCAGCTCTCGGGCTGTCCGATCGATTTCGCGCTGGAACTCTTCGGTGACCGCTGGACCTTGCTGGTCGTGCGCGATCTGCTGGTGCGCCACAAGCGACACTTCCGCGAGATGATGGCCTCCGATGAGGGCATCGCCTCCAACATTCTCACCACCCGGCTCAAAAGGCTCGAGCAGTGGGGCATCATCGAACGCCGGCCCGATGAGCAGAATCGACGCCAGGTGGTCTACTCGCTGACACCCAAGGGGGTCGACCTCGCGCCGGTGCTGGTCGAGATCGCCATCTGGAGTTCGAAGTACGACCCGCACACAAAGGTGAACCCCGCGTGGGTGCGAAGGGCGCGTCGCGACCGCGAGTCGTTGGCCAAGGAAACGATCACCGACTTCGTGGATCGCCTGGCGCAGTTGCGCGTGTCACCGGGCGAAGGCCAGTAGCCATCCGCGCTCAGTGAGCCCGCGCACTTAACGAGACGTGTGCTCGTGCCACCACCGCACGCACGCGCGAGCCAGTGCGCGGGTCGGATCGATGCACCGGGCGCGCATCGGCGCATCCACACCTTCGATCGCGATCGGCGTCTCGGTACACGCGAGCACGACCGCATCGGCACCTCGATCGAGCAGCGCTGCGATTGCCGGCTTCAGGACCGCGGCGGCCGCAGCCACATCGCCTGCCTTCACCTTCTCGATTGCCGGCAGCACGGCACCCGCCAGCTCTGCCTCGGAAGGTTGCATCGTCTCGTATCCAAGCGCGTTGAGCCGGCGATCAAACAGTTTCGCCGTCAGCGTTGCACGGGTGCCGATCACCGCGACGCGGGCTCCCGGCGCGACGCTCGCATGCGTGGCCTGGCAGCCCGTCTCGACGATGCTCAGGAACGGTACCGTGCAGTCGCGCATCAGTTCGTCGTGCCAGTAGTGCGCGGTTATGCACGGCATCGCGAGCGCGACCGCACCGGAATGGATGAGCCGATCGCGCAACGACGCCAGCGCCGGCAGCGGCGACTCACCGCCGGCGAGAATCGCCGCCGGGCGCGAGGGCACGCGCGGATCGGACAGGATCAACAACGGCACGTGATCCTCGTCGCGCGTCGCAGGCGTCTCCTCGATCACCTTGCGAAAGAAATCGGCACTCGCCAGCGGACCCATGCCGCCGATCACCCCGATCACGTCGAGCGCAGTGTTCACCACGAGACCGGTGTCGCGATCAGCGCTTCAGCGCAGGCGCGAAGGCGTGCGTGTAACCGTACAGACCGACCGCGCCACCGGTGTGCAGGAACACCACGTTCTCGCCCTGCTTGAACCGCCCCTTGCGGATCAGGTCGATCAGACCGTCCATGGCTTTGCCCGAATAGACCGGGTCGAGCAGGATGCCCTCGGTGCGCGCCAGCAGTTTCACCGCCTCGATCATCCCCGGTGTGGGCAGACCATAGCCCTGCCCGACATAGTCGCAATTTGCGACCACCGATTCGCGACTCACCGCACCCGTCACACCGAGCAATTCGGCGGTCTTGCATGCGAGCGTATAGACGCGTTCTTCCTGCGCCGGACGCGGCGCGCGCACGCCGATGCCCAGTACCGGAATCCCACTGCGCGCCCCTTCGAGCCCCGCCACGAGTCCGGCCTGCGTACCGGAGCTGCCCGTGCCGTGCACGAGATGGTCGATGCGCAACCCCATGTTGTTGGCCTGATCGATCAGCTCGAGCGCGCAGGTCACATAGCCCAGCGCGCCGACCGGATTCGACCCGCCACCCGGAATGATGTACGGCTTACGGCCCTGCGCGCGCAGCTTCTCGCCCAACTGCGCCATGGCACCGTCCATGTCGGTGTTCGCGGGCACCTCGGACAGCTGCGCGCCGTACATCTCATCCAGGAAAACGTTGCCCGAATGCCGGTACTCGTCGACCGTGTAACCGGTGCGATCCTCGAGGATGAGATGGCATTGCAGCCCCAGCTTCGCCGCGATGGCCGCCGTCTGACGCGCGTGATTCGACTGCGTCGCCCCTTGCGTGATCACCGTATCGGCTTTCTGCTGCAACGCCTCGGCCATCAGGTATTCGAGCTTGCGCGTCTTGTTGCCGCCGGTGGCAAGGCCGGTGCAATCGTCGCGCTTGATCCAAAGGTCCGGCCCGCCGAGCACCTTCGACAGGTTCTTCATCGGCTCGAGCGGGGTCGGCGCGTGGGTGATGCGGATGCGGGGAAAGCGGGCGAGTTTCATTGGGAGCGGTCGCTGGTGGATCGCCCTTCGACAAGCTCAGGGCGAACGGTGCATGAGCACGAGAACATCGTGGACGGGTGAGCATCTTAGCCGGGGCGCAAAGCGCCGGCGCGCGGGACGCAGAATTCGGATCTCAGCGAGCCGTTTTCGGCGCATGCGGATCCTGCAGCGGCACGTTGATCGCCCCGCCGCGGTCCGACATGGTATCGGCACGTGCGATGCCGACGTCGGTGCGCTGCTTGCGACCGAACGACTCGACCACAGGGATCTCGTCGTCGCTCAACGCACGCATGCGCTTCTTGCGTTCGAGCGCGGCGCGGATGTACGGCGCCAGCTCTTCGTCCTTCTGCCGCTGCCGGGCGACATCGCGTTGCTTGAAGGCGGGCATGACGTCCCGGGCGAACAGCTCAAGGGATTCGCAGATGTGCTCATGCCTGGCGCGCCCGCATTGCTGGATGAAGATGATCTGATCCATGCCGACGCTCTCGTAGCGTTCGAAGTTCCTGCGCACCTCGTCGGGCGCGCCGATTCCGCCGTGCGCGGGGTTCGACTTCATCTCGTCCTTGACTTCGAGAAAGCGCTGCCACATCTGCGAGCGCCCCGGACGATGCGCACCATAGATCCCCACGTAGCCGAGTGAGTAGCTGAAGAACTTGAACGCCTCTTCGCCGCGGCGGATGGCCTCCTGCCCGTCGGGGTGCACCGACATACCGCTCACCACCGCGATATTCGGATTCACGGTATGCGCGATCGGCACGCATTCGGGCGACTTGATGATGTCGTAGTACTCCTTCACCCATTGCCCGGCCAGCTCCGGCTCGACGAAGGCGAACGCGAGCGCGCCGAGCCCCATGCGCGCCGCACGATGGATCGATTCGCGCCGCGAACACGCCAGCCACATCGGCGGATGCGGGCGCTGCGCCGGCTTGGGCACGATATTGCGCGGCGGCATCGAGAAGTACTTGCCTTGATAGCCCGGGTACGGCGTCATCGCGAGCATGTTCGCGGCCTGCTCAGCGCCTTCGGCCCACATCGCCGTCTTCTCGGTCGGATCGATCTGGAAGCCGCCCATCTCCAGCGCCGTGGCCGATTCACCCGTCCCCCACTCGACGCGACCGTTCGACACGAGATCGAGGGCCGCGATGCGTTCAGCCGCTCGCACCGGATGGTTGTAGCCGGGCGACATCAGCATCACGCCATGCCCGAGCCGAATGCGCTTGGTCCGCTGCGAACAGGCTGCGAGAAACACTTCGGGCGCGGGCGAATGCGAGTACTCCTCCAGGAAGTGGTGTTCGACTTCCCAGACGTAATCGATGCCGAGTCGATCGGCCAGTTCGACCTGATCGAGTGACTCTTGATACACGCGCAGCTCGGCATTCTCGTCCCACGGTGTGGGCACCTGATGCTCATAGAACAGCCCGAACTTCATGCTTCGCCCTCCTCCTGATTGCGCACTGCTGCCGATAGTGCGTGGAGCGTAGCAGCTTCAATGCGGCCCGATGATCACGCGCCCGGGCGACGACGACCGTCAAAGCTGGACGCTGCACGTAAGCCGCGCATGCACATCGACCAGCCGATTGCGCCAAGTAGTTGGCACGCAAACGCCTTGCCTGTGCAGCATGCCCGCGATCGGACGCACTTCAGCGCCTGCTCAACCAAGAAGGTAACGGTGTCGGCGCGGGGAATCGCATGGCCGGGATCTTGCTGGGACGCCGCTCGCCTGCGCCACGCAAGGCATGCGCTTGCTCGCTCGGAGCAGCGCGCACCGCGTCGACAAGGAGACACCATGGCGTTCCGACCCCTGCAAACGTTGTTGATCGGGCTGCTCGCCTGGCTCGCAAGCTCGCCGCTCATGGCTCAGGTGGTCGGCACGCTGGAGCGCGCGCAGGGCAACGTGCAGGTCATCGGCGTCGACCACACGCCACGCGCCGTGACGCAGAACGAGCCGGTGCGCGAGGGCGAGACCGTCCAGACCGGCGCCGACGGCGAAGTGCTGCTCAAGATGATCGACAACGCCGTCATCGCGTTGCGCCCGAACACGCAGTTCAAACTGATCGAATACCGCATGAAGGGTGTGCTCGCCTCGGACGCGAGCTTCATGCAGTTGCTGCGCGGCTCACTGCGCGTAGTCAGCGGGTTGATCGCCAAAGCCAACCCCGAGCGGTTTCGCATCCACACACCCACTGCAACTATCGGCGTGCGCGGCACCGACCTCGAAGTCACCTTCCTGCCCGACGGCAGCAACGAGGGCCAGGCCGGGACCTACAACTACGTCTACGACGGCGCGACGTTCATGCAGATGCGCGACGGCCAGACCATCGACGTGCAGGCCAATCAAGCTGCCTACGCACCGCTCGAACTGCTCACCGGCGTAACCAGAATGCTGCTGCTCAACGAACGGCCCTCGTTCATGCGCGGCGGCATCTTCGACAACGAACTGGTCGATCTCGCCGCTCGGTTGATCCGCGCCCAGGTGCAGCAGCGACTGGAGCAGTCGATCGACAACCGTGTCCCGCGCAATGTTCCGGGCGTGGGTGGCGCAGCGTCCGACTTGCTGCGGCGGTTCCGGCAATAGCGGTTCTGATCTAGCGCGAACGCGCGCTCACGCGTGACGCGCGTCAAGCCATCGCTGACCCAGTTGAAACAGCCTTCTTCACCCGCACAGGGTGAGATAGAGGCCGCTGATAGCGCGAGGCTGGCTGCTACTTCAACCTCCCCGTCTTCTTGTAGAACTCCCGCTCGCGCTCGGCGTAGCCGTTCAGCGCCTTGGCG
>CADEDU010000072.1:36970-37377 GCA_902826155.1 uncultured beta proteobacterium
CCGACCGCTCGCTGACCCAGATCAAATAGCCTGGCGCACTCGCGCGCTAGGCTGCATTGGTTCCTGAACCAATGCCGGAGGCGATGAGCGCGTGGTTAGTCGTCACGACTTCGCCGCGCCGGCCTCACGATCGGAGGTCAACGATGAGGCTGATTCGTTCAGCTGCGACGCTGCTGCTCGCCTGTGGCATCGGCGGATGCACGACCGGCGTCTACTACGTTTCGTCACGACCTGCACCTGAGGGCGACGGCCTCTACCGATACAAGGTCTCCGACGGATCTGATCGGGCGCTGGGTGGCATCTATCAGTCCGCGACTTCACCTCACGTCGCGCCGGATGGCGTGCTGCTCTACGTCAAGCCGGTCGCAGGCGTGCGCCAGGTGTTTCGCGGGTCGCAGCAACTCACC
>CADEDU010000073.1:0-6528 GCA_902826155.1 uncultured beta proteobacterium
GAACCTGCGACCCCTGCCGTGTGAAGGCAGTGCTCTACCGCTGAGCTAACCGCCCCACCTGCACGATGCGCTCTCCGGATTCGACGCGGGGACGTGCGCTGCGCCGGGATTGCGTCCGTGAGAGGCCGCGGATTCTCCCACACGCCGCTTGCGAGGGTCAACGCGCGGGCGCGGATCGCACCTGATAAGTGGTGCTCGGCGAGTCGGCGCTCAGTAGAATCTCGCTCCTTCCATCATCGCCATGCACGATCGCGACCGGTCGTGCTGGCCACTCACCCTTCGAGGACACCCCCATGACCGCGACCGCCACGGTCCGCACGCGGTTCGCCCCGAGCCCGACCGGCTACCTGCATATCGGCGGCGCGCGCACCGCGCTGTTCGCATGGGCGTATGCGCGACGCCACGGCGGCAAGTTCGTGCTGCGCATCGAGGATACCGATCTGGAGCGTTCCACCGCCCAATCGGTGCAGGCGATTCTCGATGGCATGCGCTGGCTCGCGCTCGATTGGGACGAGGGCCCGATCCACCAGATGGATCGCCTTGCCCGCTATCGCGAGATCGCCGATCGGCTGGTCGCGCAAGGCGATGCGTACCCATGTTATTGCTCGAAGGAAGAACTCGATGCGATGCGCGAGGCGCAGCGCGCGCGCGGGGAGAAGCCCCGCTACGACGGACGTTGGCGGCCGGAGAACGCCAAAGGCAAGACGCCCCCGCCGGGTGTGGAGCCGGTGATCCGTTTTCGCAACCCGCTCGACGGTGCGGTTACGTTCGAGGATCTGGTGAAGGGCGACATCACCGTTGCCAATGCCGAGATCGACGATCTGGTGATCATGCGCGCCGACGGTGTGCCGACCTACAACTTCGGCGTGGTGGTCGACGATCTCGACATGAACATCACGCACGTCATCCGCGGCGACGATCACGTCAACAACACGCCGCGGCAGGTCAACATCTTCCGTGCGCTCGGTGCGGCGCTACCCGCGTTCGCGCACGTGCCGATGATCCTCGGCGCCGACGGCGAGCGGTTGTCGAAGCGACACGGTGCGGTGAGCGTGATGCAGTATGCCGACGACGGTTTCCTGCCGGAGGCGCTGGTCAACTATCTGGCGCGGCTGGGCTGGTCGCACGGCAACGAGGAGGTGTTCACGGTCAGCCAGTTCGTCGAGTGGTTCGATCTCGATCACATCAGTCGCTCGCCGGCGCAGTTCAATCCCGAGAAACTGCTCTGGCTCAACCAGCAGTATCTGAAGACTCGCGCGCCCGATTCGATACGGGACGACGTGGCGATGCGCATTCGCCGCGACGGCGGGAGCATCGAAGGTGGTCCGGCGCTGCAGCCGGTGATCGAGTTGCTGCGCGATCGCGCGACGACGACACAGACGCTCGCCGACGCGGCGATGATGTTCTACAAGCCGGCCACGCCGAGCGCCGAGTTGCTCGGTACCCACGTCGCGGCGGAAACCCGACCAGCGCTGGAGGATCTGCGCACCGAGTTGGCCGCGATCGGCCAGTGGAGCGGTGAGGCGATCGGCAAGGGCATCGACGCCGTGCTCAAGCGCCACAACCTGAAGATGCCCAAGCTGGCGGTGCCGCTACGGGTCATCGTGTTCGCCACACCGCAGACGCCAGCGCTCAATGGGGTGCTGGCGCTGGCCGGAAAGGAGCGGGTACTGAGCAGTCTCGATCGGGTGTTGGCCGGCGGCTGACCGGCGATTCGTCACGCTCGCGACGAGTCGAAACCCTCTTTCTTTACAGTGAGTTGTCGCGCCGATATAATGCGCGGCTTCGGTTGGGGGTATAGCTCAGCTGGGAGAGCGTCGCAATGGCATTGCGAAGGTCAGCGGTTCGATCCCGCTTACCTCCACCAACCTCAAGCCGCATTCAGTCGTACCAGTCAGCAGCAAGCAGCACTTCGACGGGTCCCCATCGTCTAGAGGCCTAGGACATCGCCCTTTCACGGCGGTAACCGGGGTTCGAATCCCCGTGGGGACGCCAAGACAACAACGGGTCGCGAAAGCGGCCCGTTTTGTTTCGGCAGTGCCACAGTGAGCCAACTGATTGGCGCAGCTACGACTTCTCGATCTCCACCCGGTTTTTTCCGGTGCGCTTGGCTTCGTACATCGCAGCGTCGGCGCGCTCGACCAGCGCTTGCATTGCCTCGCCGTTGCGATAAAGCGCGATGCCGGCCGAGAACGTGAGCGCAATTTCCTCCGAATTCCAGTTCAACGGCCGGCGCGACAGATTCGTCTGCACGCGATGGATGGCGATCGCGGCGACGTCGGGCGAAGTCTCGGGCAGCAGAATGGCGAACTCCTCGCCGCCGTAGCGCGCGAGCGTGTCGGTGGGGCGGATCGTCGCCTTGATGACGTCGACCACCCGTCGCAGAGCCGCATCACCCGCCTGGTGGCCGAGCCGGTCGTTCAGACGCTTGAAGTCATCGAGATCGAGCATCGCGAACGACAGTGGCATTGCACGGCGTCGCGCGCGCGACTGCTCGACCGCGAACTGCTGCTCCAAGCCGCGGCGATTCAGCGCCCGGGTGAGCCCGTCTTCCCGCACCAGTTCATTGGCGGCCGACAGCTGCGACTCGAGGTCGGCCACTCGGCCTTCGTATTCGGCGACTTTCTTGCGCGTGCGCTCCAATTCGGTGTGGGTGCGCGCCATGTCGGCCTGAATGAGATTGGTGTCGGAGGTCAGCCCTTCGAGCACACCGGCCAGGTCGTGCAGATCGTTCGCGGTGCGAATCCGATCGGTGTATTGCGCGAGCCGTCCCGAGAATTCCCCGGTCGATATCGTCATCGTTCCGAGACGTTCGATGAACGAGGCCATCATCGTCCGGATGGCGGCCTTGGCTTCCTCGATGCTCGCGCGCGAAGTGCCTTGCCGTAGGCCGAGGTTCTTGACGGTGCGTTCCACCTCGACCAGCTTGACCGACGTGAGCGGCTCGCCCAACAGCGTCTGCGCCTGCTCGACTTCGCGTTGCACCAGACGGTCTTCAGATCCCAGATCGCCGACGCTGCGCAACGAGAGCAGCACCAGGCCGTGCAGCGTGCGGATGACCGGTTCGGGGCCTTCGCCGCGCAACTCGACCGACAGCCACAGGTTCTTCAGTTTGTTGGCCGCATCCTGAACCGCAGCGGGTGTCTCCGCCTTGGTCAACTGCTGGATGATGGTGCGCGCCTGGTCGACGTTGCCCTTCGAATAGCCCACGCGCTCGTCGACGAGCAACTCCATCGTGTTGACGAACAGATCCTTGAGCGCCTGGCTGACGCCAGGATCCGGCTCGCGATGTTGGGGCGCATCGTCATGCGCGGAAGCGGAGTGGCCAATTGGCGCGGCGGCGGCCGCGTGATCGACGCGCTCGGCATGTGCATCGGCGACCGGCACCGGGCGGCGCGAGGAGTCTTCGCCATGCAGGAGCGAGCGCAGGCCGTTGCCCACGCTTTCCCAATCGGACCGACCGAGCGCATCGATGATGTGCTTGGCGATCGGCGCGCGCCGCGGATCACCGCGTGTGTCCTTGGCAACCGCTTCGATGGCACCCAGGATCGGCAGCACTTCGGCCAGCTTGACCTGCGCGTACTCGGCGTAGACCTTGGCGTAGTTCTCCGGAGTAGGCGCGATCTTGCGCAGCGCGAGCTGCTTGAACGCGGCACGGGCGGTGGCAGCAGCATTGGCGTGGACGGATTGCGTCATGGCTTTGAGTGAGCCGATACGAGGAAAGATCGGCTTGAGCTTGTTCGGGCTGACGACGACGTTCGACTGCACATCGTAGGGCGGCATTTCGCAGCGTGATCGCCCGAACAGCCATGCAAACCGCGCCTGTTTCGGTCGTTCGCAGGGCAGTTGCGCGAATCATTGCGCGAACTACGGCGCGAACCACGGCGCGCGCTCCACGCGGGTCACGACTGAATGGTGCCGCCGCTACTGCATCGGCTGTTCTTATCGTTCTTTATCGACTCCGAAGATTCACTGATCGTGTCGTAACACCGATGTGACCGACTGCCAGCGCGGTGATGAAGGCGGCTATGCATAGTGCTCCTCGCGATCGGCGAATTGCAACGCAACGCGACGCAACTCGTTGAATAAGCGCGAAAACGATAGTCCTGATTCAAACGCCTCGATAGGTGTGACGCAATGGCCACAGAGCAATTGCTGAGCGAAATCCGCGAAGCCAACCTTTCTTATCTGGTGCTGGTGCAAAGCCTGGTGCGGCAGGACCGGGCCGAGGCGGTCGTTCGTCTCGGGCTCTCCGAAGAGATGGCCGACATCCTCAGCAGTCTCACCATGGCGCAGATCCTGCGCATCGCCTCGAGCGCGGTGCCGATCTGTCGCTTCCGTTTCGATGATCGCGTTGTCTGGGAACTGCTTGCCGATGAGAGTGCGCAGGGGCCGATGCGATCCATTCACGCATCGATCGTGATGGCCAGCCAACCCGTCGAGGTGATCCAATGAGTATCGGCACGATGGGCGTTGCTGCCAAGAGCATCAATGCCGCAGCGAAATCGAAGAGCCTGGTGGGCGAGGCGCACGAGGTCAATCGCGCGATCGAACTGATCAAACTCGGCGCCCGACTGCAGGTGCTGGAGTCGGAGATCGATCTGTCGCGCGGACGGCTGCTGCGGCTCTACAAAGAGGTCGCCGGCGTGTCGCCCTCGAAAGGCATGCTGCCGTTTTCGACCGACTGGTTCATGACCTGGCAGCCCAACATCCACAGTTCGCTGTTCTTCAATCTGCATGCCAATGTGATCAAGGCCGCCGGCACCGACCGCGTCGACGCGCTGATCCGCACCTATCGGCTGTATCAGGAGCAACTGGCGCTGTGCGCGTTGCCCGAGGTGTTGTCGATCACGCGCGCGTGGCGGCTGATCAAGTTCTTCGAGGTGGGCATGCTCGACAGCGCGCGCTGCACCCGTTGCGGCGGTCGCTTCGTCGTCCACAAGTACGAACCGGTCGGCAACTTCGTGTGCGGTCTGTGCGAGCCGCCGGCGCGCGCAGGCAAGACGCGCCAAGCGCTCGACGAGCGCAACCTGAGCGTGTCGGTGCACGCCAACGCCTGAGCGCAGACGCACCGCCGATCGCGTGTCGGCGCATTCACCTTAGCTCGCGCTGCTCACCGGCGCTCGAGCTGTATTGCTCACCAGCACTCGCGGCGCACCGCGTCGTCTGATGTGAGCCGCCGCATGGGCGCGGCCGTCTTCGCCCGCGATATCAGCCCGGTGCTATTTCACTGCCGGCGCGTCCTGCCGTTTCAGGAATCCCCTGCTGCGCCGAAATCCTGAATGAGCCGCCGCATGACCCGGTGATATCGGGTCGTCGTGCAGGCACAGAGTAATCAGGGAGTCGGTGCCAGCCACGGCCCACCGAACCCATGCGTCCTTCTTTGATGGGCCAAGCAAATGCTGCTGAAGCAGGGTGGAATACGCGTGTCCGTGTTCGGTGCAGACCACCGGTCGCTTGGCCGTTGCCGTCCGGTTCACGGCCGAGGACGCTGACATGGCCGGCAAGGACGTACAGCGCCCGATCGTCATCAAGCGCATCAAGAAGGGCGGCCACGCCCATCACGGCGGTGCCTGGAAGATCGCCTACGCCGACTTCGTGACCGCGATGATGGCGTTCTTTCTGTTGATGTGGCTGCTCGGATCGACCACCAAGGGTGATCTGCAGGGGATCGCCGATTTCTTTCGGATGCCGCTGAAGGTGGCGATGACCGGTGGTTCCGGTGCGGGCGAAACCGCGAGCGTCATCCAGGGAGGCTCGAAGGGTCTGACCACCGTCAACAGCGCCGTGCAGAACTCCACGCAGGCGTTCAGCAAGCTGGAGCGTGGCCGCAAGAAACCGGCGGGCGATGCCGAAGAGGTCGAGAAGCATCGTCTGGCGCTGCTCAAGGCGCAGATCGAAGAGGTGCTGCTCAAGAGTCCCGATCTGGAGAAGTATCGCGAGCAGATCCGGCTCGACATCATGAGCGAGGGGCTGCGCATCCAGATCGTCGACCACCAGTCGCGGCCAATGTTCGATCTGGGCGGGACGGTGGTGAAGGACTACATGCGCGAGATCCTGCGCAACATCGGTGCGGTGCTGAACACCGTCGATCATCGGATCACGCTGTCGGGCCACACCGATGCAAAGCAGTACGTCACGGGCAACCGCGGCTACAGCAACTGGGAGTTGTCGGCCGATCGCGCGAACGCATCGCGGCGAGAGCTGATCGCCGGCGGCATGGACGAAAGCAAGATCCTGCGGGTGGTGGGCGCGGGGACCTCGGTGATGTTCAACAAGGACGAACCGAACGATCCGGTCAATCGGCGCATCAGCATCATCGTCATGAAGCGCTCGACCGAGGAGAAGGCGTTGCGCGACATGGGCTCGGTCGATGCGCGCGACGAAAAGCAGTTCGAGGAAGAAGTGCGCAATCACGACGCCAGCGCGCCGGCGCCGGCAAAGGAGTCGGAAGCCGGCGAGCAGGAGACGCCGAGCGAGGCGGAAAAGGGCAGCAAGCGGTCGGGCAAGTAGCGCAGGGGCGTCCCG
>CADEDU010000073.1:6628-37187 GCA_902826155.1 uncultured beta proteobacterium
GAGCGAGGCGGAAAAGGGCAGCAAGCGGTCGGGCAAGTAGCGCAGGGGCGTCCCGCAGTGGCGGTCAAACGTCCGGTCCGGTGAACGTCGCCGGACACGCAAGCGTCCGAACGCGTAGCAGGAGCAGCCGAAGTCGCGGCGGAGATATCCGCGGCAGCAGTGAACAGGAGCGGTGCCATGGCAGATCCGAACATGAAATTCCTGGTGGTGGATGACTTCTCGACGATGCGACGCATCGTGCGCAATCTGCTCAAGGAACTCGGCTATACCAACGTCGACGAAGCCGAAGACGGACAGATCGCGCTCAACAAGCTCAAGGCCGGGTCGTTCGATTTCGTCATCAGCGACATCAACATGCCCAACATGAACGGTTTCGATCTGATCCGTGCGATGCGGGCGGAGCCGGCGCTCGCCAAGGTGCCGGTGCTGGTGGTGAGTGCTGAAGCGCGCAAGGAAGACATCGTCACCGCCGCGCAGGCAGGTGCCACCGGCTATATCGTCAAGCCGTTCACCAAGGTCACGCTCGAAGAGAAGCTCGGCAAGATCCTGGCGAAGATGGCCACCGCCTAGATCCCGTTGAACGCGAACCGCAAGAAAGAAAACCAACATGGACACCGCGACCGCAGTCCGGGAAGACGACGATCTCGAAGCCCTGTTCGAGTCGATTTCCACGACCCGTCAGCAGGAAATCACCGAACAGCACGCCGTCAGTCCGTCGGTGGCCACGCCCTCGCCTGAACCAACGACGACACACGCTGCCGGAGCCGTCAATGACGCTGCGACCGGCAAGCCGCAAGTCAAGGCACAACCGGCGCTCGATGCCGGCAAGATGTACGAACGCATCGGCAATCTCACCCGCCAGCTGCACACCGCGATCCGCGAGCTGGGCTACGACAAGGCACTCGAGAAGGCTGCGATCGATATTCCCGACGCGCGCGATCGGTTGAGCTACGTGTCGCGGCTGACCGGCCAGGCGGCAGAGCGCACGCTGAGCGCGGTGGAGGCCGGGCAAAACGAACAGCAGGCGCTGCAGGACAAAGCGGGCGCGATGTCGCAGTCGTGGGAGAAGTTCTTCGCGGCGCAGATGAGCCTGGAAGAGTTCAAGACGCTTGCCCAGGACACGCGAATCTTCATGGAGCAGACGCAGGCGCGCAGCGCGGCCACCCAGCATCAGCTCACCGAGATCATGATGGCGCAGGACTTCCACGATCTGACCGGCCAGGTGATCAACAAGCTCAACGCGCTGTCCGAACGCATCGAGCACGAGTTGATCAAGTTCCTGGTCGACGTATTGCCGAACGAACGCCGCCAGGAGCTGAACGAGGGATTGGAGCTCGAAGGGCCGGTCGTCAGCACCGAAGGGCGCGGCGACGTCGTCACCAATCAGACCCAGGTCGACGATCTGCTCGAATCGCTGGGTTTCTGATTCATCGGAAGCGCGATGTGGGCGGGCGCGCAACACCCGCTCGCAACTCGGCGGCGAATAGTTCCGCCTGCGGTCGTGATCGATTCGCGCTGCCGCTGGCGCACTCGATCACGCGTCTCGACGCGCAGCGAAATAGGCCGGTGAAAGGGTCGGTTCTCGCGCTAACGAAAGCTGCGGCGCTTCGAATAATGCCAGGTGAGGTCCCATCCCTTTCCCGGCAATGGCAGCAGCTTCGGACTCCGATCAGGAACGCAATCTTCCACCGACCGCGCGGCGACTCGAGCAGGCGCGCGAGGAAGGCCAGGTCCCGCGCTCTCGGGCGCTCTCGCACCTCGCGGTGATCGGCACCGCCGCGGGTGCGCTGTGGCTGCTCGGCCCGAGCCTGGTTGCGCGCTACACCACGTTTCTGTCGGGCGCGCTCAAGCTCGAACGTAATGCCGCCCTGGACAGCGCCGTGATGACCTCGCGGCTGAGCATGCTCACCTGGGAAGCGATGCTGGTGGCGGTGCCGGTCGTGGGGCTGCTTGCATTGGCCGGCGCGGCCGCAGCCCCTGCGCTCGGCGGCTGGGTCTTCACCTGGAAGCCGGTCACGCCCAACTTCGGACGGGTGAATCCGCTCTCCGGGTTTCAACGCATCCTGTCGTACCAGAGCCTCACCGAACTTGCGAAAGTGCTGATCGAGGCGGCTGCGGTCGTGGTCGTCGTTGCCGGGTTCCTGTGGATGAGCGCACCGGAGTTCGCGTCGGTCGTGCTCGAATCGCAGGACGGCGGTCTGGCGAGCACGCAACGTCTGGTCGTGGCCAGCATCCTGGCGATGGCCCTGGCCCTGGCGCTCGCCGCCATCGTCGACGTGCCGCTGCAGTTGTGGAAGCACCACCACTCGCTGCGCATGTCGCTCGAGGAGATCAAGCGCGAGGCGCGTGAGTCGGAGGGCGATCCGCAGTTGCGCGCGCGTATTCGCAGCGTGCAGCGCGAGATGGCGCGCAAGCGAATGATGGAAGAGGTGCCCAAGGCCGACGTCGTCATCACCAACCCGACGCACTTCGCCGTCGCCTTGGCCTACAAGGAAGGCGGCGACCGCGCGCCACGTGTCGTGGCCAAGGGCGTCGAGGTGATCGCGCAGAGGATCCGCGAAGTTGCCGGTGAACACCGCGTGCCTGTTCTCGAATCACCCGCGCTCGCCCGCGCGCTCTACACCCATTCACGCTTGGGCGATCCGATTCCGCAGACCCTGTACGAGGCCGTCGCGCAGGTGCTCGCGTACGTGTACCGATTGCGTGCCGCGGCCGTCGGTGCGGTGAACGCGCCCGGTGAGTTCGACCCGATCGAGATTCCCGACGGGCTCGATCCGCAGGGCGCGGTGCGCTAGCGGCGTAGCGCCAGAAGATCCAAGGAGATGGTGTGAACGGTTGGCTGAAACTGGACTGGCTCAAAACGGCGCGCTTCAATGCGATGGCTGCGCCGCTGCTCGTCGTGCTGATCCTGGCGATGATGATCCTGCCGTTGCCGCCGGTCCTGCTCGATCTGCTGTTCAGCTTCAACATCGCGCTGTCGATCGTGGTGTTGCTGGTGGCGACGTATACGCGCCAGCCGCTCGAATTTGCGGTGTTCCCGACGCTGCTGCTGCTCACCACGCTGATGCGGCTGTCCCTCAACGTCGCCTCGACCCGCGCGGTGCTCATGCACGGCCACACCGGGACCGACGCCGCCGGCAAGGTGATCGAAGCCTTCGCCAACTTCCTGGTCGGCGGTAATTTCGCGGTGGGTATCGTCGTGTTCGTGATCCTGGTGGTCATCAACTTCGTGGTGATCACCAAGGGCGCGGGCCGCATCGCCGAGGTAAGCGCGCGATTCGCCCTCGATGCGATGCCGGGCAAGCAGATGGCGATCGACGCCGATCTGAACGCCGGTCTGATCAACCAGGACGAGGCCAAGCGCCGCCGTCTCGAGGTATCGCAGGAGGCGGATTTCTACGGCTCGATGGATGGTGCCAGCAAGTTCGTCCGTGGCGATGCGATCGCCGGCATCCTGATTCTGTTCGTCAACATCATCGGCGGCCTGGCGATCGGCGTGATGCAGCACAACCTGGCGGTTGGGCAGGCCGCCAACAACTACGTGCTGCTGTCGATCGGCGATGGCCTGGTCGCACAGGTGCCCGCGCTCATCATCTCCACCGCCGCCGGTCTGATCGTCAGCCGCGTCGGCAAGGACGAAGACATGGGCCAGCAGCTCACCAGGCAGCTGCTGTCCGCGCCGCAAGCGCTCGTGATCACGGCGGTCATCCTCGGTCTGCTCGGTGTCATTCCGGGCATGCCGCATTTCGCGTTCCTGGTGCTCGCCGGCAGCGTCGGTGGTCTGGCGTGGTGGCTGCTCAAGCGCGAACGCGAGCGTGCCGAAGCGCCGGCGGAACCGGCACCGGCCCCGGTGGCCACCGATCAGAGCGAAGCCTCCTGGGAAGACATCGTGCCGGTGGACGTGCTCGGGCTCGAAGTGGGCTATCGCATCATTCCGCTGGTCGATCGCCAGCAGGACGGCGAGATGCTCAAGCGCATCAAGGGCATCCGCAAGAAGTTCGCGCAGGAGGTCGGGTTCCTGCCCCCGCCGGTGCATATCCGCGACAACCTGGAGCTGCGGCCCAACGCGTATCGCATCACGTTGAAGGGCGTCACCGCCGGCGAAGGCGAGGCGATCGCCGGCATGTATCTGGCGATCAACCCCGGCAATGCAACTTCGACGCTGGCGGGTCAGACCACGAAGGACCCGGCGTTCGGCCTGCCGGCGGTGTGGGTGGAGGCGGCGCAGCGCGAGTCGGCGCAACTGGCTGGTTATACGGTGGTCGACGCGGCCACCGTCGTCGCCACCCATCTGCACAGCCTGATCGGCAAACACGCCGGTCGACTGCTCGGCCGGCAGGACGTGCAGAGCCTGCTCGATCACTTCGCGCGCATCGCCCCCAAGCTGCTCGAGGACGTCGTGCCGAAGATCGTGCCGCTGGCCACGCTGCACAAGGTACTGCAGAACCTGCTCGACGAGGGCGTGCACATCCGCGACTTCCGCACCATCATCGAATCGCTCGCCGAACACGCGCCGCGAACGCAGGATGCCGCCGAGCTCACCAGCGCGGTGCGCGTCTCGCTCGGACCGGCCATCGTGCAGAGCCTCTACGGCGTCGAGGACGAACTGCAGGTCATCGTGGTCGAGCCGGAGCTGGAGAAGGTGCTGCATCAGGCGGTGGCCGGCGGCAGCGAGGCGATGGGCATCGAGCCCACGCTCGCCGACGGACTGCTGCGCGGCGCGCAATCGGTGGTGCAGCGGCAGGAGACGCTGGGCCAGCCGCCGGCACTTCTGGTTCCCGATCGGTTACGCACCCCGCTGGCGCGGCTGCTGCGTCGTGCCGTGCCGCAACTGCGCGTGCTGGCGCACGCCGAAATCCCTGACTCGAGAACGATCCGCGTGAGCGCGGTACTTGGAGCCGCTACATGAAGCCGAAGAAGTTCGTCGCGTCGACGACGCGCGCCGCACTGACCAAGGTGCGCGAGGCGCTCGGCGATGACGCCGTCATCCTCTCCAATCGGACGACGCCGCAGGGCGTCGAGGTCCGTGCGATCGCCGAGCGCGACTTCGAGTCGCTCGTCGCTGCTGAAAGCGTCGAGGCCCCCCAACTCGAGCCGCACGACGATGACGCGCTCGTCGCACCGCGTCCGGCCAGCCGTCGAGTCGACGCCGTGGTCGAGCTCTCGGGCGCAGCGAGCGCCGTACCCGCGGCCGGCTCGACCGGCGACGCGACGTACTCACCGGGCTACTGGAATGCCGAGCCTGAAGCGGTCAAGCCGTTCCGCTTCGTCGATTTCGTGCGCAGCAAGCTGACTGCCAAGCCGCATCTGCCGGCGGCGAATGCCGCACCTGTCGTTGCATCGAGCGCGGCCGCGGCGTTGCCGACAACCGAGAAGGCGATCCAGACCGGTGACGAGTCGATCGCGCAAGGTCGAGGTGTCCATACCAAGGAGCTGAAGGCGGCCGGTGCCGTGCTGGTGCGCGAACACGTGCCAGCGGCCTCTTCGCAACCCGACGCCGCTCGCGCACCGCGGCCGGCAAACGGGTCGCGCGAGTCGCGTGGTGCGACGGAGTCGGTGCGACCCACCGCTGCGGCAGCTGCAGTTGCCGACTCGCGGCCGATCCTCGATGAGTTGCGCGCGCTGCGCGAATTCATGGCCGAGCGCTTCGATCAGCTCGCCGTGGGCGGCGAGGGCGGCACGAATCTGGTCGAGGCGATGCTGCGTCGCGAGCTGCTCAATGCCGGATTCCAGTCGATGATCGTGCGTGCCGCGCTCGAATCGCTGCCCGCGGAGTTCGCCGCTGCGCAAGCGCGCGACTGGGTCGAGGCGCGTCTGACGCGTTCGCTCGCCTGCTCCGCCGACGACATCGTCGACACGGGCGGGGTATTCGCGCTCACCGGCGCGACCGGGGTGGGCAAGACCACCACCGCGGCCAAGCTTGCTGCGCGCTGCGCGGTGCGCTACGGCGCCGACAGCGTCGGTCTGATCACCACCGACACCTATCGAATCGGTGCGCCGGACCAGCTGCGCATCTACGGCAAGATCCTCGGGGTGCCGGTCCACACGGTGCACGATCCGCAATGGATGCAGCGTACGCTCGATACGCTCGCCGGCCGCCGGATGGTGATCATCGACACCATGGGGATGGGGCAGCGCGACGGCCGGGTCGGTGCGCATCTGGAGATGCTCGATCGCTGCCAGGTCAAGCGCTTGCTGCTGCTGGCGGCATCCAGCCAGGCCGAGACGCAGGAAGAGGTCATCGATCTCTATCAAGGGCGCAGCGGCGTCGGTGCGATCCTCACCAAGGTCGACGAGACGGTGAAGCTCGCGCCCACGCTGGGCGTGCTGCTGCGCTATCGCCTGAAGTTGCGCTACGTGACCAATGGTCAGCGTGTACCCGAGGACCTGCAGGCGGCCGATGCACTTGGATTGGTACGTGCGGCGCTGGCGTCGGCGAGCCGCGGCAGTGCGATGAACCCGGCTCGAACGGAGGGCGGCAATGACCGCGCGCGCGGCACCGCAGCGAGCCACTGAGATGATGCCTGCGCTGGATCAGGCCGCTGGATTGCGGCGCATCCTGCAACGTCGCGCCGTGCGCGTGTTGCCGATGCTCGGATCGGGCAGCGAGCACTGGGTCGCAGTGCTGCTGGCCGAGGCGCTGGCACGCCAAGGCGAGCGCGTCCTGCTGATCGATCAGGGGGCGGGCGAGGCAGCGGCCGCGCTCGACGTGCAGCCGCGACACACGCTTGGCGAGGTGCTCGCGGGCCGCTGCGAGCTCGATGACGCAGTCGGTCTCGGCGTGCATGGGGTGCACGCCGCGGTGGCGGGCGATCTGTTCGAACGGTTGCGTGCACACGACATTGGCGCCGAAGCGTTCTTCAGCGCTTTCGTGCATGTGCCGGCACCGATCGACCTGGTGCTGGTGCGCGTCACGCAGCCGGCGGTCATCGCGCGCTGTCTCGACGAGGAGGGCGAGATCCTGCTCAGCACCTCGACCGACGCGCCAGGCGTGTTCGCCGCGTACAGCAACGTCAAACGCAGTTGTGCGCGTTCGCATCGCTATCGGGTTGTCGTGCATGGCGTGGATGCTCCGGCCCATGCGCACGCGGTCTACCAACGCGTCGCGCGCACCGCTTCGCGGTTTCTCGGTGTGGCGCCGCTCTACGCCGGGCAGTTGCCGATCGATCCGCAGCCCTCTGCGGACTCGCCGCGCAGGCTCGCGGCGCGCGCCGCCGAGCGGCTCGCCGCTGACGTCGTGACCTGGCCGCTGGCGGCGTTTTCATCCGATGCGCGCGGGCTGGATGCCGCGCCACAAACACATTGAACGAAGGATTTCAGGAGAGAGGCACCATGTACACCGCAACCGGCCAACTCAGTCGCGAAGACTACATCGAGCGGTTTGCGCCGCTGGTCAAGCGCATGGCCAGTCATATCTGCTCGAGGGTGCCCGCAAGCGTGGATCCGGACGACATCATCCAGGCCGGACTGATCGGCCTGATGGATGCCGTGTCACGCTTCGAGGAGGGGCAGGGCGTGCAGTTCGAAACCTACGCCACGCAGCGGATCCGCGGCGCGATGCTCGATGAATTGCGGGCGAGCGACTGGCTGCCGCGCAGCGTGCGCAAGAATCAGCGCGAGATCGAGTCGGCCATCGCGCGGCTCGAGCAGCGCTTCAAGCGCCCGCCCACCGAGAGCGAGATCGCCAAGGAGATGGGCGTGCCGCTGCACCAGTACCAGCTCGCGCTACAGGACGCGCGTGGTGCGCAGCTGCTCTATCTGGAGGATTTCTCCGACGAAGCCGACGGCGGTGGTCAGGATGAATTTCTGGACCGCAACATGCCCGACAGTCGCACCAATCCGCTCGAGGCGGTGCACGACCATCGCTTCCGCCAGGCACTGGTGACGGCGATCGAGGCGTTGCCCGAACGCGAGCGCGTGCTGATGGGTCTGTACTACGAGCAGGAACTCAACTTTCGCGAGATTGCCGCCGTGCTCGGCGTGACCGAATCGCGCGTGTGCCAGTTGCACAGCCAGGCGGTAGGGCGGCTGCGCGGCAAGATGAAGGATTGGTGAAGGTGGGAGGGTGAAGAGGACAGGGTGAAGGGCGAGGCGCCGATCCGCGCCTCGCGCGCTGCTTCTGATGAGGCGCGGCGCCTGTCTTGGGCCGCAAACTCGACGCCCGATCAGGCGGCAGCGATGACCCGCCGTTGAGTGCTGGCGCCACCGGAGCGGCCATCGGCGTCGTACAGTCGCTCGATACCGGCAGCCTGGCGCAACGCGTCGAGTCGGCTGTTGACGAACTGCATGCGCATGCTGACCAGCTTGCCGTTCAGGCCATTGAGGCGTTGCGCCTCGCGCACGAACGTGCGCAGCCGCAGCCACACGCGATTCAATTCCGGATGACGCGCGACGAACCGTTCGACCTGCGCGCCATCGTTCGGAACACCCAGGCGCTGCATCAACGCCAGACGCTCGCCGCGGATGCGTTCGATCTGGGCGATGCCGGCGTCTTTCGCGGCGACGATCGCTTCCAGTCCGTTGGGGGTCTTGGCGATCAGCTCGTCCTGCTCGCGCTTGAGCATGCCGATCACATCTTCGAAAGCGGCGCATTCGCGCTCGACAGCCTGCAGCAGTTCGCGCGGCTGCGACTTGGCGCCTTTGCCGTTGGCGCTTTGCTCGGGACGGGAGGTCATCGTTTGTCTCAGGCTTTCTTGCCGCCGAGCATTTCCTGCACGTTGGCGATCAGCTTGTCGGCAACCGCTTCGGAGTTGACCTTGAAGCGGCCCTCGGAGATCGCCTGCTTGATCTCATCGATTCGCTTCGTGTCGAACGCCTCGGTGCCAGCCAGACGCGCTTCGAGATCGGCGAGTTTGGTGGACAAGTCCGACAGGCGCACGTCCGCAGCCGGTTGTTCGGGCGCATCGGCACGCTTTGATTGCGAGGTCGCAGGCTTGGCGCCGGCGAGATCACCAGCGCGGCGGGCATCGAACGACGATCCAATTTTCACGGAAACCTCCTGCTACTCCAATGACTTCGGGATTCAGCGACTACATCTACAGGTGCACGAACCGCGCCAGCCGCGGCCCACATGGGCACCGAACCGGCTGTTACGGGAATTATCGGCGGGGTGCGGCGGAACTTGAATCCACTTCTTTGTCGTTCGGGCTTCGGCGTGCGAGGTGTAACGGCAAGCTTTTCTCATATACGCAGCGATCACGCCTCGCAGGTGCCTTTGACCGTCACGACTGGAGCCGCCTGTTCTGGACAATGCGTCATCAACGCAACTCGACCTGTCGTCCTTCGCGCGCAGTGCCGCTTACGATCCGGCCCGATTCCATCTGCACCCGCACGCTCTGTCCGGCGCCCGCTGCAGCAAGCGCTTTGCCTTCGCCTGCGACCGTGAAGCCCGTGCCGAGGTAGATCACCTTCACCAGATCGCCCTGGGCGATGACCGGCTTGGCGCGCAGCATCTCCGCCCGCAGCGGTGTGCCGACGAGGATCGCCCGGCTGGCGACTCGCGTTTCCAATTGCGCCGGATCGAGCAATACGCCCGGCGGCTCGCGCGTGAGATCCACATCCTGCGACTCCACATCTTCGACGGCGATCGGCTGGCCGACTGCGATCGGCCGCACCGCCACCAGCGCGGGTGCGAACACACGCACCTCGATCGGCAGGTAGACGTTCCAGCGCACAGCGCCATCGACGCAGCGCACGCCGATGTTGGTGCGGCCCCACAAGCGCGCACCACTCGGCAGGTACGGTTCGACGCGGGCGCACGGCGCCAGGCGCAACTTGGCATCGAGATTTCCCAGGCGCACTTCGACCCGGCCGGGAAGCTTGCGCGTCTCACCATCGACGAAGAACTTGAGTCCGCGCTCCAGATCACTTCCCGCGTCGCGTGATTCGGTCGAAGCGCTACCGCGCGAATCCGTGGCGCGGTCGCCGTGCATCGCAGGGGCCGCAGCGGGTTCGGTCGTTGCGCGGTCGGTTCGCACCGCTGGCGGCTCGGCGGCAAGGACTGGCACACCGCCCACGACGCACGCAATCGTCAGCACGAGCAGGCGCATCATTCGGGTCGGTGCAAGCGTCAGCCGCAAGCGTGATTTCATCACGGTCCTCTGTCGTTGTGCGGTCCACATGGCACGGCTGCACGGTGCATCGCGGCGCGTTGATCGATGCCGATCACGCTCACTCGCAGCTGCGGGCGATGAGGGTCGCGTCCGTGGAGTTGTTCGCAGTCGATCACGATAACGTGAATCGGGTTACGCGAAGGATCGAATAGCGGCGCAATTCAAAGCCTTCTTTGCCGATCGCGCGCGAGAGCGCTGCGGATAATCATTTCCCGTAACGACAACGCCATCACGACGCAGCGATGGCAGGGGGCGGGGAATGATCGACCAGATGACCAAGGCGTTGGACTTCCATTCGCAGGCGCTTGCGCTGCGTGCCGAGCGCCAACGCGTGCTCGCCGGCAACATCGCGAACGCCGACACGCCGAACTACAAGGCGGTGGACTTCGACTTCGCCCAGGCGCTGCGCTCGGCGACGAATGCAGCGTCGCTCACCGAGCAGGCAGGCCAGCTCAACCGCACGCACCCACAGCACGTCGCACTGCCTGGCATCGCGGGCGGTGCCGGCCAGCTTCAGTACCGGATGCCCGCGCAGGCGGCGATCGACAACAACTCGGTCGACATGGACATGGAACGCGCACAGTTCGCCGACAACGCAGTGCGCTACGAGGCCACGTTGCGGTTCATCAACAGCCAGGTTCGCACGATGCTGTCGGCGATCCGCGGCGAACCCGGTTGATCGAGGAGTTAGAGGATGTCGCTGTTCAAGATCTTCGAAATCGCGGGCTCGGGCATGGTCGCGCAGAGCCAGCGGCTCAACGTGGTGGCCAGCAACCTGGCCAATGCCGAAAGCGCCGCCGGCCCCGACGGCCAGGCGTATCGGGCGCGCCACGTCGTGTTCCAGACCATTCCCACCGCTGCGTCGCCCACGCGCAGCGGCCTGCCGCCGCTGGCCGCACCGCTGGTCGATGCAGGCACGCAGTCCGGTCAGGCCGTCGGCGTGCGCGTGGCCGGTGTAGTGGAAGACAACAGCCCGGGCCGTCGCGTGTACGACCCCAAGCATCCGCTCGCCGACGGTGAGGGCTACGTCACGATGCCCAACGTCAACGCGGTCGACGAGATGGTCAACATGATCTCGGCGTCGCGCTCGTATCAGACCAATGCCGAAGTGATCAACACCGCCAAGGCGCTGCTGTTGAAGACGCTTTCGCTCGGCTCGTAGCAGCGCGCACCGATCGCATTAAACAAGGAGGTACACCAATGGACGCAGTCTCCACCGCCACCGCGGCAGGCAGCACCAGCGCCGCCACGCAGAGCGAGAGCACGAAGAAGGCCGCGCAGGACGTGCAGAACCGGTTTCTCACGCTGCTGGTCACGCAGATGCAGAACCAGGATCCGCTCAATCCGCTCGACAACGCTCAGCTCACCACTCAGCTGGCGCAGATCAGCACCGTCACCGGCGTCGACCAGATGCACGACACGATGAAGGCGGTGCTGCAACAGATCCGGCAGCTCGAATCGCTGCAGGCGGCCTCGATGAAGGGCCGCAACGTGATGGTCGCGAGTGACAAGCTCGATTTGCGCGAAGGCGCGGCAGCGGGCGGCGTGGAACTGACCGAGGCGGCGGACAACGTCACCGTCACCGTGCGCAACGCCGCCGGCGGCATCGTGCGTGAACTCGATCTGGGCAAGCTGCCCGCCGGCATGAACAAGTTCGACTGGAACGGCGCCACCACCAGCGGCGCGACCGCGACCGACGGCACTTATACGTTCAGCGTCAAGGCGACGGTTGCGGGCAAGGAGATCAGCACGACGGCGCTGTCGCGCGGCTTCGTCGGCAGCGTGCTGCAGGGCGAGACCGTGCAGCTCGACCTGGGGGCGCTCGGCAAGCATCCGATCAGCGACGTGCGGGAAATTCTTTGATTGACGGCCAGCGCCGACTTGAGTGGTGCAGATCGTGCGCGGCCGGTTTTCTTGATTGAAACGGGGACACAGCAATGAGCTTTCAGCAGGGATTGAGCGGCTTGAGCGCCGCGTCACGCAACCTCGAGGTGGTGGGCAACAACGTGGCCAACGCCTCGACCATCGGCTTCAAGGCCTCGCGCGCCGAGTTCGCTGATCTGTACGCGACATCGGTGGCGGGTTCATCGGGCAATCAGGCCGGCATCGGTGTCACCGTGGCCGACGTGGCGCAGCAGTTCCAGCAGGGCAACCTCACCATCACCGGCAATTCGATGGACGTGGCGGTGAACGGCGAAGGCTTCTTTCGCCTGTCGGATCAGGGTTCGATCGTCTACACCCGCAACGGCCAGTTCCAGATGGACAAGGACGGCTACATCACCAACTCTGCTGGTGATCGGCTGACCGGGTATCCGGCCACGAGCGCCGGGACGATCCAGCAGACCTCGCTGCCGGTGGAACTGCAGATGCAGACCGCCGACATCGCCCCGCAGGTGACTTCGACCGCGACCCTGACGGCGAACTTCGATTCGCGCAGCACCACGCTGCCCGCCGCGAGCTTCAACTTCAACGACGCGACCACTTATCACAACACCACTACGGTCCAGGTGTTCGACACGCTGGGCAATCCGCACAATCTGTCGCTGTACTTCCTGAAGAGTGCGTCCAACACCTGGCAGGTCTACGCGCAGAACGACGGCGTGGCGCTGAACGGCGGTGCGGCGATCGGAGCGATCAACTACACCACGGCGGGGGCGATCGACACCGGCACGACCACGCTGCCGTTCAACCTGTCGTTGCCGGTTGCGGGTGGCGCGGTAACGCCCCAGGCGGTGGCGCTCGACTTCACCAACAGCACGCAGTTCGGTTCGAGCTTCGGCGTGAGTGGGGTGACGCAGAACGGCTTCACCTCGGGCCGACTGCTCGGCTTCTCGATCGCCAATGACGGCGTGATCCTGGGTCGCTACTCCAACGGCCAGTCGCGTGCGCAAGGCCAGATCGTGCTCGCCACGTTCACCTCGCCGCAGGGCTTGTCGCCGCTGGGCGGCAATCAATGGGCCGAGTCGTCGGCCTCGGGACAGCCCGCGATCGGTGCGCCGAACACCTCCAATCGCGGCGTGTTGCAGTCGGGCGGGCTGGAAGAGTCGAACGTCGATCTGACCGCTGAACTGGTGAACATGATCACCGCGCAGCGTGTGTACCAGGCCAACGCGCAGACCATCCGCACGCAGGACCAACTGCTGCAGACCCTGGTGACGATTCGCTGATGGACCGGCTGATCTACACGGCGATGACCGGCGCGCGCATGCTCGCGCAGCGCCAGGACACCGTCGCGCACAACCTGGCCAACGCCACCACCAACGGCTATCGCGCCGAGACGACGGCGTTTCGCGCGGTGCCGGTCTATGGGCCTGGCGAGGCCTCGCGCGTCGCCGCGGTGGAGACCACGACCGGTGCCGATTTTCGTCACGGCACGCTGCACAACACCGGCAATCCGCTCGACGTCGCGATCAACGGCAAGGGCTTCTTCGCGGTGCAGACGGCCGATGGCAACGAGAGTTACACCCGCGACGGGCAGTTCCAGCTGTCGGCGGAGGGCAACTTGCAGACTCGCACCGGTCTCACCGTGCTCGGCGAGGGCGGGCCGATCACGATTCCGCCGGACAACGAGATCGTCGTCGGCCGCGACGGCACGATCTCCGCCGTGCCAAGTGGCGCGGGACGGCAGAACGCGCAGGTGGTAGGCCGATTGAAGACGGTCAATCCCGAAGAGCGCGATCTGGTGCGCGGTGGCGACGGACTGTTCCGGCTGCGCAACGGCGAGCAGGCCGATCCTGATCCGGCCGTGGTCGTCGCACACGGGGCGATCGAGTCGAGCAACGTCAATGTGGTGGAGGCGCTGGTCGAGATGATCGCGGTGGCGCGCCACTTCGAAACCCAGATGCGGCTGCTGCAGAACGCCGAAACCAACGCGCGCACCGCTTCGCAGGTGCTCTCGACGGGCGGCTGATCGAGTTCGTGCCCGCACCTTCGATCAACTACCGTCCGCCCAACTTGCACACCGACGAATTCACCAGGAGTCAGCCGTCATGATGCGTTCACTGTGGATCTCCAAAACCGGACTGGATGCGCAGCAGACGCATTTGGACGTGATCTCCAACAACCTCGCCAACGTCAGCACCAACGGCTTCAAGCGCCAGCGTGGCATCTTCGAGGATTTGCTGTACCAGACCTTCCGCCAGGCCGGCGCGCAGTCGTCACAGCAGACGCAGATCCCGACCGGCCTGCAACTGGGCACCGGCGTACGGCCGGTCGCAACTGCGCGCGTATTCCAGCAGGGCAATCTGAATCAGACCGGCAACTCACTCGATCTGGCGATCAACGGCAACGGTTTCTTCCAGGTGCAGATGCCCGATGGCACCACCGGCTACACCCGCGACGGTGCGTTCCAGGTCGATGCGCAGGGCCAGCTCGTGACTGCCAACGGTTTCGCGCTGCAACCCGCGCTAACCGTTCCGACCAACGCGACGACGGTGACGATCGGACAGGACGGCACGGTGTCGGTGCGCGTGCCGGGGCAAGCGGCGCCGCAGAACGTGGGCAGCATCCAGCTGGTGAGCTTCGTCAACCCGACCGGCCTGCAGTCGCTCGGCAACAACCTCTACGCGGAGACCGCCGCGTCGGGTACGCCCAACGCGAACACGCCCGGCACCAACGGGCTGGGCCTGATCAACCAGGGCTTCGTCGAGACCTCGAACGTGAACGTGGTCGAGGAGCTGGTGAACATGATCCAGACGCAGCGCGCGTACGAGATCAACTCCAAGTCGATCCAGACGTCCGATCAGATGCTGCAGCGTCTGACGCAACTCTGATCGGGGTGAAACGCTTCATGACCTCGACACGCAAACAAGCATGGTGGCTGCGCGCGGCCGTTGTCGGCGCAATGCTCGCCACGCTCACCGGCTGCCCCTCGGGCGGTCACGTCAAGATGCACGAGCCGATCAACGCGCGTCCGGCGATGCGCACGCAGGCTCCTACGCCTACCGACGGCGCGATCTTCCAGGGCGTGGGCTTCCACCGGCCGCTGTTCGAGGATCGCAAGGCCCACCAGATCGGCGACATGCTGGTGGTGCAGATCAGCGAGAAGCTCTCGGCGAGTCAGCAATCGAAATCCTCGGCCGATCGCAGCTCGAGCACCGGCGTGACCATTCCTCTCATCAAAGGCATCCCCGCCAAGACGCTGCAGGGGTTGGGCGTGACGGCTTCGGGCGACAACAAGTTCGAAGGCAAGGGCGAGACCTCCAACAACAACCTGTTTACCGGCACCATCAGCGTGACGGTGCTCGAAGTGCTGCCCAACGGCAATCTGATCGTGGCGGGCGACAAGCAGATCGGCATCAATCACAACGCCGAGATCCTGCGCTTCTCGGGCATCGTCAGCCCGGCCACGATTCTCGCGGGCAACTCGGTGAACTCGTCGCAGGTGGCCGAGGCGCGCCTGGAGTACGTCGGCAAGGGCTACATCGACGAGGCGCAGAGCATGCCGTGGCTGCAGCGCATCTTCATCAATCTGCTGCCGTTCTGAGCGAGGTGCGCACCGTGGCAAGCGATCGTCGACGAACACGCGATCCGTTCCGCACGAGCGGTGTGTCGCCGTGGCGGCGTACGCTGGCGTGCACGCTCACGATTCTCGCTGCGCTGCTCACGCAACCGGCAGCCCATGCCGAGCGCGTGAAGGATCTGGCCAGCGTGCAGGGCGTGCGTCCGAACCAGCTCGTCGGCTACGGCCTGATCGTCGGTCTGGACGGCACCGGTGACCAGACCACGCAGACGCCGTTCACGGTGCAAAGCCTGACCAACATGCTCAATCAGCTCGGCGTGACGCTGCCGCCGGGCACGAACCTGCAATTGCGCAACGTTGCGGCGGTGATGATCACCGCGACGCTGCCGCCGTTCGCCAAGCCGGGCCAGATGCTCGACGTCACGGTGTCGTCGCTTGGCAATGCCAAGAGTCTGCGCGGGGGCACTCTGGTGCTCACGCCGCTGCGTGGTGCCGACGGGCAGATCTACGCGATCGCGCAAGGCAACGTCGCGGTCGGCGGCGCGGGCGCTGGGGGCGGTGGCAGCCGGGTGCAGATCAATCATCTGAGTGCGGGTCGCGTGCCGGGCGGAGCAACGGTCGAGCGCGCCGCACCAACGTCGCTGATGCAATCGGAATTCGTGCACCTGGAGCTCGCGCACACCGACTTTTCGCTCGCGCGCAAGGTCGCCGACGCGATCAACAAGGAGTTCGACGGTGGCGGGATCGCCGACGCGGTCGACGGCCGCATGATCCGACTGACCGCCCCGATCGTGCCCGACGAGCGCGTGCGTTTCCTCGCCCGCGTGGAGAACGTGCGGGTGGATGCGGTCACGCCCACGGCGCGCGTGGTGATCAACGCGCGTACCGGTTCGGTGGTGATGAACCAGGCGGTCTCGCTCGAAGCGTGCGCGGTGGCACACGGGAATTTATCAGTGACGGTCAGCTCGACCCCGGTGGTGAGCCAACCCGCGCCGTTGAGCGGCGGGCAGACCGTGGTGACCGAGAAGGCCGACGTGCAGATCAAGCAGGAGGGCGGCCAGCTCTCGATGATGTCGGGCGCCAAGCTCGAAGACCTGGTCAAGGCGCTCAACTCGCTCGGCGCCACGCCGCAGGATTTGCTGGCGATTCTGCAGGCAATGAAGGCGGCCGGTGCGCTGCGCGCGGAACTGGAGATCATATGAAGAGCCCTGCTGCCGGTTCGCAGGCGCGGCTCTCGCTCGATGCGCGCTCGCTCGACCAGTTGAAGACGCAGTCGCGCGATCGTCCCGATGAGGCGCTGAAGACCGCCGCCAAGCAGTTCGAGGCGGTGTTCATGAACATGCTGCTCAAGAGCATGCGCGAGGCGCTGCCGCAGACCGATGCCTTCGGTTCGGATGCCACACGGCTCTACACCAGCATGTTCGATCAGGAGCTGTCGACCAAGCTGGGCGAGCGCGGCGGCATGGGTATCGCCGATCTGCTCGTCAAGCAACTGAGCGATGCGCAGAAGGGCAAGCAGAGTCCGTTGCCGGCGAGCGGCCGTACGAGCACGATCGATAAGCTGAATGCCGCGACCGCTCAGGCACAGCCCAACCTCGGTTCGGGCGCACCGCAGGCGTTCGTCGACCGGTTGCTTCCGCAGGCGCGCAACGCCGAGCGCGCCACCGGCATTCCGGCCGAGTTCATGCTGGGGCAGGCTGCGCTCGAGTCCGGCTGGGGGCAACGCGAGATCCGCCGCCCGGACGGATCGAACTCGTTCAACCTGTTCGGCATCAAGGCGAGCCCGGGCTGGAACGGTGCAACCGTCGACGTGATGACCACCGAGTACACCAACGGCGTGCCGCGCAAGACGGTGGAGAAGTTCCGCGCCTATGGTTCGTATCAGCAGGCGTTCGAGGATTACGGGCGACTGATCGCGGGCAATCCGCGTTACGTCAATGCCCTCAACAGCGGCGGCAAGATCGAGCGCTTCGCGCAGGGATTGCAGCAGGGCGGCTACGCGACCGACCCGCGCTACGCCGAGAAGCTCACCCGTGTAATCCATCACACCATGGCGCTCGCTCGCGGTGGTTCAGGTTCAGTTTGAGCCGGCGCGGTCGAAAACTGAACTACGCAAGGCGGACGAGCACGGCGCAGTCAGTGGCATGCAGTTCGATTCGCCGCAGGTGGTTCGAAACGAGGGGTTAGCCGGTCATGGGTTCATCACTGTTCGAGGTAGGGCTCTCCGGTCTGCGTGCGGCGCAGATCAGCATCACCACGACCGGACACAACATCGCCAACGTCGACACGCCCGGCTTTACGCGACAGGTCTCGCAGCAAAGCGCCGAGGTGTCGCAGTTCAGTGGCGCCGGGTTCATCGGCAAGGGTGTGCGCACCGACTCGGTCAAGCGCGTCTACGACGAATTCCTGGTGGCGCAACTGCGCGACGCCGGCACGCGCGAAGCCGGTTCGGCGGTGCTCTCGCAACAGCTCGGGCGCCTGAGCGGGCTGCTCGGCGACGAGACCACCGGCGTCAACCCGGTGCTCACCAATTTCTTCGCGGCGGTCAACGACGTCGCTCAGCACCCCAACGATCTGACCGCGCGGAACGCGCTCCTTTCCAGCGCCAATACGTTCGCCGTTCGCCTGCAGGACATCGACGGAGAGATCCAGCGGCTGCGCGGCGATACGAACATGGCGATCGACCGGGTCGTCACCGAGATCAACACGATCAGCAAGCAGGTCGCCGAGATCAACGACCAGATCGCGCTGCAGGCCAACTCCGGCCAGACGCCCAATGACATGCTCGATCTGCGGGATCGGCTGATCGGCGATCTGGCCAAGAACGTGCGCGTCACCACCACGTCGATGCCCGACGGCACCGTCAACGTGTTTCTCGGCAGCGGTCAGGCGCTGGTGGTGAACAACCAGTCCTACAAGCTTGCAGCGGTGAACGATCCGCAGTTCGCGTCGGATCGCGCGCTCACGCTGCAGACGCAAAGCGGCACGGTGTACGTGACGCCTTCGCAGGTCGGGGGCGGCGAACTCGTCGGTCACTTCGCTTTTCGCGATGGCGCACTCACCGACGCGCAGAACGAATTGGGACGCGTGGCGCAGGCATTCGCGTTCTCGGTGAACCAGCAGCATCGCCTCGGAACCGATCGCAACGGCAGCTTCGGCGCGGATCTGTTCGGGGTTGGCGCACCGCAAGCGTATTCCGACGGCCGCAATACCGGCACCGGCGCGGTGAGCGCGACGATCGTCGATGCGACCCAGTTGACGGGCAGCGACTACGACGTGAGCTGGGACGGCACCAACTACACCGTCAGGCGCACGAGCGACGGCACGACGCAGACCTTCGGATCGTTGCCGCAGACCCTCGACGGGGTGCAGATCTCGATTGCCGGCGCAGCAAACGCGGGGGATTCGTTCCGCGTGCTGCCGACGCGCTTCGCGGCGCAGAACTTCAGCGTGGCGATCGGTGATCCGAATCGCATCGCTGTGAACACACCGGTGCGTTCTTCGGCGTCGCTCGCCAATCTGGGCAACGGCACGATCAGTGCGCCGAGCGTGGTCGGGCCGACCGCGAATCCGAACCTGCAGCAGCCGGTCACCATCACCTTCACCAGTGCCACGACGTTCAATGTAAGCGGCACCGGCACCGGCAATCCGACTGGCGTGGCGTACACCGCGGGCGGCACCGTCACGTACAACGGGTGGACGCTCAAGATCGACGGCAGCCCGCGCGCCGGCGATACCTTCACCGTGGGCGCGAACACCGGTGGAACGGGCGACAACGGCAACGCGCAGGCGCTCGCGTCGCTGCAAACCAGTCAGATCGTGCGTGGTGAAACGCTGGCCGGCGCCTATGGCTCGCTGGTGGCCGACGTCGGCAACGAAGCTGCGGCCGCGCAGATCACCCACCTGGCGCATGAGCAGATGCGCAGCAACGCGTTCGACGCGCATCAGGAGCTGTCGGGCGTCAACCTCGACGAGGAAGCCGCCAACCTGCTGCGCTATCAGGCGGCGTACCAGGCCGCGGCGAAGTTCACCTCGATCGTGCAGTCGCTGTTCGACGAGTTCCTGCAGCGGCTGGGATAGATCGGCGCAATAGTCCAGGGAGCCAGCGATGCGCATCAGCTCAGCGATGATTCACGATCACGGATCGGGCTCGATCGTCGATGCCCAGTCCCGGCTGTACAAGCTGCAGGAGCAGCTCAGCACCGGACGCCGGGTGAACTCGCCGCAGGACGATCCGATCGCTGCCGCCGCGGCGATGCGCGTCACCGACACGATCGCCCGCAACGACCAGTTCCTGATCAACCAGGCCGCGGCCAAGAACACGCTGGCCTTCGCCGAAGGCGTGGTGGGCGACATCGGCGGGGTGCTGCAGAACATCCGCGAGCGGCTGATCCAGGCCGGCAATCTCGGCACGCTCACCGCGAACGATCGGGAGACGCTGGCGCAAGACCTGCGGGCGGAGTACGACCAGCTGTTGTCGCTTGCCAACGCGCGCGACAGTGCCGGCAACTTCCTGTTCAGCGGTTCGAAGGAGACGACCCAGTCGTTCAATGACGCCCCTGGGGGAGCGGTGGTCTACAACGGCGATCAGTCGCGTCGCACGGTGCAGGTGAGCGCTTCGCGTGCACTGGCGGTGAGCGAGAACGGCGCCGAGCTGTTCCAGCGGGTGCGCACCGGCAACGGCACGTTCCTCACCGGCGCCACCAGCACCAACAGCGGCACCGGCGTCATCGACCTTGGCACGGTGGTCGATTCCAGCGCGCTCACCAATGACACCTACCGTGTGGTGTTCAACGTCGTGGGCACCACCACCACCTACGACATCGTCGACGTCACCACGGCCGCGACGCTGTCAGCCGGCAATGCGTACACCAGCGGCGCGGCGATACAAGTGGCCGGCATGCAGGTGGCGATCGAGGGCGCACCGGCGAACGGCGATACTTTCTCGCTGCAGCCCAGCCCGAATCAGAGCCTGTTCGTCTCCATCGAAAGCATCGCGGCTGCTTTGCAAGGCACGCCGAACGAGCCCGACGAGATGGCGCGGCTCACCACCCTGATGGGTACTGCGCTCGGCAACATCGATCAGGGCATCGAGAAGGCGCTGGTGGTGCGGGCGCAGTTCGGCTCCGCGCTCCACGAGCTCGACGTCATGGGCGAGAGCTCCGAATCGCAACAGGTGGCGCTCAGGACCGAGCTCTCGGGGCTGGTGGATATCGACTACGCCAAGGCGATCAGTGATTTCGCCCGCACGCAGCAGGCCCTGGAGGCGGCGCGCAACTCGTACGCGCGCGTCATGGAGAAATCGCTGTTCGATCTGATCTGATCGCGCCTGCTTCGTGATCAGTCGAGGTAGCGCCGCACCTTCTCGATCAACTTGTCCTGATCGACCGGCTTGACCAGAAAGTCGTTCGCGCCCACCGCGCGGCTCGAGCGCACCGAGTCGCGATTGCCGTGACCCGATACCACGATGATCGGCACGGTTCGATAGTTGGGCAGCGCGCGGATCTCACGCGTCGCGGCGATGCCGTCCAGGCCGGGCATCATCAGGTCCATCAGCACCAGCGACACGCGCTGCGTGACCAGCTGTTCCACCGCCTCTTCGGCACTGGCGGCATAGCGCGGCTCGTATCCGCCCGCCTCCAGCGAGGCGCCGAGAATCTCGCGCATCATCTCGTCGTCGTCGACTACCAGGACACGCTTGGTCGCGCCCTGGCAAGCCTTGCGCCCTTGCGCGGCGATGCGCGCGATGTTCTCGCTCAACGTGGTCAGTGCCGACTTCGGTCCGACGGCTTCGGGCAGGCGTGTGTGCAGTCGCTGCAGCTCACCATTCAACTCCCGGTGCACGGTGGCCAGGGTTTCGAACTGGCCGCGGGCCGCGCCGATGCGATCACGCGCATCGAGCAGGTCTTCGCGCAACTGCTTGGCGATCTTGGCGCGACGCAGCGCCAGATGAATGCGTTCGGTGTGCGGCGTCGGCTTCGCAGTGGCGAAGTCGTCGAACACGCCGCGCATGCACAGGTCGCCAGCCTGAATGCTGTGGCGATTGAGGCACAACGCCACCGCCATCGGGGCGGTGTCTTCGGCCACCCCGCACTTCTTGAGCAGCTCGTTGCGAAAGCTCGCCGAGGCATCGAGATCGTTGATCGCCAGCAGCAGCACGTCGGGTTGTGCCTGCGAATAGGCGAGCGCGGCGGCTTCGAGTTCGGTGTGGACCACGGTCAGCCGGTGCTCGGTCGGCACCAGCTTGGCCATCGGATCGCGATCGAGGGCATCTTCGGCGACGAGCAGTACCGACAACTGTGAATGTTCTTGTTGTTCTTCGGACATCACAATCTCCAAGATCGCTGACCGGAGCGTGCGACGGTCAGGCGTTCGCTGTCTCCTCTTCCTCGACGATTATTTCGATTGCACTGCGCACAGTCGCGAACTCATCGCGGCATCGCTCGACACGAGCGGCGGCGTCGGTGAGGTCATCGCCCTCGGCGCACGCTTCCAGCTCCGCGCACAGGCGCGACAGTTCGTGCGCGCCGACTTGTGCAGCAGATGACTTGAGCGTGTGAGCAGCCCTGCGCAATGAGTCTGCGTTGAGTATATGAACGGCATCGACCATTGTTTGCAGTTGCTTTGTCGCTGCCGTGACAAACATCTTGGACACCTTCACAAGCATGTTCTGGTGTCCTGGACGCGTGAGTGCGCGCAGCTTCTCGAGCGTGGCGCGATCGAGTGATGGCGGTTTCGCGTCGACCGGTCCACGTGCCGACGGCGCATTCGTCTCGCGCGAGGCGAAGGCACTCGCCTCGGCATGTGCCTGGACCTTGTCCGATTCGAGCCAGCGCGCGAGCGTCTCGACGAGCTGTTCACGCTCGAACGGCTTGGTCAGATAGTCGTCCATGCCGGCCTCGATACAACGCGCCCGATCGCCGGACATGGCGTGTGCAGTGAGCGCAATGATCGGCAGGCGTTCGCCGTCCGAAGGTTCGTTGGCGCGGATCTGCGCGGTGGCCTCGAACCCGTCCATCACCGGCATCTGGCAGTCCATCACCACCAGGTCGTAGCGATTGCGGGCCACCAGCTCGACTGCCTGCGCACCGTTCTCGGCCGTGTCGACCTCGCAACCGAGCTCCTCGAGCGTCGCGAGTGCCACTTCCTGATTGACCGGGTTGTCCTCGACCAACAGCAGGTGTGCGTGAAACGCGGGATCGCGCGCCTCGCCCATCCGCGACTCGAGAGCCCGTGCGGGGAGGGGATTGCCGGCCGCGACGCGCAGCACATCCTGCAGGCAGCGTGACAACTGTGCTTCCGACACCGGCTTGTTGAGCACGCGGGCGATGCGAAGCTCTTGCAGCGTTGACACGGGCACGTCGCGGTCGATGGCGCTCAACAGCACCAGACGCAAAGCGTCGAAGCGCGGGTCGCGGCGGATCGCGCGCGCGAGCGCCAGTCCATCGAGGCCGTATGAATCGAGAGCTAGCAAAGCCACTTGGAACGGCCGAGCCCGGACCGCGGTATCGAGCGCTCGCAGCGCTTCATCCTCCCGGGCGGTCGTGAGCACGTGCGCGCCCCAGCCGCTGATCTGATACTGCAGGATCTCCCGGCTGGCGCGGCTGTCGTCGACTACCAGCACGTGCAGGTCGGCCAGTGACACGACGGATTGGACGGGCGCGATCTCTGCGCCACACGCGAGCGTGACCGTGAACCAGAAGGTCGAGCCTTTGCCGGGTGTGCTGGTCACGCCCATCTCGCCGCCCATCATGCGGACCAGATCGCGCGACACGCTCAGTCCGAGTCCGGTGCCGCCGTACTTGCGGGTCGTGCCACTGTCGGCCTGGGTGAACGGCTCGAAGACGCGCTTCTGATCGTCGGGGGCAATGCCGATGCCGGTATCGCGCACGGCGATGCGGACCATGACCTGGTCGTCGTCACGCAGCAACCCGCCCACCGACACCTGCACATTGCCGTGGCTGGTGAACTTGAGCGCGTTGCCCAGCAGATTGGACAGCACTTGCCGCAGCCGGCCCGGGTCGCCACGCAACGTCGCCGGGATCTCGTGCGAGATCTGGCACAGCAGTTCCAGGCCCTTGGATTGCGCGCGCTCGCCGAACAATTGCACTACGCCCTCGATCGCCTCGCGCGGGTCGAAGTCGATCTCCTCCAGCTCGAGTTTGCCGGCCTCGATCTTGGAAAAATCGAGGATGTCGTTCAGCACCTTGAGCAGCGCGACGCCCGAGCTCTGTACGGTCCGGGCGAAGTGTTGTTGGCGATCGCTGAGTTCAGTCTTGAGCAGCAGACCGGTCATGCCCAACACGCCATTCATCGGCGTGCGGATCTCATGACTCATGTTCGCGACGAACTCGCTCTTGGCACGGCTGGCGGCCTCCGCGGCGTCTTTCGCCTCGGCAAGCTGCGCGGTGCGCTCGACCACCCGTTGTTCCAGATCGGCCTTGGCTTCGCGCAGCAGGCGCTCGTTCTCCTTGCGCTCGGTAATGTCGCGGACGAACACGCCGATGAAATACGTTTCGTTCTCGCGCGTGGCGATCGCAGCCATCTCGGCGGGAAATTCATGTCCGCCGCGATGCAGGCCGACGACTTCGAGGCGCCGATTCAGCAGCGACGACGCGCCCGTCGCACCCACCTTGGCAATCAGTTGTCGCACCGAGTCGCGCATCCGCTCCGGCGTGGTGAGTTCGGCCACGTCGCGACCGAGCGCCTCGGGGCGTGACCAGCCGAACACGCGCTCGGCTTCCGGATTCCAGTCGGTGACCACACCCGCGCTGCTGAGGGTAAACATCGCATCCAGCGCATGGTCGAACACGTGGCGCGCGCGCGTCTGGGCGGCCTGCAGGGCGCGGCGCATGCGATTGCGCTCGGTGACATCGCGCACGATCGCGATCTCGCCGACGAGCTGACCGCTCTCGTCGTGCAGGGCGGTGCGGGTACCGGAAATTTCAATGTGGCGCCCGCCCTTGGTGACGCGCTCCCCGCCGAAGGGCTGACCGTCGGCCTCGCGCGCCGCGGCCATGAACGCGGTGTACTGCTCGTCACTCATGTGGCGGAAATGCAGCTCCCGCACCGACTTGCCGATCGCCTCTTCCGAGGTGAAGCCGAACACGCGTCGGGCGCCCTCATTCCAATAGGTGACCCTGCTCTGGGCATCCAGCGTGAAGATCGCATCGTTCGACTGCTCGACGATGCGCGCGAGTCTGCGATGTTCTGCTTCGCTATGCCGGAGCGCCGCTTCGCGTTGCTTGTCTGCGGTGATGTCGCGGCTGATGCCGATCGCGCCGATGTGCCAGCCGTTCTCGTCGAACAGCGGCGCCGACGAACCCGAGATGTACAAACGCTCGCCATTGGCCCCGGTGCGCTCGCCCTCGAAGCGCCAGGTGTCGCCGCGCTGAGTGCGCCGCATCATCCCGGCGTATTCGTCTTCGTCCATGTTGCGATGCTGAAGCTCGCGCAGCGTCTTGCCGACAGCCTGCGCGGTGGTGAATCCGTACATCCGTTCGGCGCCACCGTTCCAGTACGTGACCATGCCGGTCCGGTCGAGCGTCATGATCGCATCGCTCGATTGCTCGGCGATCGCGCCAAGGTGTCGGTAGCGCGCCTCGCTGGCGCGCAACGCATGCTCCATCTGCCGCTGCGTCCCGATCTGCTCGTCGATGCGCTGCGCCATCTCGTTGAAGGCCTGCAGGCTCTCGCGCACGTCGTGCGGTCCTGCGAGTCGCGCGCGAACGGCATAGTTGCCCGCGCCGAATCTCTGCGCCGCTCGAGGCAGTTCCGCGAGTGCGCGCAAGCCAAGATGCAAGGTCAGCAACAATGCCGCCCAGGCGCAAGCGATGGCGACGACGAGATAGGTTGCGGTGCTCTCGAAGATGCGCCAGGCGCGATTCACCTCGGGGGTCGGGTTCAACGCCAGTTCGAGCCGGCCGAGCACGTTGCGCGGCGAGCCGATGTCCTGCGCCAGGCCGACGCTGCCGTAGTCGACGAAGTGATGGAACCAGGCGGGCCCTTCGATCGCGACCGTGGCACCCTTCGCTTCGAGCAACTCGCCCTTGCCGTCGATCCAGGCGACTCGCGCGACGCCTTCGCTCTGCGCGGTGCCGGTCAGCAACCTCAGGATCGCGAGTTTATTGCCGCTCAACGCGGCATCGAGCACCTGCGGTGCGAGCATCGCCAGGTAGCTCGCCGCGCGTCCCTGATGTTCCAGACGATAGCGTGCGGTCTCCGCGCGCAGCAGGTTGGCGAGCAGGGCGCAGGCGAACAGCGCCAGGACCAGCCCGCTCACCAGCGTGACGCGCTGGTTCAGACTCAGACGCGCGAGCCAACGTCCAGGCATCGAAGGGCTCCGTACCGTGATCCGCGCGTGGGTGTCGGGCTACGCGGTGGCGCGGTTGACGGCGCCGGGCACGACACTGGCGCGGCCGAGGTGGTCGAGCACGCGGCGGGCGATGCCGGGGAGCGCGATGACCTCGTGAACCGCGCCGACGGCGATCGCCTCGCGCGGCATGCCGAACACGACGCACGTGGCCTCGTCCTGCGCGATGTTGAAGGCGCCTGCGTTGCGCATCTCGCGCATCGCCGTCGCGCCGTCCTTGCCCATGCCGGTGAGCATGATGCCGGCCGCGTTCGGTCCGGCGGTGCGCGCCACCGAGTTGAACAACACCTCGACCGAAGGCTTGTGTCGATTGACCGGCTCGGTATCGAGCAGCGCCGCCTTGTAGCTCGCGCCGCTGCGCTCGACGGCCAGGTGCAACCCGCCCGGGGCGATGTAGGCGGTGCCGGGCATCAGCCGGTCGCCGTGCGCGGCCTCCTTCACCGTGATCTGGCACAGCGTGTTGAGCCGATCGGCGAAACTCTTGGTGAAGCCCGGTGGCATGTGCTGGGTGATCACCACTGCCGGGCTATCGGCTGGCAGTTGCACCAGGATCTCCTTGACCGCTTCGGTGCCGCCGGTCGAGGAGCCGATCGCGATCAGTTTCTCGGTGCCGAGTTGCTTGTTCCAGGACAACACCCTGTTTGCGCCGGCGTTCGCGTTCACCGTGCGCGGCAGCACGCGGGCACGGGCAGCGGTGCGGATCTTGGCCACGATCTCCTCGGCCGATTCCTGCATGCCGTTGCCCACCCCGAGCTTCGGTTTGGTGACGAAGTCGGTGGCACCCAGTTCCAGCGCGCGCAGCGTGACCTCGGCGCCGCGCTCGGTGAGCGAGGAGATCATCAGCACCGGGGTGGGGCGCAGCCGCATGAGTTTCTCCAGAAACTCCAGCCCGTCCATGTTGGGCATCTCCACATCGAGCGTCACCACGTCGATCTGGAGCGGCCGCATCTTCTCGCGTGCCTGCAGCGGATCGGCGGCCACGCCGACCACCTGCATGTCGTGCTGCTTGTTGATGATCTCGGTCAACACCGCGCGGATGAGGGCCGAGTCGTCGATCACGAATACGCGAGTCTTGGGCTGCATGGTTGATCTCACTTACGGGAGAAGGGTCACGCTCAGAACAATCCACTCAGAACAGCTCAATATCGCCGGCCACCGGCTGTTTGGCGAGCTTGCTGCCGTATTTCTGTTCGGCTTCCACGATCGTGTTGTCGGCGTGCGGATCGATGCGTTTGACCAGCGCCTTGCCGGTCTTGGGTATGAACGCGACCTTGCGCGCGAACGCTTCGCGCAGATCCTGTCCGATCACCGGAATGTTCTCGGCCCGCAGGAACTCGATGGCGAACGCAGCGTTGCGATCGCCGACGTTTACCGTGGTCATGTTGCGGATCACCCGTCCGCCGCCGAACAGTTTGGCCTTCATCCGGCTGCGCCGCGCTCCGCTCTTGAGCAGATCGTTGATCAGCACCTCCATCGCGTACAGGCCATAGCGCGCCGACGTGCTGTTGGCGGGGTCGTCATCGCCGCCGTCGGGCAGCATGAAGTGGTTCATGCCACCAACGCCGCTGGTTTCCTCCCAGATACAGGCGGCGACGCATGAGCCGAGCACTGTGATCAGGCCGATCTCCTCGTTGGTCACGTAGTAGTCGCCCGGCAGGATCCGCAGCGTGTCGCAGCCCAGCGACCGGTCGAACATGCGTCCGCCGTTGGCGCGGGAAAGAGAAGTGGACATGGTCGGCTCCCTAGGCGGCCCGCGCCGCTGCGACCGCGACGTGGCGATACACCGTCTTGCCCTGCAGCTGGAACAGATCGCGGGCGTGGACGAAGTTCTCCGAGTGGCCGCAGAACAGCAGTCCATCGGGGCTGAGCAGCGGCACGAAGCGCTCGAGGATGCGGCGCTGCGTCGGCTTGTCGAAATAGATCATCACGTTGCGGCAGAAGATCGCGTCGAACGTGCCGTTGAGCGGATAGCGCTCGTCGAGCAGGTTGAGCGTGCGGAACTCGATCAGCGCCTGCAGCTCGTTGCGCGCACGGGCCATGCCGTTGTTGCCGCCCTTGCCGCGCAGGAAGTAGCGGCGCAGCCGCTCGGGCTCGAGCTTGCCCGCGACGTCCATCGGATACACGCCGGCGCTCGCGCGTGCGAGCACGTTGGTGTCGATGTCGGTGGCGATGATCTCCACCGGCGGATGCATCGAACCGAACGCCTCCATTGCGGTGATGGCCAGCGTGTAGGGCTCCTCGCCGGTCGAGGCGGCGGTGCACCAGATGCGCTGCGGTCGACGCGCGCTGGCGCGCTGCAGATGCTCGACCAGGATCGGGAAGTGATGTGATTCGCGAAAAAACGAAGTGAGGTTGGTGGTGAGCGAGTTGATGAACTGCTGCCACTCGTCGTCGATGTCGCCACGCTCGAGCGCATCGAGATAGTCGGTGAAGCGCGTGTGGTTGAGCGCACGCAGCCGTCGCGACAGCCGGCTGTAGGCCAGTTGCCGTTTGGCATCGGTGAGTGCGATACCGGCGCGCGCGTAGATCAGCGTGCGAATACGCTGGAAGTCGCCTTCGGTGAATGCGAATTCGCCGGAGGGATCGGCCGGTTTCATTGTTGTTGTCGTCCTTTCAGGCGAAGCGTTCGTGATTCGCGGGGAACCGCGGCGCCCACGCGCGCTGTGGCGGTACTACCGTCTCAAAACTTCTTACCGAGTCAAAACTCTTCCCATTCACCGGCACCGGCGGCTTTGGCGCGCACGGGTTCTGCGCGCGCGGCCGAGTCGGACTTCGAATCCGTCTTCGAGTCCGAGCGGTGACCGGTGCCCGCGCGCTTGCCTGCCAGACGTTCGACGTTCCTGGCGCGATCGGGCCCGCGGCGTTCACCGCCGTCCCATTCTTTTTCGGCTGTAACCGCACCGATCACAGGCTTGGCCGCCGCGTCGGCGAGACGAAATACCGCGACCGCGCGGACCAGGTTCTGCGCCTGCTCCTTCATGCTCTCGGCAGCGGCGGCGGCCTGTTCGACCAAAGCGGCGTTCTGCTGCGTGGTCTGGTCCATGCTGGTGACGGCCTGATTGACCTGCTCGATGCCGCCGCTTTGCTCGGCGCTGGCGCCGGCGATCTCCGCGATGATCGTGCCCACGCGCTGGATCGAGCCGACGATCTCCTGCATCTGCTGGCCGGCCCGGTTGACCAGATCGGTACCGGCGTCGACCTGGCCGGCCGAACCGGTGATGAGCGTCTTGATCTCCTTGGCCGCACCGGCGCTGCGTTGCGCGAGCGCACGCACTTCGGCGGCGACCACCGCGAATCCTCGACCCTGTTCTCCGGCCCGTGCCGCCTCGACCGCGGCGTTGAGCGCCAGGATGTTCGTCTGGAACGCGATGCTGTCGATGACGCCGATGATGTCCTGAATCCGCCGCGACGAATCCGCGATGCCGCTCATGGTCGCGACCACCTGATGCATGGTCTCGCCACCGCCCTGGGCTGCTGTTGCCGTCTCGCCCATCAAGCGGCTGGCGTGGCTGGCGCTTTCGGCGTTCTGCCTGACCGTGCTGGTGAGCTCTTCCATCGCGCTGGCGGTCTGCTCGAGCGCACTCGCCTGTTGCTCGGTACGGGCCGACAGATCGGCGTTGCCCTGCGCGATCTGGCCGATCGCGGTGTCGATCTCGCCGGCCGCGCCGCGCGCCACGGCGATCAACTGGCCAAGCTGTTCGGTCGTGGCGTTGGCGCTCTCCTTGAGCGTGGCCAGGCTGCCGTCGTACGAGGCGGTGATGCGCTCGCGCAGATCGCCCTTGGCCAGCGCGCCGAACACCCGGTTGGCATCGCCCAGACTGGCGTCGATGGTCTGCATCAGCCGATTGAGCTGCGCCACGATGTCGCGATAGGCGAACGCGTAGTTCTGCTCGTTGCCCCGTGCAGAGAAATCGCCGCGGGCCGCGCATTCCACGAGCCGGCCGAGCTCATGCGAAACGGCCGCCAGATTCGCCTTCACGTCGACGACCGCGCGGGTGAGGGTGGCCTGTTTGCCCGGGAGCTCCGGCATGTCGACGCTGAAGTCACCACGGCCATAGTGCTGCACCACCTCGGCCATGCGGAAGGTGACGTCGATATGCGCCTTGACCAGACCGTTCACCTTCTCGGCCAGATCGCGATAGGCGCCTTCGAACCGCTCCGGCTCGAGGAAGCGGTCGATCTCGCCGGCGGCGTGCTGGCGGGCGATCTCGGACTGCGCCTGCACCACCGCGCTGATCGTGTCGCGCACGCTCGCGAAGGCCTGCGCCACCTGGCCGGGCTCGTCGCGCGCCACCTCGAGCCGCGCCGCCTCGAACTGACCACGCTTGATGGCCTCGGCCGCCTGCGCGAGTTCACGCATGGGTCCGGTGATGCTGCGCACCGTCAGCCAGGCGAGCAGCACGAACAACGCAATGCCCGACAGCACCACCGCGATCAGCACGCGCATGTTGAGTGCGAAGCTCGCCTCGCGTTGCGTCAGGCTGGCCGTGAGCACCTCCAGCGTCTGTTTCGACACCGCCCGTTGCGCGTCGATGGCCTTGGAGCCCGAGGCGAAGATCGCCTTGGCCAGCGCGCTGCTGCGTTTAGCGGGGTCGGCGCTGTCGCGGGCGGTAC
>CADEDU010000074.1 GCA_902826155.1 uncultured beta proteobacterium
TCGACCATCGCCACCATGACGCAACGAACGATCGCTGCACGAACCACTGCCGGTCACGCTCCGGCGCGGCGCGCGGTCATCACATGCGCCCTGCTCGGGCTGTGGCTGGCCGGGGCACCGTCGCACATCGCGGCGCAGGACTATCCGGCACGTCCGGTGAAGATCATCGCGCCTTCGACGCCAGGTGGTGGCTTCGATCTCGTCGGGCGAGTGCTGGGAGTGAAACTCTCCGAGCAACTCGGGCAGCAGTTCGTCGTGGAGAACCGGCCGGGCTCGGGCACATTGCTCGGCTCGCAAGCTGCCGCGCGCGCTGTGGCCGACGGCTACACGCTACTGGTCGGCGGGCTGTCCAACATCGCCCTCAACATGGGGATCTACAAGGATCCGGGCTACGACGCGCTCGCCGATCTCGTGCCGATCTCGCTGGTGGTGGCCCACTCGTACATCATGGTGGGGCGCAAGGATCTGCCGCACTCGACCCTGCAAGAGGTGTTCGCGTTCGCGCGCGCCAATCCAGGCAAGCTGACCATCGCCACCAGCGGACCGGGCACCGGGCAGTTCGTCGGGGCGTCGATCATCACTGCGCTGGCGAACGTCGACATCCTGCGCGTGCCGTACAAAGGCGCGCAGCCGGCTTATCAGGATCTGCTCTCGGGCCGTGTCGATCTGTTCTACGACAACACCACGACCGCGCAGACCTACATCGACACACAGCGCGTGAAAGCGCTCGGGCTGGCCAGCCGCGCACGCACGCCGGCGTTGCCCGACGTACCCACCATCGCCGAGACCAAGGTGCTCGACTGGGAGATGGAATCATGGTTCGGGCTGTTCGCGCCGGCGAAGACGCCGCGGCCGATCGTGGAGAAGCTGCGCACCCAGATCGACCAGGCGCTGGAATCGCCCGAGGTGCGCACGCGGTTGCAGCAACGCAGCGGGCGCATCCTGCGGATGACGGCGGCGCAGACCGACGCGCTGGTCAAGGCCGAAGTCGCGAAGTGGGTGGCGCTGGTGAAGAAAGTCGGTGTCACGGCGGAGTAGCGGCCCGCTCGCCCGCGATTACCCGCTCGCGCGCTCGTCCCGTGCGCTTGCGAGCACCCGATCCCTTGTCACCCGAGAAGACCGATGGCGCACTCAACCTCTCACTCCGCCGGACCATTCGCGGGGCGCACCGCACTCGTGACCGGCTCGGGCCGTAATATCGGCAAGGCGATTGCGCTGGAGCTGGCGCGCGGTGGCGCAAACGTAGTGGTGAACGGCCATCGAGATCGCGAGGCCGTCGATGGGGTGGTCAGGCAGATCGAGGCAGCCGGCGGGCGCGCGATCGGCATCATGGCCGACGTGTCCTCGCACGACGAAGTGCGCGCCATGGTCGAACGCATCGTCGCCACGTTCGGCGCGATCGATATCACGGTGTCGAACGTGGCGCTCCGTCCGAAGCAGGCGTTTCTCGATATCACGCTGGAGGACTGGCAGCGCATCCTCGGCAGCAATCTGTCGGCGCCGTTCTACATTGCGCGCAACGCGATTCCGCACATGCGCGCGCGCAAGTGGGGGCGGCTGATCCACATCTCCGGATTCGATGCGTTCTGGGGACAGGTCACCGAGCGTGCGCACAGCATCGCCGCAAAGGCCGGCATGCACGGGCTCACGAAGGCGCTCGCGCGCGAATTCGGCCGCGATGGGATCACCGTCAACACCGTCGCGCCGGGTGCCATCGATACCGAGCGCGACTGGTCGCAGTACGCGCATCAGCCCAAGGAAAAGCTCGAAGCGGAGATTCCGGTGGGCCGCTACGGAAAGGTGGAGGAGATAGCCGCTGCCTGCGCGTTCCTTTGCGCCGAGACAGGCGCGTTCGTGAACGGGCAGGTGATTCACGTCAACGGCGGGCACTACATGTACTGACTGCCAAGTTTCGCTACTCCGCCTGAATCCCGGCCGCTTTCACCAATCGCCCGCGCTTCTCAACCTCGTTGCGCACGGTCGCTGCCAACTGCTCGGCCGTACTGCCGACGACGACTAACCCCGACGGTTCGAGCTTCGCTTTCACTTCGGGCGTCTGCAACGCCTTGACGATCTCGCCGTTCAATCGCGCCTGGATCGGTTGCGGCAGACCTGGTGGGGCGAAGAACGCCAGCCACGACGCCAGCTCGAATCCCTTGACCGTCTCGCCGATCGTCGGCACTTCGGGCAGGCCGCTGTAGCGCGTCGCTTCGATGACGCCGAGCGCGCGCACCTTGCCCGATCTGATGTGCTGGGCCACCGTCACCAGGCTGGAGAACATCAACGGTATCTGCCCGCCTAAGAGATCGGTGATCGCGACACCGCCGCCCTTGTACGGCACGTGCACGATGTCCACGCCGGCAAGCTGCTTGAGCATCTCACCGGCCAGGTGATGCGGCGAACCGTTGCCGGAGCTGGCGAAGGCGAGCTTGCCGGGGTTCTTCTTCATGTGCTCGATCAACTCGCCCATGTTCTTCGCGGGGACCGAAGGGTGTGCCACGAGCACGATGATGTTCGCGGCGGCAAGGGTGAGCGGGGTGAAGTCCTTGACCGGGTCGTACGGAAAATTCTTCGCCAGATGCACGTTGGTCCCGTGCGTCGCGTCGTTGGCCATCAGGAACGTGTAGCCGTCGGCAGGCGCCTTGGCGACGAAGTCCGAGCCGATGTTTCCGCTCGCGCCGGGACGGTTCTCGACGATCACCTGCTGTCCCATGCTCTCGGTGAGTCGGGTGGCAACCAGGCGGGCGGTGGTATCGGTGGCGGCGCCAGGCGGGTAGGGCACCACGATCTTGATCGTGCGGCTCGGGTAGGGCTGCGCGTATAGCGAAGGCGCGGCAACCAGCGCGATCAGCATCAGGCACGCGAGCGGTACGGCCCGCAGCGGGATCCTTCTTGACATGCGAACTCCTCGTTGGTGGCGGCGCGTTCTGGAGCGCATCCCTACTTTAATACACACCACAATCGAATCGCGTTGCCGGCTCATCGAAGAGCGAATCGTGCGGCGATCGCGCGGGCAGCGCTGGCTTTCGAATGACGTATATTCCGGCCCGTGTTCACGCTGCGTGGCGGCGATTGATGCGAGCACAAGGCCCGCACATCCGACCCGCATCTGGTGAACTTTCCCCGATTGAGGAGATCGTACGATGTTCAAGCACGGTTCGACTTCGGCTGCGATCGCGGCCATCTCGCTGCTCTGGATCGGCGTGGCCGGCACCGCGCATGCGCAGGCCACCGTCGGCTTCGCCTCGCTGCCACCGGGCACGATTCTGCATGCGCAATCGTCGGTGATGGCCAAGGCGATCCAGGACAACTCCAAGCTGCAGGTGCGGGTGATCGGCTACGGCGGTGATGCGCCGATGTTCGATGCGGTGAACACGCAGAAGGCCGATTTCTTCATCCTCGATATCGGTGAGACCTCTGATGCTCGCCAGGGCGTGCGCAACTGGGATGGCAAAGCCAAGCCCAATCTGCGTCTGGCGATGACCTTGGCGCCATTCCAGGTTGGTCCGTTCGTGCGCAAGGACTCGCCATACAAGACGATCGCGGACCTCAAGGGCAAGCGCGTGCCCTCGGGATGGGTGCAGCAGACCGGCAACCTGCCACATTCGATTGCCGTGCTGGCGGCCGGCGGGCTTACGTACAACGATGTCGTGCAGGTGCCGGCGGTGAACGTGGTTCGTGCCGCCGACGATTTCAAATCGGGCAAGATCGATGTGTTCTTCTTCGCGGTCGGCGCGCCCAAGGTCGCCGAAGTCGCCGCGAGTGTCGGCGGTGTGCGCTACCTCGGATTCAGCAAGGATGAGGAGGCCAAGTTCAAGGCAGTGCGCGAGGAGTACTACCTCTCTCCGGTTAAACCTGCGCCGCACATCGCGGGCGTGGAGACCGAAGTACTCGCGCAGACCTTCGACAACATCATCGCGGTCGGCGCTCACGTCAAGGACGAAACGTCTTCGATTTCGTGAAGGCAGTGAGCGGTGCCAAGGCAGCGCTGGTCGAGGGGCATCCGACCTTCCGTGCCTTCGAACCGCAGAATGCCGCCAAGCCGCAGCCGCGCCTGCCGTTCCATCCGGGCGCGGTGAAGTTCTTCAAAGAAGCAGGCATCTGGAAGGGCTAGTGAACGAATCCGCTTCGACCGGGCACGCCGGCACTGCCCGGCGTACCCAGGCCGCTCTCGCTGCGCTGCTGATTCTCGGTTCGATCGCCTGGTCGCTCGACGCGTTCCGCAAGATCGGGCTGGTGCTGTTCACCGAGCAGTTCGCCGCTGCCGCCTACGGCATCGGGCTCGCGCTTACGTTCCTGCGCTTCCGTGTGCGCGGCGGTCGCGAACGGGCGAGCGCACCGTGGTACGACTTGCTTGCGGCGATCGCGTCGCTCGTCGCCTGCGGCTACCTGACGCTGCACTTTCCTGAACTCACCGCGCTCGCGGGCAGCGTGACGCCCGGCAATCTCCTGCTTGGTGCGGTGCTCACGTTGCTGACGATCGAAGCGGTGCGGCGCACGCTGGGCTGGTCGCTGGTGGTGATCCTGCTCGTCATCGCCGGCTATGTGCTCATCGGTCATCTTGTGCCAGGTCAGTTGCAGACACGCGACGTCGGTCTGGGCGAGATGCTGGTGTATCTGAATCTCGACAACAACGGCCTGCTCGGTCTGATCCTGCAGATCACAGTGGTCGTGATCATCCCGTTCGTGCTGATGGGGCAGTTGCTGATGCGCTCGGGCGGGTCGGGGTTCTTCCACGATCTGGCGATCGCGCTGATGGGCAAGTTTCGCGGCGGCGCGGCGAAGATGGCGGTGCTGGGCTCGAGCTTGTTCGGCATGATCTCCGGCATTGCCGCGGCGAATGCGGTGGCGGTGGGCGTGGTGACGATTCCGCTGATGAAGCGATCCGGCATGCCCGCTCGGCTGGCGGCTGCAGTCGAGGCCTGTGCATCGAACGGCGGACAGCTGATGCCGCCGGTGATGGGCGCTGTGGCGTTCGTGATGGCCGATTTCCTGCAGCTGCCGTATCGCGACGTCGCGATCGCCGCAGTGTTGCCTTCGGTTCTCTACTACGCGGCGCTGTTTTTCCAGGCCGACCTTGAAGCGGCACGCCATCGCTACGGCAAGATCGAAGCCGCCGAGATCCCGCGTACACGCAAGGTGTTGGCCGGTGGCTGGATCTTCCTGGCGCCGTTCGCGGTGCTGGTGGGCACGATGTTCTGGCTCAATTGGGAGCCCGAACTGTCGGCGATGGCCGCATGCGCGGTGATCATCGTGGTCGGCTTCACGCTGGGCTATGGCGGCACCCGCATGCAGCTCAAGGATGTCTGGGACGCCGTGGTCGAAACCGGCACCAGTCTGTGCGAGATCCTGGTGGTATCGGCGGCGGCGGGCTTCATCATGGGCCTGTTCCAGGTAAGCGGACTGGCGTTCGCGTTCGCGGCCTATCTGGTCAACCTCGGCGGGCAGAGCCTGATCGCCTTGCTGCTTCTGGCGGCCGTGGTGAGCATCGTGTTAGGCATGGGCCTACCGACGCTGGGTGTCTACGTGATGCTCGCGATCCTGGTGGCGCCGGCGCTGGTCAAGGTGGGCGTGACGCCGCTCGCCGCGCACATGTTCATCCTGTACTTCGGGATGATGTCGCTCATCACACCGCCGGTTGCGCCGGCAGCGTTCGTGGCCGCGGCAATCGCCAATGCGCCATCGATGGCCACCGGCTGGACCGCGATGCGATTCGGCTGGACCGCGTACATCGTGCCGTTTCTGTTCGTCTACTCGCCGGCGATCCTGATGCTGGGAAGCTGGACCGATATCGTGATCGTGACCGTCACCTCGCTAATGGGCATCTGGCTGATCTGCGTGGCGATGACCGGCTACTTCGTGCGGCTGCTGTCGATGCCGTTGCGCCTGGCGTTTTTCGTCGCAGGCGTGCTGCTGATGCTGCCGCACCAGGTGTCGGATCTGGTCTTCTGGCTCAACGTGGTCGGCGGCGTGGTCGGCGTGCTGCTGATGATGCTCGAGTGGAGGGCGCGCCGCCCTGCGCCCGCATGACGCACGCGTTCATCCCGCCGTCGCGCCGCCGTCGATCGGAATCACCGCGCCGGTGAGATAGCTCGCGGCCGGTGAAGCGAGCAGCAGCGCCAGTCCCTGCATCTCGTCGGTGGACGCGAGCCGGTTCATCGGCGACAGCGTCGCGGTCTGCCGGGCGATTTCCGGGTCGCGCAGCTTGCCGCCTGCGATGTTGGTGAGGAACGTGCCCGGTGCGATCGCATTGACGCAAATGTTGTAAGGCGCCAGTTCCACTGCGGCATGTCGCACCAGATTGGCCACCGCAGCCTTGGTCGCGACATACGCGTAGCCGCAGATCACCTCCGAGCGCAACCCGGCGATCGAGGACGTGACGATGATGCGGCCCGACTTGCGCGGCTTCATGTGTGCGGCGGCGGCCTGCATCGTCACGAACACGCTGGTCAGATTGATGTCGAGCACGTTCTGCCAGCTCGGCAACTGCACTGCGGTGAGATTGCCGACCTCGGTCAGGTGCCCAGGGCCGGCGCTGATGCCCGCATTGGCAAACACGACGTCGAGGCGTGCGTTGCGTGTGGCGACATCATCGATCGCCCGGCGCAACGCATCGCTGTCGCGCACGTCGACCACTGTCGTCGTGACCGAGCCGCCGCGCGCGCGCAGCTTCGCCGCCGCGGTTTCCAAGCCGCCGGCATCGACATCGAACATGGCCACGCTCGCACCGTTGTCCGCCATCACTTCGGCCATGGCCAGGCCCAGGCCGCTGGCCGCGCCGGTGACGATCGAAATCGATCCGCGCACGTCGAAGAGTTGTTCGAGCTTCATGGGTGCCTCCGGGGATGAGTACGTGTGATTGTCGCGCGGGCGGGTTCGCGCGACACTCGCCCGATGTTGTGAGCGGGAGCGAGGGGCTGAATCCTGCGCCCCGACCGCAGCGTGCGTATAGACGAGGAGACAAGGCGTGCGGACCGAGACAAGGAGCGAATGATGGACTTCAACGGTAAGGGCGCGGTGGTGACGGGTGCCGCTTCGGGCATCGGCCTGGGCATCGCGCGCTCGCTGGCTGGCGCCGGCTGCAACGTGGCGCTGCTGGACATCGAGAGCGACGCACTCGAACGCGCGCGAGCCGAGCTTGCCGCCAAAGGCGCGCGGGTGTTCGCGCGGCGCACTGACGTGTCCGACGCCGCTGACATGGCGCTCGCCGCGCAAGAGATCGAGGAGGCGCCGGGCAAGGTGCATCTGCTGTTCAACAACGCCGGCGTTGAGATCGGCGGCACGCGGCTCGAAGACTTGAGCGATGCCGACTGGCAGTGGTTGTTCGGCGTCAATGTGTTCGGTGTCATCAATGGCATTCGTCGGTTCGTGCCGTTATTGCGCAAGCACGGCGAGCCGGCCCACGTGGTCAATACCGCATCGCTGGCTGGGTTCTGGGTCAATCCCGACTTCCGGCTCGGGCCGTACGCGGCGACGAAGTACGCGGTGGTCGCGCTCTCGGAGGGCTTGGAGCAGGACTTCGCCGGATCGAATATCGGCGTGTCGGTCTTGTGCCCCGGAGCCGTCAACACCGGCATCACCCGATCGGGCCGCAATCGTCCCGAGCGTTTCGGCGGGGCATACGAGCGCGCAGGCACGGAAGGGTTGCAAGCAGCCCTCGCACAAGGACTTACGGGTGACCAGGTCGGCGCGCGCGTGTTGCGTGCGATTCGCGATCGCGAGTTCTATGTGTTCACGCACGAGGCACCGAAGAAGTGGTTCGAGGCACGCTTCGCACGCGTGCTCGCGGCGTTCGCGCGCGTGGCTGGTTGAGCCTCGCTCGGTAGGCGGACTGATGCGCAACTTCGCATGCGATCGAACGCGAGGCTAGTGCCGCAGTGAGGTTGTGTCGAAGTGCCGGCGAGATGAGTTGCGTTCGCTGCGCACCAGTTCCACTTGCGCGACGCATTTCACGATCGATTCCATCCGCATCGGTGCGCGACGGCACAAGCGTTCGCATGGCACAGACGTAACCAGATCGCTATGCGACATTGTCAAATACGTCTGCAGCGCTCGCGCGCGTGAACTAATGCGCGCGACCCCAATCGATCGAGATTCGGCGCATGAGCGATCGCTTCCCCAAGATCACGGTGGATCAACTGACTGTCGGCATGTTCGTGTCCGATCTGGACCGGCCATGGCTCGACACGCCTTTCATCGTTCAAGGCGTGCTGATCGAGGCCGAAGACGATCTCCAGGTGTTCCGCGAGCTGTGCCAGTACGTGTACATCGATCCGCACCGCTCGACGGTCAAGATCAAGATCCTGGAAGACGAGTCATCGCGTCCGCGCGAGGTCGCGAGGGCACTCAAGGGCAAGGCGACCGAATACGTCGTCATCGATCGACGTGCTCAGCCGGCCGAAACCGGCAAGACCCTCGAAGACGAGAAGGTGGAAGTCGAGGAGAAGGTGTCGCTGAACAGCGCGCGTGCTGCGCTGTCCTTCGGCGGCTGGCGCCACGGCAACGTGCCGCGCGCGGAGCCGCGACCTGTTCAGCCGCCGAAGACCGAACCAGTTCCGGCTCAAGCACCGGTACCACCCGCGACTCCACAGGCTCCCGCTCAATCGGTTGCGCAAGTTCACGCCCAGGGTACGCCGCAGACGCAAGCCAGTGGCGGCGTTTCAGGGCCGGTGGGTTCCGCCGCTCAGCAGACCGCTCAACAGACAGTAGGCAACCAGGCCGACGCCCGACTCGGTCCGACCACTCAGCAGCCGTTGCCGAGCGATCTCGAGCCCAACGTCAACGCGCTGCGCACCGGCGCTGAAGGCCGGATCGTGAATTCGTCGGAGTCGGTGCGCAAGCTGGCGCAGGCGATCGCACGCCTCGAATCGCGCCTGGCGAGCATGGGCAATACGCAACCCGGACAGCCGGGGCAACCCGGTCAACCTGGCACTGCCACGGACGGTCCGGTCCTGCCGGTGCCGCAGACGCTGGTTCCGCCGACGGTCACCAAGCTCGTCGAGTATCGCGAGGAGCGTGCGATCGAGGCCGAGTTGCCGCGCGCGCAGCAGACGCTCGCCAACACCGAGCAGACGCTCGAGCGGATCGTGCAGGACATCGAGATGGGCAACACCCTGCACATGGACAAGGTGCAGCAGACCTCGAACGATCTGGTCGACACGATGGTTGCCAACCCCGACGCGATGATGTGGGTCGCACGGCTGCGCAACACCGACAAGAAGACCTACGCGCACGGCTTGCGCGTGGCGGTGTACCTGCTGGCGCTCGGCCGGCACATGGGCTTTCCGCGCAACGAGCTGCGCAACCTGGGCATGATCGGCATGCTCATCGACGTGGGCAAGGTGCGCGTGCCGCGCGAACTGCTCGACAAGCGCGGCAAGCTCACCAACGCCGAATACGAAGAGATCAAGCGCCACGTCGATTACGGCCTGGAGATCCTGCAGGGCACGCGCGGCATTTCACGCGAGGTGCTCGAAGGCATCGCTCAGCACCACGAGCGCATGAAGGGTCAGGGCTATCCGCAGGGTTTGCGTGACAACCAGATCTCGGTCTACGGCCGCATGGCCGGATTGGCGGATTGCTTCGCGGCACTCGTCTCGCCGCGACCCTACGCCGAGGCGATGGCGCCGAGCGATTCGATGCTGCGCCTGTTCGAGTGGAGCGGCGAATACTTCCAGCCCGCGCTGGTCGAGCGCTTCGTACAGGCGATCGGGGTCTTTCCGGTCGGTACGCTGGTCGAGCTGTCCACCGGTCATGTAGGGGTCGTGCTGCGGCACAACCGTCTGCGGCGGCTGCAGCCGAAGGTGCTGCTGCTGACCGATTCCCAGAAGAAGCCGCGCTCGCAGCCGACGGAAGTCGATCTCCTGCGCGACGGCGCCCGGGTCGACGGCGAGCCGGTGCGAATCGTGCGCGGCCTGCCCGCCGGGGCGTTCGGCCTGGATGTCGATGGCTACACCGCCTCGGCCCAGCCGGCGATGCTCGATTCCAACTGAGTTCGACTCGCGCGGCGCATCGATTCCATGTCCGATAACGCCGTCGTCGCACTCGAGACGTTGCCGCATGCGCTGGCGCCTGCTGCTTTTGTGGCGCATCTAGATGCACTTGCGCGGCGCGGCGACTCGCTCAGCGCGATGCTGGCGATCGAGTTGCGCCAGACCGATCGCATCGGGGCACTGATCGGTGCGGCGCACGCGCAACGGCTGGTCCAGCGTATCCATCAGCGCCTGGGCGAGTTGCTCCAGCCCGGCGATCGCTATTGCATGGTGTCGGCCGATGAGCTTTGGATCGCGCTGTACGACATCGCCCACGAGCGGTTCGCCAGCGTGACGGCGCATCAGGTGCTGCGCGTGCTCGCCGGCGCGGCAGACTCGAACGAGGGGTACATCGGTCTGCATCCGTGCGTCGGCGTGGCGATCGCACCCGCGCACGGCCGGACCAGTCTGCAACTCATCGAGGCTGCCGATCTCGCACGCCGCGCTGCGCATCTCGATGATCAGGCCGTAGTCGGATTCCAGCCCGAGCACATGGCCTCGCGTGCCGATCCGCTGCTGCTGGACGAACTGCGCGACGCCATCCGCGGCAACTTGATTACGGTGGCATATCAGCCGCAGATTGACCTGCGCACCGGTCGCTGCTCAGCCGTTGAGGCATTGATGCGCTGGACGCGGCGCAACGGCGAACGTGCCTCGCCGTTGGCCGTTGCGGAAGTCGCCGAACGGACCGATCTGCTCTATCCGCTCACCGAACTGGTGCTCAACACGATCCTGCGGCAGTTGGTCAGCCTGCAGAATGACGGCATCCGATTGCGCGTCGGCGTCAACCTGTCCGCGCGACTGGTGGGCGACAACGATCTGCCGGAGCTGGCGCTGCAGATGCTCGATTCCTGGAACGTCGCGCCCTCGCAGATCACCCTTGAAGTCACCGAGACGGCGTTGATGACACGCTCGGAGCGCGCCGAGGCGATGTTCGCGGCGTTGCGCGAGCAGGGTATTCGCGTGGCAATGGACGACTTCGGCACCGGCTACTCATCGCTTGCGCAGTTCCGGCGCTTTCAGTTCGACGAGATCAAAATCGATAAGTTGTTCGTCACCAATCTGCTGCACGACAAGGGCGACCGGCAGATCGTGCGCTCGATGATCGAGCTGGCGCACGGCTTCGGCATGGATGTCGTGGCCGAGGGTGTCGAAGACGAACGCACGCTGGGGCTGTTGCACGAGATGGGTTGCGATCTCGCGCAGGGCTATCTGTTCGCCAAGCCGATGACCGACGTCGACCTGCGCAAATGGTGGCTCGAAGCCTCAGCGCGGGCTGGCGCGCCGGCGCACGGCGAAGTCCATCAACTCGGCGGCCAGTCCCCGGAATTGCTCGTCTAGATCGGGCACGAGACAGTCGCCCTGGTCGTCGAACAGGCGTCCGGTGGTGATTGCGGCCACGCCGGTGGGGGTGGGCCAGGCGCCCAGCGCGTGCACCACCGAGCGCAGCGACAGCATCGTCGTACCGATCGCCTGCCAACCGAACGCCGTGGCAATACAGCCCACCGCGCGGCCACGCAGATAGGGTTGCGGATCGTGCTCGGTGTCTTCGAGGTAGTCGAGGACGTTCTTGAGCAGGCCGGAAAAGCTGCCGTGGTAGCCGGGGCTGGCGAGGATCACGCCGTCGGCTTCGCGCGTGGCCGCCAGGATGCGTTGTGCGACCGGCGGACGTGGCGTTTCTTCGGCGTGATACATCGGCAGAATCAGCTCGGGGCCGGCGAACACCTCCACCGCGCCACCGGCCCGCTCGATGAGTTTCGCGGTGTAGCGCAGCGCGCGCTCGGTGGATGATCCGGCGCGCGTGGTGCCGCCGATGCCGACGAAGAAGGGATGCTCACGCATTGCGCTTGCAGTGCTCATGATCACCCCGCCTGTTCCGGATACGCGCCGTACATGTTGAGCAACGCGTCCTCGTAGAAGCCCGGCTGCACCTGCGGCAGCATGCGTTCGAAGAACGAGCGCATGCGCGCGAACTCGATCACCTGCCCGGCGAGCGTGCGCAGACTGCGTTCCAGTTCCGGCGACACGCAGGCTCCCGTATCGTCGAACGCCGGAACCGTGGTGTTGATCGCCACGCCCAGTGGAGTCGGCCAGCCGCGCAACGCGTGCACGACCGAGCGCAGCGACACCAGGGTCGTACCGACCGCCTGCCAGCGCTTGGCCACCGCGATGCAGCCGATCGCGCGGCCATGCAGGTAGGGCGAGGCGTCCTTGGCCATGTCCTCGGTGTAGTCGAGCGCGTTCTTCACCAGACCGGAGATCGCGCCGTGGTAGCCGGCGCTGGCGAGCATGACGCCGTCGCAGGCGCGCAGGCTCTGGATCAACGCGCGAGCGACCGGCGATCGCTCCGGATTCTCCGGTGCGTACATCGGCAGGATCAGTTGCGGTCCGGCGAATACTTCGGTGCGTCCGCCCAGGCTCTCGACAATGCTCGCGGTGAAGCGCAACGCGCGCTCCGAGATCGACGAGGGGCGCGAAGTGCCGCCGATGAAGGTGATGAGCGGCGAGGGATTGGCTGGTGTCATCGCTAGCTTGTCGATCAGAGCGCCTCGGCGATCGCTTTGCCCAGGTCGGCCGTCCTGGCGCGGCCGCCGAGATCCGGGGTGCGCGGGGCGCTGCTGCCGCCGCCCAGTACCGACTCGATCGCGCCGAAGATGCGATCGTGAGCGTTCTTGTAGCCCAGGAAATCGAGCATCAGTGCAGCCGACCAGATCTGCCCGACCGGATTGGCCACGCCCTTGCCGGCGATGTCGGGCGCCGAGCCGTGCACCGGCTCGAACAGCGACGGGAACTTGCGCTCGGGATTGATATTGCCCGAGGGCGCGATGCCGATCGTGCCGGTGCATGCGGGTCCGAGGTCGGACAGGATATCGCCGAACAGGTTGGAGGCCACCACCACGTCGAACCAGTCCGGGTGAAGCACGAAGTTAGCCGCCAGGATGTCGATGTGATACTTGTCGGTGCGGATGTCGGGATAGGCCTTGGCCATCTCGGCGAAGCGCTCGTCCCAATACGGCATGGTGATCGAGATGCCGTTCGACTTGGTGGCCGAGGTGACGTGCTTCTTCGCCCGGCGCTGCGCCAGCTCGAACGCGAAGCGCATGATCCGATCGGTGCCGTGCCGCGTGAACGTCGACTGCTGCATGCACACTTCGCGATCGGTGCCTTCAAAGATGCGACCACCCACCGCGGAGTACTCGCCCTCGGTGTTCTCGCGCACCACGAAGAAGTCGATGTCGCCGGGCTTGCGATCGGCGAGCGGACATTTCATCCCGGGCATCAGCCGCACCGGCCGCAGGTTCACGTACTGATCGAACTCACGTCGGAACTTGATGAGCGAGCCCCACAGCGAGACGTGATCGGGGATCTTCGCCGGCCAGCCCACCGCGCCGAAGAAGATCGCGTCGTGGCCGCCGACCAGTTCGCGCCAGTTGTCCGGCATCATCTGGCCGTGCTTCTCGTAGTAGTCCCAGCACGCGAAGTCGAAGTGATCGAGCTGCAGCTCGATGCCGTACTTGCGGGCTGCGGCGTCGAGCACGCGCACGCCTTCGGGCATCACTTCCTTGCCGATGCCGTCGCCGGCGATGACGGCGATGCGATGTTTGGCCATCGTTCCGCTCCTAGGGGGGAGCGGAGTATAGCGACTAGGGTGGGGCGCATCACCTCGGTGCACCCCGCGATTTGAGCGTCGAGTCGTATCCGACGCTCGAAATCGCGGAGTTAGTGCGTCACCGCTTCATCCTGACGCACTAACTGCTAGTCGGCGTATACGCCCGCCTTCTTGATCAACGGCCCCCACTTCGCCGTCTCCGCCTTCAACTGCGCTCGCAGCGCATCGGGCGTCGCGCGCGCCGCCGCCACCGGCTCGGTACCCAGATCGGCCATGCGTGACTTCACGCCACCATCGGCCAGTGCTGCCTGCAATGCGCCAACGAGTTTGTCGACCGCTTCCTTGGGCGTGCTCTTCGGCGCATAAATGCCGTGCCACACCGCGACTTCGAAGCCCTTGAGCCCCTGTTCATCCAGCGTGGGCACATCCTTGAGGGAAGGCACGCGTGTCTTCGTGGTCACGCCGTAGACCTTGATCTTGCCGCCCTTGATCTGGCTGGTGGTGTTGGTGGTCTGGTCGCACATGAAATCGACCTGGCCGCCGAGCAGATCGTTCATCGCCGGGCCGGTGCCTTTGTATGGAACGGTGGTAAGGTCGGTCTCGATGGCGCTCATGAACAGCATGCCGCACAGATGCGAGGCCGAGCCCAGGCCGGCGTTGGCGTACGACACCTTGGTCTTGTTCGCTTTCACGTACGCGAGAAGATCTTTGAAGTTGGCGGCCGGGAAGTTGCCGCGCGCCACCAGCGTCATCGGCACGTCGGAGACCAGTCCGACCGGCTCGAAGTCTTCCATCGGCTTGAAGCGCAGCCGCTGATACAACGCCGGCGCGGTCGACATGCCGATGTGATGCAGCAGCACCATGTAGCCGTCGGGCTTCGCTTTGGCGACGCGTTCGGCGCCGATCGTGCCGCCGGCCCCGGCCACGTTCTCGACGATCACGGTCTGCTTGAGTGCAGTGCCCATCGCCTGGGCGATCGAGCGGGCCAGCGTGTCGGTCGGACCGCCAGCGGCGAACGGCACGACCATCGCGATCGGCTTTTCGGGATAGGCGCTCTGCGCGACGCAGCTCCATGCTGCCATCGCGAAGGTCATGAGGCCTGACGACAGCTTGCGCGGATTCATCATCTCAATTCTCCAGGGTTGATCGCTCGGTTGATTCTTGTGATTGTTTCTTGTTGTCGCGACACATGGTCGCAGCCGGCAGTCTCGAACGGCTGGCGCGATGGTTGGTTGACTCACGTCAACATCGAGCGGCACATGCTGTGTCCAGGACCGTCAATCCTGATGCCATTCACGCGCCCGATCCACCGCGCGGCGCCAGTGTGCGAGCCGGCTCGCGCGCTCATCGGCGCCGATGCGCGGCTCGAATCGCGCTGCTCCGCGCCAATTGTCGGCGATTACGCTCGCTTCCGACCACAGCCCCACACCCAGTCCAGCCAAATATGCCGCGCCCAGTGCGGTGGTCTCGAGCGTGCGTGGCCGCACCACGGGCACACCGAGCAGATCGGCCTGGATCTGCATCAGCAGGTCGTTGGCCGCCGCGCCGCCGTCCACGCGCAGCTCCGACAATGCGATGCCGGCGTCGAGTTGCATGGCTTCGAGCACGTCGGCCGATTGCAGCGCGATCGCCTCGAGCGCCGCGCGCGCCAGGTGTGCACGGGTGGTCCCGCGCGTGAGCCCGACCATCGTGCCGCGCGCGCGCGGGTCCCAATACGGCGCGCCTAACCCGGCGAACGCGGGGACGAACTGCACTCCGCCCGCATCGGCCACGGTCGCCGCGAGCGCTTCGATTTCGTGCGCGGCGCTGATCAGCCCCAACCCGTCGCGCAGCCACTGCACCACCGCACCGGCGATGAACACGGCGCCTTCGAGGGCGAACTGCCGCTCGTGCGCGTCGGCGGCACGGGTGGTGAGCAGGCCCGCTCGCGAATCGACGCGTCGATTGCCGGTGTTGAGCAGCATGAAGCAGCCGGTGCCGTAAGTGTTCTTCGCCATGCCCGGTTGCACACATGCCTGGCCGAACAGCGCCGATTGCTGATCACCGGCGATCCCGGCGATCGGAATCGGCGCACCGAACAGATCCGGATCGGTCTCAGCGACGACTCCGCAGGATCGGACGATCTCGGGCAACACGGCGCGCGGGATGTGCAAGCGTGCGAGCAACTCATCGTCCCAGGCGTCGGCATCGATATCGAACAGCATGGTGCGCGCGGCGTTGCTCGGGTCGGACACGTGGACGCGCCCGCCGGTGAGTTTCCAGATGAGCCACGAGTCGATCGTGCCGAACGCCAGTTCGCCGGCCTCGGCGCGCGCGCGTGCGTCGGGTACTTCGTTCAACAGCCACGCGAGTTTGGTCGCTGAAAAATACGGATCGAGGATCAGACCGGTCTTGGCGCGCACCGTGGGCTCGAACCCTTGTTCGCGTAGTGCCTCGCAATGCGCGGTGGTGCGCCGGTCCTGCCACACGATGGCGGGCGCGATCGGCGTGCCGGTCCGGCGATCCCACAGCAGCGTCGTCTCGCGCTGATTGGTGATACCGATTGCAGCGATATCACGCGCGCGCAGGCCGGCCTTGGCGATTGCTTCGCGCGCGACGTCGAGCTGCGTTGCCCAGATCTGCGCGGCGTCGTGCTCGACCCAGCCCGGCGCGGGAAAGAACTGCTGGAATTCGCGTTGCGCCACGGCGCGTGCAGTGCCCTGGACATCGAACACGATCGCCCGGGAACTGGTGGTGCCCTGATCGAGTGCGAGGAGAAACGTCATGCCGACACCTCGATAGACCGGTTATGAATGCGCGGGTCACGGTATTGTTATTCGCTGTCACATCTGCGTGCTAGAATTTTCGCATCGCAGCAATTCGGTTGTTCGCTGACCGGTTGTTCGCTGACGATGGGAAATCGATCGTCCACTCGACATTTCCCGTCGTGTCGCCAGCGATCCGCATCAATCGAATCCCGAACAGAAAGACCCGCTCCCCGTGCCGCTTTCGACTCCGGCCGTTGCCCGCGAGCCGTTCCACACGCGCCGCATCGAGTTCAACGCCTACCGTCGTGCCGACGCGTTGTGGGACCTGGAATTGCGACTGATCGACGTCAAACCCCACGATTGTCCGCTCGAAAGCGGCGTGCGTCCGGCGGGCGTGCCGATGCACGACATGTGGATCCGCCTCACCGTCGACGAAGACTTCAAAGTGGTCGACGCCGAGGTGGTGATGGACGGCATGCCCTACGAACCGTTCTGCAGCCGGATCACGCCCGAGTACAAGAAGCTCATCGGCCTGAACCTGCGCTTCAATTTTCGTATGCAGGCCGCACAGATTTTTCGCGGCACTGCGGGCTGTACCCACCTCACCGAGATGCTCTCGCTGTTCCCGACGGCGGCGGTGCAGAGTATGTTCCAGAAGCCGCTCGACACCGACATCAAGCCGTTTCAACTGGATCGCTGCCACGCGCTGGACACCAGCGGCGAGGCGGTGCGCCGCTTCTATCCGCGTTGGGTCCGCGACGCGGCCTCCGCAACGAGAAAGGTCTGATCCGCATGAAGATCCACGAGTATCAGGCGAAAGAACTGCTGCGCCGCTTCGGTGTGCCGACTCCGCGTTCGGTGCCTTGCTTCAGCGTCGACGAAGCGCTCGAGGCAGCCAAGACCATCGGCGGCACGGTATGGGTGGTGAAGGCACAGATCCACGCCGGCGGCCGCGGCAAAGGCGGCGGCGTGAAGCTCGCCAAGTCGATCGCCGAAGTGCAGGTGCATGCCACCAGCATCCTCGGCATGCAACTGGTGACGCCGCAGACCGGTCCGCAGGGGCAGAAGGTGCGCCGGCTGCTGATCGAAAGCGGTGCCGACATCAAGAAGGAGCTCTACGTCGGGCTAGTGGTCGACCGCGTCACGCAGCGCATCACGATGATGGCGAGCGCCGAGGGCGGCATGGACATCGAGGAGGTGGCCGCCAAACACCCGGACAAGATCTTCAAGATTTCGGTCGATCCGGCCGGTGGTCTGCAGCGCGGCGATGCGCTCGACATCGCGCGCAAGCTGGGCTTGCCCGAGGCCTCCCACGCGCAGGCGGCCGAGCTGCTGCAGAACCTGTATCGCGCGTTCTGGGACACCGACGCCAGCCTGGCCGAGATCAATCCGCTCATCCTCACCGGCAGCGGACAGGTGATGGCCCTCGATGGCAAGTTCAACTTCGACGACAACGCGATGTTCCGGCATCCGGAGCTGCAGGCGATGCGCGATCTCGACGAAGAGGATCCGGCCGAAGTCGAAGCGTCCAAGCACGATCTGAACTATATCCAGCTCGACGGCGACATCGGCTGCCTGGTGAACGGTGCCGGGCTGGCGATGGCGACCATGGACACGATCAAGCTCTATGGCGGTAATCCGGCCAACTTTCTCGACGTGGGCGGCGGCGCCACCACCGAGAAGGTTACCGAGGCGTTCAAGATCATGCTGCGCAATCCGGGGCTGCGGGCCATTCTGGTGAACATCTTCGGCGGCATCATGAAGTGCGACACCATCGCCGCCGGCGTGGTCGCCGCTGCGCGCGAGGTGAAGCTCGCGGTGCCGCTGGTGGTGCGTATGAAAGGCACCAACGAAGATCTGGGCAAGAAGATCCTCGCCGACTCGGGCCTGCCGATCATCACTGCCGACAACATGGGCGAGGCCGGGCAGCGTGTCGTCGCTGCGGCGAAGGGCAAGGCGTAGGGCGCAGCGGTCAAGCGCCTCGGTTGCTTTCGTCGGATCTCGAGTTGAACAGGTACGAGCAGTCCTTTCCCGGAGCAGAGCGATGTCCATCCTGGTGAACAAGAACACCCGCGTCGTCACCCAAGGGATCACCGGCAAGACCGGCCAGTTCCACACGCGCACTTCGCGCGAGTACGCGCTGGGCCAGCAGTGTTACGTCGCCGGCGTGAATCCCAAGCGCCCGGGCGAGAACTTCGAGGGCATTCCCATCTTCGCCACCGTGCGCGAGGCCAAGGAAAAAGCCGGCGCCAATACCTCGGTGATCTACGTGCCGCCGCCCGGTGCCGCGGCCGCGATCTGGGAGGCAGTGGAAGCCGATCTCGATCTGGTGATCTGCATCACCGAAGGCATCCCGGTGCGCGACATGATCGAAGTGCGCGATCGCATGCGCAAACAGAACCGCCGCACGTTGCTGGTGGGGCCGAACTGTCCGGGCGTGATCACGCCCGAGGAGATCAAGATCGGCATCATGCCTGGCCACATCCACAAAAAGGGCCCGATCGGCGTCGTGTCGCGCTCGGGTACGCTCACCTATGAAGCGGTCGGCCAGTTGAGCGAACTCGGATTGGGACAATCGAGCGCGGTGGGCATCGGCGGCGATCCGGTCAACGGGTTGAAGCACATCGACGTGCTCAAGCTGTTCAACGACGATCCGCAGACCGAAGCGGTGATCATGATCGGCGAGATCGGCGGGTCGGATGAAGAAACCGCCGCGCAGTGGGTCAAGACCAACATGAAGAAACCGGTGGTCGGCTTCATCGCCGGCGTCACCGCTCCGCCCGGAAAGCGCATGGGGCATGCCGGCGCGATCATCTCCGGTGGGAAAGGTACCGCGCAGGAAAAGCTGTCAGTGATGGAGGCCTGCGGAATCAAGGTCACGAAAAATCCCGCGGAGATGGGCAAGCTGCTCAAGTCGGTGCTGAAGTAGCACGGGCCGACGGCGCGAGCCGTCCCGACAAGGTTGACCTGAGTCAATCGCCGCGTTCGCGCGTCGGGGCTACCATTGCCCCGCCCTCACCATCGCCAAACGCCCGGCGGCTGCGCGACCCTGCGCGGCTCGTTCGCGCGCGGAACGCTCGCCTCCACGCCCCATGACCAGCCGCGTCATCCCGCTCAAAGAAATGAAAGTGCGCCCTACGCCCAAGGGGCGCCAGGTCGACCCCGCCGCGCTGGCCGAAGTGCAGGCGCTGATCGGCCACGAATCGCGCCGACGCGATCTGCTGATCGAGCATCTGCACAAAATCCAGGACAGGTTCGGCCATATCGCCGATCGGCATCTCGTGGCCCTCGCCGCGGAGATGAAGATGGCGATGACCGAGGTGTACGAAGTCGCCACGTTCTATCACCACTTCGACGTGGTGAAGGACGGCGAGGCCGCCCCGGCCGCGATCACCGTCCGCGTGTGCGAATCGTGGGCGTGCGAGATGGCCGGTGCGCGCGAATTGCTTGAGAAGTTGCCGGCGATCCTCGGTGCCGAGGTGCGCGTGTTGCCCGCGCCATGCATCGGCCGCTGCGAATCGGCGCCCGCGTGCAGCGTCGGCCAGCATCCGGTGCTGGGCGCGACGGTCGATGCGGTCAAGGCCGCGGTGGACGCTCGCGCGGTGAAGCATCCGCCCTCGATCCCGGTCGCCAACGCCAACGCGCTCGACGTGCAGGCGTATCAGCCGCCCGGTGAAGTCAGTCCCGCCTACGTCGATTTCGAACGCTATCGGGCGAGCGGCGGCTACAACCTGGCCAAGGCGTGCATCGAGAACAAACCCGCCGGCGACCGCAAGCCGCTCACACGCGAAGCCGCGATGACGGCGATGGAGCACTCGGGCCTGCGCGGTTTGGGCGGTGCTGGCTTCCCGGCCGGGCGCAAATGGAAGATCGTCGCCGCCGAGCCCGCGCCGCGGCTGATGGCGGTCAACATCGACGAAGGCGAAGTGGGCACGTTCAAAGACCGCTTCTATCTCGAGCGCGATCCACATCGCTTTCTCGAAGGCGTGCTGATCGCCGCGTGGGCGGTCGACATCTTCGAGGTGTACATCTATCTGCGTGACGAGTACGCCGGCTGTCGCGCGATCCTCGAGCAGGAACTCGCTCGGCTGCACGCCAATCCGCCGTGCCGGCTGCCGGCGATCCATCTGCGACGCGGCGCCGGGGCGTACATCTGCGGCGAAGAGTCCGCGATGATCGAGTCGATCGAGGGCAAGCGCGGCATGCCCAGGCTGCGTCCGCCGTACGTGGCGCAGGTCGGGCTGTTCGGGCGGCCCACGCTCGAACACAACATGGAGACGCTGTTCTGGGTGCGCGACATCCTCACGCGCGGGCCCGAGTGGTTCTCCGGACAGGGACGTAACGGCCGCAAGGGGCTGCGCTCGTTCTCGGTTAGCGGACGCGTCAACAAGCCCGGTGTGCATGTCGCGCCGGCGGGCATCACGGTGCGCGAGTTGATCGAGGAACACTGCGGCGGCATGCAAACGGGTCACGAGTTCTATGCGTACCTTCCAGGTGGCGCGTCGGGGGGCATCCTGCCTGCGTCGATGGGCGACATCCCGCTCGATTTCGACACGCTGAATCAGTACGGCTGCTTCATCGGCTCGGCCGCGATCACGATCATGAGCCAACACGATCGTGCGATCGATGCCGCGCGCAACTTGATGGGATTCTTCCGCGACGAATCGTGCGGGCAATGCACGCCGTGTCGCGTGGGCACGGCCAAGGCGCTCGCGTTGATGCGTCAGCCCACTTGGGACGAGCCGCTGCTGCAGGAGCTGTCGGCCGCGATGATGGACGCCTCGATCTGCGGGTTGGGGCAGGCGGCGCCGAATCCGTTGCTGTGCGTAATGAAATACTTCCGGCACGAGCTGACATGACCGCGATCACCCCACAAGAGATTGCCGCGCTGCCCGTGGAGTTCAAGCTCAACGGCCAGACCGTCGTCGGCCGCGCTGACGAAACGATCCTGCAGACGGCGAAGCAGTACGGCATCGAGATTCCGCACCTGTGTTTCAAGGAAGGGCTGCGGCCCGACGGCAACTGCCGCGCCTGCGTAGTCGAGATCAAAGGCGAGCGCGTGCTGGCGCCTTCGTGCTGCCGCACCCCGCGCGACGGCATGGAGGTCACCACCGACAGCGAGCGCGCGGTCAAATCGCAGAAGATGGTGCTGGAGCTGCTGCTCTCCGATGTCGCCGAGCAGGCCTACACGAAAAACTCCGAACTCGATCAGTGGGCTCGCAAGCTCGAGGTCGGCAAGCCGCGCTTCGAAGCGCGCGAGCAGACCAAGGCCGATCTGTCGCATCCGGCGATCGCGGTGAATCTCGATGCGTGCATCCAGTGCACCCGTTGCCTGCGCGCCTGCCGCGAGGAGCAGGTCAACGACGTGATCGGCTACGCTTTCCGTGGCGATCACTCGAAGATCGTGTTCGATCTCGACGATCCGATGGGTGCCAGCACCTGTGTGGCCTGCGGCGAGTGCGTGCAGGCGTGCCCCACCGGCGCGCTCATGCCCGCGCACAACGTCGGCTTGCAGCAGGTCGACAAGACCGTCGATTCGGTGTGCCCGTACTGCGGCGTGGGCTGTCAGCTCACGTATCACATCAAGGACAACCGCATCCTGCACGTGGCGGGTCGGCAGGGGCCGTCCAACAAGAGCCGGCTGTGCGTGAAGGGCCGCTACGGCTTCGACTACGTGCACCACAAGCAACGGCTCACCAAACCCCTGATCCGCAAACCGGGCGTGGCGAAGAATGCCGAGCAGCTGCTCGATCCGGCGCGCTGGGACGACGTGTTCCGCGAGGCGAGCTGGGAAGAAGCGCTGGAGGTTGCCGCCAAAGCGCTGCGTGACATCCGCGATCAGCACGGCAAGCGCGCGCTCGCGGGCTTCGGCTCGGCCAAGGGTTCGAACGAAGAGGCGTATCTGTTCCAGAAACTGGTGCGCACCGGCTTCGGCACCAACAACGTCGACCACTGCACGCGGCTGTGCCACGCCTCGTCGGTGGCCGCCCTGATGGAAGGCATCAATTCCGGTGCGGTGTCCAACCCGGTGCGCGACGTGGTGCACGCCGAGGTGATCTTCCTGATCGGCGCCAACCCGACGGTGAATCATCCGGTTGCCGCGACCTGGATGAAGAACGCCGTCAAGAACGGCACCAAGCTGATCGTGGCCGATCCGCGCCGTGGTGAACTCGGGCGCCACGCCACGCACTATCTGCAGTTCAAGCCCGACACCGACGTGGCGCTGCTCAACGCGATGCTGCACACGATCGTCGAAGAAGGCCTGGTGAACGAGGCGTTCATCCGCGATCGCACCGCCGGCTACGAGGCGCTGCGCGACAACGTCAAGAAATTCAGCCCCGAGGCGATGGCGCCGATCTGCGGCGTTCCGGCGCAGACTATCCGCGAAGTGGCACGCCTGTACGCCACCTCGAAGGGCTCGATGATCCTGTGGGGCATGGGCATTTCGCAGCACATCCATGGCACCGACAATGCGCGCTGCCTCATCGCGCTCGCACTGTCGACCGGTCAGGTCGGCCGCCGCGGTACCGGGCTGCATCCTTTGCGCGGGCAGAACAACGTGCAGGGCGCTTCCGATGCCGGACTGATCCCGATGGTGTATCCGGACTATCAGTCGGTCGCCAACCCTGAGGCGAAGAGCCGCTTCGAGAAGTTGTGGGGTATGGAGCTCGACGCGAAACCGGGTCTGACGGTGGTGGAGATCATCAAGGCGGCTGCGGCGAAAGAGATTCGCGGCATGTACGTCATGGGCGAGAACCCGGCGATGTCCGATCCGGATGTGAACCATGCGCGTGAGGCGCTGGCCACGCTCGACCACCTGGTGGTGCAGGACATCTTCCTCACCGAGACCGCATCGCTCGCCGATGTGGTGCTGCCGGCCACCGCGTTTCCCGAGAAGACCGGCACGTTCTCCAATACCGACCGGCAGGTGCAGCTCGGTCGCAAGGCGATCGAACCACCGGGCGAGGCCAGGGAGGATCTGTGGATCATCCAGGAGCTCGCGCGGCGCATGGGGCTGGACTGGCGCTACGGCGGACCCGCCGACGTGTTCAACGAGATGCGTCAGGCGATGGATTCGATCAAGGGCATCACCTGGGACAGGCTGGAGCGCGATTCATCGGTGACGTATCCGTGCGAGGAAGAGGGCGCACCGGGCGACGAGGTGGTGTTCGTCTCGCATTTCCCGACCGCGACCGGTCGTGCGAAGTTCGTGCCGGCCGATCTGATCAAGGCGGCCGAGCAACCCGATGACGAGTATCCGATGGTGCTCATCACCGGCAGGCAGCTCGAGCACTGGCACACCGGCGCGATGACGCGTCGCGCGAGTGTGCTCGATGCGATCGAGCCCGAACCGGTAGTGTCGATCCATCCGCTCGATCTCGATCGACTCGGCGCGCGTGCTGGCGAGGTGGTGACGGTCGCCTCACGGCGCGGCGAGATCAGCCTGTATGCCCGTGCCGACGAAGGCACGCCGCTCGGTGCCGTGTTCATCCCGTTCGCGTTCTACGAGGCCGCGGCCAACAAGCTCACCAATCCGGTGCTCGATCCGTTCGGCAAGATTCCGGAGTTCAAGTACTGCGCGGTGAAAGTGACCGCGGGCGGTGCTGCGCCGGCGCGCGTGTCAGACGGTTTCGGCGGCGGCAGGTCGATCAACGAGATCGCGCCCGCCTGAGCGTGGCGCTGCGCGCATCGTCAAGCGGCGCGTCGGGTTCGAAGGCGGCAGCCACCGGTGCGGTGTCGCCTGCGCCGGTGATCGTGTAACCAGCCCAGCGTCGCGCCATTCGCGCAAAGGGGGCGTCGCGCAGTCCTTCGCACAACGTGCGCACGAGTTCGCCGTTCGCCCGACGGATCGGTGCCGCGAGCCAGTAGCGCTCACGCCTGATCGTAACGAAGCCAAGACCGTGCCGCTGCGCGGCAGCTTTCAAGCCGAAGCTTGCATCAGCCTCACCGGAGGCCACCAGCGCCGCGACCGCGGAATGCGTGTGCTCTTCCGCGCTGTACCCACGGACGTCGTCGGGCGCGATGCCCTGTTCGCGCAGCAACTGATCGATCAGCATGCGCGTGCCCGAGCCCGCCTGGCGGTTGACGAAGCGGATGCGCCGGCGCGCGACGTCGGCCAGGCCCCGCAGGCGCAGCGGGTTGCCGCGCGCAACGATCAATCCCTGCTCGCGCGCGGCGAAGCGGATCAGCGTCACGCTTCGCTGCGGCAGCAATCGATGCACGGTTGCGCTGTTGGTGCGATCGAGCGGCAGCGCCAGATGGAAGCCGGCCAGATCGGCACGACCCGCGCGCAACGCTTCGAGACTTTCCAGGCTGCCGCGAAATTCCACCGAGGTGACCACTCCGGCCGTCCGCGCCCAGCGATCGCACCAGTCCGCAAGCAGCAGATCGTGACTGGCGACGATGCGCAACCCCGGGCGTGTGCGCGCAGCGGGCGATGACCTCGTTGCGCCAGTCAGCGCGAACGGTTCGATTCCGGCGAGCGCCTTGGCCGTGTACTCGAGCAGCGCCTCGGCGTTCGCGCTCAGCGCGGCGCCCGTGCCTCGCTGCATCAGCACGAGCGGCTCGCCCACCAGACGGGCGGCATCGTTCACCAACCCCCAGGCGGCGCGATAGGAAATACCGCTCTCCGCTGCGGCGTGGCGCAACGTGCCGTGTTTGCGCACACCGGCGAGCAGACCCAGAACCCTGGCGTCGAGGGCAGTTCCGGCTGCGTCAGTGCGCCAGCTGATCTGCGGGTGGAGGCGCCTCATATATGCAGAGACCGACATATTGGGATGAAGTGGCGATGGTCGCTATGCTCGCGCGTTTGCCGCGATCGATAAGCAGCGGATGCGCGGCGCGATCCATGATATGCACGATGGTACATATTAAACAGCAGCGGGCTGCAGGTCTCCACCCTGTAGCGGCCAAGCGCAGCGGCGCCGCGGCGCACTGAATCCGCCTTGGACACCCTCGTCACGGCGATCGGCCACGGACTGGCGCTGATCGCCACGTTCGATTCGAAGCTGCTCCAGATCGTCGGTCTGAGTCTGGCGGTGAGCCTGTCGGCCGTCGCGCTCGCCAGCATCGTCGCGCTGCCGCTGGGTGCGGTGCTGGCGATCGAACGGTTCCGCGGACGCGCGCTGGTCATCGTGGTGCTCAACGCGCTGATGGGGCTGCCGCCGGTGGTCGTGGGGCTGCTGGTGTATCTGCTGCTCTCGCGCGCCGGACCGCTCGGTGCGTTCGGTCTGCTGTTCACGCCGCAGGCGATGATCATTGCGCAGACCGTCCTGATCGCGCCGATCATCGCCGCGCTGGTGCGTCAGGCGATCGAGGATGCCTGGGTGGAGTACGAGGAGCAGTTGCGGTCGCTGGGCGTGCGTGGCTGGCAGGCGGCGCTGACGCTCCTCTGGGACACGCGCTTCTCGCTGCTCACCGCGGTGCTCGCCGGCCTGGGTCGCGCCGCCGCCGAAGTCGGTGCGGTGATGATCGTCGGCGGCAACATCGACGGCGTCACGCGCGTGATGACCACCGCGATCGCACTGGAGACCAGCAAAGGCGATCTGCCGCTCGCCCTCGGGCTCGGTGTGGTGCTGGTGGTGATCGTGGTGCTGTTGAACGCCGCTGCTTATCTGGTCAAGGAAGCGGCGCAGCGGCGCCTGGGCTGAGCCGACATGCCGAACATCGATTCGATCCTGCCGCTGGCCCTCGAGGACGTTTCATTCGAGGCGGGCGGACGCTCGATCATCGATCGCGTGTCTCTGGTGCTCGAAGACGGTGCGCGCACCGTGATTCTCGGTGCGAACGGCGCCGGCAAGAGCGTGCTGATGCGGTTGTGCCATGGCCTGCTGCAGCCGACGCGCGGGCGAGTTGCCTGGGCGCACGCCGATGCCGAGCAAGCGCATCGCCGCCAGGCGATGGTGTTCCAGCGTCCGGTGATGCTGCGTCGATCGGCGCTTGCCAACATCGAGTACGCGTTGGCCGTGGCCGGACGCCCGGCTGGTCAGCGCGTGCACGACGCCCGCGCGGCGCTGGCGCTGGTCGGTCTGGAGGCATTGGCCGCGAGCCCGGCACGACGGCTGTCCGGGGGCGAGCAGCAGCGCTTGGCGCTCGCGCGTGCGCATGCCCTGCATCCGCAAGTGCTGTTCCTGGATGAGCCCACGGCCAATCTCGACCCGACCGCGACTGCCGAGGTGGAGCGGATCATCCGCGCGATCCACGCAGGCGGCACCAAGATCGTGATGAGCACCCACAACCTCGGTCAGGCGCGGCGTCTGGCCGACGAAATCGTGTTTCTGCACCAGGGGCGCCTGGTCGAGCGCACATCGGTCGAGCTGTTCTTTACCGAACCGCGCTCACCGGAAGCCCGCGCTTTTCTCAACGAGGAACTCCCATGGAAATGACTTCGATTCGCGCGATCCGCAGCAGGTTCGTTGCTGTGGTTGGAGCGGCTTGCGCGTTGGCGAGTACTGCCGCCGTGCAAGCGCAAGGTTCGTTCATCACGGTAGCGTCCACCACCTCGACCGAGCAGTCGGGCCTGTTCGGGCACCTGCTCCCGCTGTTCGAGAAATCGAGCGGCATCAAGGTCCGGGTCGTGGCGTTGGGTACCGGCCAGGCACTCGACATGGGTCGGCGCGGCGACGCCGACGTGGTGTTCGTGCACGATCCCGCCGCGGAGAAGAAGTTCGTCGATGAGGGTTACGGCATAGGCTACAAGCAAGTGATGTACAACGATTTCGTGCTGATCGGACCGAAGGCCGATCCCGCGAAGATCGCCGGCGGCAAGGACATCCTCGAAGCATTGCGCCGCGTCGCGTCCTCGCAGGCCGCATTCGTGTCGCGCGGCGACAAGAGCGGTACCCATGCCGCGGAGCTGCGCTACTGGAAGCAAGCCGGCGTTGATCTGGCCGCGCAAAAAGGCGCCTGGTATCGCGAAACCGGATCGGGCATGGGGCCGGCCCTCAACACGGCTTCGGGCATGAACGCCTACATCCTGACCGATCGCGGCACATGGCTCGCATTCAAGAATCGTGGCGAACTCGCGATCGCCGTCGAAGGCGACCAGAAACTGTTCAATCAATACGGGATCATGCTGGTCAACCCTGCCAAGCACCCGCACGTGAAGAAGGCGCAGGGCGAAGCGTTCATCGCTTGGGTGGTCTCGGCCGCCGGACAGGGTGCGATTGCCGCGTACAAGATCGGCGGCGAGCAGCTGTTCTTTCCGAACTACAAGGCGCAATGACGCGCGCCATTCGGATTGCGATGGTCGGGGTGTAGCAGCGCTGCGGGGCACGGTTCATGCGATCATCGCCGGCTCCTTGCAATGTCCGGCGTCATCGCGCTCGCCGGGTGAAGATCCCTCTCGCTGCCAAGGCCTGCGACAGCATCCGTGGTGACCTCGAGTTCTACCGACGCGGTTCGTCCCGTATCGTCGGGCGTCGCCTGCCTGGTTGAGCTTGCACGTACGCGCGAAGTTCCGTTCGATTCGAGCGTGTTCGTCGGCCAGCAGCCCTCGGCGCTCGGCGATCCGTCCTCGCTGGCGAATCTGTCGACGCGTGCCGGGCTCCCGCTCGAACCGATCCGCGCGACCATCAGTGAGCTGCGTGATCTGAAGCTTCCCGTCATCGCGCGCGGCGAGGACGGTGAGTATTTCCTCATCGAAGCGTTGCGCGATGACAGCGTGGCGATCACCGAGCCTCGCGCCCGCGACAACCATGACCACCAAGGCGACGAAGGCAACGAAGGCAACGAAGGCAACGAAGGCAACGAAGGCGACCATGGCGAGCGCGGGCAGGCCGTGCTGTCGCTGGAGCAGTTCACCATGCGCTGGTCGGGCGTGGTGCTGCTCGAACACACCGGAGCTCGTCACGGCGCATCGCTCGGTGCCGATCGTGGTGTCGCCGGCGCAGACCAAGCGCGAATACGGCATCGCACGGGTCTCGTCGTTGGCGGATTGATTCTCGGCGGCGTGCTGGTGGTGCTCGCCGCGGTTGCATGGTGGGCTTCGCAGCGAACCGTAGAGGTCGCGGCATGGGGATCCGCGCAGCTCCCGCCCGCGCCGGCGATGGTGTCGTTGCGCGCGCCGCAAGCCGGGACGCTGCGGCGCATGCGCGTGCAGGAGGGCGACGTGGTGGCGGTCGGCGATGTGCTCCTCGAGTTGTCCATCAAGGAGCCGGTGCCGGAGGCGGCGGACCCCGATGCCTTGATCGATGCCGAGCTCGATGTTGCGCGCGCCGATGCGATGGTTGCGGCGATCTCGCTCGATGCAACGCCACGTCTGCGCGCGATTGCCGGCGTCAACGCGACGCGCCGGGCGAGTGAAGAGCGTGCGCTGGCGACGCGCTTCGAGGAATACCGCAACCGCGCCGGCATGCTCGATGCAGCGATCGAAAAGAACAAGGCGCAGCAGCGTGCCGCCGACGAAGCCATCGCGAGCCTGCGCGACGGACTGGCAAGTGCCCAGAAGCGCGCAAGTGAGGCGAAGGCGCTGTTCGATCAAGGATTCATCTCGCGCAATGCATTGATCGAGCGCGAGGAGCGCGTTGCGCAATTGCAGCGTGATCTCGAGAAGCAGGCCGGACTCGCTGCCGATGCTGCGCAAACCATGACCGATGCCGTCGATGCGCGCCGTGCTCTCGCGGCCGAGGTGCGCAAAACGATCGAGACAGAGCGCAGCGAGGCGCAGCAGCAGTTGAGCGGCTTGCGCGCGGCGGCGGCCAAACCCCGGCAGGCCGAGCGCGTGCTCGAAGTGCGGGCCGAGCAGGCAGGAGTGGTGCGCGCCGTTCCGGGGTTGCGCGACGGCGATACGGTTGCGCCTGGACAAACGCTCGCGAGCGTGCGGCCCGCCCTACATGTCTCGGAGATCATCGCGACACTCGATGATGTGCGCGCACGTGAGGTCAGACCGGGAATGGTCGCGACGCTGATGCAGACACCCGGAGGGCCGTCCGCAATGTCGATTGCGGCGCGTGTCGTTGCGGTGGCCGAGGACGGTCGAGCCACCTTGCGACTCGAACGTCCGCTTGTACCGGCCGAACTGCCGAACGCGGCAGCTGACTACGCCTCGCCGCTGATGGTGCGCGTCACCGTCGGCACACGCTCGCTCCTTGCCAGCTTGATTCGTCCTTGACGTGCATCGCGCGAACGCTGCCGCTAACATATCAGTCGAATATCAGTCCGAAGATCAGCGGGCCGGGCAGCGCAGCCGGGGCCCCTTCACCAGACAAGGAGCGCGCGTGGCCGACTCGAAACCCGATGCGAAGTCCGACAACAAAGCACCGGCCAAACCGCCGGAGCGAAAGAAACGCACCATCACCGAGATCCGCGATTCAAAGAAGACCGGCGAGAAGATGGTGTACACCTCGGTGCTCGACTACACCTCGGCCAAGTGGGCGGAGATGGCCGGCGCCGACGTCGCGGTGGTGGGCGATTCGCTGGCGATGACCTGTCATGGCCATCCCAACACGATTCCGGCGACGATGGACATGATGATCCTGCATTCGCAGGCGGTGCGTCGCGGCGCGGCCAACACCTTCGTGCTGGGCTGCATGCCGTACCAGAGCTACAACACCATCGATCGCGCGCTCACCAACGCAACGCGCTTCATGCAGGAGGCCGGCTGCGACGCAGTCAAGCCGCAGGGCGGGAAATCGCAGGCGCACATCCTCAAGGCGCTGGTCGATTCGGGCATTCCGACGGCTTCGCATATCGGGCTCACGCCGCACACCGTGGCGATGTTCGGCGGCTTTCGCATCCAGGGCCGCACCGCCGAGACGGCGATGAAGATCCTCGAAGACGCACTGGCGATCCAGGATGCAGGCTGCTTCATGCTGGAGTTCGAGGCGGTGCCGGCGAAGATCGCAAAGGTGATCTCCGAGCAGCTCGAGATCCCCACCATCGGCATTGGTGCCGGGGTGGGTACCGACGGGCAGATCCTGCTTTCGTACGATCTGCTCGGCGTGTTCACCGATTTCAAGCCGAAGTTCACCAAGCGCTTCGCCAATCTCACCGAGGTTGCCGTCAACGGGCTCAAGCAGTACGTGGCCGAAGTGAAGGCGGGCACCTTCCCTGACGATGATCACAGCTACGCCGTCGACGACAAGGAGTACGAGAAATTCCTCGGCCTGGTGCAGAAGCGTCGGCAGATCTGAAACGCACCGCAGATCCGAAGCGCGCGCGCAACCGTCGCTCACCCGCACGCGCGTCGCGATCCGTCGTGGCAAATCGCGATGCGTTGCCGGGTCGCCCGGCAGCGAAGCGTCGCTCCGGCAATGGCGTGGCGAGCGAAACGCTCACCGATCGGGCCTATCTCGATCTCGAGGAGCGGATCGTCACGTTGCGACTCGCGCCGGGCACTGCGGTTTCCGAGCAGATGCTCGCCGAGCAGCTCGGCATCGGTCGAACGCCGATCCGCGAAGCGCTGCAGCGGCTGGCGCGTGAACGACTGGTGCAGATCCTGCCGCGGCGCGGCGTGATCGTGTCGGACATCAATGTGAAGAGCCAGCTGCGCCTGCTGGAGGTGCGTCGCGAGGTCGAGCGGTTGGTGGCTCGCAGTGCAGCAAAGCGCGCCACGAACGAAGAACGGGAACAGTTCGCCGAACTGGCACGCGCGTTCGAGCGGGCGGCTCGAACCAACGACGACACGGCGTTCCTGCGGGTCGATCGTGCCTTCAACGAGCTGTGCCTGGAGGCTGCGCGCAACGAGTTCGCCGCCGGCGCGATGGGGTTGATGAACGCCCTGTCGCGGCGCTTCTGGTACCTGCACTACAAACAGGCGGCCGACATGCCGGTCGCAGCGAAGCTGCATGCCGATGTCGCGCGGGCGATCGCTCAGGGCAACGGGCGGGCGGCGGGTGCCGCGCTCGACCGGCTTCTCGACAACATCGAGGCGTTCACCCGCGGCACGGTCGATACGGACTTGTGACGGCGGGTGCGGGGTGGGGCGGCTCGACAGCGCCGCAGATATACGCCTAATATGTCAGTGAACGAAGTCAGTGGACGGGTCACGCTTGGAGGAAGCCATGGCAGCGCTGGAAGAACGCCACAACATGAGCGAGCGGCAAAAGAATTTTCGCGCCGAGTATCTGGCGCAGATACGACCCGGCTACAGCGGGAAGGTGCATATCGGGGTGATCTACATCGTCGGCCTGAGCGCGATCGCCTGGTGCGTGACCCAGCTGCAGAACGCGAGCTGGGAATGGCTGCTGGTGATTCCGGTGCTGTTCTTCTCCAATATGTTCGAGTGGTGGATCCACAAGTACGTCATGCACCGGCTGGTCGACGTGTGGGCGCTGCGCGCGATCTACGACCGCCATACCCGCCAGCATCATCAGTACTTCACCGACAACGAGATGACGGTGGAGTCTCCCCGCGAGTGGCGGATCATTTTCTTTCCATGGCGCGCGTTGTTCACGTTCATGGGGTTGGGGGTGCCGTTTGCCTGGCTGCTGGCGCAGGCCGTGAATGCAAACGCCGGATACATCCTGATGGTGACGATCATCGGCAACTACCTGCTGTATGAGGCGTTCCACTACTGCTGCCACGTGCACGACAACTGGTTCGTGCGCAACGTGCCGTTCGTGAACACCATCCGACGCCACCACACCGCGCACCACAATATGGGGATCATGATGGCGCGCAACTTCAATCTCACCTTCCCGGTCGCCGACTGGTTCATGGGTACGAGCGACCTCGATCGTGGATTGGTCGGGCATGTGTTCAACGGCTACAGCGAAGACCATGTGAAGCCCGAGTTGAAGTCCACCATCGAGCGATTCCGCCGGCACGACGCGCCGGTGAGCATCGACGGTCCGATCGACGAAGCGCAGACGGCATAGGCGCCGAACCGCTGCCCCCAAACATACAAGGAGGAGACCGATGAAGAAGCGCGATTTTCTGAAGGCCGGTGCGGCGGGCTCGTTGGCCGCGCTCGCAACGAGTGCGAACGCCCAAGGCGGCGCGCACAGCTGGAAGATGGCTACCGGTTGGGCCGGCGGTCCGCTGATGGACATCGGCGCCAAGCTGTTCGCCGATCGTATCGGCGAGCTGAGCGGCGGGCGCATCAAGGTGCAGACCTTTCCCGGCGGGGCGCTGGGCAATGCGCTCAAGGTGCCCGAGACCGTCAAGAACGGCGTGGCCGAGTGCGGCCATACCTGGATCGGTTACGACTGGGGCAAGGACCCCACGACCGTCTTGTTCGGTGGTTACGCCGGGTCGTTCGACACCGAGCGCATGCTGCACTGGCTCTATGAAGCCGGCGGTGCCGACTTGCAGCGCCAATATCGCGACGAGATGGATGGCGTGGTCTCGTTGCCGCTCTTCATCCGTACCGCAGAGGTGTTCCTGCATTCGCGCAAGCCGGTCAAGACGCTGGCCGACCTGAAAGGGCTGAAGCTGCGCACAGCCGGAGCTTGGCTCGAGATGGCCAAGGATCTCGGCGCCGCGCCGGTCACGACCGCGGGCGGTGACGTGTATCCGATGCTCGAGCGCGGCGCCATCGACGCGACCGAGTGGGGCACGCTCTGGGAGAACATCGCACCGGGCTTCTACAAAGTGGCGAAGTACCTGATCTATCCGGGCGTGCATCAACCGACCGCGCCGTTCGAACTGGTCATCAACAAGGATGCCTGGAACAAGCTGTCGGCGGCCGACAAGAAGCTGGTCGAAACCACCGCGAAGCTGGTGACGTTCGAGTCGTGGCTGAAGATCGGCCAGGAAGACGCCAAGGCGCTCGATTTCTACAAGAAGGCCGGCAACGAGATCATCGAGTTGGATGCCGAGGTGCAGTACGCCGCGCGCAAGATCGGCCTGGACTGGGCCGACAAGATGGCGAAGGAAGGAAAGCACAAGTGGTTCGCCCGCATCCACAAGAGCCTGCAGGACTTCGATGGGCAATGGAAGAACGCCGAGAGCTGGCGCAAGGTGAAAGTCAAAGCCTGAAAGCGACGTCAATCGCGCCGCCGAACATCGATCCTTGAACATCAGCACCCGATCCATCGAACGAGTCGTCGGCGCCGTCGGCATTTTCGCCGCGTTGCTGTTGGTGCCTCTCACGCTGGCCACCTGCTGGGAGGTGTTCTCGCGCTACGCCATGGGTGCGCCGACCGTGTGGGCCTACGAGGTCGGCTACCTGCTCACCGGTTCGCATTTCCTGCTGGGGCTCGCGTACACGCTGCGAGCCGGCGAGCACATCCGCATCGACATCTTCTCGGGCCGGTTCTCGCCCCGCGCGCGGGCGGTGATCGACATCCTCGCCTACTGCGTCGTCATACCTCTGCTGGTGTGGCTGTCCTACGCGCTGATGCAGCACTTCTGGACCGGCTGGTCGCGCAGCGAGCGCACCGGCCAATCGGCCATGAATCTGCCGGTGTGGCCGTTCCGCGTGGTGTTCGTGGCGAGCTTCGTACTGTTCGCGCTGCAGTCGCTGGCCGAGCTGATGAAATCGGTGCGGCGCGCGCGCGGCGTGGGAGATGCATCGTAGATGGAACTCCTGCCGTTCCTGATGCTGCCGATGGCCTTCGTGCTGATGTTCCTCGGCGTGCAGGTCGTGTTCTCGATGATGATCACCGCGCTGGTGTTCGGTCTGTTCACGTTCGGCAATCGGGTGGTGTTCCAGTTCGTCGAGAAGATCGAGGATCTGTCGTCGAACTTCGTGTTCGCCGCGGTACCGTTGTTCGTGTTCATGGGCGCGATGCTGGAGCGTTCGGGCATCGCCGATCGGTTGTTCGAGGCGATCCACATCTGGACGCGCCGCTTGCCCGGCGGTCTGGCGATCGCGACGGTGCTGATGTGCGTGATCTTCGCGGCCTCCTCGGGCGTGATCGGCGCGACCGAATCGGTGGTGGGCCTGCTCACCATCCCGGTGATGCTGCGCTACGCGTACGACCGCGGCCTGATATCGGGCACCATCTGCGCCGGCGGGTCGCTGGGCACGATCATCCCACCGTCGGTGGTGGCCGTGGTGATGGGGCCGCTGGCTGATATCTCGGTGGGTGATCTGCTGTACGGCATGGTGTTTCCCGGCTTGATCATGGGAGCGCTCTACGTCGCGTACATCTTCGTGGTCTGCTCGCTGCGTCCAAAGTACGGACCGCGCATTCCGCCCGAGCCCGGCGACCCGCGCTTCGGCGCGAAGGTGTGGATCACCACGCGCAACCTGATCCCGCCGGTGTTGATGATCTTCGCGGTGCTCGGCTCGATCCTGCTCGGCTGGGCCTCACCGACCGAGGCAGCGGCAATCGGTGCGCTCGCTTCCGTGTTGTTGACGATGCTCTACCGTACCTATTCGAACACCGCGCTGTTCGAAGCGTTGATCAAAACGCTCAAGGTCACCTCGATGATCATGGCGGTGCTGCTTGCCGGCACGCTCTTCACCGGCGTGTTCGTCGGCGGCGGCGGTATCAACGCGGCGAATCAGGCGATAGCGAAGATGCAGCTCTCGCCCTGGCTGCTGCTCGCGCTGATGATGTTGATCCTGTTCATTGCCGGGTTCTTCCTCGACTGGATCTCGATCGTGCTGATCTTCGTGCCGATCTTCACCCCGCTCATCAAGACCGCGGGCTTCGATCCGGTGTGGTTCTGCATCCTGTTTCTCATCATGATCCAGACCAGCTACCTCACCCCGCCGATGGCGCCGGCGATCTTCTACCTGCGCGCAGTGGCGCCGCCGCAGATCACCATTCGCGACATGTATCGCGGCGTGGTCCCGTTCATCGCGCTGCAGGTGCTGACCATGGTGATCGTGATGATCTGGCCGGCACTGGTGACATGGTTGCCGGGCACGATGTTGAAGTTCAAGTGAAGTTGAGCAACGGTGACGAATGAAGAGTGAAAAGTGAAGAGTGAAGAGTGAAGAGGGGAGCCAGCCATGACACCGGAACAGATTTTCGCCATCCCGCCGCGCGTGCTGTCCCAGGCACAACGCGAGTTTTATCTTCGCGAGGGCTACATCCTGCTCGAGCGGGTGATTCCCGATGAGTGGATCAAGCGGTTGCGCGCGGCCACCGAGGAACTGGTCGAACAAAGCCGCAAGGTGACGAAGTCGGACAAGAAGTTCGATCTGGAGCCCGATCACCGCTCCGACGCGCCGCGCCTGCGCCGGGTGTCGAGCCCCGACATCCACCATCCGGTGTTCTGGGAGTACGTGACCAAGGGGCCGATGGCCGACATCGTCGCCGACCTGGTCGGGACGGACGTGAAGTTCCATCACTCCAAGCTCAATTTCAAATGGAAGCAGGGCGGCGAAGAGGTGAAGTGGCACTACGACATTTCGTTCTGGCCGCACACCAACTATTCGCCGCTGACGGTTGGCACGTATCTGTACGACTGCGGCATGGATCAGGGGCCGCTCGGCGTGCTGCCGCGCAGCCACGAGATCGAGCCGATGCTCACGCAGTACGACGAGGGCGGCAAATGGATCGGCTGCCTGCGCGATAGCGACGTCGCCCGGCTCGACGCGTCGAAGACCGTCTATCTCACCGGTCCGGCGGGCTCGCTGACCATCCACAACTGCCGCACCCTGCACAGCTCTCCGCGCAACGACTCCGACCTGGGGCGGCCTTTGTTGCTCTACACGTTGTCGAGCGCCGACGCGTTCACTTACATGTGTAATCCGCTCGGTACGAAGCACAGCGGTGCGATCGTGCGTGGCAAGCCGGCAGCCTTCGCGCATCACGATCCGCGGCCATGCCTGATTCCGCCGGACTGGTCGGGCGGTTACAGCTCGATCTTCTCGCTGCAGCAAGAGGAGGCGCAGAAGGCTGCATAACGCCAGGCGTCGCACGTTGAGTGCTGCGCTGGGTAGAACGCGGCGCGCGATGTAGGCATCCGGTCCACACCTTCCGCTGCGCTGCAGGCATGCCGCGTGCGGTTCGCGCGCGCGTTCCTGGACCCTTGACGCCCGTCAATGTTGTGGGCTTGGCCCACTGCCTACACTGCCGCGCCTCGTCGGTACGTGCGCCTTGATCACGCCCGCTTTCATTGGAGACACCCATGGCATCGGATATCGAAATCGCCCAGGCTGCCAAGATGCAGCGCATCGCCGCCGTCGCGCGCGACAAGCTCGGCATCGGCGACGAGCACCTGGAGCCGTTCGGACACTACAAGGCGAAGGTCTCGCTTGCGTATCTCGATACGCTCAAGAGCAAACCCGACGGCAAGCTGATCCTGGTCACGGCCATCAGCCCCACGCCGGCGGGCGAAGGCAAGACCACCACCACGGTCGGTCTGGGCGATGCGCTCAATCACATCGGCAAGAAGGCGATGATCTGCCTGCGCGAACCCTCGCTCGGTCCGGTGTTCGGCGTGAAGGGCGGGGCAGCGGGCGGCGGCTACGCGCAGGTCGTGCCGATGGAAGACATCAACCTGCATTTCACTGGTGATTTCGGCGCGATCCAGCTCGCCAACAATCTGCTGGCGGCGATGATCGATAACC
>CADEDU010000075.1:0-12509 GCA_902826155.1 uncultured beta proteobacterium
GCGAGGTACGCCACGGTCGAGGGCCAGTTCTGTTGGCGGCGCTCGCCCGGCACGAACGCCATGAAATCGCCGAGCGGCTCGGAGTAGTTGAGCAGCTTGCGCAGTTTCATGCCGATCCAGGCCGGATCCATCACGCGCATGTCGAGCGACAGCACTTTGCACAGGCCATCCAGTGCGCGTGGATAGTGGCCGGCCAGCCACATCGCATACGGCCGCGTGACGCCGTCGGGCAGGGTGATCTCCTTCAGCCCGAGCACGAACTCTTCGCCGCTGGCCGGGTTCTGCACGTCGACCGTCCACGACAGCGTGCCGTCGGTGCCGGTCTTGGGTTCGTTCACGCTGAACATCGCATCGAGGACCGGCGTCGGCCCGATCGCCTCGAGCGCGCCGAGCCGCTCGCAGCGATAGCGGATGAGCTGTGCCACGCCGGCGACGATGCCCGGCACCGTGCGCGGCTCGCCGTGCGGCGGGAACGGCATCTCGAACGACTGATCGCCTACGGTGCGCGCGAGCACGTCGAGCTTGAGCTTGAGCCAGGCGTGATCGTTCGCGCGCATGTCCATCGAGAGCGTCTTGGCGAGCGCGCCAAGGCCGCGTGGCTGCTCGGCGCCGTTCACCCACACTTCGAACGGCATGACCTTGCCTTCGGCCTCGGCCTGCCCGACGAACAGCGCGAACTCGCCGTGCGTATGGCGCAGCATGTAGGTCCAGGCGACGTTGCCGTCGGGCATGTCGGGGCGTCCCGGCCACTGCAACGACGACAGCACCGGTGCGGGCAGCGACTTGATCGACAGGCGCCGGTTGGCTTCACGCAGGAACACGTCCTGCGGCTGGCGCTGACTATCGTGCGCCTGCCCACCGCTCGAAGCGGACTTCGACGCATCGGTGGTGAGCACCGCGCCGAGCACTTTGTTCGGCCGATAAGTGGCCAGCCCCTTGAGACCGGATTTCCATGCGGTGAGGTAGAGGTCTTCGAACTCGCCGTACGGATAGTCCTCGGGCACGTTCACCGTCTTGGAGATGCTGGTATCGATGAACGGCGCGACTGCCGCGACCACATCCTTGTGCGCTTGCGCCGAGATCTCCAGCGCGGTGACGAAGTACGGCGGCAGCGCCGGCGGCGTGGCCGCATCGCCCGCGGGCGGATGCAGGTGTCGATAGAGCCGCCAGGCGTAGTCCTCGACCGCGTACTCCTTGAACGTGCCCTCGGCGGTGCGCTTGCGACGCGTGTAGGTCCAGGAGAACGGCGGCTCGATGCCGTTGGAGGCGTTGTCGGCGAACGCCAGGCTGATGGTGCCGGTGGGCGCGATCGACAGCAGATGCGAGTTGCGCAGGCCGTGCGTGCGGATCTTCTGTTTGATTTCAGCCGGCAGCCGCGAGGCGAAATTGCCGCCCGACAGATACAGATCGGCGTTGAACAGCGGAAACGCGCCGCGCTCGCGCGCCAGCTCCACCGAGGCGAGATACGCGCGGTCGCGCATGCTCTCGGCGATGCGCGCGGCCATCGTGCGCGCCTCCGTGCCGTCGTAGCGCAGCCGCAACATGATCAGCGCGTCGCCCAGACCGGTGAAGCCCAATCCGACCCGGCGTTTGGCACGCGCCTCCTCGCGCTGTGGATCGAGCGGCCAGTTGGTGGCATCGAGCACGTTGTCGAGCATGCGCACCGATACGTCGACCACCTTGCCGAATGCGGCGAAATCGAACTCGGCTTTGTCGCTGAACGGTGCGCGCACGAAGCGGGTGAGATTGATCGAGCCCAGGCAGCAGCAGCCGTAGGCGGGAAGGGGTTGCTCGGCGCACGGATTCGTGGCCTCGATCGTCTCGCAGTAGTAGAGGTTGTTGTCGCGATTCATGCGATCGAGGAACAGGATGCCCGGCTCGGCGTGGTCGTACGTCGAGCGCATGATCTGGTCCCACAGTTCGCGCGCGCGCACCTTGCGATACACCCACAGACCATCGTCGCGCTGATACGCACCGGCGGCTTTCTCGTCGGCAGCGGGTTCGGCGCGATGCAACAGTTCGACGTCGCCGTCTCGTTCGACGGCCTGCATGAACACATCGCTGACGCCGACCGAGAGGTTGAAGTTGGTGAGATCGCCTTTGTCTTTGGCGTGGATGAACTCCTCGATGTCAGGGTGGTCGCAGCGCAGTACGCCCATCTGCGCGCCGCGCCTCGCACCGGCCGACTCCACCGTTTCGCACGAGCGATCGAACACGCGCATGTACGACACCGGGCCGCTGGCGCGCGACATGGTGCCGCGCACGAACGCGCCGCGCGGCCGGATCGACGAGAAGTCGTAGCCGACACCGCCGCCGCGTCGCATCGTTTCAGCCGCCTCGGACAAGGCGGTGTAGATGCCCGGCTTGCCGTCGACCACTTCAGTGATCGAATCGCCCACTGGCTGGACAAAGCAGTTGATCAGCGTGGCCGAGAGCGTGGTACCGGCTGCCGAACTGATCCGTCCGGCCGGCACGAACCCCTGGGCCTGCGCATCGTAGAAGCGCTGCTCCCAATAGCCACGGCGCGCTTCGGGTTCAACTGACGCGAGTGCTCGGGCGACGCGACGGCACACGTCTTCGATCGAGTGTTCTTGCCCCTTGGCGTACTTCTCCAGCAGCACTTCACTGGAGATGGGTTGCTCGGGCAGCGTCTGCGCGCTGCGATCGACGAGCGATTCGTTGGACTTCATCGGCATGCCTGTCATGGGAGGGGGATCGACGAGCGCGCCCGGCGGTGCTGCCTGCCTCCGGCGAACGCTCGCAACTTGCTGAAACGACAGGGAACGCGGATCGCCATGAGCGGCGATGTCGGCGTTTCCCGGAATTCGTTCGCGGTGTTACCGTACCACACCCCGGTGGCTCATCCGATGCGCTACCCCAAGCGATTTCCAATCCTGACAGCTGCCTGGAGCGATCCCGATGGCAACCAAGACGATTGCGGCGAACGAGATCCCCGCCGGCAAGGACGTGGCCACCCTCGCGGGGGGGTGTTTCTGGTGTCTGGAAGCGGTGTACGACCAGATGACCGGCGTATCGTCGGTCGAGTCCGGATACATGGGCGGGCGCACCGTGGATCCGACCTACGAGGACATCTGCGGCGGTGACACCGGGCATGCGGAGGTGGTGCGGGTGACGTTCGATCCGGCGGCGATCGGGTATCGCGATCTGCTCGAAGTATTCTTCGCCATCCACGACCCGACGACGCTCAATCGTCAGGGCAACGACGTGGGCACGCAGTACCGCTCGGCCATCTTCCATCACTCGCCCGAGCAGGAGCGCATCGCCCGCGAGGTCATCGCACAGATCGAGCGCGATCGCGTGTTCGACGGTTCGATCGTCACCGAAGTCGTGCCGGCCAGGATTTTCTACGAGGCCGAGGCGTATCACCAGGAATACTTCGATCGCAACCCGGGGCAACCTTACTGCATGTGGGTGGTGGCGCCGAAGGTGCAGAAGTTTCGCCAGAAACTCGCGAAGTTCCTGCGTCGCTGAACGCGGCGGCGCGCACGCGAGCGCCGCCCGACTAAAGAAAAAATCGCGCACCGGCGAGTTGCGCATAGAATGCGCGCCGCTCGCGTCAGTGCTTGTGTGTGCTTGCGTTCGTGCTCGGCTCGCGTTCAGGCTCGCGTTCAGGCTGGCGTGCGTCGCGCGCGCCAAAAAGTGCGTCGTGCGTGCGCCGATCGTGGCATCGCCAACCAAGGGGAACAAGAACATATGTTCGGTCGCTTGATGCCGAAGGAAGGCAGATTCTTCGACCTGTTCGTCGAGCACGCCGACAACGCGGTCGCCGCCAGCCGTGAGCTCGCCGATCTGATGAGCTCGTTCGACAATCTCGAGCGGCGCGCCTTCGCGATCGAGACCTACGAGAAAAAGGGCGACAAGGTGACGCAGCAGACGATCGAGCTGCTGCACAAGACCTTCATCACGCCGCTCGACCGCGACGACATCCATTCGCTGATCACCCGCATGGACGACATCCTCGATCTCATCGAGGACTGCGCCCAATCGATCTTCCTGTTCGACGTGCGCGCGGTCACGCCCGAAGCCAAGAACCTCGCCGACATCTGCGTCGGTTCGATCGAGAAGGTGCGCGTGGCGGTGAGCCTGCTCTCCTCGATGGACAATGGCGCCAAGATCCTCGACGTGTGCAACGAGATCGACAAGCTCGAGTCGGAGGCCGACCACGTGATGCGCGCGGCGATGGCCAAACTGTTTCGCGACGAGCCCGACGTGCGCCAGCTGATCAAGCTGCGCTCGATCTACGAGATCCTCGAGACCGTCACCGACCGCTGCGAAGACGTGGCCAACATCATCGAAGGGATCGTGCTGGAGAACTCGTAGCGGTTGGTCGGCGTGCGCCGCCAGCGCACCGGCCCACCGTCACGATGCCCCCGCCCGCTCCGATCATTCGCGCCTCCCACTCGTTTCCATGAGCTTCGAAATCCTGGTCCTGCTGATCGCGCTGGCGCTCGCGTTCGATTTCATGAACGGCTTCCACGATGCCGCCAACTCGATCGCGACCGTGGTGTCCACCGGCGTGCTGCGCCCGCACTGGGCGGTGGCATGGGCCGCGTTCTTCAACTTCATCGCGTTCCTGGTGTTCGGCCTGGCGGTGGCGGCGACCATCGGCAAGGGTGTGGTCGACATCAGCGTCGTCGACCACAACGTGGTGTTCGGCGCACTGATCGGGGCGATCGCCTGGAACGTGATCACCTGGTACTACGGCATTCCCTCCTCGTCGTCGCACGCGTTGATCGGCGGCATCGTCGGCGCTACGGTGGCCAAAGCCGGTACCGGAGCGCTGCTCGCCGCCGGTCTGGCCAAGACCATCGTGTTCATCTTCGTGGCGCCGCTGCTGGGATTCGTTCTCGGTGTGCTGCTGATGATCCTGGTGTCGTGGCTGTTCAGCCGCACTACGCCGCGGCGCGTCGACCGCTGGTTCCGGCGCGGGCAACTGCTGTCGGCCTCGCTCTACAGCCTCGCGCATGGCTCCAACGACGCGCAGAAGACCATGGGTATCATCTGGATGCTGCTGATCGCGGCGCAGCTGATGGGGCCGAAGGATCCGCTGCCGTTCTGGGTGGTGATCAGCGCGCAGATCGCCATGGGGCTGGGCACGCTGCTCGGCGGCTGGCGCATCGTCAAGACCATGGGCCAGAAGATCACCAAGCTGCGTCCGGTCGGCGGGTTCTGCGCCGAAACCGGCGGTGGCATCACGCTCATCGTCGCCGCCGTGTTCGGCATTCCGGTCTCCACCACGCACACCATCACCAGCGCCATCGTCGGCGTCGGTTCGGTGCAGCGGTTCTCGGCGGTGCGCTGGGGCGTGGCCGGCAACATCGTCTGGGCCTGGATCTTCACCATTCCCGCCTCCGCGTTCATCGGTGCGGTGGCGTGGTGGGTCGGTACCCGGATTCTCTGAAGCGGCCGCGCTCGGCCCCGGCGCGGATCGCGGTGCTCCAGCCGCGTCCACGTTTGTTGACGGTCCGCTGAGCGGCCCGCTGTTGCCCTACCACGGTCGCCGCGGCCGTGCATCGTCGCCACTTCGCCCGACTCGCCATAAAATCGGCGGGTGGGTATTGGGACCCTACGCGCGGGACGAAAAGCGCAGGACGAAACGCGCGGGACGACGAACGGGATGCACGCATGAACCCGATCCAGGCGATGTCGCGAAGTACGAACCGGCGCTGGGCCGCATGGCTGTGCGTGCTGCTGGCGTGTGCGCTTGCAAGCTGCGGCAGCTTCGTGCGGCTCACCTACAACAATGCCGACTGGGCGATCCGCTATTTCGCCAACGACTATCTCGATCTGTCGGGCGAGCAGAACGACCTGCTGCGCGAGCGCGTGCAGCGTTACCACGCCTGGCACCGGCAGTCCGAACTGCCGCAGTACGTCGATCTGCTCGAGGATCTGAGCAGGCGGCTGCGGGCGGGCATGACGCAGGCCGACGTGGTCTGGGCGAGTGACGCATTGCGCGGGCGCTATCGTTTGCTGCTGACCAGAGCCATCGACGATCTGGCACCGATTTTCGACCGGCTCACGCCGGAGAATCTCGCGGCGCTGGAGCGCAAGCTGGTTGAAGCGAACGACAAGTTCCGGCGCGAGTACGAGATCGACGATCGCGATCGACATCGGCAGGAGCGGCTCAAGGTGATCGCCAAACGCTATCGCGAATGGTTGGGCGATCTGAGCGCCGAACAGGAGGCACGACTCGCTCGCCACGTCGCGGACTCGCCCGATCTGTACGTCGAATTGCTCGACGAGCGCAAGCGCCGGCATGCGGCGGTGCTTGCCGTGCTGCGCGAAGCGATCCCACCACCACTTGCCGCCCAGGCCGATCGCGGACCGGGCGCCTCGTGCGCCGACGCGATCTCACAAACGACTTCGGTCGCCGCGACGGCTGCGGTGCCTTGCGGCTCGCTGCGAACCCGCGACGCCGGTGCCGGTGGCCAGGCGCGCGTCGAGCAGGCGGCGGTCCGCCTGAAAAGCCTGTTGGTCACCTACGAACGCCACCGCGCGCCGGGCTATCAGCGCGCCGCCACCGATTGGGAGTCGCGCAGCCTGCAACTATTCCTCGATATCGAGCGTTCGCTCAGCGCCAGGCAGCGCGCGCATCTGCTCGAGCGGCTGGCGCATTACGCCGGCGAGTTTCGCCAGTTGTCGGCACGACAGTAAGCGCGCCTGGCGCGGGCGAGCGCCACTTCAGCTGACCGCTTTCGTAAGCGTCGGCGTCGCCATGCAGGCGATTGTCATGGTTGGCCATGGCAGCGGAGCGTCAGCGACCGTGGTGCTACCATCGTTTTAGCCCCGGTGTTTCTGCCAGGGCACTACAGCGACAAGGGGGATACACATGACCGGTTTGCTCGTCACGATCGTCATCGGATTCGTCGTCGGCGCCGTCGCGCGCTTCATCATGCCCGGCAAGCAGGACATGGGATGGATCGCCACCATCCTGCTGGGCATCATCGGATCGGTCGGGGCCACCTACGCTGGCCAGGCGATCGGCTGGTACCAGGCGGGGCAGGGCGCCGGCTGGATCGGCTCGATCATCGGGGCACTGATCCTGTTGTTCATCTATCAGCGCGTCAAAGCGCGCGGCTGAGCCGCCTCATCCGCGTTCGGGGCTGGATGCCCATTAAATCCCTGACCCGGGCCGGTGCGCGCGGGCGGTCTTCCGGCTGTCCGGCGCTGACCTTGCCGGGCAACGCTCGTGCGATCGATGAAGCCGCTGCCAGCGCGCGGCGCATGGTCACCAAGCGCGCGCTCATGTCGGCCGGCGTGGTGCTGGTGCCCGTACCCGGGTTGGATTTCGCCGCCGACATCGCGCTGCTCACGCGTCTGATCGACGAGATCAACGCCGAGTTCGGGCTCACGCCCGATGCGATCGACCGGATGGCGCCGCGCCGCCGAGTGCTCGTCTATCGCACCATGGTTGCGTTCGGCGGGGCGATGGTCGGCAAGCTCGTTACCAAGGAACTGGTGATCAAATCGCTGGGCGTGGTGGGCGTGCGCATCACCACCAAGCAGGCGGCCAAGTACGTGCCGATCGCCGGGCAGGCGCTGGCGGCCGGCATCAGCTTCGCGGCGATGCGCTACGTCGGACTGCAGCACATCCGGGAGTGCATGACGGTGGCCCGCGAGGTGCTGCAGGCCGAGGCCGCCGATCGTTGACGCCCGCTTGCCCCGTAGAATTGCGGCTTCTTCGTTCGTCCGAACGATCCATCTGCGGAGGAGGTCCGTCGCATCGCCTCGATGCATGCGACGGACTCGACAGGTAAGGGAACGCAAATGCCCAAGCGAGGTTTGCATCGCTGTTTGACGGTTGCGCTGATTGCAGGCGCGGTGTTCGTTGGGGGAGCGCCCAAGGCGCAGCTTGCGCCCACAGACGCAGCCGCGCGCCGGTCCGGTGTTGCGCCGGTGGAGGCGAGTCGCGCGCACCAGGACATCAACGGCTGCTTCGAACTCGTGCGTGATGTGCAGCCTGCGCCCGGTGGTGCCACGGCGCTGTTGTGGTCCGGAACCTGTCGCGACGGCCTGCGCGAGGGCGCGGGCCTGCTCAACGTATATCGCGGCCACGAGTTGTTGGTCGCATCGAGCGGGCGCTATCAGAACGGCCTTCGCATCGGCCCATGGCTGTGGGAGTTCCCCGACGGGCGCCGCCTGGAAGCGCGCTTCGCCGGCGACGGCAACGATCCGCTCGAACGCGTATTCGAAAGTGCCAAGGGCGAACGCTCCCGTCAGATTTGGAACAACGTCGGCTACGTCACCGATGCTGGCATCGCTCCGGCCCCCGAGTTGCGCCCCTACCTGCCCGCCGGTTCGGGCAATCCGGGCAATATGCCGCGTGCCGGCAAGTCCGACGCCGCGGCGTACGCCGCTTCGCACTTCCGCACGGCGAATTGCGCCGGTAAGCGCCGGCTCGACGCGCGCAGCGACTTCCTCGCGACGCGGCGCGATGTCGATCTGTACGTGCGCGAGGGCGACGCTACGATTCGCGCCGAGATCGATGCCGAACTGCAGAGCTGGTCGCGCGCGATGCAGGCCGGCGCGTTACGCGCTGCGGCGTTGACGGGCGCGGTGGGTGCCAAACGTCCCGCCGGATCCGACGATGCTGGGGTGCTGCGCGATCGTTACGACTGGGTGCGCTGCCATCAGGCCAACGGCCTGCCGTTTCTTGCGCGCATGCAGCAGTCGGTAGGTGCGTGCGAACGCGTGTCGATGATCAAGCTTGACACTGTGCGCGCGAGCGGCAATCCGCGGCTGCAGGCCGAATTCGCCGATTGTCTGCACGCGGAGATCCACGCGCCGCGCTGGGTGCGCTGAACCCCTCAGACAAACCGCACCGCGTACACCGGCGGCAGATGCGCCGAGACGCATTGCCACGCATCGCCGCCGTTCTCGGAGATCCACAGCCCGCCCGAGGTCGATCCCATCGCCAGGCGTTGGCCGGTGGCATCGACCGCCAGGCCATGGCGATAGATCAGGTCGTAGCACAGCTCGGCCGGCAAGCCATCGCGCAACACCTCGAATGAACGCCCGCCATCGCGCGTACGCGTGAGCGCCAGGCGCGCACCGACCGGCACGCGCGTCTCGTCTTTCACCGCCGGCACGAACCACGCGGTCTGTGGATCGCGCGGATGCACCGCGACCGCGAAGCCGAAACCCGACAGCGCGAACGATTCGATCTCCTGCCACGACACCGCGCCATCGATCGACTTGAAGATGCCGTTGTGATGCTGGCACCACAACGTATCAGGTTGCGCCGCGCAAGCGACGATGCGATGCGGATCCTGAACGTTGGGGTCGTAGGCTTGCTCCGGTGGCATGTACGCCGCGCGCATGCCGGTGGCGCTCAATTGCCAGTTCGCGCCGCCGTCATCGGTTTTCCACACGCCGCCGCACGAGACACCCAGCGTGAGCCGCTTGCCGTCGCGCGGATCGATCGCGATCGAATGAATGCCCGGATGGTCGTAGCCGCCGCCGGACCATTGCGTGCGCTCCGGCCGATCCCATAGCGGCCGCACCAGCTCCCACGATTGCGCCTGATCGTTCGAGCGGAACAGGCCGCCCGGCAGCGTGCCGGCCCACAGCGTCCCCGGTCCCGCTTCGAGCGTCCAGATGAGCACAAGCTTCCACGGCGAGCCCGCCGCTTCCTGTCCCGGTTGCTGCTCCGGTTGCGGCGGATAGGCGGGCGCGGGCAGATCGTCCCAGTGCTTGCCGTCGTCGCGCGATCGACGCACCTTCACGCCGAAGTGCCCCAGATTGAGCGCCGCGTAGAGCGTGCCGGCGTCGTCGAGCACCGCGGTCACCGGATCCCCGAGAAATGCCGGATCGCTCACTGCCCAGCGCCCACTGCGGCGCGTGACCGTGAACAGGCCTTTGCGCGTCGCCACACGAATGCGATCGCTCATGGTGCTCGTCCTCCTTTGCAGAGTTGATACGCGTGATGGCGTGCGCTGCTCAGTCCAGCCGCCGCTTCGCCTGATCGTCCGCCTTGCTATCCACCGGTCAGCGCCTGCATGACATACACCTTGCTCTGCTCACCAACCGGATCGGACAAACGTGCGCGGTCGCGCACCCGCGTGCCGTCGACGAAGATCATCACGTGCTGGCGCAGATGACCTTGGTCGTCGAGCAGGTAGCCGCGCAACGTGGCGTGTTGCGCGAACACGTTCTCCAGTGCTTCGTGCAAGGTGTGACCTTCCACCTCGCACGGTGCGATCGCGATATGGCGCAGCAGATTCGCAGTGAACGTCACGGTGGCCATTTTGGTTCGCGCGGATTGGCGGCCTGCTGACTCAGATCGACTGCGAACGGCTCGGCCCCACCAGCGCTTGCCGTGCCACGAACGTTCAGCGCTTGCCGCGACCGAGCTGCATCTGCGCTAGAAACGGTACCAGCGGATGCACCCCGGCGCGCACGATTGCGGGAACGTCGAGCGAACGCAACCACTGCGCCTGTTCGCCTGCGACACCATGCGCGGCGAGAAACCCATCGGCGTCTTGCTGGAAGCGTGCGCGCGCCGCGGCGTCGTAGGCAAGCGCGTGCAATGCAGCCGTGACCGGCACCAGCGCCGGATCGATCGACGGGTAGTGCGGGCGCGCGCTCTGCGCGGGCGGTGGCGACCACCAGCCGAGCGAGGCGTAGTTGTGATGCCAGCTCGGATCCATCTGCACCACGTCGGGTTTGCGATCACCCAACGCGCCGGCCGCAACGGCCCAGCATCGCAACTCGATGTTGCCGGTGTCGTCGAGCGTGGATTCGTCATAGCCGATTAGCGACTTGAGCCGTCCCACGCGCAGCGGTGCTAGCAGCGATTCGTCGAAGGCGAGGTCGGGGTGCGCATAACGATCGGTGCCGGGGAAGTGCGACATGCCGCCGCTCGCCACCACGACCGCTCGTACGCCGAGCCGCTCCAGGCCGCGCGCCAGTGCCTGGCCGAAGGCATAGCAGCGTTCCATCGTCGGCTGCGGCGGCAGATAGGCATTGACGTACACCGGCAGCACGCGCTGCGCCGCCGTCAAGCCCAGATGGGTCATCGGGATGCCCAGGGCGTAGTCGATCTGCGCAGTGCTCGAATACGCCGGATCGAAGCCTTCGCGATACAGCGCGCGGATCAGTTGCAAGCCGATCTCGCCCGCCACGCTGAAGCGGAACGACCGGCCGGCAAATTCGCCGCGCGCCTCACCACCGACGTGCAGCGTGAACGGCGGGGCGCATTGGTGGAAGAACTGCTGGGCGTGATCGTTGGCGATGACCACCCACAGATCGGGCGTCAACGCTTGCAGCTGCGCGCCGATCGTGGCGGCCACGGCGCGCACGCGGGCGATGGCCGCCTTGTCCTCGGTGTCGGGCAGCGTGAAGAACTGCGGTGCGTGCGGAAGCATGGCACCGCCGAGAATCGTGTTCGACATGGTGGGAGCCGCAGTGAGCGATCGGAGCTGCGATGCGCTCGATTCTATGCCGATGTCATCGCGACACCGCGAGCGTGTCGCTCAGCGCGGAGCGTCAGCCATCGGAGTCGCTGTCGCCGAACAGCATCGGCGGCTCGAGATCGGGGCGCGGTTCGGCCAGCTCCGCTCCTTCATTGCGTGCGTTGCTCACTTTCGGGCCGACGGGGTGCGCGATCATCTCCTCGGCAGGGAAGGGTTGCAGCATCGAGCGCGCCGCATCGGCGTCCTTGAGCGCCGGATCGAGCCAGCGCGCGTAGTCCTGCGGCGCGATGATCACCGGCATGCGGTCGTGGACGCGCGCGGCCAGCTCGTTGGGCTCGATGGTGATCAGGCAGAACGAGCGCAGCGGGCCTTCGGGACCTTGCCAGGTCTCCCAAAGCCCACCGAACGCGAACGCGTCGCCGTCGGCCATGCGCATCAGATACGGTTGCTTGCGCCCGCCTGGCAGCGTGCGCCACTCGTAATAGCCGTCGGCCGGCACCAGGCAGCGGCGCTGACGGAACGCGGCGCGGAACGCGGGTTTCTCCGCGACGGTTTCGCCGCGTGCGTTGATGGTGCGCGCGCCGAACGATTTGTCTTTCGCCCATGCCGGCACCAGCCCCCACCAGAACGCTTCGAGGCGTCGCGCCTGCTCCGCCTGCCAGATAACCGGCTGGAACGTGCCGGGCGAGATGTTGTAGCGCGGGATGATCGTGAGCTCGCCGACGATCGCGGCGAAGCGCCGCGCCAGCTCCTCAGCGGAAAACAGCAGCTTGTAGCGACCGCACATGCGCTGGCGGCTGGCTTCAGCGCGACTTCGTGCGCGCGCGCCGGACCGGGCGCGGTCGGGTCGTCCGCGCAAGTGAAGCGTTAGGCAGCGCCGGCTCTGCAGCCACCGTCAGCCGCCGCGGTGCGCCCATCACCATCAGCCCCAGGTCGAGCCGCAGCACCGTCTCGATGTAGTTCGTGAGCGTCCGATTCTCATCGACGGCGCGGCCGCGCGCGGCGTCGAGCACGTCGGGGTCGATGCGGATCGTCAACAGCTGTCGCATTTTCGCTTCTCGAATGGCGTACTTG
>CADEDU010000075.1:12609-22880 GCA_902826155.1 uncultured beta proteobacterium
TCCGAACCGCTCAGGCTCGAGCTCAAGGGCACCACGATCCCGGTGATCGCCGTGATGGTTCCCACTTGCTCGCTGAGCGAGCTGGCTGCTGCCCTCGAAGCGAAGGTCGGCAGTGCGCGCGCCTTCTTCGAAGGCGAAGCGGCGCTGCTCGATGTCTCGCGCTGCGACGACGCGTCGGCGTTGCAGGCCGAAGACGCCGCGAGCCGCGCCATCGACTACGCCGCGCTGGCGGCATTGGTGCGTGGCTACGGCATGGCACCGGTTGCGGTGCGTGGCGCGCCAGAGGCAGACGTCGAGCGAATCCAGGCTGCGGGGCTGGCGGTCGTGGCTGGCGTCGCGCCGGCGCGTCCGCGTTCTGGCGACGCCTTGGCGGCGACGGCTGGCGTCTCGAGTGCGATGGCTGCGACGGCTGCCGCGCCTGCCACCACTGCCGCGTCCCCTGACCCGATCAGCGCATCGCTCACTGCTTGCCCCGCATCGCCGTCCTCGTCCGAGTCCGACATCGTGCAAGGTGAGCTCGGTCTGGACGAGCCGAACCCGGCAGCGCTCGGCGCTCCAGGCAGTAATGCTGCCGCAGTCGCCAGCACCGACATCGGCGCGATGGTGATCGACAAGGCGCTGCGCTCCGGACAGCGCGTGTATGCCAAAGGTCGCGATCTGGTGGTGCTCGCGCAGGTCAATCCGGGCGCGGAACTCATCGCCGACGGCAGCATCCACTGTTATGCCCCGCTGCGCGGCCGCGCCGTCGCGGGCGCCAACGGCAACACCAAGGCGACGATCTTCGCCTCGAACTTCCAGGCCGAGCTGGTCTCGATCGCCGGCGTCTACAAGAACTTCGAATCGATCCCGGCCGAAGTCGTCGGTCGGCAGATGTGTGTGCGCTTGCGTGAGCAGGACGGCGCATCGCGCATCGCGTTGGAACCCATCAGTACCGAGTGACTCCGGTCACGCAACAACAAGGAGCACCACGTCCATGCAGATGCAAGTGAAGGATGCAACCATCCCCAGCGAGCGCGACGAGAGCAGCGCACCCAAACGCGCGGCCAGCAAGCAGACGACGCGCATCATCGTCGTGACCTCGGGCAAGGGCGGGGTCGGCAAGACCACAACCAGCGCGAGCTTCGCCACCGGACTGGCACAGGCCGGCCACAAGACGGTGGTGATCGATTTCGACGTGGGCCTGCGCAACCTCGATCTGATCATGGGCTGCGAGCGGCGCGTCGTGTACGACCTGGTGAACGTCATCCAGGGTGAGGCCAACGTGCAGCAGGCGCTGATCCGCGACAAGCACTGCGAGAACCTCTACGTCCTGCCGGCTTCGCAGACGCGCGACAAGGACGCCCTCTCCGAAGAAGGCGTCGAGAAAGTGCTTGATGCGCTGAGGGAGATGAAGTTCGACTACATCGTGTGCGATTCGCCCGCGGGCATCGAACGCGGGGCGGTGATGGCGCTCACGTTCGCCGACGAGGCGATCATCGTGACCAACCCCGAAGTGAGTTCGGTGCGCGACTCCGACAGGATCCTGGGCATCCTGCAGGCGAAATCACGACGCGCGGTCGATGGCCGGGATCCGGTGAAGGAACACCTGCTGGTCACGCGCTACACGCCGAAGCGGGTGGAAGCCGGCGAGATGATGTCGTTCAAAGACGTGCAGGATCTGCTCAAGATCCCGATGCTCGGCGTGATTCCGGAATCGGAGATCGTGCTGCAGGCCTCCAATCAGGGCATTCCGGCGATCCACATGGCCGGAACGATTGTGTCGGAGGCCTACGGCGATATGGTGGCGCGCTTCCTCGGTGAAGAGCGGCCGCTGCGGTTCACCGCCGCCGAGAAGGCCGGCTTCCTGCAACGCCTGTTCGGAGCCAAGAAATGATTTCGATCCTGAAATCGATTTTCGGAACCCGGGCGCCCACGTCGGCATCGGTGGCCAAGGATCGCCTGCAGCTCATCATCATGCAGGAGCGGTCAGGCCAGTCGAATACACCCGACTTTCTGCCCGATCTGCAACGCGAGCTGCTCGACGTGATCGTCAAGTACGTCAAGGTCGATCCGAGCGCGATCAAGGTCGAAATGGATCGCAGCGACACCGTCGACTCGTTGCTCATCAACATCGCCTTGCCCGATGTGAGCGCGAACGCGGTGGCGCCTGAGGCGGCGACGGTCTGACGGTTGGATCCAGCGTGATCTGATCGCTGACGCGACCACGACGCGTACATCGGTCACGTGAGCCGGTGACACAGCGCGGCCAAGCGGCGCTTTAGACGCAGCACGGCCAAGCGGCGTTTCAAACGAATTCCTCGGGGGAGCGCTCGCATATAATCGCCGCTCACCCGCGCGGGGCGTTCGCTCCGCTTTTCGAGGATTCGTGTGGATCACGTTCGTCGCAACGTTTTTGTCCTGGCCGCCTGCCAGGCGCTGCTCTTCACCAACAACTCCACCGTCATCGCAGTCAATGGTCTGGCCGGACGTGAACTGGCCACCGCCGCCGGGTTAGGTCCCGGGTTTGCCACGGTCCCGGTAACCTGCTGGGTCATCGGCGGCGCGGTCAACGCGATGATCGCCGCGCAATTCATGAAGCGGTTCGGTCGTCGCGCCGGGTTCAGCACCGGCGCGTGCATCGGCATCGTCGGCGCGCTCATCGCGGCGTTCGCCATCTACATCCAGAGCTTCGCGCTGTTGTGTCTGGCCACTTTCGTGCTCGGCGGCTACAACGCCTTCGGCCAGCAGTACCGATTCGCCGCGGCCGATGCATCGCCTCATCATTTCAAGGCGCAGGCGATCTCGCTGGTCCTCGCCGGCGGCCTGGTCGGCGGTCTGATCGGACCGGAATCGAGCAAGATCACCATCGAATGGTTCTCCACCAAATTCCTGGGTGCCTACCTGGGCCTGATCTTCTTCATGGTCATGGTGATCCTGGTGCTGCAGTTGCTTCGCATCCCGCGCGAGGAGCAAAGCAAACTCGATGAACCCGCGCGGTCGTGGCAGCAACTGGCGATGCAACCCAAGTTCGCGATCGCGGTGTTGTGTGCCGCGCTGAGCTATGCGGTGATGAATCTGCTGATGACGGCTACGCCTCTGGCGATGACTGCGTTATGCGGACATCCCTACAGCGCGGCGGCGAGCGTGATCGGCTGGCACGTGATCGGCATGTTCGCCCCGTCGTTCTTCACCGGCTCGTTGATCAAGAAGTTCGGCGTGCTGAACGTGATGTTCGCCGGCCTGTTGCTGAACTTCATCACGATCGGTGTCGCACTCTCCGGCATCACCGTTGCGCATTTCTGGTGGGCGATGGTCATCCTCGGGGTGGGCTGGAACTTCATGTACATCGGCGCGACCGCGATGCTCACCGAGGTTTACCGTCCGTCCGAGCGTGCCAAGGCGCAGGGGTTCAACGACTTCTGCATCTTTCTGATCATGGTGGCCTCGTCGTTCTCGTCGGGCTTCCTGCTCGATCGCAACGGTTGGGAGCTGCTCAACTACGTCTCCTCCGTGCTGCTCGTCATCACAGGCATCGCGCTGATCTGGCTGATGTTGCGTACGCGTATCGCGCCGGCCGCAGCGGCCTAGTTCATTAACGGGAGTTCGCATGCCACTCGATCCGCAAGCCGTCACTCTGCTCGAACGCATCAAGGCCGCGAATGCACCGCAGTACTGGGAGGTAAGCGCGCCCCAAGCGCGCGAGCTCTACGTGAAGACGCGCGCGGCCGTATCGCCGCCGTTGCCTGAGGTCGCGCACGTGGAGAACATGCGTATGCCCGGGCCCGCCGGCGAGATCGCGCTGCGGTACTACCGCGCGCACGGCACGAAGGCCGACGACCTGCTGCCAGCGCTGGTGTACTTCCACGGCGGCGGCTGGGTGATCGGTGATCTCGACACGCACGACAATCTGTGCCGCGCGCTCGCCAATGCCGGTCGCTGCGCGGTGGTGTCGGTCGACTATCGACTGGCGCCCGAGCACAAATTCCCCGGCGCGGTCGATGACTCGATCGCGGCGACGCACTGGGTGCATGCCAACGCCGCCCGATTGAAAGTCGATGAATCACGCATCGCGGTCGGCGGCGACAGTGCCGGCGGCAATCTGGCAGCCGTGGTGTCCCTGCACTTTCGCGACACCTGGGGGCCGAAGCTCAGCCTGCAACTGCTGGCCTATCCCGCTCTCGATTTCACAAATACCACTGCGTCGCATCGCGACTTCGCCGACGGCTATCTGCTGACGAAGAAGTCGATGGAATGGTTCGCCGAGCAATATCTCAACGGTCCGCAAGACGTGCGTGACTGGCGCGCCTCGCCCATCTTCGCCACCGATCTGTCCAAGCTGCCGCCGGCGTTCGTCATCACCGCCGGTTTCGATCCGTTGCGTGACGAGGGCAAGGCCTTCGCCGAAAAGCTCCAGGCCGCGGGCGTGAGCGTGACCTACGAATGCTTCGAGGGCATGATCCACGGCTTCATGGGCATGGGTGGCGTGCTCGCCGCCGGCAATCACGCGATCTACCGGGCCGGCCAGGCGCTGCGCACCGCCTTCGCCTCGGCGAGCGAGAGCCAAACGGCCGCATTGCATCGCACGCGTTGAGCGGTCGTGGCGAAGGCGCATCATCGCGGTCGCATCCACCGCGCTGGCAACGAACCGAGTGCATCATCCAGCTCTTCGCGTCTGGGGCGCAGCCGTTTGACCGACATATAGGAGCTTCACATGGGCAGCGACGATCTTCGCGTCTCCATGCAGTCCCTCAGCAGCGAGTCAGGCGGGCAGGAGGTGCGCGTCGTCAAAGGCGCGTGCCCGCACGATTGCCCGGACACCTGCGCGCTGGAGACGACCGTCGAGAACGGCGTCGCCACCAAGGTCGCCGGCGCCAAGGACCATCCGTTCACCGCGGGTACGCTGTGCACCAAGGTCTCGCGCTATCTGGAGCGCACCTACGCCAAGGATCGCGTCGTCTATCCGCATCGGCGCGTCGGCGGTAAAGGTCCGGGCAAAGGCCGCTGGGAACGCATCAGCTGGGACGAAGCGCTCGACACCATCGCCGCGAAATTCAAGGCGATTGCAGCCTCGGCCGACGGCCCGCAATCGATCTGCCCCTACAGCTACGCGGGCACGATGGGCCTGCTCAACTATGCCGGCATGGATCGGCGCTTCTTCTACCACCTGGGCGCATCGCAGCTCGACCGGTCGTTGTGTTCGTCGGCCGGGCGCGCCGGCATCAAGATCACGTTGGGTGGCAGCGTCGGCATGGACCCGGAGCGCGTCGAAGACGCGAAGCTCATCCTCATCTGGGGCTCGAACCCGATCACCTCCAATCTGCACTACTGGTCGCGCGTGCAGGAGGCCAAGCGGCGCGGAGCCAAGGTGATCGCGATCGATCCGTATCGCAGCCTCTCGGCCGAGAAGTGCAACGAGCACATTGCGCCGTTGCCCGGCACCGACGCGGCTCTTGCACTGGGGATGGTGCACGTCATCATCAACGAGCAGCGGATCGACGCCGACTACGTCGCCAACTACACGCTCGGCTTCGATGCGCTCAAGCAGCGCGTGCAGGAATATCCGCCGGAGCGGGTCGCTCGCATCTGCGGCATCAGTGCCGATACGGTGGTGCGGCTGGCACGCGAATACGCCGCGACGAAACCGTCGGCGATCCGCGTCAACTTCGGATTGCAGCGTCATCGCGGCGGCGGCGCGGCGGTGCGCGCCATCACCTGCCTGCCGGCGCTGGTGGGTGCCTGGCGCGAGGCGGCCGGCGGCGTGCTGCTCGCGACCGGCGATTTCTACTCGATGAATCACCAGGCGCTCGAGCGGCCCGATCTGATCTGGAACAACCCGCGCACGATCAATGCCGCGGCGATCGGCGATGCGCTGCTCGAAGCGCAACCCCCGATCCGCGCGCTGTTCGTCTACAACTCCAACCCGGTGACGGTCGCCCCGGATTCCGAAAAGGTGGTCCGAGGCTTTTCGCGCAGCGATCTGTTCACGGTCGTGCACGACGTGTTCTTCACCGACACCGCCGACTACGCCGACATCTTTCTGCCGGCCACCACGCAGCTCGAGCACCTCGACATCCACAAGTCGTACGGTCACCTGTACGTGATGCTCAATCAGCCGGCGATCGCACCGGTGGGTGAGGCGTTGCCCAACACCGAGGTGTTCCGGCGCCTGGCACGCAAGCTCGGCCTCACCGAGCCCTCACTGTCCGACTCCGACGAAACCATGGTGCGCCAGGCGCTCGAATCGAACCACGCGCGCATGGCCGGTATCGGCTTCGATGAACTCAAACGCAACGGATGGCAGCGCTTGAACGTGCCGCAGCACTATGCCCCGTTCGCGCAGGGCAACTTTCCCACGCCCTCGGGCAAGTGCGAGTTCTACAGCGAGACCGCCAAGGCGATGGGACTCGACCCGTTGCCGCAGTTCGTCGCACCGAAGGAATCGGTGCAGAGCGCGCCTGAACTCGGTCAGCGCTTTCCGCTGGCGATGATTTCGCCGCCGCAGCGCAACGCACTCAACTCGTCGTTCGCCAATCTGCCGCTGTTCCTGGAAAGCGAGAAGGAACCGCACCTGGACATCCATCCGAGCGATGCGGCTGCCCGCGGCATCAAGGAGGGCGACTGGGTGCGAATCTTCAATGATCGCGGCGCCTTCGGCGCGCGCGCGCGGGTGAGCGATCGGGCGCGCGCCGGTTGCGTCGTCGCGGTGTCGCTGTGGTGGCGCAAGCTCGCCCCCGACGGTACCAACGCCAACCAGGTGACCTCGCAGGCGCTGGCTGACATGGGTAACGCGGCGACGTACTACGACGCGCTGGTCGAAGTGCAGCGTGCGACCGGGCCCGAGATCACGCGCGTTGCGTGAGGCTCGTCCATCAAGGCTCGCCCGACCGGCCGTAGCGCGCGGGTGACAAGGAGATCTTTCGTGCGTACGACCGGTGCCTCCATGCCCTCCGTCGCAGCTGCTGCGGCGTACTTCGTCGCGGCATCACTCTTGATCGCGTTCGCGCCCTTCGCGCGCGCCGCCGAACTGCCGATTTTCGACGCGCACGTGCACTACAGCCACGACGCCTGGGAGACGCTGCCTGCCAAGGACGCCGTGGCGCTGCTGCGCAAGGCGGGGGTCAAACGCGCGCTGGTTTCCAGCTCGAACGACGAGGGCACGCAACGGCTGCTGGCCGAGGCACCCGATCTGATCATTCCCGAGTTGCGGCCGTACCGCACTCGCAGCGACGTCAGCACCTGGGTGCGCGACGAAGGGATCATCACCTATCTCGAGGAGCGATTACGCCGGCACACCTACGTGGCGATCGGCGAGTTTCATCTGTACGGCGCCGATGCCGATCTGCCGGTGCCGCGACGCATGGTCGAGCTGGCGAGGAAGTACAACCTGATCCTGCATGCGCATTCCGACGTCGAGGCGATCGAGCGGCTGCTCAAGCAGTATCCCGATGCGCGCATTCTCTGGGCGCATGCCGGTTTCACCGATCCGGCGCGTGTGCGTGAGATGCTACGCAAGCACAAGAACCTGTGGGCCGATCTCGCGTTTCGAACCGATCACGCGCCGGGCGGGAAGCTGGAACCTGCGTGGCGCGAGGCGTTCCTGGAATTTCCCAACCGGTTCATGGTCGGCACCGACACCTACATCGCCGAGCGCTGGCACTTCGTGCAGGAGCACGCTACGACTGCGCGCAAGTGGCTCGGTGAGTTGCCGCGCAACGTCGCCGAGAACATCGCCTGGAAGAACGGTGAAGCGTTCCTGGGCGAGGCGTACGCGAAGCTGCGCGCACAGTAGGAGTATGCGAGGCGGCCGCCGATGCGCAGCCCGCGCCGCGGGTGACCACATCGACGAGCAAACCAAACAAGCAAAAGGGGAATAGCGGTCATGACCGAGCGCAATGTCGAGTATTTCTTCACGCCCTCCTCGCCATGGACGTACCTCGGGCATCCGCGTTTCGCCGCGATTGCCTCGACCTACGGGATCGCGGTGCAGATGCGTCCCTGCGATCTGGGCAAGGTGTTCTCGGTATCGGGGGGCGTGCCGGTCAAACAGCGCTCCCGGCAGCGGCAGGACTACCGGCTGGTCGAGCTGAAACGCTGGCGCGATTACCTCGGCGCCGCGCTCAACCTGCATCCGAAGTTCTTCCCGGTGCCCTCCGATCGGGCATCGCTTGCGATCCTCGCGGTCGATCTCGCGCACGGCACGCCGGCGTCGATGAGCTACGCCTACGCCGTGATGCGCGCGTGCTGGGCCGAGGAGAAGAACATCGACGACGATGGCACGCTCGCCGAGCTCGCGCGACAGGTGGGTATCGAGCCGCAGAGCCTTGCTGCGGAGAAACTGCGCGCGGATGCCAAGCTTCGCTTCGAAGCGAACACGCAGGCGGCGATCGAGCAGGGCGTGTTCGGTGCGCCGTGGTACGTCTACGGTGGCGAGCCGTTCTGGGGGCAAGACAGGCTCGATCACCTCGAGCGGGCGATGGCGCGGGGTTGAGGCATTGCAATCCGCGTTCATCCGCGTCATCTGCGGCCTGCGCTTGCCGTAACGACCTCTGCGTGGGATCGGGAGTCGCGTAGCGTGTTCTACGGCTGGATCGTCGTCGCTGCCACGCACGTGGCGTTGTTCGTCATCTTCGGTGCGGCCTACTCGTTCGCCGCCTTCTTTTCCGCGTTCCAGCAGGAATTCAACGCGTCGCGCGGCGACGTATCGCTGATCTTCTCGATCTTCGGGTTTCTGTATTTCCAGATCGGTATCGTCAGCGGCGTGCTTGCCGACCGATTCGGCCCGAAGCTCGTGTGTGTGGCCGGCATGCTCCTGCTCGCGCTGGGGCTCGTCGCCGCGAGCCAGGCGCCGACGCTCTCGATGCTCTATCTCACCTACAGCATCGGCATCGGACTGGGCGTGGGCTTCGTCTACGTGCCCAGCGTCGGCGCGGTGCAGCCCTGGTTCGTGCGCCGTCGCGGCGTCGCATCGGGAATCGCGGTGGCCGGCATCGGCACCGGCACGCTGCTGGTACCGCTGCTCGCCGCGTGGCTGATCGATCTCGTCGGCTGGCGCCAGACGTATCAGTTGTTCGCGGTCGGCGCGCTCCTTCTCGGTGGCGGTGCGGCGCTGTTCATCGACAACTCCCCGGCGCGTCGCGGTTTGTATCCGGACAACGCCGCCGCCCCCGCCGGCGGCGGCCCGGCGCGACAGGTTCCGGCTGGCGTCACGCTCGCCGTGGCGCTGCGCAGTCGGACGTTCAGGCTGTGGTACGTCGCGCTGTTGTTGAACGGCGTTGCCCTGTTCGTGCCGTTCGTACATCTCGTGCCGTACGCGCGCGATGCCGGCTTGTCGGCGCAGACCGGCGTGTTTCTCATGGGGCTGATCGGCGTCGGCAGTCTGGTCGGGCGCTTCGCGCTCGGTGGCATCGGCGATCGCATGCCGCGCACGACGTTGTCGGCGCTGTTCTATCTCGGCATGGCACTGACGCTCGCGTTGTGGCTGTTCTCCAGCAGCGAGCTGCCGCTGGCGATTTTCGCGCTGATGTTCGGCACCTGCTACGGCGGCTTCGTCGCGGTGCAGCCGTCGCTCGCCATGGACTACTTCGGCGCGCGCAGCGTGGCGGGCATCATCGGCGCGGCCTACTCGGCGGTGGGTATCGGCGTGGGCGTCGGTCCGTGGCTTGCCGGCGTGGCCTACGACGTGCGCGGCAGCTACACGCTGCCCATCGTCGCCGCCATCGTGTGCATGCTGCTCGCCGCGGCGGTCACGATGCTCATGGCGCGCGAGCGGTCGATGGCATCGGAAGCGGCACCGCTCGCAACGAGCGGAACGCAAACCGCGCGCTAGACGAAGGCGCGCATCCCGCCTTCGCCGCTGGCAGGCATCACACCGCCGACGCGCCTCCGTCCACCGCGATCACCTGACCGGTGATGTGACGCGAGGCATCGGAAGCGAGCAACGCCGCCAGTCCCTTGAGGTCTTCCTCGCCGCCAAGGCGCCTCAGTGGTGTGCCTTGAATCACCGCCTGGCCGATCGTTGCGAGCACTCCTTCGGCCATCTTCGAGGGAAAGAATCCCGGCGCGATCGCGTTGACGGTGATGCCATATGGGCCCCATTCGGCGGCCAGCGCACGGGTGAAGTTGACGAGGCCACCTTTGGTCGTGTTGTAGCCGATCGTTTTCATGTGCGCGTTGCCGCGCAGGCCGGCGACCGAAGCCATCACGATGACGCGCCCGGCCTTGTTCGGGATCATCCAGCGCCGACCGACTTCTTGCGTGAGCAGGAACGTGCCGGTGAGATTGAGATTGATCAG
>CADEDU010000075.1:22980-36400 GCA_902826155.1 uncultured beta proteobacterium
GTCGGGTGCTAGCTCTGTTTGGGTGCCGCCGCCAGCGCGCCGGTGAAGTATGTGCCGCGTCCGCTCGCACAGAGCTGGCCTTCGCCGTCGAACACTTGCGCTTCGCAGGTGGTGAACTGGCTTCCGTGCCGGATCACGCGACCCTTCACGGTGAGATCGCCGGGCATCGCGACGCGGTGATAGTCGACGCGCATGTCGATCGTCGGCACCGCGCGGCCGTGCTTCGAGGCCAGCGACCAGTCGCCCACCAGATCGACCAACGCCGCCAGGATGCCGCCGTGCGTGTAGCGCCGATCGGGATTGACGATCCACTCTTCGCGCCACTTCGCCTTCACTTCGATGGTGTCGGGTCCGACGCTCACCACTTGAATGCCCAGCCACTGGTGAAATGGTGCGCGCGTGATCAGCGCTTGTATCTGTTCGACGGTAGGGAGGTCGGCCATGGTGTCGGGGGCGTGGTGAAGGGTGGAGAGTGAGGGGCGGTGCTATGGCGTGACGACGACTTTGCCGATGACTTCGCGATCGCGGATCAAGCGCAGGCCTTCGCTGGCTTGATCGAGCGGCAGGACTTTGTCGATGACCGGCGCGATCTCGCCGGCTGCGATCATGTCCATCAGCGCGGTGAGATTGTCGTCGTAGAAACTGTTGGAGCCGATCACCTTGATCTCGAAACTCCATATGTAGCGCAGATCCTCCTTCGGATCGTAGCCCGCGGTGGCGCCGCACACCAGCAGCTTGCCGCCGCGCTTCAGGCACCGCAGCGACGGCACCCAGGTGTCGCCACCGGTGAAGTTCACCACCACATCGACGCCGCCCTCGTAGGAGCGTCGCTGCGGCTTGCCGAACTTCTCGACCGCCCACTTCGACCAGTCGACATCCTTGTAGTTGACGACGTGATCGGCGCCCATCTCCTTCAGGCGCTCGAGCTTCTCGCCGCTGGACGCGCACGCGATTACCTCGCAGCCCATCTTCTTGGCGAGGATCACGCACGCGGTACCGACGCCACCTGATGCACCCAGCACCAGCACTTTCTCGCCCTTGGCGATGGTGTTGTGGGTGATGAACATGCGATGAGCCGTGCCGTACGCGACGGGCAGGGCCGCGGCCTGTTCGAAGCTCACCTTGTCGGGCATCTTGATGAGTTGATCGGCCGCGACCAAGCAGTACTGCGCCATGCCGCCGTCGAGCATCTCGCCCATCAGGCCCTTCTTCTTGTTCAAAGGATTCACCACGACGCGATCACCGGGCTTCCAACCGGTCACGCCGGGGCCGACCTCGTGCACCGCGCCTGCCATGTCCAGCCCCGGCACCACCGGGAACGGCACCTTGATGCCGGGCATGCCGTGCACGGTGAACACGTCGTGATAGTTGAACGAAGCCGCGCCGACGCGAATGACCACATGACCCTCGACGGCGCGCGGCAAGGGATGGTTGTCGATGACCTGCAGCTCGTCCAGCGTGCCGTGTTTGCGCAGCACCAGTGCGCGCATCGTGTCTGCCATGAGGGTGGATCCTTGTCGTTGCGTTGCTTGTGAGTCGTTGCGGTGGCGGTGATTCGCTGCGGATCTGGTTCAGTCGCTCGCGGCCGCGGCGACGGCGGCACTCGCGCGCTGCATCAGCAGCTTGCGATCGACCTTGTTGGTGCCGGAAAGGGGCAGCGCGTCGATGAACCAAACCTGCCTGGGATGCTGATAGGCGGGCGCATTCTGCAACGCGAACTGCTTGATCTCGGCCTCCGATGCGTTCGCGCCTTTCTTGAGCACGGCGAACGCCACCGGTTTGGTGCCCTTGATCTCATCGGGCACCGGCACCACCGCGGCCAGTTCGATGGCGGGATGGCGCTCCAGCATTTTCTCGACTTCGCCGGGGTAGATGTTCTCGCCGCCCGAGACGAACATGTCATCGACCCGGCCGACGAAGTAGAAGAAGCCGTCGGCGTCGCGACGCAGCACGTCGCCGGTGACGTAGTAACCGTCATCGGTGGTTGCGGCCGCCGTTGCCGCGGGCAGGTTGTGATACCCGTTCATCTGCGCCGGACATTTCATCTCGAGCACGCCTTCGTCGACATTGCGATCGTCGCCGCGTGCGAGCCGCAGTTGCACCGCCGGATGCGGGTAACCCACCGACAACGTCGGTTGCGCCAGGCCGCCGGGATGCGGTCCGAACACCACCGGCCCGGCCTCGGTAGTGCCGTAGGCGTTCATGATCGACGCCTTGGGGAAATAACGTCGCAGCGCGTCGATCAGACTTTGGCTCACCGGCGCCGATCCCATGCGAATGAACTGCACCGTTGACAGATCGGTGCTGTCCATCAGCTCGCGCTCGCGCAGCATCATCGCCATCATCGGCGGCACCGCGGTGAGCCAGGTGCAGCGGTAGGTCGCGATCGCTTCGATGTACGTGCGCGCGTTGAACTGCGGCATGAGCACGAAGCTCGCGTGCGACACCGAGGCGAACTTGGCCAGCGCCAGCGCGTTCATGTGATAGAGCGGCGCTGCGATCAGCAGGCGCTGGTCGGACCAGTCGCGGGTTGCCGCGCGTGTCGTGGCCACCCAGATGTGACTCTGGTGCGAAAGCACGACTCCCTTGGGTTTGCCGGTGGAGCCCGAGGTGTAGAGAAACATGCCCGGTTCGCCCGGCGTGGGGCGGATCGATTCAACGCCGGCGCGAACCTCGGGGCCGGCGAATCGATCGAAGCCGTCTGCGCCATCCGCACCGAACACTATCGCACGCAGATCGCCCGGCACGTCCGCACGGCGGGCCGCATCACAGAACACCAGCTTCACGCCTGCGTCGCGCAGCACGTAATCGATCATCGCGCGCGGAAACTTGAAGTTCACCGGCACCGCGACGAACCCGGCGCGCATGATGCCGAAATAGGTGGCGAGAAATTCGGTGCGATTGGCCGCGAGGATGCCGATGCGATCACCGCGCCGTAGATCCAGGCGCGACAACGCCGATGCCACGCGCGCGCACCACGCATCGAGCTCGCGATAACTCACCACGCGCGGCGGCTGATCCGCGCCCAGATCGATGATCGCGATCTTGTCGAGATCCTTGCTGCGATCGATCAGATCACCGAGGTTATGGAACGACAGCGATTCGCTCATCGACAACGCGTCCGCGCTCAGCCGTTGAATCGTTTGCCTTCGCGCCCGAGCTTGTCCAGCAGCGGCGCGGGCTGCCAGAACCGACCGTGGCGGCCCTTCGCGTATTTCTCCATCGCCGCGATCACCTTCGGCAGCCCGACGGTGTCGGCGTAGAACATCGGTCCGCCGCGATACACCGGAAAGCCGTAACCGGTCATGTAGACCATGTCGATGTCGCTCGCGCGCAGTGCGATGCCTTCCTCGAGGATCCGCGCGCCTTCGTTGACCAGCGCGAACATGCTGCGCTCGATGATCTCCTGCGCGGTGACCGGCCGGCGCGGCAGACCGATCTCCTTCGAGTGCTCGATGATCAGCGTGTCGATCTGCGGATCGACCGCGGCGCCGCGGCTGCCTTTCTCGTAGCGATAGACGCCGGCGCCGGTCTTCTGGCCATAGCGGCCCATCTCGCAGATGCGATCGAGCCACGCCGGATAGATCTGATTGGCCGGGTCTTCCGCACGGCGGCGCTTGCGAATCGCCCAGCCGATGTCCTGTCCGGCCAGATCCATGACGCGAAACGGACCCATCGCCCAGCCGAAATCCTCGAGAGCCTTGTCGACGTCCTGCGGCAGTGCGCCTTCCTCCACCATGAAATAGCACTGGCGCAGGTACTCCTCCATCATGCGATTGCCGATGAAGCCGTCGCACACCCCCGAGACCACGCCCACTTTGCGGATGCGCTTGGAAAGCTGCATCACCGTGGCGAGCACCTGTTTGGAGGTTTTCCGGCCGCGCACGATCTCCAGCAGCCGCATCACGTTGGCCGGGCTGAAGAAATGCATGCCGATGACGCGCTCGGGCACGTTGGTCGCGGCGGCGATGGCATCGACATCGAGCGTCGAGGTGTTGGTGGCGAGGATCGCGCTGGGCTTCATCGTCGCTTCCAACTGCGTGAACACGGTCTTCTTCACGTCCATGCTCTCGAACACCGCTTCGATCACCAGGTCGGCGTCCTTGATGTCGGCGTAGGCGAGCGTGGGCTGGATCAGCGCCATGCGCTTGTCCATGTCGGCCTGCGACAGGCGACCGCGCTGCACCGTCGCCTCGTAGTTCTTGCGGATCGTCGCGACGCCGCGATCGAGCGCCTCTTTGGTGGTATCGACGATCTTCACCGGGATGCCTGCGTTGGCGAATGCCATCGCAATGCCGCCGCCCATCGTGCCGGCGCCGATCATTGCGATCGATTTGATGTCGGTGAGCGCGGTGTCGTCGGGTACGTCGGGGATCTTCGCCGCCTGGCGCTCGGCGAAGAACGCATGGCGCAGCGCCTTCGATTCAGCGGAGTCCACCAGGAACTGAAAACCTGCCCGCTCGATCACCAGGCCCTGGTCGAGAGGCAGGCGCGTGGCGGCCTCGACCGCGTCGATGATCTTGAGCGGTGCGGGGTAGCCGCGCGACTCCTTCGCGGCGCGCTCGCGGGCGGCGGCGAAGAACGCGTCGGCGTTGTCGACAGCAGCAGGCCGATCGCGCAGTTTGCGCGGCGGCTGGCCCTGCACTTTGCGGGCGAAGGCGATCGCATCGTCGATCAGCTTGCCGCTGGAAACATCGTCGATCAATGCCGTCCCGGCGGCTTTCTGCGCGGCGATCGGATTGCCCGAGATCATCACCTCCAGCGCCCGCTCCACGCCGATCGCACGTGGCAGCCGTTGCGTTCCGCCGGCTCCAGGCAACAACCCGAGCTTGACTTCGGGCAGACCGAGTTGCGCGTCGGCATGTGCCACACGGTAGTGGCAACCGAGCGCGACCTCGAGTCCGCCGCCGAGCGCGAAGCCGCTGATCGCCGCGACCACCGGTTTGGTCGAGACTTCGATGGCAGCGATCAGTTCGCGGGTGGTCGGTGAGATCAGTGCCTTGGGCGTGTTGAACTCGCGCACCTCCGCGCCGGCGCAGAACGCGCGCTCGCTGCCGGTCACCACGATCGCCTTCACGGCGGCATCGCCTAGCGCGTTGTTCAGGTGTCCCAGCGCCGCGACGCGCAGATCGGCGGCGAGGGTGTTCATCGGCGGATTGTCGAACGTGATGACGGCGATGCCGTCGCGGACTGCGTATGTAGCGGTGGCCATGGCGAGTGCGGGCGAGTGGCGGAGGATGCAGCGTCGAACCGATTCTAGTGCCGAACGCGCGAATCGCTCCGCAGGCCCGCAGCCCCGAATCTCATACGGGTGATCGACAGGCTTGCCTCAACTGCATCACTGCGGCTGGACGTTGAGCGTACGTGCCAGCGCGCGAAAGCGATCGATGTCCTGCCGCATCGTCGCGGCAAACGCTTCGGGTGAGTCGCCGACCGGCTCCAGGCTGCGGCTGGCGAATTCCTTCTTGCCTTCGGCGCTTTGCACGAACTTCGCGGCTTCGGCGTGCAGGCGATCGACGATCGCCTTGGGTGTGCCGGCCGGCGCGACGAAGCCGTACCAGAACGACTGATCGAAGTTCTTGATCCCGGCATCGGTGAACGAGGGCACGCCCGGCATCGACGGCGTGGGCCCTGTCACCGCGAACGCCTTGAGCTTGCCTGCGGTCACCAGCGGCGTCGATGCGCCCGGGTTGTCCAGAAACAACGAGACCTGGTTGCTGATCAGATCGGGATACACCTGCGATGCGCCCTTGTAGCCGACATCGACCATCTCGGTGCCGGTGAGCTGCTTGAGCTGCTGCGTGAGCAGATAAGCGATCGTGGATGTGCCGACGTTGGCGATGTTGAGCTTGCCGGGATTGGCCTTGGCATGCGCGATGAGATCGGCAATCGTTGCAGGAGCCAGCGTGCCGCTGCCCAGCAGCACGAACGACGTGCGCGCGATCAGCACCACCGGGGCGAAGTTGGCCAGGGGATCGTACGGGACGTTCTTCTGCAGCACGAGCGCACCGGGATGCGTGCTGGTCGTGGCGATGCCGATGGTGTAGCCATCGGGCGCGCTCTTGGCGACGGCGTCGGCGCCGATCGTGCCGCCCGCGCCGCCGCGATTCTCCGCGACGATCGGTTGGCCGAGACCTTCGCTCATCCGCGCCGCGACCGAGCGCGCGACCAGGTCGGTGCCCCCGCCCGGCGGAAACGGCACGATCAGCCGGATCGGTTTGGAGGGCCAGGCTTGCGCCAACGCCGGCTGTGCAACGACTGCAGCTGCAATCGCGATGACGGCCGCGACGCCGATGCGAGCGCGATGATATGTCCGGCCTTCGCACCCAGGATGCTTGATCGATCGCATCGCTTCACCCTTTCTTCACGACGTCGGGATACATCACCGCATCACCGTGCTCGAACATGTGCTGCATCTCCGCCATCGTCAGGTACTCCGGTTTGCGACCGTGCGTGGCGGCGAGCTGCTCGGCGATGATGTTGCGTTTGACCTCCGAGGCCAGCACGTTGGTGCGGTGGTAGCACTCCGAGACGTTGCGTCCGAGCACGGTGAAGCCGTGCCGTTTCATGATGAAGCAGTTGTGCCGCGCGATGAACGTCCTGAGCGGCGCTACGTCCTCCTCGACGTTGATGTGCGCCGGCAGGTAGTAGGGCAGCGTCTGCATCAGGAACGGGAAGGTGAGGCCGGTGATCTTCAGCTCGTCGAATCCGGCGGCGAAGAACGCGATCGTCTCGTCGTGATGCAGATGGATCACGCTGTGAATGTCGGGCCGCAGCCGCAGGATCTCGCGGTTCATCTGATGGCCCACCGTGGTGCCGCGATCGCCGTACAGGATCCGACCGTACGGCACGTCGGTGATGATGAGATCGTCGAGCGTCATCTCCTCGAGCGACACGCCCTGGCACTTCACGTAGCACACGCCCTCGGCATAGCGCGGGTGCGGCACGCGCATCACCAGATTGCCGGTGGCCGCCGAGACGTAGCCGCGCGCGGCGATCATGTGGGCATAGCGCACGTAGGTCTCGCCGACCTTGCGATCGAACGCGACGGCGGGGTCGGGGGCGATCTGATTGACTTCGAAGCGTTCGGTGGTGGTCATGCGTGCTCCTTCAGTGGGCGATGGTGAGCGGCATCGCTTTCATGCCGCGAAACACCATCGAATTGAGCCACTCGAGCTGATCGTCGCCGGTGGCAAGTTCGATTCTGCGCCAGTGTTCGAGCACTGCCGGCAGGGCGATCTGTCCTTCCAGCCGCGCCAGCGGAAAGCCCAGGCAGATGTGCATGCCGAAGCCGAACGTCAGATGCGGCACGCCGTTGCGGCGAAGGTCGAGCCGATCGGGGTCGGCGTAGGCGCGCGGGTCGCGATTGGCCGCGTTGAGCATGATGAACACGCGATCGCCCGGCTGCAGCGTCTTGCCGTGAAACGACAGCGGCTCGCGCACGATGCGCACCTGCGCGATGCTCGGTCCGTCGTAGCGCAGCAGTTCCTCGACCGCAGCCGGCGCAAGCGACCGGTCGCTACGGAGCTTGTCGATCTCGCCGGGGAAGCGCAGCAGCGAGAGCATGCCGTTGGCGATGTGATTGGTGGTCGTCTCGTGGCCAGCGAACAGCAGGAGGATGCAGGTGGCGACCAGCTCGTCCTCGCTGAGGCGATCGTCGCCGTCGCGCAGGTGCACCAGTTCGGTCAGCAGATCGTCCTTCGGCTCGGCGCGCCGGGCGGCGATGAACGCGCGAAAGAAGGCCGCCATCTCCTGCGTGGCCGCCTCGGCGGTGTCGTACTTCTCGGGCGACGTGCGCGAGCTGCCGATGAACAGCGCCATGTCATCGGACATGCGCTTGACGCGCAACAGCTCGGACTCCGGCACCCCGAGCATCGCCATGATCACCAAGGCCGGCAGCGGCCCGGCGAAATCGCCGACGAAATCGACGTGCTCGCGATCGCCGATGCGTGCAAGCAGCATCGCGCTCAGCCGCTCGACCGTCGGGCGCATCGCGTGCATCGACTTGACGTGGAACACCTTGCTCGTGAGGCGGCGCAGGCGGGTGTGATCGGGCGGATCGCGAAACACCATCCACAGCGACAGGTAGCGGATGATCGCCGCGATGCGCTGCGCCTCCTCGCCCGGCAGCGAAGCGAAAAAGGGCCGCAGTCGATCGGACGAGATCTCCTTGTCCAGGCACACGCGCCGCACATCGTCGTAGCGGGTCAGGACCCAGCTTTTCAGCCGCGGGCTCCAGTGGCACGGGTCTTCGTCCTGCAGCCGGCGGTAGAGCGGAAACGGATCAGCCAGTGTGGCGGGATCGTCGGGGCGGTAGTCGAGCACTGGATGCGTGCCTTAGAGGGTGCGTGCCTTAGAGCTTCAACAGACTCGGCAGCCATAGCGAGAGCGCCGGGACGTAGGTGACCAGACCGAGCGCGAACAACATCGCCGCATAGAACGGCCATAGCTCGCGCGAAACCTCCTCCATGGTCACCTTGCCGATCGCGCAGCCGACGAACAGCGTCGGACCAACCGGCGGCGTGATCAGACCGATGCCCAGATTCACCAGCAGGATCATGCCGAAGTGGATCGGGTCGACGCCCATCGCCTTCACCACCGGCAGCAGGATCGGCGTGCAGATCAGGATCAGCGGCGCCATGTCCATGAACGTGCCCAGCAGCAACAGCAGCACGTTGATGAGCAGCAGCAGCACGTACTTGTTGTCGGTGACGGCGAGGAAGAACTGCGTCGCCTTGGCCGGGATCTGCATCAGCGCCATCAGGTAGCCGAACGCTGCCGCGAAGCCGATCAGCATCATCACCATCGCGACCGTCTTCACGGTTCGATGCAACAGGTGCGGCAGATCGCGCCATTTGTAGTCGCGGTAGATGAACATGGTGACGAGGAATGCGTACACGCACGCCACGGCCGCCGACTCGGTGGCGGTGAAAACACCGGAGAGAATGCCGCCGAGGATGATGAACACCGTCACCAGCCCCCAGAACGCCTCGATCACGATCCGCACCGCCTGGCGCATCGATACCGCCTCGCCCTTGGGGAAGTTGCGCTTGTGGGCGATCCACAGCACCAACCCGATCAGGCTCAGCCCGAACACCAGACCGGGAAGCACGCCGGCCAGAAACAGGTGCGCGATCGAGATCGAGCCGCCGGCGGCCAGCGAATAGATGACGGCGTTGTGCGAGGGTGGAATCAGCACCGCCTGCACCGATCCGCAGATGGTGAGGTTGGTGGCGAATACACGCGGATAACCCTGCTTCACCATCTGCGGAATCATCACAGAGCCGATCGAGGCGGTGTCGGCGACCGAGGAACCGGAGATGCAGCCGAAGAAGGTGGACGCGAGCACATTGACCAGCGCCAGCCCACCTCGGATGAAGCCGACGAACAGTTTTGCCAGGTTGATCAGGCGCGCGGCCATGCCGCCCTCGGCCATGATCGCGCCCGCCAGCACGAAGAACGGAATCGCCAGCAGCGCGAAGTCGTCGGTGCCATCCGAAATCTTCAACATCACCGCTTCCAGCGGGATGTCGATCCACATCGCCCCGAGCAGGCACGACAGGCCCAGCGCGTAGGCGACCGGCATGCCGAGCACGCACAGCATGGTGAAGGCGCCCAGGAGAACGAGCACGTCCATGGCGCGTTACTCCGCGTCGGGCTGATCGGTGTACATCACCGATGAGGGCGGCGGGTCGCCGCACCACAGCCGCTCGACCACGAACAACAACGTGATGAATCCGCCGATCGGGATCGGCAGGTAGGTGAGCCCCACCGACAGGCCGGGAAACTCCGCGATGCTCTGATTCCAGGTGGTGCGGGCGAGTTGCACGCCGTAGACGACCATGAACAGGCACGTCGCGGCCATGCAGGCATCAACCAGCCTCAGCATGATCGCGCGGGTGCGCTCGCCCACCGCGTTGATCGCGGCCTGCACCGCGATATGCACCTTGGCGCGATAGACCGCCGCGCCGCCGACGAACGAGAACAGCACCATCAGCAGCACCGAGAACGGCTCGGGCCAGCTCGCCGCCGAATTCATCGCGTAGCGCATGAACACGCCGTACGGAATGGCGAACGTGATCAGCACCAGCGCGATCGCCGACACCGCGATGCACGCGATGTACAGCCGTTCCATGGCCCGACCGTAGTGGGCCCTCATTGTTCCCTCCCCTGCCAACGCGGGGGAGGGCTGGGGAGGGGGCACACGGCGCGACTTACTTCGTATCCTCGATCCGCTTGATCAGCGCCGCGTGCTTCGAGCCGTACTTGTCGCGCACCGGCTTGGTGGCGTCGTAGAACAGCTTCTTGTCGACCGCGACGAACTCCACGCCGGCGGCTTTGAGCTTGCCCTCGGCATCGCCGACCATGGTGTCCCACAGCTGACGCTGCTCGATCTGCGCCTCGCGCGAAACCTTCTTCAGCAGATCCTGATCGGCCTTGCCGAGCGAGTCCCAGGTGCGCTTGGAGAACACGAAGATCTCTGGAATGATCAGATGGCCGGTGAGGCTGTACACCTTGCTGACCTGGTAGTGGTTCTGCACCAGCAGCGTGGGCGGATTGTTCTCGGCGCCGTCGACCACGCCGGTCTGCAACGCGCTGTACAGCTCGTTGAATCCCATCGAAACGCCGTTGCCGCCCATCGCGTTCATGGTCTCGACGAAGATCGGGTTGCCCATCATGCGGATCTTCTGGCCCTTGAGATCGGCCGGCGTGCGCACGGCCTTCTTGGCGTAGACGTTGCGGGTGCCGGCATCCATCCAGCCCAGCGCGACCAGGCGGCTCGCGGGGTTGTTGCTGATCTTGTCGAGGAGTTCGGTGCCGATCGGGCCGTCGATCACCTTGCGCATGTGCGCCTCGTCGCGGAACACGAACGGCAGGTTGAACACGTTCAGCTCATCGACTACCGGACCCATCGGGCCCACTGAAATGCGTGCGATCTGCAGCGCGCCGACCTGCGCCTGCTCGATCATTTCTTTCTCGCCGCCCAGCTGCATCGACGGGAACATCTGCACCGACAACCGGCCGTTGGTGGCGCCCTCGAGCTTCTTACCCATGCGCACGATGGCCTCGACGGTGGGGTAGCCGAGCGGGTGCACGTCGCTCGCCTTGAGCACCATTTTCTGTTGGGCGAGCGCCAGCGGGGCGGTGGCGGCGAAGCCCGCGACGAGCGCGAGCGAAGCGACGAACGCACGATATGACTGCATGAGAGCCTCCTCGGGTGACGTTGGGCCGCGGACGCCGAGCCGCTGTTGATCGGAACGCTTGTGCGGCGTTTCGTGCGTCTCTAGCATCGGCAGCGGCGGATGATAACCGCTCAATCCGACTCCACCACAATCGTCACCCCAACGAGCGCGCATGAAAACCATCCTCATCACCGGCGCCGCTGGCGACGTCGGCACCCACCTGCGTCGTGAACTGGCGGGCAAGTACCGGCTGCGTCTGTCGGACTACCGGCCGATCAAGCCGCTGCGTCGCGGCGAATCGTTCATCCGCGCCGACATCTCCAGCCTGGCTGCCGCCCGGCGCATCACCAAAGGGGTGGATGCGATCGTCCACCTGGGCGGCTACTCGGTCGAAGGCCCGTGGAAGGACATCCTCAACGTCAACATCATCGGCTGCTACAACGTGTTCGAGGCGGCGCGCGCCAACGGCGTCAAGCGCATCCTGTTCGCCACGTCGAACCACGCGATGGGTTTCTACCGGCGCGATCAGGTAATCGATCACCGCGTCTATCCGAAGCCCGACGGCCGCTATGGCGTGTCGAAGGCGTTCGGCGAGATGCTCGGCTCGCTCTATGCCGACAAGTACGGCATGGAGGTGTTCCTGATCCGCATCGGCAACGTCAACACCCAGCCGATCGACAAGCGCCGGCTGTCGATCTGGCTCAGCCCGCGCGATCTGGCGCAGCTGGTGAGCATCGGCATCGAGCATCCGCGCATCAAGTTCGAGATCGTCTATGGCGTGTCGGGCAACACCCGCAGCTGGTACGACAATCGCAACGCACGCCGGCTGGGGTATCGGCCGCAGGACAACAGCGAGCGCTATGCCAAAGACGTGCTTGCGCGTGAGAAGCCCGGCGACGCCCGTGCGGCGCTGTACCAGGGCGGCGCGTTCGTGGCGGCCGAGCGGGTGCCGAATCCGGCGCCGCTCAACTCGCGTAAAAGGCGTGCCGGTGCGCGCCAGGCTTGACGGGCGAGGCTGGCTATCATTCGCGATCAATCAGGCATTGAACTCCTGGAGGTGACAGCATGTTGCGCGGTCTGATGATGGATCAGCCGTTGTTGGTGTCGACGTTGATCCGCCACGCGGCACGGTTTCATGGCGACACGGAAATCGTGTCGCGCACGGTCGAAGGGCCGATCCACCGCTACACCTACGCCGATGCCGAGTTGCGTGCGCGCAAGTGTGCCCAGGCGCTGGCGCGGCTGGGCGTGCGGCAGGGCGATCGCGTCGGCACGCTCGCCTGGAACGGCTATCGCCACTTCGAGATCTACTACGGTGCGGCCGGCAGCGGTGCGGTGATCCATACGATCAATCCGCGGCTGTTTCCCGAGCAGCTGGTCTACATCCTCAATCACGCCGAAGACCGGATCGTCGCGTTCGACATCAATCTCGCTCCGTTGGTGGAGAAGCTCGCGCCGCAATGTCCGGGCGTGAAGGCCTGGGTGGCCATGACCGACAGCGCGCACATGCCGACGATCAAGGTGCCGGGCCTCGCCTGCTATGAGAGCCTGATCGGCGCGGAAGACGGTGCGTACGAGTGGCCGACGTTCGACGAATGGTCCGCGGCATGTCTTTGCTACACCTCCGGCACGACCGGCAACCCCAAAGGCGTGATGTACACGCATCGCTCGACGCTGATCCACGCGTTCGCCGCATCGCTGCCCGATGTGTTCGCGTGCTCGTCGCGCGAAGTGATCCTGCCGGTGGTGCCGATGTTCCACGTAAACGCCTGGGGCATTCCCTACATCGCGGCCATGAACGGCGCGAAGCTGGTATTTCCCGGTGCGGCCCTCGACGGCAAGAGCCTGTTCGAGCTGTTCGAGGCGGAGAAGGTCACGCTGACGGCCGGCGTGCCCACCGTTTGGCAGAACCTGTTCGCCTTCATGCGCGAGCACAACCTGAAGTTCTCGACGCTCAAGCGTGCGGTGGTGGGCGGGTCGGCGGCGCCGCCGGCGATGATTCGCGAGTTCGAGGAACGCTACGGCGTCGACTGCCAGCATGCCTGGGGCATGACCGAGATGAGCCCGCTCGGCACGTTCACGACCCTCAAGGCGAAGCACATGGGGCAAACCGCCACCGAGCAGTTCGACGTGCGCGTCAAGCAGGGCAGGGTGATCTTCGGCGTCGACATGAAGATCGTCGACGAGAACGGCAAGGCGCTGCCGCACGATGGCAAGGCGTTCGGCGATCTGCTGGT
>CADEDU010000076.1 GCA_902826155.1 uncultured beta proteobacterium
CCAGACTGGGAACGGGAATGGCTCTGATGCAGACCTGCTCGAGTTGCGCACTGAACTCCTTGGCGCGCAGCATGTGTGGGCGTAGTGCGAGTTGTGCGAGGCTGCTTGTGGCGGCGCCCAGGAAGTTCAAGTGCTGTTTCAGTAGCGCAGTGAGCTCGATCACGGCGAACCCCAGCACACCCAGCACTGACAGGGCAGGTGGGGCGGGCTGAGGATGGCACTCACCCAGATGTGCGCCGACCAGCTCGAGGATTCGCTGGTGGCTCGAGCTGAATCCTTCGACGGAGATGACGCGCGGATCGATGCCCGCACGCTCGATCGACATCAGCAGCGCGAGCGCCGAGGCGGTATCGATCGCATCGAGCGCTGATCCCTCGATCTGCAACGGCTGGCGTGGGAGCGCGAGGCGCTGCAGCGCCATCTCGATCTCATGCAACCGAGTCAGCCGCCAGGCGCCTCGCAGATGCAACGTGGCACGCGTATCCCCTGGCTCGACCCAACACCAACGTTCGGCGTTCGCGTTCGACATCGCGTGCGGGGGTTCAGCCATCGCAATGGGGCACTTCCTCTTCTTGGTGCCCGCAGCGTAGAGGCATTGCCGGACCCGCCATTGACGAATGTCAGGTCGGCTTATGAGCTCGCTGCTCGATGACGAAGAAGTGGTGCGAGTGCCCCTCTCGATCGGGCGAATTCATCGTGCAACCGGAACCGGCGGCGGCGATGGAGTCGAGCCATGCGCATGACAGGACATTTCGCAGGCGCATGTTGCATCTCGTGGTTGCGTTGCAGCATCCACGGGGCTAGCGCCTCGTCTCGTAGAGCGGCAGGACCTGTTGCGCATAGGCGGCGACGTTCTTCGCTCGTGCTTCGGCGGCCGGATGGGTGCTCAGGAACTCGATCGATCCACCACCGCCCAGTTTTGCCATCTGTTCCCACAGGGTTACGGCCGCACGCGGGTCGTAGCCGGCGCGTGCCGCAAGCTCTACGCCGATCCGATCCGCCTCATCTTCCTGTTCGCGCGAGTTGGGTAGATTCAACGTTACCTCCAAAGCCAGGCGTGCAAAATCGATCGAACCGCCGCCGACCCCTGTGGCTGCGCCGATGATGTCCACCAGTAATCCCTGAGTGACGGCCCGAGAGGCGCGCTCGCGCGCGTGCTCGCGCAATGCGTGTGCGATCTCGTGACCGATGACTGCGGCCAACTCCGCTGGGGTCGGTCGGGCTTTGTCCAGCAACCCGGTGTACACGGCGATCTTGCCGCCGGGCATGCACCACGCATTCACCTCTGGTGAGGCGATGACATTGATCTCCCAATGCCAGCCGGCCGCGTCGCCGCGAAAGATCCGTGTCTGGTCAATCAGGCGCCGACTGATCGATCGGATCTGCTCGAGTTGAGCGGTGTCGTTGTTGAGCCGCCGCTTGGCGGCAGCCTCATCGATGACCTGACGATACGCCTGCGCTGCGCCCTCTTGCAGTTGTGCTTCGCTGACGAGCGGGGACATCGCCTGCGTGCGCGCGACGCCGATCACCCCCGGCTCGGTCGTGCGCACCGTTTGGCAACCTGCCAAGAGTGCGCCGCCCAACACAAATAGAAAGATCGTGCTTCGGGCACGACGGTGGAGCCGCATACGAGTGGCCTCGGTCATCCTCGATCATTTGCGGCCGGCCCGCGGCGCACCCCATTCGATCTGGCGTCGCTCGGCCCACGCCTTTGCCCGCGCAATCGCAATCTTTATTGCTTTGCCTTCGTCATGGCCTTCTTCGAGCAAAGCATTGGCGATCCCGACCGCCTTCTCCAATACAGGCGTGGAAAGATTTTTCATCGAGGTCGGCGGGTGTTCTAGGCTCCAAGGCATATGCGGGCGTCGTCGCCGCTCATACGAGTGGTCCAATACACTTCGTCACCCTGGCGTTGTGCCTCACGGATGCTCGTCCCGGCGGCTTGCTCCGGAAACACAGGCGAATGATGGTCAGAACCGGGCGCGATGTTCTGATTCGCCTCAACAAACGGATCGGTTGCGTCCGAGAAGGCGTCAGGACGCACGGAGCAATAGTCAGGCCGTGCATTGAAGAGGCACCGAAGGGTTGATCGGGGTTGACTCGTTGGGTGTGGTCGCTCGGCGCACGTAATGGTCGCTACTCATGCCGCAGCGCTTCGATCGGGTCGAGCCGTGCGGCGCGCCTGGCCGGAAAGAATCCGAAGATCACGCCGATCGCGGCTGAAAACAAGAACGACAGCAGGTTGATGGCCGGATCGAAGATGTAGGGGACGTTCATCATGCCGGCGAGCACGATCGATCCGGCCGCCGCGAGTGCCAGGCCCACCAGGCCACCCAAGCTCGCGAGCACCACCGCCTCGATCAGGAACTGCAGCAGCACTTCACGCTCGAGCGCGCCGATCGCCAGCCGGATGCCGATCTCCCGGGTGCGCTCGGTTACCGACACCAGCATGATATTCATGATGCCGATGCCGCCTACCAGCAGGCTCACCGCGGCCACCGCACCCAGCAGCAAGGTGAGCACGCGAGTGGTGCCGGTCAGTGTTTCGGCGATCTGGCGCGTGTCCATCACCCGGAAGTTGTCGTCCTCGTTCGCCGAGATGTTGCGCCGTTCCCGCAGAAGCGAAGCCAGCTGTACTTTCACCGCATCGATCGATGCGCCTTCGCTCACTGCGATAGCCAGCCGATTGACGTCCTGACTGCCGGTCAAGCGGCGCTGCACCGTACGGACCGGCATGACGATCGTGTCGTCCTGGTCCATTCCGAACGCCGATTGGCCCTTGGCTTTGAGCAGGCCGATGACCTCGCAGGAGAACTGCTTGATGCGGATCTCGCTGCCGACCGGATTCTGTTGGGCGAACAGGTTGTTGCGCACCGTGTCGCCGATGACGCACACCGCTTTGCCCGAGCGCTCCTCGGGCTCGTTGAAGATCCGGCCGGCGGCGATCTCCCAGTTCGACACGCGAAAGTACTCGTTGCTGCTGCCGGTCACCTGCGTCGACCAGTTGCGCGCCTGGTACACCGCGGCGACCGACTTGCTCGCGATCGGCGCCACCGCCTCGACGTTGCTGATCTGACTGCGAATCGCCTCGACATCGCCCAGCCGAAAGTTCGGCGCCGGGTCGGCACCTGGGCCGAAGCGCTGACCGGGCAGCAGCGTCACGACGTTGCTGCCCATGCTGGCGATCTGATCGGTCACCGATTGCGTGGCGCCGTTGCCCAAGGTCACCATCGTGATCACGGCGGCCACGCCGATGACCACGCCCAGAATGGTGAGGATCGAGCGCATCGCGTTGCGCCGAATCGCGCGCAGGGCAAGAATCAGAGTGTTCCACAACATGGCTATGCGTATTGCGCACTGCGCTGGCTCGGCGCGCGCGAGTCACTGTGCAGCCGACCGTCCACGAAGCGAACGATGCGTCTGGCGTAGGCCGCCATGTCGGACTCATGAGTGACCATGAGCACGGTGATGCCGCGGTCGCGGTTGAGCGCGGCGATGAGATCCATGATCTCCCGGCTGGTCTGGCTATCGAGGTTGCCGGTGGGCTCGTCGGCCAGCAGCACCGCGGGTCGGGTGACGATGGCCCGCGCGATCGCCACGCGCTGCTGCTGACCGCCGGAGAGCTCGGCCGGGGTGTGATGTTCCCAACCCTCGAGTCCCACCTGCTTGAGCGCCGCGCGTGCCGCTGCGCGACGGTCAGCGGTGGATTGACCACGATAAACGAGCGGCAGCTCGACGTTCTCGAGCGCGCTGGTTCGGGCGAGCAGGTTGTAGCCCTGGAAGACGAAGCCGAGCGCGTGGCGTCTGAGCAATGCGCGCGAGTTGCGATCGAGCCGCTCGACGTGCACGCCGCGGAACTCGTAGGTTCCGCTCGAGGGTGTGTCCAGGCAGCCAAGAATATTCATCACTGTGGATTTGCCGGAGCCGCTCGGTCCCATGATCGCCACGAACTCGCTCGCGTCGATGGCCAGGTCGATCCCTTTGAGCGCCTGGAACGCCCCCTGCCCGTGGCCGTAGGTCTTTGTGATGCCGGTGAGGCGAATGAGCGGCTCGGTCATGACCGGTTCGCGATCACCGCCTCGGTGATGACCTCCATGCCGGCTTGAAGATCACCGCCCACCACTTCGGTGAGCTGCCCATCGGTCGCGCCCACCTTGATCTGCAACGATACGGGTTGGCCCGCTTGCAGCACCCACAGGCGCTGCGTGCCATCGGCCTGTGGTTGCGGTGCGGCCGGCTTGCGCGGCGAAGCAGGCGGACGCGGCATCATCGCCACCAGCGGATTACTGCTGCCCGCGGCTTTGGCCGGCGCGTCGTTCGCGGGCGGGGTGAAGCGCAATGCCGCGTTAGGCACGCGCAGCACGTTCTCGCGCGTGAGCGTGGTGATTTCGGCTGTGCCGGTCATGCCTGGTCGCAGGCTCAAGTCGGTGTTGTCGACCTGCAGCACAGCCGGATAGGAGACGACGCCTTCCTTCACCTTCGATCCATAGCCGACTCGAGTGATTACCGCGGCGTAACGGCGTCCCGGCCATGCATCGACGCTGAACGTGGCCTGTTGCCCGCTTTGCACCTTGCCCACGTCGGCTTCATCTACGTCGACCTGCAGCTCCATCTTCGAGAGGTCTTCGGCGAGCGTGAATAGCACCGGTGCTTGGAAGCTCGCGGCAACGGTCTGGCCCGGCTCCACCTTGCGGGTGAGTACCACGCCATTGATCGGTGAACGAACCTGGCCCTTGGCGAGGTTGGTTTCGTCGGATTTGAGCGAGGCTCGCATCTGCGCCACCGTGGCGCGGGCGCTCGCTTCGGTGGCCTCGGCTCGTTTCAAGGTGGCTTGTGCGACGTCCATCTCACTCTTCGAGGGCACCTTGCCGCCGGAGAGTTCGGCCACCTGGCGAAAGCGACCCAGCTGCGCATGCGCTTCCTCCGCTGTGGCCTGCGCCAGCTGTACCTGTGCGTCGGCTGCTGCGAGATTGGCGCGGGACTTCGCGACGGCATCCTGCAGCTTGGACAGATCGAGCCGTGCGAGGATCTGGCCTTGTTTCACGCGGTCGTTATCGTCGACGAACACCTCCTGGATCACGCCGGAGAGCTCGCTGCCGACGTCCACCTGGTTGGTCGGCTGCAGGTTTCCGGTTGCGGATATGCGCACTACAAGCTTGCCGACCGTGACTGCTTGGGTGCGAAAGCGCGGCGCGGCGGCCGAATTGTTGCGTGCGTACCACCAGTAACCCGCTGTGCCGAGCAGCACGAGCGCAAGGGCGCTGATGAACCAACGAGACGTGCGCCATCGGCCGCTCGTACTTGCCAGCAGCTCCTTGATTTGCGTGTCGTGGTCCGCGGCGTTCGCTGCGGTGCTCATGACATCTCCTTGAGTGCCGTGTCGGACGCCGACCACCCGCCGCCGAGTGCCTTGTAGAGCCGAATCTGTGCGCTCGCCAGCTCGCCGGTGCTGCTCGCCAGCTGATCTTCGAGGCTGAGCAGCGTGCGCTGCGCATCGAGCACCGAGAGGAAGTCGGACAGGCCGGCCGTATAACGCTGCTCGGCGATCTGACGGGTTGCTCGCGCAGAGCGCACTGCTTGCACGAGCTGCGCGCGGCGTTCGGTGGTGTTGACCACGGCGATCAACGCATTCTCGACGTCCTCGAGTGCGATGAGCACGGCACTTCGATAATCGATTTGGGCTTGCTCGAGCAGGGCATCCTGAATGCCGATGTTGGCGCGGATGCGGCCCGTATCGAAAATGGGTGCAGTGATGCCGGCCAGCAGCGAGCGCGATCCCGCGCCGCCATTGCCGAGTGCACCAAGCGTGAGCGCCTCGACCCCGAGCGAGCCCGTGAGATTGAAACTCGGGTAGCGCGCGGCTTCGGCCTGTACGAGTCGCGCGGTCTGTGCCGCCAAACGCCGCTCGGCAACACGCACGTCGGGCCGCTGTCGCAGCGTGTCAGCGGGGATGCCGACGTTGATCTGCGCGCCGGGCAGGGGAATCGAAGCGGTGGCCGCCAGTCGCGCCTGTAGTTCGCCCGGCGTGCGACCGAGCAGCACTGCCAGGCGGTTTTGTGCTTCGCTGCGCTGCGTTCTGAAGCCGGGCAGCGCCGCTCGCGTGCTTTCCAGATCGGTGCGCGCTTGCGCCACGTCGAGCTCGGATACCAGGCCCGCCTGTTGGCGCCAACGCGCCAGATCGTAGGTTTCGCTGCGGGCCCTGAGACTGGCTTCGGCGATCGCCAGGCGCTGCTCGGCGGTGCGCAGATCGATGTAGTTGAGAACGACTTCGGCGACGAGCGAGACCCACGCATTGCCTAGCGATTCGATACGTGCCCCAACGTCGGCTTGCGCTGCTTCGAGACCGCGGCGCGCACCGCCGAAGATATCGGGCTCCCAGCTGGCATCGAAGCCGGCGCTGTAGAGCTCACGCGTGTTGCCGCTTCCGCTTTGCGCACTCGACTTGCTGCGCGAACCGGCCGCGCCGACCGTCACGCTCGGGCCGAGCTGTGCGCCGGCTAGTGCGCGCCGCGCCCGTGCTTCACGTAGTTGCGCTTGTGCTGTGGCGAGATCCAGATTGGCAACGAGCGCATCGGTGACCAGCGCATCGAGCACCGGGTCGCCGAACTGTTGCCACCACTGTGCGAGTGCCTGTGTATCGAGGGCGCGCACCTCGCCCGAGGCGTTCCACTGCGGCGGCAACGACGGTTGCGGCGGCTGATAGTCCGGCCCGACGGCGGCACATCCCGCGAGCACGATCGTCAACAGCAGCGCGTTGCGCTGAAGCTTGGAAACTGGGACAGAGCGCAAGGTCGTTCCCGGTTGGATCGAGACGACGCTGCACGAAGACATCCGGCATTCGCTCGATGAGGGCATGGTCTGGATGGTCCAACCATCTTCGCAACGAACGAGTGGGCTGCATCGTGCGTCCGATCTTGAATGTTCGATCAACCAGATCGGGGCCGATCTTGGCTATTCAACCAAACCAAGCGGAATTCTTCTTGTTGGGGGCGCGCGGCTTTTTGATCCTGGTCAATCACCTGCCGATCGCGGCGGTGTGCGTTGCGCGTGAGCTGGTGATGCTTTCACGCTCCGGAAGATGGGAGCCGCACGGCTGGTCATGCAGGAGCCGGCCTAGATCGAGCCGTGTCTGCATGCCCGCGAAGCGCATGCGCGGAGCTCCCTGGCCGATTCGCCGCGCGCGCCGCGCGTATGCCGCCTCACCGACATCTTGGCGGGTTGCCGATTCCATCCAGGGTAGGGCACGGTGCTCGCGTTCAAGGACGGCGCGCCACCGAAGCGGCGCTGGCGGCGCTGAGCGCCGATCTTCGATTCCTTGAGCACTGCGCGCCCTGCCCGGGTGCCCGTAGCGGGCAATCCCGCCCGAACCTGCTACGGAGTTCGCTATGCGTGCTTACAAGAATGTTGTCGCCACGATCAACGCCCAACTCGCGCGTGAGGCGGCCGCTAAGGGCTATCGAAGTCCCGCTACAACCTGCACCGACGATGATGTCCTCGCCCTGGCACGCAGGATCCTCGACCGTCGCATTCGGCAGGGCGATGTTCTGGATTCACCTGCCGCGGTGCGCGACTACCTGCGCGTCCATCTGGCGACGCTGGAGCATGAGGAGTTTCACGCGCTGTTCGTCGACGTACAGAATCGTCTCATTTGCCACGTACCGTTGTTTCGCGGCACCTTGACACAAGCGTCGGTGTACCCGCGCGAAGTGATCAAGAGCGCGCTGCAGTGCAATGCCGCCGCGGTACTGTTCGCGCACAACCATCCCTCGGGCACATCACAGCCCAGCCAGGACGACCGCGCACTCACTACGCGACTGCGCAGCGCACTCGATATGATCGGCGTGAGGGTGCTCGATCACTTCATCGTCGCCGGTGCGTGCGGCTACAGCTTCGCCGAATCGGGACTTCTTTGAATTGCAGCGCTGGCGGGCGGGCGTACGCCGAACACGCTCGCCGCTGGTCAACGACTTCCAAGCCTCGTCAAGTGACGTCGGGCGCGACGCTGATCACACCACCGCACCTCTACTGACGAACGCGGATCTAACAACAGTCGAATCAGTGGTGCCCGCGTTGCGCCGTGCGTAACGGGTGGGCTGCCCGCCAACTTTGCAACGTCGTCCTGATGTCGGTCAGCGACGGCAGCAACCGCACCTTCTCGGGAATTCTGGTGAGATAGCGTGCGACGGTCCCGCTGATCCACACTTCAGTGTTACGCGGTAGTACCGCATCGAGAGCGGCGACGGCGCGTTGGGCGGCGTTCGTCGAGGAAGTCGGTGAACAGGAGATTGCTACGATGTCAACTTCCTGAGCAATCGCAACGTCAATGAGCGTTTCAACTGGAACCTGCGTGCCGACGTAGGTGCACTGCGCGCGATGAACAGAGAACAGCGCTTGGGCCATCCGCAATCCGAGCTTGGTTGGATCATCCGGTAGCGTCGCCAACGCAATCGACGGCGATTCGCGTACCACCGAATCGACATCGAGGGCGTCGCCCAACAAATTCAATAGCAGCTCCGTCACCAGACGTTCTTGAAACGATTCGAGCGCACCCAATGCCCATTGAACGCCGACGGTCGCGCTGAGCGGGGCCGCCGTCTCCAGTACGAACCGCTCGAGTCCGTCCTGCAGGCGTGCTTGGAGCGCGCGCCGAAGCGCGCCCACATCATCGTCTCTGACGAGATCCAGCAGCGGTTGTAGTTGATCAAGCGGTAAGCACGCTCCGGTGCGCTCTATTGAGTCGCGATAGAGCGCGTGCAGTTCGATCAGCGTTTTGTTGGCGATTGCACTGGGTCGAAAGCCATTGTCGACGAGCCGCTTCAGCGCTTTGAGCTTGTCGATATCGTGTTCGCTGTAGACGCGATCGCCATTCTTGTCGCGCGCAGGTTTAGGGAACGCGTACCGGCGCTCCCACACCCGTAGTGTCGTTTTTGGGATCGAGGTCTCGATACTGACTCGATCAATCGGTGTTCCGTTTGCTGCGCCGATCGCACGTTCACACGTTGCGATCTGAACTGCGCCAATTCCCGCCAAGGCCATCTATCTCTCCGACAGCAAAGTCTCCATTTATCGGATGTTAGGGAGGCGTATGCCCCCCGGGCAATCGACAGGAGGCGGTGCTGCGTGTAAGAACGCAAGAAAATCGCTGGCGAACAATTTGTTTTGAGTTCGTCCGGACACGGCGTCGATGCCAAGGTATCCCGGACCGTGAAATGTGCCTTCGGGATTGAATCGATGCAGTCGCTCAAATGTTTTCAGAGCTGTGAAGGGTAGGTGCCTTCACTTCGAACTCGTTGAGGCAGCGCGCCGCCGGACGCAAGATTGACCCTCGGGCTACCCCGTACTACACCGCTTTCGTCACCACACCGCGTCCCTCGCTTCGTAACATTCGTTCCGACACGGAGGGAAGGAGGGGTGGTGTGGATCAACCGGCGATGCGCCCGCTTGCGCGCCACCGCGGTCGCAGCGGTCGCGACCAACGGGAGCGCAATCTCCAGTTCATCTATCGCTGGCTGGCGACGTTTCATTTCACCACCCGCGCGCTACTCACCACCGCGTTGCAGCACCGCTATCCGCCGGTGCGGCTGCTGCGCGCCAGCGTGGATCGTGGTGTGCTGGTCTGGTATCGCTATCCGACCTATGCCGAGCCGCTATTGATGCTCACCGCCGCGGGCAAGCGTGAGGCAGGCTTTTTGTATCCGGAAGCGCAGCACTACCGCGCTCGCCCTGGTGCGGTCTATATGGACACCATCAATCATGATCTGGCGGTGCAACGTGTGGTCCTCGACGAGGGCATCAGCCTGGACGATCTCACCCCGGCCCGGCTGATCGAACGCAATGACCTGAAAACCCCCGACGCGCTGTTCGATCGCGACGGACAGACCACTGCGGTGGAGATCGAGCTCACCGTGAAGTCCCACAAGCACATCTATATCGCCTTTGGCGATCACCTGGCGGCGATGAGCGCCGGGGAGTACGTCGCGGTGCGCTATCTGTTCGCACAGCCTTCGCACTGCGCGACCTATCGCACGTTGTTCGATGCACCTACCTGGCCGCGCTACGTGTATGCACGTGCCAAGCGCGCCTACCTGATCGATCCCACACGCCCGCAATGTGCCTTGGCTGAATGGCCAGGAATGGCCGAGCGCTTCCGCTTCAGCGTCCATCCGGCGCTCGCGCGACTGACCCACCGACCGGAGCCCCGCAATGCTCAAGCTCAAACCGCCGCCGAAGAACCCAAAACTGAAGCGCAACGTGATGCTGCGCCAATCGACCCTGCACACCCTTGACGCCTATGCGCGCGTATTCGCGGCGCAGTATGCCGAGCCGATCGAACTCGACGAGCTGATCGATCGCATGCTTGAGGAATTCATGGCCACTGACCGCAACTTTCAAAAGCAGCGCCAGGCGCTGGCGGCGATCAGTGCCCCGGAGGCCGCATGAGCGTTTTGCGCCGCGTCAGTGCGTGTGCGCACCAGGGCATGCAATTGACACCGAATTCAACGCGGGCATCGCGTTGACCAGCTCGAACCTGCGTCGTTATCGTCAGCCGATGAATCGCTCGCGGCATCTCCTTCGTTGCCTGTTTTCCACATGCTGGGAAGGCCGGGGAGGGAAGGCCCGTCGATTGAACGCGAAAGTGAATACACCATGAAATGATGACGTAGTGGGTGCGGGCGTCACGCTTACCTCCCTGGCTTGATTTCTTGGTCCCGCAAACGGGAGGGATGATGCGTGTGCTAATCGTGGAAGACCATCCGCTGACGGCCGATGCGCTGCGTCGGTTGCTCGAAGAAATGTTCCGTGGTGTGCAGGTCCTGCGCGCCGCCACCCCCGATGAGGCGATACAGGTGGCGCGGGCGCAGATGCCGCTCGATCTGTGCATCGCCGATCTGGTATTTGCGCGTGGCCCGGCAGTTGAATTCATCCGCGAGTTCTGTCGCGCGTTCGTCCAGGTGCCGGTAGCGGTCTATAGCGGTGTGACCGATCCGGCGATGGTGCAAGCGGTGCTGCGCGCCGGCGCATTGGGCTTCGTGCCCAAGCGCAAGGATCCGCATGTGTTCAAGAGCGCGATTCGCAGCGTCCTCTCCGGCGAAGGATACGCGCCGGTCGAGCTGGTCGGCCCCGGCGTGGGACCACGGCCAGAGGGCGCGGGCGGACTCTCCGATCGCGAGCTCGATGTGCTGCGCCTCATGGCCTCGACCGGTTCACGCAAGACGGTCGCACGTACCTTGGACATCTCGACCAACACCGTGAAGTCGCACCTGGCGAATGTCTACCGGCGCCTGGGCGTGACCAACGCCGAAGATGCGATCCGCAGGGTCAACGGTGCGCGGTCATGACTGCCGGGCACGTACCGTTGGTGGCGCGCTCCCCGGCTGTGCGCGCCGCGTTCATCGAGGCCGGCTACGGCTATGTCGACACGACCAACTTCGCTGTCTTCGTGTTGGTCGCGTTGATCGTCGGTGCGCTGCACGGTCACGTGAGTGAGGTGTGGCTTGCCGGCTGGGCTGGTGCGCAACTACTCAATCAGGTCGCGCGTCGCGGGCTGGCGGTGCTGCGTGCGCGCGCGCCGCGCGAGGATCGCGGTGCGCGACGCTGGTGGATCGGTCTGTTGACCACCACCATCATGACCGCAGTGATCCACGTGGCGTTTGTGTTCGCGGTGCTCGACCTCGACCAGCCGTATGTCGCCGCGGTGCTGTTCCTGGTGACGTTCGCCATGGCCGGCGCCGGGCTCACCTACATTGCGTTGTCGCGGTTCCAGCTCTATCTCTATTCGATCGTGCTGCTGCTGCCCTTGCCGATCGCGGCGCTGGCGCACGGCAGCGGGCAATCGGCCTGGTTCGCGGCGTTGGCCGTGTGGATGAGCGCAAGCTGCATTCGCTTCGGCCGCGGGTTGCATCGCACTTACCACGCGGTGATCGCGCAACAGCTCGACCTGGAACAACAGGCGCTTGCGCTGCGCGAAGCACAGCAGGTCGCCGACCGCGCCAACAAAGCCAAGACCCGCTTCGTGGCCGCTGCTTCCCACGACCTGCGTCAGCCATTGCAAGCACTGGGCACCTACTCGATGCTGCTGGAGGAGGCGCCCAACCGCCACGATGCGCATGTGCTCGCGGCAAACATGCAGGTGTTGCTGCAATCACTGGAGCACTCACTCGATGGCCTGAGCGACATCTGCAAGCTCGACGATGCGGTGCTGCACCCGCAGTTCGAAACCGTGCCGCTGCAGGAAGTCATCGATCGGGCAGTGCTCGCCGTCAAGCATGCCGCCCGGCTGCGCGGTTTGCAGCTTCGGGTGCGGTCCACCTCGGTGTGGGTGCGCTCCGACCCGGCGTTGCTGGAGCGAATCGTCATCAATCTGCTTACCAATGCGATCCGCTACACCGACCAGGGCAAGATCGTGATCGGCGTCCGAAGATCGCGCGGGATGGTTCGCCTCCTGGTGCTCGACACCGGCATCGGCATCGATCCGGGCGATATCGACGCCGCATTTGCCGCCTACACGCGGTTGCACGATCGCCCGCACGGGCTGGGCCTCGGTCTGACCATCGTGCGTCAGTTCGCCGATCTGCTCGGCCACCACGTCGATGCGTGGTCCCGACCCGATCATGGCTCGTGCTTTGCGATCACCCTGGACCAGGCGCAACCCCAAGGCATCCGCTCAGCGGTGATCGCCGCCACGTGCGTGGCGCCGGACTTCGCCGGAAGCACGATCCTCATCCTCGATGACGACCCTGCGATCCGCGCCAGCCTGGGACAGCTATTCGCGCGATGGGACTGTTCGGTGCACACCGCGCGCACGTTCCTGGAGGCGGTGCAGTGCGTCGAGCATGAATCACGGGTTCCGGACCTGATCATCGTCGACTACAACCTCGGCGGTGAGCGAACGGGTCACGACGCACTTGCGGCAATTCGTGCGCGCGCAGGCAGGGCCGTTCCCGCCGTGGTCATTACCGGACAGATTGAACTGGAATTGCGGTGTCCGCCGCCCGGAATCGTTCTCGAAAAACCAGTCAGCCCTAGTGCGCTACGAACAAGCGTCGCGCAGCTGCTGCGCGTGGCCGATGACGGGCAGGATGAATGCGCACCGCCTGTTGCGGAAACGGGGCACCGTTAGAGTGCGAAGAGGAGCAAACGCGCATCCCGCACTGAGTAGCGCGAACTCGGCTACAGTGACTCCGTCATGAAGCTGATCTTCCACGAGAACGCGGAAAGGACCCTCGCACTATGAACAGAACCGTTCTTCTTCTCGCTTCCCTCGTGATCGCCGGTTGTGCTGGCATGGAACCGGCAGTGCCGCCCAACGCGTTCCGTATCACCTCGCCGCAGTTCGCCGACAACGCCATGCTCGCGCCGCAAAACGCGGGCAATTTCGCCAAGAATCCCAACTGCACCGGCAAGAACGTCTCGCCGGCGCTGCAATGGGTCAACACCCCGGCAAATACGAAGAGCTTCGTGCTCATCTGGGACGACCAGGCGGGTCGCAATGGCATCGGTGTGTCCCACGCGGTGATCTACGGCATCCCGGCGAGCGTGTCGTCGTTTGCCGAAGGCGAGCTCGCCGTAGCGCCGGCCGCCGGCCGCTTCGTCGCCGGCAAGAACACGCTCGGAACGCACTGGCTTGGGCCCTGCCCGCCAAAGGGCAACGCGCCACAGCACTACATCCTGACCTTCATCGCCAGCTCGCTCGAGCCGGGCGAGCTCGCCCCCGGCCTCACGCGCACGGAGGTGCTGAAGGCGCTCGAGGGTGGCAAGGCGCTTCGCGCCGCGAGCCTGGTGCTGAGGTTCGCCCAGCAATAAGAGACTTACTGAATGATCCAGCCGCTGTGGACGCGCTGTGGACGTTGTGTCGCTCTCGGATGAGCAAGAGGTACTGAGCGCGGTAGCTACAGTAGCGCTCAGAGTCGTTGACCTGCCGACGAGGTAGGGCAATACATCAGGTGCCGCCCAATCCGTCGAGCTCACTACCGAGGCCGCGCTGTGATTCCAGGGGCGTAGCATCACTGCTCCTGTCAACCAAGGAGCCTCCGATGACGCTGTGTCCCATAGCAGTAGCCGTGGGCTGCAAGAAGTGCCCAGCCTTCGCGATGTGTCCGCTCAAGACGGTGCTCGGCGATCAAAAGCCTGCCGACAAGAATGACAGTAAGTCGGCCGATTCGAGTACGAGTCAAAAGAAGCGGTGAACCCGGGCCGTTCGGGATGGCAGGCTCACGAGCCAACAACATCGTGTGTGGTGTCCGCGGCCCTGCGCTTGAATTGCATCTGGCGCGTTGAGCGTGTGGTCTGATCACCCACGCGTCGTTAATCCGTGTGAACTCGTGCAGAAATCCCAAGTCCTTTGATGCTTGGTGACGGCGATGGCCGCTACCCGCGCGCACACTCGATTGTGCGCAGCGTGATGGGTTCGCGCTCTCTGGAGGTCGGGTTTGCGGGATGCTTGCCTTCCGCTGCGCACCAAGAACTTCGCAACGGTCAAGGAACCGACGAGGACCATCGATCAGGCTATGGTCCTTGCGTGCGTGTCAGGCGAGGCGTCTTCGTTCGCCTCATAAGCTCTCGACGTACCACTCTTGCACGTATCCGCCGCGCTCGATGCCGCGCAGCGTGAACGCGTTGGTGGCCATGCCCACGAGCACCGGCTGGAACAATTCAACCGTGCTGCCACGCACCGGCGAGTGCTGGTCGAAGACCGATGCGACGAGCACGCGCTCATCGCGACCATCCATCAGGTGCGTGCGCAGATCACCGACATGACCCGGGCTGTTGCGGATTTGCTGCCAGGCGATACGTTTGCCCTGTCGGCGCATGAGTCGAACGCGAAAGTGCACAGGCCACGGTGGGACGCGTTGCATGAGACTGGTATTTTATATAGTCTCATTACAGGCGGCCGCCATTGCGGCGCCGTGCGCTACGACGCCACACGGTGACGTGCTTGCCCACGCGATGCGCCTTTTTGCGCCGATTGCAGCATCGGTCTGTTCTATACAAATACCGAATTGCCGCCCGCAATCGTGGTTGCGTCTTGCTGCGCCGCACGTGGTCGCGAGGCACCGGTGCGAGTAGTCTTGCGCGGGGGACTTTTCGTCAGTCCGTTGTCCGGGCGGCGGGTCAAGGCGAGTCACTAATCCCGGACTGTGTGCCTAGAGGGAAGGAGTATGCCCATGCACCGCATGTCAGATCGCATCTCACGGGTGTGCGCGGCGCTCGGTTTGGCGCTCGTCACGTCGATCGCCGTTGCACAGGTTCCCCTTGAAGGCCGCAGATTCGATACCGAGGCTGGCCTTACCGGCAAGCCGGCGCATGTGAAGCAGGACATCCTGTCGTTCGCAGGCGGCAAGTTCCACTCCTCCGATTGCGACCAGTACGGTTACGACCGGGGCGCCTACCGGGCTACGGTTGCCGGCGATGCGGTCACCTTCGAGGTCGAGACGCGAAGCGAAGAGTACGGCCGCAACGTGTGGAAGGGCGTGGTGAAGGGCGACCAGATCGAGGGAACGATGGTGTTCTATCGCAAGCCCACCTGGTGGCGCTCGAATCCTGAGCCGCTCGAGCACTGGTTTCGCGGCAAGGCGATTCAATAGGCGGGGTTCCGGCGGGTGGCAACCCGCTGGCGCACGTGCGGCTCAGCGCGATCGAAGGCTGTTAGAGCACTCCAGCTTCTTTCAGAAATCGCTTGGCCTCGCCCTTCATCCCGGTCGAGATCCTTTCCCAAATGCGCACCGGGAACTGCATCGGCAGCTTTCGCTCCACCTCTGCCAGGGCACTGTCGACGCGTGTGACGAGCCCGATCATCGCGCTCCATACCGGCTCACCACCGTACCTGGTGGCCAGCTGGCGCCAGTGCCGCGCCTGGATCGTGTGGAACAGGTAGTGCGCGTGCTTTGAGCGCACCGCCATCGCCAAGCCGGCATTGCGCGGCCTGAATTGATTCGCGCCGTCGCCGTAGTAGGGCCACATCGACAAGACGTCGTAGAGCGGCGTCATGCGATAGCGGTCGCCCCGGTCCAGATAGATGGAGAAATTCTTCGCGTGGCCATCAGTGGCGGCCAGCAGCGTGAACGCGAGCTGGGCGAGCAGGAAGAACGTCGTGTCGTCCCGGTCCGCGCTGCCTTGCAGCAGCCGCAGGCACTTCTGCATGCCGGGGCCGCCATGTTGCTCGTACTTCTTGTCTGGCCCCACGCCCAGGGCCTGGCAGAAGTCCTCCTGGGGTAATCGGGCGATCCAGGTCCGATCGCCCATCCATTCGCGGTCGAATCGCTCGACGACCAGAACGGTCTGGCCGCCGAAGGTTGCCATTGAGGTGGTGGCAACCGCCAGCCCGAGCGCGGCGATGAGCTGCGCGCACAGCCACTCGTTTTGCACCGAGTCCGATGCATCCACTCGTCTGGACCCGCCGATCAGCCCGAGCGGCAACTTGATGATGTGCGTCGTGGGTGTTGCACCATGAGGCCGGCACCACCGGCCCTTCCATCGTGTCAGCGCGGTCTTCTCCTGGGCACCGGCGATGGAGATTCGAAACAGATCGTCGTCGTGGATCGACTCGGGGTCGGTGTCCGACGGAACGGCATTGAGCAGATCGACGATCCGCGCTTCGGTCAGAGGTTCGCAATGGATGTGATTCCAGCCTGCGGGGCTGGCATCCTCGGGCAGCAGTTGCACGGCGCCGGCGCAGTCCCGGCCCACGGCCGCCAGCAGATCGAAGATCGCATCGGACTCGAGCCTGAAGCGCCGGCGGATGCGCGCGCGGATCCTGTCGTTGTCGGGGAGCAGGTTGTCGAAGTAGTGCTGGACCGCCGGGCCCTTGATCTCCAGCGAGCCACTGATGGGCAGGGAAAGCGAAAGTGACCGCTGGCGCGGCGACGCCAGCCAGGACGGTTCATAACGGAACGCGTGCGCGTTGCGCTCGACGGTCCAGGTGCCGACCAACTCGCCGTTCATCCAGACGTGGAGCGAGGGCCTTACCACGAGCCTTTCCTGGGACGCACGACGAAGGCTGCACGTGGTGTGTTCCGGGCGACGGCGTCCGGAGTGGGCGGACCGGCCGCCTTCGCGCGGGTGGGCACCAGCCTTGGCTTGGCCGAGGCCTTTGGTCGACCCGCCGGCTTCTTGGCGGGCGCATCCTCGTGCAACACCACACTGATGCCGAGCACGGTCAGCAGCTGCATCAACTGCTCGAAGTTGACCAGGCCGGGGTTTGCCTCGATCTCGGCGACCCTGGCCTGGCTCACACCGACGAGCGCTCCGAGCTGGGTCTGCGTCAGGCCGCGCGTTTTTCTCAGCGCCCGCAGGTGATGGCGGAGCTGGTCCGGAAAACGGATGGGGAATTCACGGATGGGAAATTCACGGGTAGGGAGCTCACGAATGGGGAATTCGCGGATGCGGGAACCGTTTGACATCCAGACAATATATAGCCCTGAGCATATATAGTCAAAACATAAGCTGTAGGATGTTTAGTGCAAATATTGCCTTCAGGATGTTTTCTGCGCCTGCGTGCTGAGGGTTGAGTTCCAGGAAGCGCGAGAACAATAAGCCACGCGGCGCTCGCGGCGGTGCTGCCGATCCAGCCAAGGCGGAGCGGCAGCCGATTGGACCCGGACTCATCGCTGCGATACAGTGCGTCGCACGCCCGCAGCAACAGCGTATCCATTGTGCGGCGTTGATATTCCTCTTCGGCAAGATCACGGGCCACAAGCCCATCACGGCAAACCCTGACATGTCGCGATGAGACCGGACCCACGCGTTTTCTTCGCAGCTGAACGAACGCTGCTTGCCTGGCTGCGTACCGGAATTGCCATCGTCGGGCTTGGCTTTTTGGTGTCACGCTTCGGCTTGATTCTGCGGCTGGTATTGCTCCCCGGCGGCAACGCCGCCCTGCCGGCCTCGCACGGTTACTCCCATCTGATCGGCGTGGTGCTGGTCATCCTCGGTGCGCTGAGCATGGCCGCGGCAACGGTTCAACACAGTCGCTTCATTGCGGCGCTGCCTGAAGTGGACCGACCCACTCCGTACGCGCGGTCATGGGTCGTGTGGCTCGCGGGCCTGGTGTCCCTGACCGGGCTCGCCCTGGCCGCGTACCTTGCCCTGACACCACATTGAGTGCGAAGCCCTATGCGTCGTGCGAGCTTCATCGCGCTGGTGGTGCTATCGCTCGGTGTCGTTGGCTACGCCATTGCGGTCTACCTGCTGCTGCCACTGGGTGCGGCAGTCCACCCGGACATGCGCGCGACCTTCGAGAACCACCAACGCTCGGCCCTCTACGCCCACGTTTTCGCGTCCGCGTTCGCACTGGCCCTGGGGCCGTTCCAGTTTTCAGCGCGACTACGCTCGACAAGCCCCGCTTTGCATCGTTGGTCAGGCCGGCTGTATCTCGGCGTGGGCGTGCTGGTCGGTGGGCTTGCCGGGATGGTCGTGGCATTCAACGCATTCGGCGGCCCGGTCGCACGCGCCGGATTTATCTGCCTGGCCGCGATCTGGCTGTTCAGCGCATTCAAGGCCTACCAGGCGATCCGATCCCGGGACGTCGTAGCCCATCGGCGCTGGATGGTGCGCAACTTCGCGCTCACGTTCGCTGCCGTCACGCTCCGACTCTGGCTGCCGGGATTGGTCGGATCGGGCGTTGCGATGCACATCGCCTATCCGCTGGTCGCATGGCTGTGTTGGGTGCCCAATCTGATCGCAGCCGAACTTCTCTTCAATCGGGCACAAAAACTCGGTGCGCATTCCGTTCGACTTGATGGTCGATGATCTGCGTGAACTGCACCGGCATCTGACGACGCTGGGGTTTGAACCTGCACCGATCGAAGCACGACCGGCGATCGATCACGAGTTCTTCACCGTGCGTGAACCCGCCGGGCACATCATCACGTTCTACTCGAGCCACGCCTCGGGCAAGCCCGTCTCAGTCGCGCGGCACGGAGGTGCGGGGTAGCAGCAACCGCGAGTGCTACGCTCCGCGCTCCCATCGATTGCGGAGGCTTTGATGTTTCGAAGAATTGTCGCAATGGCGATGCTGGTCTCGATCGTCGCCATGGCCACCTCCGGTGCCATGATGTTCGTGATCGAGCGACCCTCCTTCACGATCCAGATGCACCCGGTGCACAAGCTGTTCGGCCTGTTGCTGATCGTCTCGGCGATCGCGCATATCACACTCAACTTCAACGGCATCCGCGCGCATCTGCGCTCACGCTCTGCGGTCATGGTTGTGAGCCTCCTCACCGCCGTCCTCGTGCTGCTATACGGCGTGGCACTGAATAATCCGGTGCCATCGGAGCTGGCCACCCAGATGGATGAAGCGGCCAGGAAGGTGGAAAGCGGGGAAAAAGGGAAGTAGTGCGCCACTGGCGCGCCCACTCCGCTACCTCCTATTGCGCAGCCAACTCGATGCCCGTACGCGAATCGCGTCGCGTGTCCGGAGCTGCGTGAATCTCGCGCCAAATGTTAGATCGGCATCGGTGAGATGGATCCGATCTGATCGCGTTCGTGCAGGAGGAACTACCGCGACCGCAAAGCGGGTGGCCTGGCATCGGGATCGAGCACCGCCTTGCACTGGCTGCGCAGGAACGCATCGAGGGCCTGAGCGAGCCGATTCCTGATCTCGACGAGCTGCGTCAGCATCGCGTTGAGACTGCCGACATCGACCAGCTTGGAGACGAAGCGAACTACCGCGGCGCGCGCGTTGGCGATGGCACGCTCGACCGGTTTCATCGGATTCAACGCGCTGATCACCTTGCGAAAGTAGCTTTCGAACGTACTGAGGCTGACCCCCGCTTTCTTGAGCACGCTGTCGATCGCCTTGCGCACAACGCGTTCGGCCTTGTTGACATACGGTTTGATGCCGTTGGCGAAGCGGCTGAGTCCGTTGATGATCGCCTTCATCGCCTTGCCCCGGAATACGCTCAGCACCGAGTGCACCGTGCGCAGCACCGCGCCGATCGGTTTGAGCACCGCGAGCGCCGAACGCAGCATCGCCTCGATGGCGTTGAACAGCTTCACCATCGCCGCAGCGGCGCGGTCGAGCGCGTCGCGCAACTCGGCGATCGGCTGGTTCAACTTCGCCGCACACGCCTGCACCTCCTCGGGTACCTGATCGCCGTAGTGCGCGATCACACGCTCGACCATGTCGCTCAGATACGCGATGCTGCCGGCGATGGCATCGAGCGTCGCGGCGGTGTTTTCCACCGGCTCCTCGATACGCTCAACCAGCTTGATGAGCGGCTGCAGCTTGCGATCGATCTCGCCGACGAGCGCGCGCGTGCGTCCGATCGAGCCGCTCTTGGGCGGGCCGGCGAGCGCTTCGAGCGCCTGCTTCAGTCCGCGCGCGGCCGGACCGATCGGTCCGGGCAAAATCGACATCGGGACCATCATCGTGCGCAACGACGACAACAGGTCGTGCAGATCGTCGAGGTCCTGATGAAGCGTGCCGGGAAAGGCGAGCGGTGCCTTGACCTGGCCGATCAGGTTCTGCACCGCGTGCACCGGCCGGCGCAGCGAGTTGAGATGCGCATCGATCGCGGCGAGGTCGTCGCGCAAGGCGAGCAGCGGACTTGCGCTCTGCTCGCGCCGGCGCTGACGAGACCCGCTGCGGGCACGGGCGAGTGTTCGAGTTGCCATGCTTCGATCCCTTTCTATCGATGTGTTGTTGTTGGCGTCCACAGCATCGTCAGCGCAGTCCCGCGCACACGTCTTCGCCTTCGCGTCCGGTAAGCAGCGGGGCGTCGCGAATGTCGGCAGCGGTCAGCACCGCGTGCATTGCCTGCAGTCGCTCGCGGCACACCGCCTGCAACAGCGCCGCATCGCGTGGCCGTGCGATCCAGGAGAGGTCCCAGTCGTGTACGCCGTGGGCGCCTGCAGTCGTCAACCGCGAGTTGTCCGGTGCGATCGCGGCGAAGCGCATCGGCCCGTCGTGCAATTCGAGCTGGTGCAGCGCTTTGCCACTGGATGCGTCCCAGATTCGAGTCGTGCCGTCATTGGACGATGTCACGATCAAGTGGCCGTCGGCACTCAGCGCCGCCTGGACGACCGTCTCGCGGTGCCCGCGCAGCGCCAATTGCTCGGTGAAGGTGACCTTGCCCGCGGCTGGCGTGGTATCCGACGTTGGGGTCGGGCGGTCGACTCGCCACAGCCGTGCAGTCTTGTCATCCGATCCGGTCACGAGCCGGCGACCATCGCTGCTGAACTGCATCGACGTTATTGCGCCGGTAAGCGTGCCTGTCCGTTCGCCGCTCGCGCTGTTTCGAACGTGCAGCTCGCCGTTGCTGGTGAGGACCGCGACGTCCTCGCTTTGACCGATGAAGGAGACGGCCTGCACCGGCTCCTCGGCGTCGATGACGCGCAGCGTTTGACCGTCGGTGGTATTCCAAATGCGCAGCTCGCCGGGATCATCCACCGTGGCAGCACGCAGACCGTCCGCGGACAGCGCCGCCGCGCGGATCGGCTGTGCGTGCTCGAGATAGTCGTGTCCATGGTCGTCGCGCACACGCTCAGGTTGGTCGCGCGCGCGCTCAGCGGCATCGGTCTGCAGCACCTGCACCAGACCGTCGTTCCACCCCGCGAGCGCCCGCTTGCCGGTGCCGTCGAGCGCCATCGCGCTCACCGCCAGCGCTCCACTGCTGCGAGAGACTGCCCCGCTGGTGACGTCCCACTCGTACAGCGTGCCATCCTTTGAAAAAACAGTCACGCGGGCGCCTTCGATCCCGCCACGATACGGCGCGGGGTCGCCCTGAAATCGCGCGACTTCCTGTCCGCTGTCCTTCCACACACGCACCATCCCGGTCGTCGCGATCGTAACCACCCGCGTACCGCTCTCATCCAGACTGGCAAAGAGCAGGTCGGACTGGTCAGCGGCGATCGTCGTCAGCACGGCGCCGGTCTCCACGTCCCAGAGCGAGGCGACACTCCCGGCAATCGTGACTGCGCGCTTGCCGTCGACACTCAGCCACGCGCTGCGGACAGGTCTTTCATGCTTGCCTAGCGTTGCGACCAGCTGACCATCTTCAATGCGCCACACCCGTGCCGTGCCGTCGGCCGACGCGGTGATGATGCGCTCCGGCGGCGCTTTGGTGCTGGGTTGGAAGGCCACGAAGTTGACCGCATCGGTATGCGCCTGAAGTACTGCGACCGGTCGACCGCTCTGCACTTCCCACAATCGGGCGGTGCGATCGCTCGAACGCGTGGCAGCCCACTTGCCGTCATAGCTGAGGGCAATTCCTTCGATCGCGCCTTGATGGCCTTCGAGCACCTGCAGCACCTTGCCGGTTTTGGCCGACCAGAGCTTCACGGTACGGTCGGCTGACGCGGTAGCGACGATCTTGCGATCAGCGCTCGGCCGCGCATCGATGACACGGTCGGCGTGGCCGCTGAGCGTAGCCACCACCCGCTTTGCCCGCCCATCGAACACGCGCACCGCATTGGCGCCGAAGCGCGTGATCCGAGCGAACTCGGGGATCGCGAGCAGCGTGTCGCCGGCCGGTCGCGTGGTCAGCACGTCGGCGCGTCCGTCCAGTGATGCAGCAAGCCACGCCGCGCCGGCCGTTGCGAACGCGATGCCTCGCCCGTCGAGGGAAGCCGTGGCATGTTCGACTTGCGCCTTCGCGTACACCACCGAACGGAAGTCGGTGGCCGCGTCCCACAGAAACGCCGGACCACGGCGCGACCACGTCACGACCTGTGCATCGTCGCGCGTGAACTGCGCGTGTTCGGTCTGATAGGTGTGGCCCGCCAGCACGGCGAGTGGCCGACCGGTGGTGGTGTCCCACAGGCGTGCGGCCGGATCATCGGCCAGAGTGAGCAGCCGCAGGCCATCGGCGGTAAACCTCTGTGCACGGAGCGACCCTCGATGTCCCTCCAGCCAGGCGATACGCTCGCCCGTCTTCGCGTTCCAAAGGATGGGCGTGTCATCCCGGCCGACGGTGAGGACGCGCGAGCCGGTCGGATTGAAAAACGTGTTGACCGATCCGCGGTTACCGTCGAGCTCGCGGATGCGCCGGCCCGTGTCGACTTCCCACAGGACCGGCGCGCGGTCTTGTTGAACCGATACGACGAGTGCTTCGGCTGCATCGAAGCGTAGTTCGGCTTTCGGCTCGAACTGCCGGATCAGCGAACCGGATTCGGCATCGCGGAGCTGCTCGGGTCCACCGCGCGGCGCGATCAACAGGCGCGTTCCGTTGCGTCGAAACGTCGCGCGTTCGATCGGTGCGTCGACCTCGATCGTGGCGAGTCTCGCGCCGTCGGCGGACCATACCGAGACGGTCTTCTCGCTGGTGAAAACCAGGAAGCGATTGCCTTCGCGGCTGAACACTCCACGCGGGTGATTGACGCCGACGCGTGTCGATCGCTCCGTGTCCTCGGGCGATTCACCGGCGGTGGATGCCGGCTGCGGCCGGTGCAATTCGGCGAGGGCACGACCCGTTGCCCCTTCCCAGAGACGTAACCCGCCGTCCGGCGACAGCGTAGCCAGGCGTGAGCCATCGGGGCTGGTCCACGCTTCCCGCAGGCTCCCCAGCCCGGCGAGCACGGCTCCGGTTGTCGTGTCATGCAGGCGCGCGGTGCCGTCGGACGCGTACGCGATGACTCGCGCGCCATCGGCAGTGAACTGCGATGAGCGCGAGCCGCCTGCGTCGCCCAGGCCTGCAATGCGCTTGCCGGCGTGCGCATCCCACAGTTGTGACTCGTCACGACCATGTCGGACGATGAGACGCGTGCCGTCGCGGCTGAAGCGCAGCGCCGGTGCGCCGGCCGATCCGTCCGGCATCGCGATGAAACTGCCGTCGGCCGCGTTCCAGAGCCGCACGCCGCCCTCGCCCCGAGTCGCGAAGATGCGGGCACGCGGCGCCGTGATGAAGCCGCTGACCACCTTGGCCTCGCCAAGTGTGGCGATCGCCCGACCATCGGCTGAATCCCACAGTTGGGCCGGCGTGCCGTCGAAGCGCGCCACGATTCGAGTGTCATTCAGGACGAAGCGCAGCTCGCGGAGCGCGCCGCTTTCGGCACCTTCCAGTCGCGCAAGCAAGTTGCCGGTGGTGCTGTCCCACAACGCTGCCGGGACCTTGCCTTCGCGCGTGACTACGCCTTGCGTGATGATGCGCTCGCCGTTCTCACTCACCTCCACCCTGGCACGACTGGGCCCGGCGGCGAGCACGGCCAGCTCGCGGCCGCTCGCAAGATCCCACAGGCGCACCACGCCGCTTTCCTGATCCTGCGTCAGCGCCCGATCACCACCGGTCAGCACGCGCACCGACTCGAACGCGGCGTCAGCCGGCCCGACGATCCGATGCGGCCGGAACAGCTGCGCCGCACGCGCCAGCTGATCGAACGCGCCCGGATGTGCCGGCGACAGCCAATGCTCGCGCGAGGCCGCCACGGCTATGCGCAAGGCTCGCGCTGCAAGCGTTACATCCTTGCTCTGCGCAGCATCGTCAGCGACGCGCGCGGCGTTCTGCGAGAGCACGAACGAACCCTGCATATTGATGTCGCGCTGTTTCATCACGACCCAACCGGCGCTTCCCGCCAGGACGATCGCCACCGCGCCAAGCGCGAGCCTGGCGTAGCGCTGGAACCGCGCGGTCCTGGCCTGCGCTTGGGCGGTGTGTTGCTGCGCCTGTTCGACTTGTGTTTGCTTCTGCGCGATCAGGGCCAGCTGCGCTTCGCGTTCGGCGCGCACTGCGCTGTCGCGTTTGCGGCACGCCTGCAGATACGCAACGCCGGTTTCGCCCAGCATTGTTTTGAAGTCGGGCCAGCGGGTGAGCGCCTCGGCATCGTCCAGCCGCTCGCCGGTGTGCACCAGATATTCGTCGTCGCGCTCGTTGCGCAGCCACTCCTGCGCTGCGCGACGCACGCTTTCCAGTTCGCGCAGGTCGGCTTCCTCGGCATCGAGCCACGCGCGCAGCGGCGCCCACTGGCGAATCAGTGCCTCGTGTGCAACCTCGATCACCGTCGTGTCGGCCTCGCCGTCGCGCACCCGCCGCCGGTCCTTCACCAGCAGCCGCTGCGCCACCAATCGATCGAGCAGCGGTCTGGCATCCTCGGGCAGGTCGTCCCAGCGCGCGACGCGACGTTTGCGCTCGCCCGAGTCGGGATCGACCGCCGCGAGCCATGGCACGAACGCTCGGCGCAGCACGTCCAGCCGCTCGCGCTGGTCGGCTGATACCGCGGGTGGTCGAGTCGGTTCAGCGAAAGCGGATTCGACGGCGGCCTCGATCGACCCATGGAGCCCACCCATGCGCTCATACTCATCGAGCGTGAGCGCGCCGTCACCACCGTGTTCGACGTACAACCGCTCGAGCGTGAGCGCGAGCAGCGGCAGCGCATCGACGCCGTCGGCATCGGCCATGAGCCGCTCGGTGAGTGCCGGATCGATCGAGAGTTCGTTTCCGGCCGCCGTGTGCCTCGCGGCGGGGCCTTCGATGATGCTCTTGAATTCGCCGCGCGCCACCGGCGGCAGGTTGAAGAGCAGCATCGGCAACGACTGCAGGCTGGGCTGCGCTTGCAACTGATCGAGTGAATCGGCGCGGATCGAACCGAGCACGATGGTGTGCGGCGTCGTTGCTTCGCGCGCCGTAGCCGACACCAACGGCGCCAGATGGCCAAGCAACGCGCCGCCTTCGGTGCCTGCGTCGGCGGCGAACAGCTCTTCGCCCTGATCGATCGGGATGACGAGCGTTGGCGGCTCTGCGCGGGCGTCGCCGGCCGGTGGCCGCAGATCACGCAGCTCGCGCAGCAACGTGGCGAGGCCTTCCGGTGCGTCGAGCGCACGGCGCAACTGGGCACGGCTGCGGTTGGCCCCACGCGACCGGAACGCTTTCTCCAGACTCGCCAGCAAGCCTTCCGGGCCGTTGATTGCCGCGCGCTCCGGGCGAATAACCGGCAGCGGCAGGAATTGGCGGTCATCGCGCGCGAGCCGCGGCAGCAGACCGGCGCGCACGAAAGAAGACTTGCCGGCACCGGAGGCCCCGACGATCACGAACAGGTGCTCGATGCCGCGCTCGCGCATGCGTCGCAACTGATCCAACCCGCGCACGACCATCGCGTCGCGTCCGAACAGCACCGCCGCATCGTCGAAGTCGAGAGCGCGCAGCCCGGGGTAAGGGGAACGGTCCGGATCGTTCGCCGGTGGCCAGTCGAAGGTCGACGGGTCGAGACCGGCACGGCGCAGACCGATTCGCAATCGTTCGAGGCCCTGCGAAGCGAACCGGACTTCGGTACGACGCACGTGTGGATCTTGTTCGACCGTGATCGTGTGCAGCTCGACGCCCTGGACCAGATCGCACAGCTGCCACTCTGCGGTCATTTCGTGGGGCAGCTGTTCGAGCGGCGTTGGCGCAATGAGCACGCCGAAGATCGCCTTGCCCAACTGCTTGGCGAGCAGAAACTCAGCGAGGCACCAACGCGATTGCTGCCAGCGCGGCGAGATCAGGAACAGGACGGCTTCGCAGCGATCGGCCGCCGCCTTGAGCGCCGCCTGCCAGCGTTCGCCCGGGGCCAGGCCGCGCTCGGCGCTGATATCGAGGAAGTAATCATCCCAGCCGCGGTCGGTGAGCCATGACCCGATCGCGAGCGCAGCGGCATTGTCGCCGCTCGAATGGCTGATGAAGATCCTCGACATCGGGCGTGCCTTTGACTCCGCACGTACTGGGGAGCGAGCGTATCCGCCGTGGCGGGCACCCACGTGCGCCCGAGTGTTTCAGAAATTGGTGAAGATGGGTAGGGGGCCAGCGCCTCTCGATGGAGCACCTTCAGAGCGGCAGGACCGCGTATGGCAAACAGATTCTCGTAACCGTGTCATGAGAATTGACGGCCGACTATGGTCGCGGTTTCAGCTACGCCGAAATCACCCGCATGATCCAGTTTGCCCATGCGTTCCCCGATGAGGCGATTATCGTGACGCTGTCACGATAATCGCGCTGCTCGAATTTTCATGCGCTGCTGCCGATCAAGGACCCGTTGGCGCGCGACTTCTACGCCGAGATGCGCCGTATCGAGCGCTGGGATGCGCACAGGCGGCGCTCGACGATCGTCGTTGACGGGTCTCACCTCTTCCCGGGTGATCGCTAACCCTACGGCTACTCCCGCTCGACACACCGCGTACACCGACACCTCGTGATACTGGTTGCCATGTGCACCAGTGCTCACCAAAGTTCGATTCACCGCCGGACGCGCGCCGATGCGCTCCCGGCACGTGCACCGGGTCGTATCGCAACGCGTGGACGCGATCATGTTCGCTCGTCTCCTGGTGCGCGGCCCGCCTCATCGCGCATCGCGCCGGTTGTTTCGCCATTCCTTCCAGCGCTGCTCCCGACGCTCTTGCTCGCACTTCCGGCGAGCCTCGTATCGTGTCTGGCGCATGCGTTCTGCTGGCACGATGCGGCCACACGCTATGCATTGCCTGCTGCACTGTTGATCGCTATCGCCGAACAGGAAAGCGGCTTCAACCCGAAAGCACTCAACACCGCCAATCGCAACGGCACGCGTGATCTGGGGCTGATGCAGATCAACTCGATGCATCTGCCGTTGCTGGCGCGCTACGGCATCCGCGAACAGGACTTGTTCGAGCCATGCATCAACGTGCACGTCGGCGCCTGGGTGCTGGCCAATGCGTTTGCGCAGCACGGCTACTCCTGGAATGCGGTCGGCGCCTACAACGCCGGCGGTGACCCGGCGGCCGCCGCACAGCGTGCCGCCTACGCCTGGAAGATCTATCAGCGCTTGCAAGCCCACGCACGCGCGGTTCCACCCGCATCGCGTGCCGGCGCGCGTAGTGGAGCGACACGATGACGTCGCGCGCTGCGTCATTGCCGCTGATCTTGGTCGCCGTACTCTGCGGCTGCAGCACAGCGACCGCGCCGGCCGCCCCGCCACCGGATGTGATCGTGCTTGCGCCAGCGCCGGTGTGGCGCATCGCCCAAGACCGCTCTGGGCTGTTCGTCCTGTGCGCACAGTGCGGCCAGCCCTCACCGAAGAGCGCCTGGCATGCGCAAGGAGCCAGTGCCAGTGGGCTGCCACCGATCATCACCATTCCCAACGTGGTGCTCAGCGCCGATGCCCGAACCGTCACCTGGCGCGCGCCGCACCTGAACCGATGAACCACCCCAATCACGACCAGACCGGAGGACTTCCTATGGCAACGCGCTCACTGCAGGCAACGCCCTCACTCCAGCAAGCGCACCGTGGTGTCGCTCTGATGGGTGCGATCGCGCTCGTCGCGCTGGCCTGGGCGCCCGGCAATGCGCTGGCTGGCACGACCGGCGCGGAGTTTCAACCGATGTTCCAGTTGCTCACCGATTGGATCGGTGGCTATCTGGGACGCTCGATCGCCATCGGCGCATTCATCATCGGCGTGGGCTATGGCGCGTTTGCGCAACGCTACCTCGTGGCGTTGGGCGGCATCTTCGTCGCGTTGCTGGTGCTGATCGTGCCGCAGGTGTTGAACGGCATGCTCACCGCGACCATCTGAGCGCACCGCGCGGAGCTGGCTCATGGACGAAGCATGCTTCGATATTCCGCGGCGGCTGGCCGATCCGCCGAAATTGTTCCTGTGGGACATCGACGTGGCGCTGATCTTCTGCGCCTGCCTGGTCGGCGGCGCGGCGCTCGGGCGGGTCGAGGCCGGGGTGTTGCTCGGTCTGGTGTTGGCGCGGCTCTACGCCAAGTTCAAATCGGGCAAGCACCAGGCCTACGCGATTCACCTGTTCTATTGGAATCTGCCGCGGGCGCTATCGCCGCTGCGGCGCTGTCCGCCCTCGGACTTGCGCGAATTCATCGGCTGAGCCATGCGACTACGTCTGTTCCAGGCCGATCTCCATGCCGCGCGCAATGTAGGCGTGTTGCTGGCCGCGTTACTGGCGGTGTCGGTGTTCGCCAACCTGTTCATCGTCGTGCTGCTGGCGCGATCGCACGCCAACGTGCGCACGATCCTGGTGCCACCCACCATCGAGAAGAGTTTCTGGGTCGAGGCCGAGCGGGTCAGTCCGGAGTACTACGAGCAGATGACGCACTACTTGTCGATGCTCATCTTGAACGTGCAACCGGGCACGATCGAGTACCAGAACCGGATCCTGCGCCAGTACGTGAGCCCCGGCCTGGCGGGCACGCTCGATAGTGAAGGACGGTTGAACGCGTTGCGCATCAAGCGCGACAACGCCAGTCAACTGTTTACGCCGATGGGCTATCAGATCGATGCACCCAACCGGCGTGCAGTCATCCACGGCCAACTCCAGACCATCGTCAACCGCACTCCGGTGAGCAGCGTCGGCAAGGCCTATCTGGCGCAATTCGAACTCAGTTCGGGGCGCTTGCTGCTGGCGGCGTTTCGCGAGACGCGACTGGATGATCCGTTCAATCCGGACAAGCACGTAGCCAAGTCGGCCGCGACCGCCGAGCCGCGGCCCTCTGTGGAGCTTCGTCCATGAGCACCGGGACATCGATGCGGCTCGGTCGGTACATCGTCGCGGTGCTGTTCGGTGCGGCCAGTGCCGCGGCTGGGGCGATGGAGCTGGTCCATGTCATCGAAGGGCGGACCGCGACGGTCGAGGTATCGGCGACGCAACCGACATTGTTGCGCGTGGAGCAGGGGCGGTTGCGCGCGGTACGTGCCGAGGCCGCACACCTGCGGGTCGAACCCGATCGCACCCGCGGTGAGGCGATCCTCACGGTGCAGCCCGGTGCGCCGGCTTCGATCACCGTGTTCGTGACGACCGAGCGCATCGCCTTCCCACTGGTGCTGGTGCCAGGCGATCGACCGGCACGCACCATCGTGCTGCGCGAGCCACCCGCCCAAGCTTCGACGCAGCCGAGTGCCACGCGGCCGGTACCGGGCACGACCCAGCATGTGCGCGAGGTGAAGCGCCTGGTGCTGGCGGCAGCGGCCGAACGGCCCGGCACCGATGTGCAAGTCAAGCACGTCAATCAGCCGATCCGGCTGTGGTCGGAGTTGGCCGTGCTGCATCGACGCACGCTGATCGCGGGCAGCTATCAGGTCGAGCACTGGGTGCTCACCAACGCCAGCCTGAGCGCGGTGCAACTCGACGAACAGGAGCTCTACAGCCGCGGCATTGCGGCGGTGGCGATCGAACGTCATCACCTCGCCCCGGGCGAATCGACCGCGGCGTATCGGGTACGCGGGCCGGAGAGTGCACCGTGAGCCGCGCCACGACCGTGCACACAGCGGATACGCGCGAGCCCAGTACGCCGGCGGATGCCTCGGGTGCGGCGCTGGCTGGCGATGCCACACTCGCCAGCACGGCCACCGGACCGCTCCAGGACGCGCGCACCACGCGTCGCCGACAGATGCTGTGGCTGGCACTGCTGGTGATCGGCATCCTCGTGCTCGCCTTCGGTGGCATGCTGCTCAATCACCCCGCACCGCTTGCACGCGGTGCCAAGGCCACGGAAAGAAGCGTGCTGCCCGGTGCCTCGGTCCAAGCACATGACGCCTGGGTCGCCACCGAGGGCGCGCGCATCGCGGCTTACGAACGCGAGAACCGCGAACTCAAGCAACGTGTCGAGCGTCTCGAGCGCGAGCAGTCCGAGGCGCTCAAACGCGGAACGAGTGCCAGTGCCGTGGTCGGTGGCCCCACGTCGCTGCCGCCGGGCTTCCCGCCCGGCCTGCCCCCGGCGGTGCCTGCCGGGGGCGTGGCCCGCAACGCGCTGGCGCCACCGATTCCGCCTGCGCCAGCCGCGACGGCGGTCGCCGTCGTCAAACCACCGGCTGCATCGGCTGGCGCGGCCAAGGCAGCGCGCGGCTACGAGACGACCGAGTTCGACGATCGGCGGTCTGCGAACGCGCACGACGCGGGCGCTTCGATCGATCGCACCGAAGCGGCGCAGAGCGCGCGCATCAGCCGGCCCACCGTGGTCGGCACACCGCGCATCCTCGGCGGCAAGGGCTGGATGCCGGCCGGTACCTTCATGCGGGTCACCTTGCTCTCCGGCTTGGATGCGCCTACAGGCCAGCGCGGGCAAAACGATCCGTATCCGGTGCTGTTGCGCATCACCGACGAGTCGGTGCTGCCCAATGAGTACCGCGGCCAGGTCAAGGGCTGCTTCGTGGTCGGCTCCGGATTCGGTGATCTCGCCTCTGAACGCGCGCGCATTCGCACCGAGACCCTGTCCTGTATCGCGCGCAACGGCACCGCGATCGAAGTCACGCTGCGTGGCTGGGTGATTGGAGAAGACGGTGCCGCCGGGTTGCGCGGCCAGGTCATCTCCAAGCAAGGGGCGGCGATGCGCAATGCGTTGATCGCCGGCATCCTGTCCGGGGTGGGCTCGGCGATGCGTGCCCAGGCCAATACCGTCTCGGTATCACCGTTGGGGGCCACCAGCACCGTGATCGGCGCCGAGGATCTGGCGCGCGCCGGCGTAGGCAGTGGCGTGCAGCGTGCGGCGGATCGGCTGAGTCAGTTCTACATCAACCTGGCCGAACAGATGCTGCCCACCATCGAAGTCGGTGCCGGTCGCACTGTGGAGATCGCACTGTCGCGCGGCGTGAATCTGGGCGAGTTCTACGCCGCTCTGGATGAGCACGCGGAGGCGGGCAGTGCACTGGGCGAACGCAATCGCGCGATGGCGTCGCGCCTGGCCGCCGAGCACGCGCCATGACGGTCCGTGCAACGTTACGCCGGCGCTGCGCCGCACTGCTGTGCGTGGCTGCCCTGGTCGGTACCGCACCGGTGCTCGCCGAGGTGGTCACCGCTTCGCAACCGCCAAACGGCGCGACGACCGATGACGTGCGCGCCGCCTTGGCGCGGCAGTATCCGGCGACCCCCATCGATGAGATTCGCGCGACGCCACTCGCCGGGCTGTTCCAAATCCGCGCCGGGCGCAACGTGTTCTACACCGATGCCCAGGCGCGCTACGTCCTGTTCGGGCACCTGTTCGATCTGCATACCCAGACCGATCTCACCGCGCAATCGCAGCCGGCGGCCGCGCGCATCGCCTGGGACGCGTTGCCACTGCGGCACGCGCTGGTGCATCGGCACGGCAGCGGTGCGCGACGTCTGGCGGTATTCGCCGATCCGCAATGTCCGCATTGCCGTGCGCTGGCTGCCACGCTCGAGCAGTTGTCCGACATCACCGTCTACACCTTCATCGTGCCGATGCTCGGGCCGCGAAGCGAAGTGCTGGCCCAAGCGGTGTGGTGCGCCGCGGACCCGGAGCGCGCATGGACCGAGCTGATGCGCACGGCGCCGGCCGCTCCGGCGCAAGCGGCTGCGGCTTGCGACACGCCCGCAGTAGCGATCAAGCGCTTCGCCGAAGCCCAAGGCATCGGCGCGGTCCCAACGCTGATCAATATGCACGGGGTGTCGTTGCGCGGCGCACCGTCGCTCGAACAACTGCAACGGTTTTTGGCGGAGGCATCCTGATGCGATCGATCGAACCAGATACCCGGACGCACATGGCGCGATGGTGGCGCTGGGTGGTGCTGAGCGGGCTCAGTGTGATGAACGGTTGCTCGGTCACCGGTCTGGACAATGCCAGCAGCCGCTTCAACTGCACCGCCCCCAAGGGCGTGCCGTGCAGTTCGACCTCCGGCGTGTACGCCAATTCGATTGCCGGCACCTTGCCGCAAACCAACGTTGCACCGCGCGCCGAATCCAACGCGATGGCGGCGGCGCAATCTACCGAGGACCTGCCGCGCCCCCTGCGCCCCCCGCACCCCCTGCAACTCAATACGACGCTGCATGCACCCGCAGCGCTCGAGCTGCCGCGTCGCGTTGTGCCCGGTGCCGGGCAGGCGATTCGCTCGATGCCCAAGCAGTTGCGGGTGCTGATTTTTCCGTGGGTGGATGCGGACAACGATCTGCACGATCAGTCCTACGTGTACATGGCGGTCGACCCCGGGCGCTGGCTGATCGAGCACACGCGCGCGGCGATTCGCAACGATGCGCCGGCGCCACGCCTGGCCGGTGCGCCAGCCGATGCGGAGACCGATCCCGTGCCTGCCGCTCCCGCTGCAGAGCGGACGCCGCCGGTGGTGATGCCGGGCGTACTGCCGCCTCGTGGTCCACGCGCGGACCTGCCGGCGAACCCGTCGCTGCCCCCGCCACTGACCCCGCGCGTGGCCCCATCGCTGGGCATCGTCGAGCAGCGCGACGAGTAACGCCATGTGGCACCGACTCCATACCTTCATGCCCGGCGGTGCAGCCACCGCTGGCGCCAGCGTCGACCCTCACACCTATCGCGCCGAGCAGTTCGCCAGCTGGCTGCCCTATCTGGTGTACGAGCCGACCGCCGCGTGCTTCGTCAACAGCGACGCGATCGGCTTCGTGTTGGAGTTGATTCCGCAAACCGGCGCCGACGAGGAGATGGCGCAGATCCTGTCGGCGTTGTACGCCGGCACCCCGGAGGACTGCGCGTTGCAGCTCAGCCTGTTCGCCAGCCCCCACATCGGCCGCATCGTGCGGGCCTACGGCGCTCTCCGTCGTCCTGATGCCGCGCTGCGCCGTCCCGATGCTGCACTCTCCCGTCCCGATCCCGCCGCGCCTGGCGCGGATCGCCGTTCGCACGACGCACCGGACCTTGCCGTGCGCGGCGCCGATGAGCGCCGTAACGCCAACGTGTTCCGTACCACCGCGCGTCGGCGCATCGCCGCGTTGCAGGCCGCCGCACGCCGGCCGTTGTCGCCGCAGGTGGGCTCGCTGCTGCGCGACTATCGCTTGGTGCTGAGCGTGACGCTGCCGGGCCACCCCGAGAATCTGCGACACGTCGAAACGCTGCGCATGCTGCGCATCGGCATGCAGGGCACGTTGAAGAGCGCCGGATTCCCGAGCCGGGAATGGGGGCCCGACGATCTGCTGAACTGGTGCGCGATGCTGCTGAACCCGCAGCGCCTGTTCGATGAGACCGTGCCGTTGGCGTACGACCCGCTGCGCGCCATCCGCGATCAGCTGATCGATCGCGACACCCACTTGTCTTTGCGCGCCGATCGGATGGTCACCTGGAAGAGCGGGCTCGCCACCCATGTGACCACCCGGCTCTATACCGTCAAGGGCTACCCGCGCCGCTTCGCGCTGTGGAACATGGGCACGCTGATCGGCGATCTGCATCAGGCCGCGCTGCAGTACGCCTGCCCGTTCATGATCACCATGGGCGTGTTCTTCAAGAACCGCGACGCGGTGCGCAATCTCACCCACCTGAAGCAGGCGCGCGCCACGCAGAACGCCGCCTCGCGCATGGCGCCCTACATGCCGCAGTTCGCGCATCAGAAACTGGACTGGGACATCGCACTGGCCGCGGTGGATCGCGGCGGCACCTTGCCCGATGTCTATCACCATGTGGCGCTGTTCGCCACGCACGAGACCATCGCGCGCGAAGAGCAGCTGGCCAAGGCGGTGTGGGCGACCAAGGGGTTCGACTTGTCGTTGCTCGAGCGGGTGCAGCTGCCTGCATTGCTGGCCTGCTTGCCGATGACCTTGTCCAAGGCGCTGCATCGTGACCTGGCGAGCTTCAAGCTGGTCAGCCCGAAGACCTCCGACAACGTGGTGCATTTGGCACCGCTGCTGGCCGAGTGGAGCGGCACGCGCACCCCGGCGCTGGTCCTGGCCGGGCGGCGCGGCCAATTGGCCACGTTCGATTTCTTCGACAACAAGGCCGGCAATTACAACGTCGCGGTGGCGGGCGCCTCGGGTTCGGGCAAGTCGGTGCTGTGCAACGACATCGTCGCCTCCTACTTCGGCATCGGCGCCAAGGTCTGGATCATCGATATCGGCCGCAGCTACCAGAACCTGGCCGAGCACTTGGGCGGCGATTTCATCGAGTTTCGCTCGGCGACCGACGATCGGGCCCCGGCGCTGTCGCTCAATCCGTTCTCCCTGGTGCAGGACATCCGCGAGGAGATGGAACTGATCCAGCCGCTGATCGCACAGATGGCCTCGCCCAAGCGCGATCTGGACAACTTCACCTACGCACTGATTGCCCAAGCGGTGACGCGGGTCTGGGAGGAGAAAGGCGAGCACGCCGAAATCACCGATCTGTGGACCTTGTGCCGCACCGGTCGCATCAATGCCGAGGATCCGTTCGATCAGCGCATCGCCGATCTGGCCACGCTGTTGTTCAACTACACCCGCCAGGGTCCGTACGGCGCGTACTTCGCCGGCCCGGCGAATGTGCGCTTCGACAACCCGTTCACCGTGCTGGAGCTGGAGGAGCTCAACACCAAGAAGGATCTGCGCTCGGTGGTGCTGTTTCTGATCATGTA